>NZ_JBBXMY010000019.1:0-68455 GCF_038442315.1 Methylobacterium litchii | reverse complement strand
CCAACAGATCAGCGTCTCGTCTCTCACGATCCGGCAAAAGCCAGATCCGCAAGGACAGTCGAGTACGCCGTCCGCGTCTCCCTTCCTCATATCACAATGTCAAAGAGCTGATCGCCGGTTGACCCGGATGACCCTACACCGAGAGGACAAAAACAGCAGCGTGCCCGGCCTTCGCCGGCCAACCCTGCCGCGATGTTCAGAAGGTGCGTCGTCAACCGGTCCGCTTCCGCGGCCGGCGCCGATGAACAGAGGTATAAGGATCGCCCCCTGGCCCGTCAATCGCAAATTTCGCCGAACCCGAAAAAATCGACCCGGCTCCTGGAACGATCCCGGATTCGGCGGGAGAGCTCACGCGCGACGCGCGCCTCAATCTCGACATCCTGTCCTTAGACATGGTTCCTCTCTGGGGGGCGACCCGCCGACCCCTGTCCGGCCGCCATCCGCGACCGCCGCGACCGCGCCGACGGTGAAGGCTCTTTAGGACCAGCGAGTGAAGCGCGAGCGATACAGGATCGACGGCGCGCTGCCCGTCGCACAGGGCGGCCAAGCTCCCCTCGATCTGTTCGGATCGGAGGCGACGCAGGTCGACCGGCGCACGGTGAACCTGCGCTGGCTCTGCGCCAGCTCCCTCACCGGTCTGACCGGCGCGGCGCTGATCGCTGCTGCGCTTCATGTCTCCATTCAGGGCGACCTCTCCTACGCGGCGATCCCCGATCAGCCGAGCATCGCGCCGCGCCTTCTGCCGAACGAGGGCAGCGCCAACGTCGCGCACAAGGGCGACCGGCTCGTGCGCAACCCAATGGTGGCCTCCGCCCGCCAGAGCTTCCGCGCCCCGGTGACGGTGCGACTCGGGGACCGGGAGATCATCAAGGCCAAGCCGTTCGTGCGGATCACGACGCCGCTTTCCCTGACGGTGGGCACCTATGCCTCCGACCTGCCGCGCTTCGACCCGATGAAGTTCGCCTCGGACGAGCCGCAGGAGCGCGCCGCCGACGCCGCCAGCGATGCCCCCGGTGCCGAAGTGACCGTCGTGAAGCGCGACCTCGTCGGGCTCGCGGTCGATCCCGCCGCCCCGGCCCTCAGCGACGACGACGTGGCCGCGCAGGTTGAGGAGGAGCGGCGCCTCGCGGCGGAAGCCGGACGCCGGACCACCATCCCGATCGCGCCGCAGATCATGCTGTCGCGCACGCTGCAGCAGGCAGCCGGTGCCCTCGACGGGGCGCCCAAGGAGAACAACCCGTTCAAGGCGATCGAGGTGCTGGTTGTCCCCGAGAACGTCACCAAGCTCGCCAAGACCGACCTAAAGCCGAACGAGCCGCCCCTCGTGGAGGAGCGCGACATCGCCCTCGCCAAGGGCGAGACGCTCGAATCGACCCTCAAGGGCACCGGCCTCGCGAGCGACGAGCAGATCCGCGGGATCGTCGCGGCGCTCGGCGGCCGAACCAAGACCTCCGCCCTGGCGGAGGGTCAGCAGATGCGCGTGCAGATCGCACCCGGCGCCCAGCCGGCCAACGCCCGGCAGGTGACCCGCGTGGTCCTCTACGGCGAGAACGGGATCGAAGGCATCGCCGCGATCAACGACCGGGGCACCTTCGTCTCCGTGGCCCCGCCGACGGAGGACATCTCCGGGCAGAAGGCGCAGCCCCAAGCGGATGCGGGCGATGAGGAGGACGAGGATTCGGGCTCCGGCCCCCGGCTCTACCAGAGCCTCTACGAGACGGCCGGGCGGCACGACATCCCGCGCACCACCGTCGAGGACATCGTCCGGGTGTTCAGCTACGATCTCGACTTCCAGCGCCGGGTGCAGAGCGGCGACGGGCTCGACGTCTTCTATACGTATGACGAGGAAGGCTCCGGCGCCGACCGGCCGGACCTGCTCTATGCCGCGCTCACCCTCGGCGGCGAGACCCGCAAGGTGTTCCGCTTCCAATCGCCCGACGACGGCTCGATCGATTATCTCGACGACCAGGGGCGCTCGCTGAAGAAGTTCCTCCTGCGAAAGCCCATCGCCGACGGCATCATGCGCTCGGGCTTCGGCTACCGCCGCCACCCGGTGCTTGGCTACGCAAAGCTGCATACCGGCGTCGATTGGTCGAACCCGATCGGCACGCCGATCATGGCCGCCGGCAACGGCCTCGTGATCCGCGCCGAGATGACCTCCGGCTACGGGCGCCGGGTCGAGTTGCAGCACATCAACGGCTACGTCACGACCTACAACCACATGTCGCGGTTTGGGCGGGGCATCACGGAAGGCGTGCGCGTCCGCCAGGGCCAGATCATCGGCTATGTCGGCTCGACCGGCCTCTCGACCGGCGCCCACCTCCACTACGAGGTGATCATCAACGGTCATTTCGTGGATCCGATGAAGATCCGCGTGCCGCGCGGGCGCGAGTTGGACGGGCGGCTACTCGCCGATTTCCGGCGCCAGCGCGAGCAGATCGAGGCGACGATGCAGAAGGCCAAGAGCGCCACGGCCCTCGCCCAGCGCGACGCCGCGATCCGGTAGGCCCCCTCAGGCGAAGCCGAGCCGGGCGCGGATCGCCCCGGCGGACAGGCCCGCGTCCCGCAGGGAGGCGAGGCTCGGCGAACCCCGCGACTTGGCGAGCTTGCGCCCCTCCTCATCCTGGATCAGCGGGTGATGGTGATAGCGGGGCGTCGGCAGGCCGAGGAGCCGTTGCAGCAGCACGTGCAGGCTCGTCGCCGCTTCGAGGTCGGCGCCGCGCACCACGTGGGTGATGCTCTCCAGAGCATCGTCATGGACCACGGCGAGGTGGTAGCTCGTCGGCACGTCCCGGCGCGCGATCACCGCGTCGCCCCAGGGCGCCGGATCGGCCGGCACCCAGCGCTTGCCCTCTCCGTCGAGGGCGACGTAGCCCAGCGGCCCTTGCTTCAGCGCCTGGGGGAGGGCGCGCGACAGGGCGAGCCGCCACGTATGCGGTTCGCCGCGCGCGCACCGCGCGGCGGCCTCGCCGGGATCGAGGTCGCGACAGGTTCCGGGGTAGAGCGGCGCGCCGTCCGGATCGCACGCCACCGCCCGCGCCCGGATCTCGCCGCGTGAGCAAAAACACGCATAGGCCCAGCCGGCCCCAATGAGCCTATCCCGAACTGACCGATATTCACGCATATGCGCCGATTGGCGGCGGATCGGTTCCGGGTAGGTCAGGCCGATCCAGGCGAGATCGGTGAGGATCGCCTCGGTGAATTCAGGCTTGGACCGGGCCGGATCGATATCCTCGATGCGCAACCGGCAGGTTCCGCCGAGGTCGGCTGCGATCTTGGTGTTCAACAGCGCGGAATAGGCGTGGCCGAGATGCAGCCGGCCATTCGGGCTCGGCGCGAATCGCAGGATCGCCGATGGGCCGCTCACCCGTCGTTTCGGATCAGACAACGCTGCACGCCGGGCTCGCAGGCGATGCCCGGCAGGGAACAGGCGACGCTGTCGGGCCAGCGCTTGCAGACCTGGCAGCCGTCCGACCATTCGAGGCAGGTAGGGTCGTCCGCCACCGTGCGGGGGGCGGGGCCATGCCCGCCCGGCGCCAGGGCGCCGATCAGCACCGTCACGAGAGTCAGGGCGGCGATGCCGGCGAGGGCGAGGCGCTCGCTCGGCGAGGTCGGGCGATGGGGCGTTTGCGACATGCAGCCTTGTTCGCGTGGCTCGGGCCGTCCTGTCAACGCGATGGCCTCACCCCTTCGGCGAAGCCGTAAAATCATCCACGGGCAATGAGCATTTTTCACAATGATTGTTTTTGTGTCGTGCGGTTGCCAACGCTTATTGCACACAACAAAGATCAGAGAGACGCCGATAAGAATTTGGCGAGACATGGTTCGCCTCTGCGCAACGAATACGGAGAACACGGCACGTCACGGCGATGCATGGGTGGTTAATTGCCAGAATTATGGGTTGTGGCGCCGAAATAGCGCGTCTGTGAATTGAGTGCGGGTCGCGAGAGGGTTATACAACCACGCATGGTGCTTTTTACGTCATCACCCCTCCAGATAGGTCAAGACGATGTCTTCCACGTTCGATGATCGCCTGTTGGCGCTGACCGCCGAAGTCGTCACGGCATATGTCAGCAACAACCACATCCAGCCGGCAGACCTCCCGGAAGTTCTGACCAGCGTGTACCGCGTGATGTGGGACGTTGAGAGCAAGCGTCGCCCTATCGAGCTTCCGCCGAAACTGACCCAACAGGAAATCGAGCGCTCGATCACGAAGGATTTTCTGATTTCGTTCGAGGACGGCAAGCCCTACAAGACCCTGCGCCGCCACCTCGCGATGCATGGCCTGACCCCGGACGCCTACCGCGCGAAGTGGGGACTCGATGCCAGCTACCCGATGACCTCGCCGTCCTATTCCGAGCGCCGGTCCGAGCTCGCCCGCGCCCTCGGCCTCGGCAAGATGCACCGGGTGCCCGCCGGACAGAGTGGCGCGCAGGCGGCCGTGGCCCAGGCCATCGCGGCGCAGGCGGTGTCCGGCAGCCGCGTCAAGCGCAAGCCGGTGGAGTGACGGAAAGCGCGGCGCATCGGCGAAGGTGTCGCGCGCCTGCCTTAATCGGCTCCGATAGGCTCCCTGCAAAGGCTCCCGTCCGGCTCGGCCGGCGGGAGCGCCCGCATCCGGAGCCCCGCATGACGACCCGACTGCCCCTTGCCGTGCTCTTCGCCGTGATCCTCGGCGGCACCGCCTCCGCGCAGATGGCGCGGACCGAGCCGCAGGAGAACACGGGCAAGCAGGTGCCCCTGAGCCGGGGCGAGGTTCAGCTCTCCTTCGCGCCGGTGGTGAAGCGGGCGGCGCCCTCGGTGGTGAACGTCTACGCCTCGCATGTCGACAAGCGCTCCAACGCGCGCGCCAGCGCGATGGAGGAGTTCATGCGCCGCTTCTTCGGCGAGCCGGAGGGCGGGCGCGGCCCCCGGGGCGACCGGGCGCAGAAATCCCTCGGCTCCGGCGTGCTGGTGGACGGCTCCGGGCTCGTCATCACCAACGCCCACGTCATCGACAACATGAACGAGGTGCGCGTCGCCCTGGCCGACCGGCGGGAATTCGAGGCGTCCATCGTCCTGCGTGACAGCCGCACCGACCTCGCGGTGATCCGCATCAAGGAGCCGCCGACCGGGCTGAACCCGATGCCGTTCGGCGATGCGGACAAGCTGGAGGTCGGCGACTTCGTGATGGCGATCGGCAACCCGTTCGGCGTCGGCCAGACGGTGACGCAGGGCATCGTCTCGGCGCTCGCCCGCACGCAGGTCGGCTCGGCGGACTACCAGTACTTCATCCAGACCGACGCCGCGATCAATCCGGGCAATTCCGGCGGCGCCCTGGTCAACCTCCAGGGTCAACTGGTCGGCATCAACACCGCGATCTACTCGCAATCGGGCGGCAGCCACGGCATCGGCTTCGCCATCCCCGTCAGCATGGTCAAGGCGGTGGTCATGGCCGCCAAGGACGGCCTGACCGTGGTGCGCCGGCCCTGGCTCGGCGCGCGGGTCCAGACCGTCTCGCCGGACATCGCCGACAGCATGGGGCTCGACCACCCGACCGGCGTGCTGGTGGCAAGCCTCCAGCCCAAGAGCCCGGCCGAGGAAGCCGGGCTGAAGCGCGGCGACCTGATCCTGTCGGTGGACGGGCAGGCGGTGGATGATCCCGAGGCCTTCGGCTACCGCTTCGCCCTGAAGGGCATCACGGGCCACACGAAGTTCGGCATCCAGCGCGGCACGAGCCGCCAGACGCTGAACGTGAAGCTCGGCTCGGCCCCGGAGACGCGCCCGCGCGACTCGCTCAAGGTGAAAACCCGCTCTCCCTTCCTGGGAGCGAGCTTCGTGAACACCTCCCCCGCCGTCGCCGAGGACCTGCAGGTCGACTTCACGGTGGACGGCGTCGCGGTCGAATCCGTGGACGAGGGGTCCTTCGCCGCCCGCGCCGGGCTGCAGAAGGGCGATGTCGTGGTGGCGGTGAACGGCATGCCGATGGCCACCACCAAGGACCTCGACCGGGTGATCCGCACCATGCCGGGTTCGTGGGAGATCGTCATCAACCGCAACGGCGAGGTGATGACCTCGATCTTCAGCGGTTGAGGACCCGCCCGCGGCGCTTGCATCGGCCGGGGCGGGCGGTGTTCATGCCGGGATGTCAGATCTGTTCGGATCGTCAGAGCCCGCCCCGCCGCCCGAGGCCGCACCGGAGAGCGGCGTCAACCGCCCTCTGGCCGACAGACTCCGGCCGCGCACCCTCGACGAGGTGGTCGGACAGGAACACCTGACCGGGGAGGGTGGCGCGCTCACCCGCCTGCTGCGCGGGCGCAACCTCGGCTCGCTGATCTTCTGGGGACCGCCGGGCACCGGCAAGACCACGGTGGCGCGGCTCCTCGCCTCCGCGACGGACCTGCATTTCGAGCAGATCTCGGCGATCTTCTCGGGCGTGCCGGACCTGCGCAAGGTGTTCGAGGCCGCCCGCAAGCGTCGGACGCAGGGGCAGGCGACCCTGCTCTTCGTGGACGAGATCCACCGCTTCAACCGCGCCCAGCTCGACGCCTTCCTGCCGGTGATGGAGGACGGCACCGTCACGCTGATCGGCGCCACCACCGAGAACCCCTCCTTCGAATTGAACGCGGCGCTCCTGTCCCGCGCCCGCGTGCTGCTGTTCCGCGCCCTCGATCCGGGGGCCATCGCCCGCCTGCTGGCGCGGGCCGAGGATTTGACCGGGCAGGCGCTGCCGCTGACCGAGGAGGCGAGGGGGGTTCTCGTCCGCATGGCCGATGGCGACGGGCGCGCGGCGCTGACGTTGGCCGAGGAGGTCTGGCGCTCGGCGGCGCCGGGCGAGACCTTCGACGCCGACGCCCTGCAACGCATCGTCCAGCGCCGCGCCCCCGTCTACGACAAGGCGCAGGAGGGGCACTACAACCTGATCTCCGCGCTCCATAAGACGGTGCGCGGCTCGGACCCGGATGCGGCGCTCTACTACCTGTGCCGGATGCTCGATGCCGGCGAGGACCGGCTGTTCATCGCCCGGCGCCTCGTGCGCATGGCGGTGGAGGATATCGGGCTCGCCGATCCGCAGGCGCTCGTGATCGCCAACGCGGCCAAGGATGCGTTCGACTTCCTCGGCAGCCCCGAGGGCGAGCTGGCGCTTGCGCAGGCGGCGATCTACCTCGCCTGCGCCCCGAAATCGAACGCGGTCTACACCGCCTACAAGGCCGCGACGCGCCTCGCCAAGGAGGCGGGCTCGCTGCCCCCGCCGCGGGTGATCCTCAACGCGCCGACCAAGCTGATGCGGAAGGTCGGCTACGGCGAGGGCTACCGCTACGACCACGACGAGCCCGACGCCTTCTCCGGCCAGGATTACTGGCCCGAGGCCTTGGGCCGGCAGCATCTCTACGAGCCGACCGACCGGGGCTACGAGACCCGCCTCGCCGACCGTCTCGCCCGCTGGGAGGAGATGCGGCAGGCGCGGCGCGACGAGGGGTAAGGGTCGGGCGCGGCGCGAAATCCCGCCGCTACTCCGCCGCCGCCTGAACCGGCTGACCGCCGGCCATCCAGGCGGCGAGGTCGTCCCGCGCCCTGTCGGTGAGGGCGCGCTTCTTCAGGGCGGCCTTCTCCGGCCCACGCAGGCGGCGCCCGGCCTCTCCGCGCGGCATCCGCTCCAGCGGCGGGAACAGCCCGAAATTGACGTTCATCGGTTGGAACGAGCGCGGGCCGCTCCCCTCCTCGGCCGAGACATGCCCGCCGGTGATGTGGGCGATCAGGGCGCCGAGCGCCGTCGTCTGGGGCAGGGGGGCGAGCGGCGCGCTCGCCGCCTCGGCCACCGCGAAGCGCCCGGCCATCAGGCCCACGGCGGCGCTCTCTACATAGCCCTCGCAGCCGGTGATCTGCCCAGCGAAGCGCAGAGCGGGCCGCGCCTTCAGGCGCAGGGTCGCGTCCAGCAGGCGCGGGCTGTCGAGATAGGTGTTCCGGTGAAGGCCGCCGAGCCGGGCGAACTCCGCGTTCTGCAGGCCGGGGATGGTGCGGAAGATCCGCACCTGCTCCGAATAGGTCAGCTTCGTCTGGAAGCCGACCATGTTGTAGAGGGTGCCCAGGGCGTTGTCCTGCCGGAGCTGGACGATGGCGCAGGGCTTCCGGTCCGGGGCGCGGGGATTGGTGAGGCCGACCGGCTTCATCGGCCCGTGACGCAGGGTTTCGGGGCCGCGCTCGGCCATGACCTCGATGGGCAGGCACCCGTCGAAATAGGGCGTGCCCTCCCATTGCTTGAAGCCGATCTTCTCGCCGCCGATCAGGGCCGCGATGAAGGCGTCGTATTGCTCCCGGTCCATCGGGCAGTTGAGGTAGTCGGCCCCGGTGCCGCCCGGGCCCGGCTTGTCGTAGCGCGACTGGAACCACGCCACGTCCATGTCGATGGACTCGCGGTGCACGATGGGCGCGATGGCGTCGAAGAAGGCGAGCGATTCGGCGCCGGTGAGGGCGCAGATGCCCTCGGCGAGATCGGGGGCGGTGAGGGGGCCCGTTGCGACGATGCACGGCCCCCATTCCTCCGGCGGAAGCCCGGCGACCTCCTCCCGCACGACGGTGACATTGGGGTGCTGTTCGAGGGTGGCCGTCACGGCGGCGGAGAAACCCTCGCGGTCCACGGCGAGCGCCCCGCCCGCCGGCACCTGATGCGCATCGGCAGCGCGCATGATCAGCGAGCCGAGACTGCGCATCTCCTGGTGGAGAAGCCCGACGGCGTTGCCGTTGGCGTCGTCCGACCGGAAGGAGTTGGAGCAGACGAGTTCCGCCAGCCCCTCGCCGTGATGCGCCTCGGTGCGGCGCACGGGGCGCATCTCGTGGATCACGGCGTGGTGGCCGGCTTCGGCGACCTGCCAGGCGGCTTCGGACCCGGCGAGACCGCCGCCGACGATGTGAATGGTGTGCGTCATGCCTGAAAATAACGGAGGGCCGCCACCCGGATCAACGGGGGACGGCCCTTCAATCGTCAGTCGGGCGTGAGCCCCGTGAGATCAGGCGCGCGCGATGCCCAGGATGTCGGTGCGGTTGATGCCGAGATCGGCAAGATCGCGATCCGACAGGCGCGAAAGCTGGGACACCGTATCGCGATAGCGGAGGTAGGCGCGGACACGGGACAGAACGCTGCGGGCGGCAGACATGGAACTCTTGGCCTCTCATGAGGCAGGCGGTGCTGAAAGGAGGGGCACCGCTGCCTGTTGTTGATGCATTGCACATATAGACCGGTTGCGGCGCAGCGTCAGAGCTAAGGCCAAGCACCTGCCCTGCACGAAAGTCATAGCCAGCTTAAGACTCGGGCAACCTTACCCCGTGGTCATTCTGTAGGCGCATGCATCAATGGGGGCCGGACGCGCAAAAGGCGCCCCGCCGGCCGGCGGGACGCCCTCTCAATTCGCGGTTGCGAAACGGCCTAGTAGAACGGGCGGGGGCCGTAATAGCCGTAGGGCCGGTAGATCGGCCGGGGGCGGGCATAGCCGTACCCGTAGACCGGCACCGGGCGCCGCCAATAGGGGCGGGGGCCGTAGCCGTAGTTCGGGCGGCAGACGCCCCAGGGGTTCGGGTGGAAGCCGGGGCCGCAGCCGCCGGCGGCTTGCGCCGAATCCGCGAGGCCGAGCCCGCCAGCCACCAGCGCGGCGGCGAGCAGGGCCGGCTTGACGAGAGCCTTTCCGCGAAGGGTGCTCACGAGTGCCATGAGATGATCTCCATCGTCTCCCGACGCCCGGGCGCCGGTTCGGAAGGGAGAATCGGGCCGGCGACCTGAACGGACCCTGAGATTACGGTTGTGGAACGTGCAGGGTCCAGGCGTTTTCGCGGCAGCGTTGTGGCGCCCTCAATGGACCGAGGGCGTCCGCAGGAAGGCGTGGCGATCCCCGGAGACGATGGTGAGCAGCAGCGTGCGCCCGTCCCGCCGGATCGTCAGGGGGATGCGCGCCCCGGCCGTCCCCAGCGCCCAGATCGAGCGGAACATGGCCGCGAGGTCCGCGATGGGCTCGCCCGCCACCGCGGCGATCACGTCGCCGCCCTGCAGGCCGGCGCCCTCGGCGGGGCCTCCGTCGGCGAGGCCCATGATGACGATGCCCTCCTCGCTCTCCGTGGCGTAGATGCCGAGCCAGGGGCGGGGGGCTTGGTCGGCCCGGCCGCGCATGCGCAGGTCTTCGAGGATCGGCGGCAGCAGGTCGATGGGCACGACCATGTTGATCGCGCGGCCCGCCGCGCTGCCCCCCTGCTGCAATTGCAGGGAGCCGATGCCGAGAAGGTCGCCCTTCGGCCCGATCAGCGCCGTGCCGCCCCAATGAGGGTGCGAGGGCGCGGTGAACAGCGCCTCGTCGAGGACGTATTCCCAGTAGCCCGCGAATTCCTGCCGGGCGATCACCTCGACGGCGACGCAATGGGAGCGGCCCCCGCCCCCCGCCAGCACCGCCTTGTCCCCGATCTTGAGGGAGGAGGAGCGGCCGAGCCGCAGGGAGGACGTGCCGAGATCGCCCAGGGCCTGCACGAGGCCGAACCCGGTGGCGGCATCGAAGCCCAGGACGTGGCCCGGCACGGAACGGCCCTCGCGGGTCGTCAGCCAGACGCTCTCGGCCTCCATGACGAGGTAGCCGACGGTGAGGACGAGCCCGTCCTCGCCGATCACCACGGCGTTGCCCGCGCGCTCGGTGCCGAGGGTTTCCGCCGTGAACCCGTCTTCCGGCACGCGGCTCGACAGCGAGACCACCGCGCCGATCGCCCGGTCGAGGTCGTAGCTGTAATCGGCGGCCTTCGGCTGGACCTGAACCGGGATCTTGCGTTCGCCCTGCATGGTCGGCGCCCCTTGGCCTCGCACAACCTGCGGACGCCTCGTCGGCCGTCCGCGTGAATCGTCAGTTCGACGTAAGTAGGCGACCCGAGCCCGCCCGACACCCGGTGCGGCGGCGGGGCCGGGTTGCCCGAACGACGAACGCCCGGCCTCCAGGGGAGACCGGGCGTCGACGAGCGCGGGGGATGCGGCGCCTGGGGCGCCGCATCCGAGGCCGTTCTCAGTACTTGCGAACCAGCGGAGCCGGGACCGGGGAAACGGCAGCGGCGGGGCTGTACAGCGGGATGATGAAGCGGATCCAGCCGTCGGTGGAGTAGTTCTCGCGGGCGGCGCGGAAGGCGGTCGCCGGGATGGTGGAGCCGGTTACGACGTCGCGGGCGACGTAGGCCTGAACCTTGAACACCTTGAAGTCGTAGCCGACGAGGCCGCCGAGGGCGAAGCGGCCGCGGTTGCCGGCCGCCGCGCTGAGCGGGCTGATGTCGAAGTTGTAGGTGCCGTAGCCGACGGCGCCGATTTCGAAGTTGCCGAAGGTCTTCGTGGCCGTGAGGTCGAAGTTCAGGGCGTCCGAGAGGCGCAGCGGGCCGATGAAGGCACCCACGCGACCGTCGAACCGGCCGGGGGAGTCGTAGATGTTGGCGGTCAGGTTGGCGGTCAGGTTCCAGCCGTCACCCGTGTAGCTGCCGGCGACGCCGAAGCGGTAGGTGTTGGAGGAGAGCTGCGGCAGAACCGGGGTGGCGGTCGCGCCGGTGGGCGTGATGATCGAGCCGCGGTCGCCGTTCAGGTCGTTCAGGTACACGCCGCCGAGCAAGCTGACGCCGAAGTTGCCGCCCAGGTCGAAGGCCCAGATGCCGCCGATGAAGGTACCGACGTTGATCGAGATGTCCTTGTTCGCGACGCCGGCCGGGTTGCGGGTGAAGGCGAACACGGTCGGGGGAGCCACGAGGAGCTCGATGCGGCCGCCGAACGGCACCAGCGGGGTCGACCACACGAGGACCGGGATGTTGACGGCCGTATCGGCATCGTTCCGGCCGTCGGTGCGGCGGTAGGTGAAGGTGTTGATGGCGTAGATGCCCTCGGGGAGCGGCGCGCCGACGGCAAGGCCGACCTGCTCACCCGGGACAGTCGTGGTTTGCGCTTGAGCGATCGTCGACGTCATTCCGACCGAGAGCGCGACCGCGCCGGCCGCGAGCCAGTTCTTCATCATTATTTCGGTCCTTCCCAAGGTCTCTGGCTTCCGTCCCGCATTCGGCATTACCGTGCCGGTCACATCCGCTTCTGCGGTGGCCGTCCGATTCAATGCCGAGCGCCCCCACGGAGCCGCCCCGTCTCAACGTCTCGGACTATTCTACAAAGGACCTCGGAAAGACAGAGCAATGCTTGCCGGTTTGGCAGGTTGGAGCAAACCGTTGCGCAAAAGCCGCATTTTTGCCGCGTTGCAACACATGCCTAAGACAGCCCGTTCGGCAAAATATCGTTGAACGGTCAAGCTGTTGTCCCGGTCCGAGACGGGACGAACCGGCAAGGCAGCCGCCCCCGCCCCGAAGCGGTGCGAGCCCCCTCCGGAGCGCCGGACAGGCGAATCTTTGGCTTGCATAAGCCCCGGACGACCGATTCCGGGGTCGAATCATGCCCCTTCGGCAGGCGTTTCGCCCACCGAACCGGCAGAAACTGCCGACTCGCCTAGCCGGCGGCCTTCCGGCGGGGGGCGGGCTTCGCCGCGCGCCGTTCCAGCACCTCGCGCAGGAAACGCCCGGTATGGCTCGCCTTCGACGCGGCGATCTCCTCCGGCACGCCCACGGCCACGACCTTGCCGCCACCGTCGCCGCCCTCGGGACCCATGTCGATCACCCAATCGGCGGTCTTGATGACCTCCAAGTTGTGCTCGATGACGACGACAGTATTGCCCTGGTCGACAAGCTCGTGAAGCACTTCCATCAGCTTCGCGACATCATGGAAGTGAAGTCCGGTCGTCGGCTCGTCGAGGATATACAGCGTCCGCCCGGTGGCGCGCTTGGACAATTCCTTCGACAGCTTGACCCGCTGGGCTTCGCCGCCCGACAGGGTGGTCGCCTGTTGGCCGACGCGGACATAATGCAGGCCGACGCGCTTCAGCGTCTCCATCTTGTCGCGGATCGAGGGCACCGCCTTGAACAGCTCCGCCGCCTCCTCGACCGTCATGTCGAGCACGTCGGCGATGGACTTCTCGCGGTACTTCACCT
This sequence comes from Methylobacterium litchii, assembly GCF_038442315.1. NCBI lineage: Bacteria > Pseudomonadati > Pseudomonadota > Alphaproteobacteria > Hyphomicrobiales > Methylobacteriaceae > Methylobacterium > Methylobacterium litchii. Next base: position 55,450 of record NZ_JBBXMY010000019.1, on the reverse strand, counting down.
CCAGCGTCTCGCGGTCGTAGCGCTTGCCCTTGCAGACATCGCAGGTGACGTAGACGTCCGGCAGGAAGTGCATCTCGATCTTGATGACGCCATCGCCGGAGCAGGCCTCGCAGCGCCCGCCCTTCACGTTGAAGGAGAAGCGCCCCGGTTGGTAGCCGCGCGCCTTGGCCTCCGGCAGGCCGGCGAACCAGTCGCGGATCGGCGTGAAGGCGCCGATATAGGTGGCGGGGTTCGAGCGCGGGGTCCGCCCGATGGGCGACTGGTCGATGTCGATGACCTTGTCGAGATGCTCCAGCCCCTCGATTCGGCCGTAGGGCGCCGGGTGCTCCACTGCCCCGTTCAGCTTCTTGGCCACCGCCTTGTAGAGCGTGTCGATCACGAGGGTGGACTTGCCGCCGCCCGAGACGCCCGTCACGCAGGTGAAGGTGCCCAGCGGGACCGCGATGTCCACGTCCTTGAGGTTGTTGCCGCGTGCGCCGAACACCTCGAGCGTGCCCTTGCGGCCCTTCCGCCGGGCGGCGGGCATCCGCACCGATAGCTCACCGGTCAGGTACTTGGCGGTGAGCGAGGCGGGGTTGGCCAGCACCTCGGCGGGCGTCCCCTGGGCGATGATCTCGCCCCCGTGGATGCCGGCGCCGGGGCCGACATCGACCACGTAATCGGCCTGCAGGATGGCGTCCTCGTCGTGCTCCACGACGATCACCGAATTGCCGAGGTCGCGTAGGCGCTTCAATGTGCCGAGCAACCGCTCGTTGTCCCGCTGGTGCAGGCCGATGGACGGCTCGTCGAGGACGTAGAGCACGCCGGTCAGGCCGGAGCCGATCTGGCTGGCGAGGCGGATGCGCTGGCTCTCGCCGCCGGAGAGGGAGCCGGAGCCCCGCGCCAGGGTCAGGTATTCGAGGCCCACATCCATCAGGAAGCTTAAGCGGTCGCTGATCTCCTTGAGGATGCGGATGGCGATCTCGTTCTGCTTGGCCGTCAGCTTCTCGGGCAGGTCAGCGAACCATTGGTGCGCCTTGCTCACCGACAGGTCCGTGACCTCGCCGATGTCATGCATCGCCACCTTCACCGCCAGCGCCTCGGGCTTGAGGCGCTTGCCGAGGCAGGCGGCGCAGGGCGTCTCGCTCATGAAGCGCCCGATCTCCTCGCGCACGGCGTCGGAATCGCTCTCCTTGTAGCGGCGCTCTAGGTTCGGGATCACGCCCTCGAAGGGCTTGTTGACCGAATACCGGCGCAGGCCGTCGTCATAATAGAAGCGGATCGACTCGCGGCCGGACCCGTAGAGCACCACGGCGCGGTCGGCGTCCCTCAGCTTGGCCCAGGGGGTACTGGTCTCGAACCCGAAATGGGCGGAGAGCGCGTCCAGGGTCTGGCCGTAATAGGGGGAGGTGGATTTCGCCCAGGGCGCCACCGTCCCGCGCTTCAGGCTGAGGGCCGGATCGGCGATGACGAGTTCGGGGTCGATCCGCATCTCGTGGCCGATGCCGCCGCAGGTCGGGCAGGCGCCGAACGGGTTGTTGAACGAGAACAGGCGCGGCTCGATCTCGGCGATGGTGAAGCCGGAGACCGGGCAGGCGAAGCGCGACGAGAAGGTGATGGACTGTGCCTCCTCCCCCTCGGCCACGTCGGCGTAGACGATCTCCGCAATCCCGTCCGCGAGGTCGAGGGCGGTCTCGAAGGAATCGGCCAGACGCGAGGCGATGTCGTCGCGCACCACGATCCGGTCGACCACCACGTCGATGTCGTGCTTCAGCTTCTTGTCGAGCTTGGGCGCGTCGTCGATGGCGTAGAATTCGCCGTCGATCCGCAGGCGCTGGAAGCCCTTCTTCTGGAACTCGGCGATCTCCTTGCGGTACTCGCCCTTCCGGCCGCGCACCACGGGGGCGAGCAGGTACAGGCGGGTCTTTTCCGGCAGGGTCAGCACCCGGTCGACCATCTGCTGGACGGTCTGGCTCTCGATGGGCAGGCCGGTGGCCGGGGAATAGGGGATGCCGACCCGCGCCCAGAGCAGGCGCATGTAATCGTAGATCTCGGTGACGGTGCCCACCGTCGAGCGCGGATTCTTCGAGGTGGTCTTCTGCTCGATGGAGATGGCCGGGGAGAGCCCGTCGATCTGATCGACATCGGGCTTCGACATCATCTCCAGGAACTGGCGGGCATAGGCCGAGAGCGATTCGACGTAGCGGCGCTGCCCCTCGGCGTAGATCGTGTCGAACGCGAGCGACGACTTGCCCGAGCCCGAGAGGCCGGTGAACACCACCAGCCGGTCGCGGGGGATCGTCAGGTCGACGTTCTTCAGATTGTGCTCGCGGGCGCCGCGCACGGAGATGACGCGCTGGTCCCGGGTCGCCGGGCCCGCCGCATCGAACAGCTTCTCCAGCTTGGCATCGATGGACGCTTCGGCCTTGGCCGCGGCGCGCGGAGGCGCCTTCACGGTGGCCTTCACCGTCGTCTTATCCGTCGCCTTGGCGCCGGCCTTGCCGGCGGCGGGACGGGGGCTCGCGGGTTCGGCGGCCTGCTTCTGGGCTCCGGCACGGGCTCTGGCCATGAGGGCGGCGGTCTTTCGAGGCGTCGACGCGGATGGGGAGGCGTCCGGTGAACCGGCCGCAGCACCGGCTCATGTCGATCCCCGCTGGCCGATGGCAAGGTGCGGCGGTCCATTCGCGGACCCGCCCCCGCGTGAGCTTGCTAGAACGAAATGAGTACGCGGGCAACCGGCCCGACGCAGGGCAGGTTGGCGCCGGCCTGCCTTGCGGCCACGCGCGGGGCGTCCCAGAGGTAGGGCTCCGCCACCCGATTGACGACGCCTGCCGATGCAGATTCTCGCCGCGACCGAGCCGCGCGCTAGCCAGACCCGCGACGGCGTGTGGTCCACCCGCCTCCTGTTCCTCATCGTCGGCATCGGCACCGCCGCCTGGGCACCACTGGTCCCGCATGTGAAGGCGCAGGCCGGCTTGAGCGAGGCGCAACTCGGCCTCCTGCTGCTCTGCCTCGGCATCGGCTCCATCGCGGCGATGCCCCTCGCGGGCGCGGCGGCGGCCCGGTTCGGCCTGCGCCCGGTGGTGCTGTTCGGCACGAGCGCGATCGCCTTGCCCCTGCCGATCCTCGCGAACGTCGATTCGGCGTGGCTGCTCGCGCCCTGCCTGCTCCTGTTCGGCGCGGGGATGGGCGCGGTCGATTGCGCCATGAACCTTCAGGCCGTCGCCGTGGAGAAGGCGCGGGGCCGCCCGATGATGTCGGGCTTCCATGGGCTCTACAGCCTCGGCAGCCTCGTCGGGGCGCTGGCGGCGGGGGCCTTGCTCTTCACCGGCCTCGGGATCGGCACAACGACCCTGCTCGCGGTCGCCGCCATCGCCGTGATGTTCGCGGCCTCCTGGCCCGGCATCCTGGCGCGGGCCGCCACGGCGGGCGGCCCCGCCTTCGCCCTTCCGCGCGGGATCGTCCTCGTCATCGGCATCCTGTGCTGCATCACCTTCCTGACGGAGGGCTCGGTGCTCGATTGGAGCGCCGTGTTCCTGTCGCAGGACCGGGGCGTCGATGCCGCGCGGGCGACCCTCGGCTATGCGGCCTTCTCGGTGACGATGACGGCGGGCCGGCTCGCGGGGGACGGGATCGTCGCGTGGCTCGGGCGCCGACGCGTCCTCGTCCTCGGCGGGCTTTGCGCCGCCGCCGGCCTCGCCCTCACGGTCCTCGTCCCGGCCTGGGAGGCAGCCCTGGCCGGCTACGCCCTGGTCGGAGCGGGCTGCGCCAACATCGTGCCCGTGCTGTTCACCGCCGCCGGACGGCAGACGGCGATGCCCCCGAGCGTCGCCGTGCCGGCCGTGACCACCTTCGGCTATACCGGGGTGCTCGCCGGCCCGGCGCTGATCGGCTTCGTCGCGCAGGGGACGAGCCTGCCGACTGCCTTCCTGACGGTCGCGGTGCTGCTGGTCGGCGTCGCAGGGGCGGGGCGGGTGCTGCGCCTGTAGGCCCCCGACCTAGTCCGCGAAGCCTTCGAGGACGATCTTGCCCTTGGCCCGGCCGGACTCGATCAGGGCATGGGCCCGCCGGAGGTTGTCCGCATCGATGCGCCCGTAATGCTCACCCAGGGTGGTGCGCAGGCGTCCCTCGTCCACGAGCCGCGCGACCTCGTTCAAGAGCCGCCCCTGCTCGGCGATGTCGGCGGTGGCGAACATCGAGCGGGTGAACATGAACTCCCAGTGCAGGGACAGGCTCTTCCGCTTGAGGACCGAGATATCCAGGCTCTCGGGGTCGTCGATCAGGGCGAAGCGCCCCTGCGGCGCGATCAGTCCAGCGATCTCGGTGAGATGCAGATCGGTGTTGGTGGTCGAGAAGACGAGGCCCGGGGCACCAATCCCAAGGGCCGCCACCTCGGCGGCCAGCGGCTTGCCGTGGTCCACGACATGGTGGGCGCCGAGGTCGCGGCACCATTGCGCCGTCTCCGGCCGCGAGGCGGTGGCGATCACCGTCAGGTCGGTGAGCTGCCGGGCGAGCTGGATCGCGATGGACCCGACCCCGCCCGCCCCGCCGACGATGAGCAGGGCAGGGGCCGCGCCGGGCACGGGTCGGCCCGTGTCGAGCCGGTCGAACAGGGTTTCCCAGGCGGTGATCGCCGTGAGCGGCAGGGCGGCGGCCTGCGCCCAATCGAGGCTCGTCGGTTTGCGCCCGACGATCCGCGCATCGACGCAATGGAACTGCGCGTTCGTGCCGGGACGGCCGAGATCGCCGGCATAGAACACCGCGTCCCCGACGGCGAACTCCGTCATCTCCGCGCCGGTCGCGACGACGGTGCCGGCGGCGTCCCATCCGAGCACCTTGGTGCCGCCGGCCTCGGGCTCGGCCCGGCGCCGGACCTTGGTGTCCACCGGGTTCACCGAAATCGCCTCGACCTTCACGAGCAGGTCGCGCGGCCCCGGCTCGGGCTGCGGCAGGTCGAGGTCGACCAGCGCCTCGTCCTGGGTGATCGGCAGGGACTTCCGGTATCCGACGGCGCGCATCGCGACCTCCTCGCATCGAGGCCCGCGTGATGCCGCCGCTCTTCCAAGCGCGCAAGTACGCACATAAAAGGCCACTAGTGTCGAAAAGGATACCGCTATGGCCCGCACCCGTCACCACAGCGGCGATTGCAGCCCGGGCTGCGCCGTCGAAGCCACCCTCCGGCTCATCGACGGCAAGTGGAAGGGCGTGATCCTCTACCACTTGTTGGAGGGGACGCTGCGGTTCAGCGAACTCCGGCGCCGGCTGACGAGCGTCACCCAGCGGATGCTCACGAATCAGCTTCGGGAAATGGAAGCCGACGGGCTGATCGCGCGACGGGTCTACGCCGAAGTCCCTCCCAAGGTGGAGTACAGCCTGACCGAGCGCGGCCGCTCGCTGCAACCTGTCATTTCCGCGCTGAAAGCTTGGGGAGACCTGCACACCGGGCAAGCAGATTCGACCCAATCTGCAGCTTAAACGAGCAAGTGGCCTCGATCACTGTCAGGCCCAGGCAACGATAATTTTATCAACTTACGTGAGTATTGGCCGCGCAAACACTTCTTCTGGCTCAGTCATGACCTTCCTCGCAACGCTCCATTCCCGCATCCTGGCGGTTGCGCTCGCGCCCTGCCTCGCCTTCGCGGGCGCGGCGGGCGTCTCGATCTTGGATCAGTGGACGCGCCGCGCCGACATGGTTCAGGTGGAGGATCTCGTGGGGCTGTCCTCGCGGATCAGCGCCTTCGTCCACGAGGCGCAGCGGGAGCGGGGCGCCTCCAGCCTGTTCCTGGCGGCGAAGGGCGCGCAGTTCGGCCCCGAGTTGACGGCCCAGCGGGGGCGCACCGATGCGGCGCTCGCGGGCCTGAAGGAGGCCGTGGCGGCGGGGGGCTTCGGCGCCATGGGCGGCGCGGCCGCCGCCTCGGCCAAGGATCTCGCGGACAAGCTCAACGGCCACGCCGCGCAGCGCAAGGTGATCGACGGCCTGTCCGTCCCCGCGCCGCAGGCCGCCGCCTTCTATACGGGCATGATCGGCGCCGGCCTCGGCCTCGTGCGCGCCATGGGCGGGGCCATGGACGAGGCCTCCATCGCCGCCCGCGCCCAATCCTATGCCGCCTTCCTGATGATGAAGGAGGCCGCCGGCCAGGAGCGGGCCGCCGCCTCGGCCGTCTTCGCCTCCGGCCAGTACGACCTTCCCGCCGCCCGCCGCCTCGCGACCCTGACGGCGGATCAGGGGACCTACGCCAAGCTGTTCCGCGCCAGCGCGGCGCCCGCGCAGGCCGCTGCCCTCGATACGGCGGAGGGGAGCGAGCCCGCCCGCGAGGTCGCGCGGCTGCGCGACTCGCTGCTCGCCCTCGCCCCCGGCGAGGCACCCGCCTTCCGCGACGCGCCGGGCTGGTTCAAGCTCGCCACGCAGCGCATCGACAGCCTGAAGGGCGTCGAGGATCAATTGACCGGCGAGTTGGTCGGGCAGGCGCGCTCCCTGCGCGCGGAGGCCGAACGGCTGCTCTGGCTCTGGATCGGCGGGGCGCTCGCCCTGCTGACGGCCTCGGTCGGCATCGCGGCGGCGCTCGGCACCGCCATCAGCCGCCCGCTCACGCGGGTGGCGAGGGCGCTCACCCTGATCGGCCGGGGCGACGCGGAGGCCGAAAAGGTGGTGCTGCCGGCCGGCGGCCCGCGCGAGCTGCGGGCGATCAGCGGCGCGGCGATCGCCTTCCGCGAGAGCGTCACCGAGCGCCGGGTTGCGCAGGCGGCGCAGGAGCACATGGCCCTGGAACACGCCGCCGCCCAGCGCCAGGCGGCCAAACTTCTCGCCGACGATTTCGAGGGACAGGTCGGCAGCATCGTGGAGGCGGTCTCGGCCGCCGCGAGTCAGCTCGAATCCTCGGCGCTCGGCATGTCCAAGGCCGCCCGCGACACGACCGGCCTGAGCCGGGCGGTCGCCAGCGCCTCGCACTCGGCGGCGGGCTCGGCCGACGCGGTCGCCGCCGCGACGGAGGAACTCTCGGTCTCGGTGCGCGAGATCGCCTCGCAGGTCGGGGCCTCGGCCAACCTCGCCGCCACCGCCCAGCGCGACGCGGACGGCGCGGCGGACGAGGTACGCCGCCTCGCGGAGGCCGCCGCCAGCATCGGCGAGATCGTCGGCATGATCTCCAGCGTCGCCGCGCAGACCAACCTTCTCGCCCTCAACGCCACCATCGAGGCCGCGCGCGCGGGCGAAGCGGGGCGGGGCTTCGCCGTCGTCGCGGCGGAGGTGAAGGAACTCGCCGCCCAGACCACCCGCGCCACCGAGGACATCGCCGCCAAGGTCGGCGAGATCGCCGGGGCCACGGACGCCTCGGTGCGCTCCATCGGCGGCATCGCCACCATGGTCCGCGACCTCGCCCGGGTCGGCTCGGACATCGCCGCCATGGTCGAGGAGCAGGGCGCCGCCACCGCCGAGATCGCCCGCACCACCGCGCAGACCTCGCAGGACACCCGCGCCGTCTCCGGCCATGTGGCGGGGGTCGATGCAGCCGCCGCCACGGCGAGCCACGGATCGGATCAGGTGCTCACCGCCGCAAGCGATCTGTCCCGTCAGGCGGGGGCTCTGCGCGGAGCGGTCGCGGGCTTCCTTTCACAGGTCAGAGCCGCCTGAATCACCGCTTCGCCACAGAGTCGTCTCATTTGCGGCGTGACGTGACAGGCCGGGGCCGCGCCATCGTGCGGCCATCGGGCAGAGGTGAGTGTGCGCCCCCGGCGAGGCGCTGAGCGAGACGTGGGGGCGTCGAGCATGAATCGGAACGCGTACGGCCAAACCGATCGCAGCCTGGCCTGACGGCTGCATTTCGCTTGGTGTTCCTTCGACGTCCGTTCTCTCTGCCGCAGGGGGCTGCCCGCGCGGTGCTGATCGCCTGGGCAGCGAGTGCTGCCGGCCTTCTGCTGCCGGAGCCCGCCCGCGCCTTCGATCTGTTCGGCCTGTTCGGCTCCGAGCCGGAGCCGCCGGCCCCGAGCCCGACCGCTCTGCCCTATGCGGCCAAGATCACCGGCACCGACGATTCCGACGTCCTGACCGCCGTGCAGGACGCCTCCGCCCTCTACCGCCTGCGCCAGGAGGCGGTAGAGGGCGGGGAGGGGCTGGTGCGCCGGGCCGAGGCGGACATCCTCAAGCTCGCCGACGTGCTCTCGGGCTACGGCTATTATCAGGGCCGGGTGGAAGTGCGCATCGACGGCGTGCCCGTCGCCCCCGGCCGGACCGAGGCGGCGGTGCGCGCCGCTGAGGCGTGGCGCAATCGCGGCCTCGTGCCGGTGAAGGTCGCCGTCGACCTCGGGCCGCTCTACACCCTGCGCCGGATCGCGGTGCGCGACCGGGCCGGGCGGCCCTTCCCTGAGGAGGTGCTGCCGCCGCGCCTCACCCGCGTCGATGACGACGTGCCGGCCCGCTCCGCGACCGTGCTCGCCCGCGAGGCGGCCATCGTCGACAACTTCCGCGCGCAGGGGCACCCGTTCGCCAAGGTGGTGGACCGCGACCCCGTCGTGGACGATTCCGCCCACGTCATGGACGTGACCTTCACCCTCGATCCGGGGCCGAAGGCCGGGATCGGGGCGGTGAGCGTCCGGGGCGCGGAGGGCATGGACCCGGCCACGATCCGCTCCTTCATCTACGCGGAGCCGGGCGATCCGTACTCGCCGCAGGCGGTGTCGGCGATCCGCCGCTCGGTGGCGCGCCTCGAAGGCATCGGCGCCGTGCGGGTGCGCGAGGGGACCGAACTCGACGCGGACGGCAACCTGCCGCTCTTCGTGGAAGTCAGCGAGCGCGAAAAGAACCTGATCGGCGTCTCGGCGCGCTACTCGACGGTCGATGGGCCGGGGGTGCGGGCCTACTACGCCAACCGCAATCTGTTCGGCGGCGGCGAGACCTTCCGCCTCGACGCCGACCTCTACTATCTCGGCCTCGGCTACGACCCGTTCGCGCAGCAGCGCAAGCAGGCGGGCATCGGCACCAACGGCCTCGGCGGGCGCCTCTCGGCGACCTACGTGCAGCCCGCCCTCTGGGGCACCCGCAACGACTTCCTGGCGAACGCCTTCATTACCCGCGAGGTGCAGCAGAGCTACCTCGTGGACGGCGGCGGCATCTCCGGCGCGATCCGCCACCGCTTCTCGGACACGTTCTCGGCGCAGATCGGCCTCGACGCGCAGGCGGGGCGCTCGCAGGACGCGCTGGGCACGGTGAACTACCGGCTGATCGGCGTGCCGGCCTCCGTCACCTACGATTCCACCGACAGCCTCCTCGACCCGACCAAGGGGTTCCGGGCCATCGCGTCGCTCGCCGCCTATCCCGGCGGCCTCTCGGATCCCGGCATCGTCGTCGCGAAGGCGCAGGGCTCGACCTATTATTCGCTCGACGACGAATCCCGCTTCATCCTCGCCGGCCGCGTCGGCTTCGGCTCGGTCTCGGGGGCGAAGCTCGGCGAGATCCCGGACAATTTCCGCTTCTTCGCGGGCGGCGGCGGCTCGGTGCGCGGCTACCCCTACCGAACGCTCGGCCCCATCGGCCCGTTCAACCTGCCCATCGGCGGGCGCAGCCTGCTCGAAGCCTCCATCGAGGCGCGGATCAAGGTGACGGACACGATCGGCGTGGTGCCGTTCTTCGACGCGGGCACGGCCTTTGCCTCGTCCCTGCCGAACTTCGATGAGACCATCCGCAAATCGGTGGGCATCGGCCTGCGCTACTATACCGGCATCGGTCCAATCCGCGCCGACCTCGCCTTCCCCCTCGACGCCTACAAGGGCGGCCATGTCCGCCCCGCCGTCCTGTATCTCAGCCTCGGGCAGGCGTTCTGATGGCCTTCTTCACGCACGCTGCCTCTCCCTCCCCCCCATGCGGGGGAGGGTACCCTGCGAAGCAGGGGGGGAGAGGGGAGCGACGGCTCATGAGAGATCACGCGGCGCGCAACATCCTGAACCGTCGCTCCCCTCTCCCGACCCCGGCTGACGCCGGGGCCACCCTCCCCCGCAGAGGGGGGAGGGGGATGGCGATACTGATTCTTCTCCTCTGCCTCGTCACCCTCGCGCCGCTCACGCCCCGCGCGGAGGACGGCGACAAATCCGTCCTCGGCGGGCTCCTGTCGAAGGCGCTCTCTACGCCCGCCTCCCGCGTCACCATCGGCGCCGTGGACGGTGCGCTCTCCTCGGACGCGACCATCCGCGACGTGGCTGTGAGCGACCGCGCCGGAATCTGGTTGAAGCTCGACAAGGCGCGGATCTCCTGGCGGCGCCTCGCCCTGCTCTCGGGACGTCTGGAAGTCGACACCCTGGAGGTCGGCCGGCTGGAGGTGCTGCGGCGCCCGCTGCCCGGCCCGACGCCGGAGGAGGCCAAGCCCGATGGCAAGTTGCTGCCGGACCTGCCGGTGAAGGTCGAGATCAAAGGCTTCAAGCTCGCGGAACTGGTGCTCGGCGAGGAGATCGCCGGCCAGCCGGCCCGGCTCTCGGCCCAGGGCAGCGCGAAGCTCGGCGCGGCGAGCGAGGGGCTGGACCTGCGGGCCGAGGCCAAGCGCCTCGACGCGGCAGGGTTCTTCCGCCTGACCCTCGCCTACGTGCCGAACGGCGACAAGCTCGAACTGAAGGCCAACCTGCTGGAGGAGGCGGGCGGCCTGCTCTCGAAAGCCGCCTCGATCCCCGGCGCGCCGCCCATCGCCTTCGACCTCGACGGCAAGGGCACCCTGGACGCCTGGAACGCCACCCTCGACTTCACCGCCGGCCCGGAGATCGGCGCCAAGGGCGGCGCGAAGATCTCCCGCATCGGCGCCGAGCGGCGGCTCTCCCTCGATCTCGCCGCGCGCATCGAGGGTCTGGTGCCCGGCCCGGCCGCCTCGGTCTTCGCCGGCACGACCAAGCTCGACGGCGGACTCTCCTTCGCCGACAGCGGCGCCTTCCGCATCGACCGGCTGGAACTGGCCTCCCGCACCGCGCGGCTGTCGGCCGCCGGGGGCATCACCGCCGACCGGATCGGCGACCTGACCCTTCAGGCCCGCGCCCTGCCGACCGAGGGCGAGGTGACGAAGGCGGGCGAGTCCGAGATCGCCAAGCTCGTCTTCGACGGCAGCCTCAAGGGTCCGCTGACCACCCCAACCGTGCGCGGCAAGCTCGACGCCGCCGGCATCCGCAGCCGCGATTCCGACCTCGACAAGGTGGCCGCGACCCTCTCCGTCGAGCCGGAGGGCGACCCGAAGGCCGGGCGCTTCGCCATCATGGCCGATGGCGATGCCGAGGGCTTACGCCTCGCCGACCCGGCGCTGCGCCGCGCCATCGGCTCGGCGGCGAAGCTCACCCTGCGCGCCACCGCCGGCCCGGACGGGGTGATCGACGTGTCGCGCCTCTCTGCCATCTCCGACACCGCGCAGGCCTCCTATGTCGGGCGGCTCGGCCAGAACGTGCTGGCCGGGACGCTCCAGGCCTCGCTCCCCGACCTCGCCGCCTTCTCCGGCCTCGCCGGGCGGGGCCTCGCGGGGAGCGTCGAGGCCAAGGCGCGGCTCTCGGGCGATCCCGCCCGCAAGGCGCTCGCCGCCGACCTCACCGTCACCGGCTCCGGCCTCGCCACCGGCTCCGGCCCGGCCGACCGGCTCCTCGGCCGAGGGCCGACCCTCACCGGCCGGGTCTCGCGGACCTATGACGGCTACGGGTTCGACCATCTCCGCCTCGACGGCGCGGGCCTGCTGGCCACGCTCCAGGGGCAGGCAACGGCCGCTGCCGCGGATGTCGCCGCCCGCGTCGACCTGAAGAGCCTCACCGACCTCGATGCGCGCTTCACCGGCCGCGCCGCCCTCGACGCGCGGCTGACCGGCTCCCTCGAAAAGCCCGACCTCGCCGCCACGCTCACCGCCCCCTCGGCGACCGCCGACGGGCGGCCGATCCGCAACCTCGCCATCGAGGCGGCTTTGCGCGACGCGACCGGCGCGGCGGACGGCACCGTGAAACTCTCCGGCGACGTGGGCGGCAAGCCCCTCTCCGGCGGGGCGCATGTCGCCCGCACCGCGCTGCCGGCCGGGACCGACTGGGTGCTCGACCGGCTCGCCCTCACCCTCGGCTCGGTGGCGATCGAGGGCAACGCGGCGCTGGCCGAGGCGACGCAGCTCGCCGCCGGCACCCTCGCCGTGCGGGCGGGGAACCTCGACGACCTCTCGCCGCTCAGCCCCGAACCCCTCGCCGGGCGCCTCGACGCCACCGTCACCCTCACCCGCGACGGCGGACGCCAGGGCGCGGCGATCCGCGCGACCGGCGCGAACCTCCGCTACGGCGAGACCGCGCTGGCCCGGCTCGATGCCGACCTGCGCGGCGCCGACATCCGCGCACGGCCATTCCTCGACGGGCATCTCGACGCCGACCGGGTCGTGGCCGCCGGCCAGATCGTCGACACCCTGCGCCTCGCCGCCACCGGCACCGCGAGTGCCAGCGACGTGGTGCTCACCGCCCGCGCGCGGGGCTTCGCCCTCGACGGCGCCGCCCGGCTGATCCCCGCCGAAGCGACGCGGATCGAGATCGCCCGGCTCTCGGCCGCGCGCGGCGCCGACCGCTTCGCCCTGACGGGTCCGGCCACGATCACCCTCACTGACGGCGGGGCGGTGATCGACGGGCTGTCCATCGCCGCCGGCTCGGGCCGGGTGCAGGTCTCCGGCCGGGCCGGACAGACCCTCGACATGAAGGTCGCGATCCGCGCGCTGCCCCTGTCGCTCGCCCGGATCGCCTCGCCCGACCTCGCCCTGTCGGGCACCCTCGACGGTGAGGCGGACGTCCACGGCCCGGCGAGCCGGCCGGAGGGGCGCTACGCTCTCAAGGTCGCGCGCCTCGTCGCGCCGCAGACCCGCAGTGCCGGCCTGCCGCCCATCGAGGCCGAGGCGCGCGGCACGCTCTCGGGCGGACAGGCGAGCCTCGACGGGCGCGTGAGCGCCGGGCGCGGCATGGCGCTGACCCTCTCCGGCTCGCTGCCCATCGAGCCCGGCGGCCCCCTCAACTTGCGCGGCAAGGGCAATCTCGACGCAGCGCTGGCGAATTTTGTGCTCAGCGCCACCGGCCAGAGCGTCGGCGGCAGGGTCGCCATCGACGGCGGCGTCACCGGCACCCTCGCCGCGCCGCGCGCCGAGGGCAGCGCCACCCTGTCGGGCGGCAGCTTCACCGATCCGCTGAACGGCATCCGCTTCACCGCCATCGAGGGCCGCGTCACCGGGCGGGGCGACAGCCTCGTCGTGGAACGCCTCACCGCCTCGACCCGCAACGGCGGGCGGGTCGCCGCCTCGGGCAAGGTCAGCCTCGACCCGGCCGGCGGCTTCCCCGGCGCCTTCCGCCTCACCGCCGAGCGGGCGGAACTCGTGTCGAGTTCGCTGATGACGGCGGTGGCCGGGCTCGACCTGTCGCTCTCCGGCCCGCTCGCCCGCACGCCGAAGATCACCGGCCGGGTCGATGTCGCCTCCATCGACGTCGCGGTGCCCGACCGGCTCCCCGCCACGGCCCGGCCGCTTCCGGGCGTGCGCCACGTCAACACCCCGCCGGAGCTGCGCGCCCGCCTCGCCAAGCGCGCCGAGGCGAAGGCCGTCCGGGGGCGGGGACGCGGCAAGGCGGCGGCGCCCTTCGACGCCACCCTCGACGTCTCGGTCGACGCGCCGAGCCATATCTTCGTGCGCGGCCGGGGCATCGATGCCGAACTGGGCGGATCGCTGCGGGTGACGGGCTCCTCGCGCGATCCCCGCGCCAACGGCGAATTCTCCATGCGCCGGGGCCGGTTCGATCTCGTGGGCCAGCGCCTCGATTTCGACCGGGGGCGCATCACCTTCGCCGGGAGCCTGACGACCCCCGATCTCGACTTCTCGGCCCAGACCAAGGCCGGCGACGTCACTGCCCGCGTGGCCGTCTCCGGCCCGGCGGACGCGCCGCAATTCGCCCTGACCTCGGACCCGTCCCTCCCGCAGGACGAGATCCTGTCGCGCCTGCTGTTCAAGAAGGCGGCGGGCGGGCTCTCGCCGTTCCAGGCGCTGCAACTCGCCCAGGCCGTGGCCCAGCTCTCCGGCGGCTCGGCGGGGCCGGATGTGTTCGAGCAGGCCCGCAAGGGGCTCGGCCTCGACAGCCTCGACGTCTCGACCGGGGCGAGCGGCGGCCCGGCGCTCGGCGCCTCGCGCTATATCTCCGACCGGGTGAGCATCGGCGTGAAGGCTGGCGCCAAGCCCGCCGACACAGCCGTGGGCGTCGATGTCGATGTGACCCGGCGGATCAAGCTCAAGGGCGAGGCGGGCAGCGACGGCCGGACCAGCCTCGGGGTCGGCGCGGAATACGAATGGTAGCCCTTCCCCCGGCGATTTGCCTGTTCCGGGATCGACTTGGCCGGCTCATGGTCTAGTCTTCCCCCCGGCCGGACGACCGCAGCGAGACCGATGGACGACCTCTACGAGAACGACGACAACCCTCCGGTGCCGGAGGGCGGCTTCCTGCGGAAGCTGCCGATCATCAACCGGCGCGGCCTTCATGCGCGGGCCTCCGCGAAATTCGTGCAGACGGTCGAGCGGTACGATGCCACCGTCACCGTCACCCGCGCGGGCGAGACCGTGGGCGGGCGCTCGATCATGGGGCTGCTGACGCTGGGCGCGGCCATGGGCACCCGCATCGCCGTCACCGCCGTGGGCGAGGACGCGCAGGCGTGCCTGGACGCCATCGAGGCGCTCCTCGCCAACCGGTTCGGCGAGGACGAGTAGCGCCGCTCAGTCCGTCTTCTCCGGCCACGTGCAGAGATCGGCGACCGGACAGCGCGGGCAGGCGGGCTTGCGCGCCGTGCAGGTGTCGCGTCCGTGCCGAAACAGCCAGATGTGGGCGCCGTCCTTGTAGGCGTCGGGCACCAGGGCGGCGAGGCCGTCCGCCACCGCATCGACGGTGCGGCCGGGCGCCAGGGGGATGCGGTTCGAGACCCGGAAGACATGGGTGTCGACGGCGATCACCTTCTCGCCGAAGGCGAAGTTGGCCGTGACCTCGGCGGATTTCCGGCCGATCCCCGGCAGGCGCTGCAGATCGGCGGCTGTGCGGGGTACCTGCCCGCGGAACTCGCTGGCCAGCGCCACGCAGAGCTTCAGGATCGCCCGCGTCTTCGACGGGCCGAGGCCGACCGGGCGGACGATCGTCAGGATCGCGTCCTCGCCCAGTGTCAGCAGCGCGTCCGGCGTGCCGGCCTTCGCGAACAACGCGTCCGACACGCGGGCGACGGTCGGACCGGTGGATTGCGCTGAGAGCAGCACGCTCACCAGCAGGCGGAACGGATCTTCGACCGCGAGACCAGCCTTCGGGTCGGGATCGGCCTGCGCCAACCGGGCCATCACCGCCTCGACCCGCCCGGCCTCGCCGGCCGGAAGAGTGTCACGGGATCGCGGGGCGCGGCTCCGCTTCAGGCCATGGATGATGTCGCTCGCCATGGGGCGGAGGTAGGGCGCCCCGGCGCGGGCCGCTCAGGCTGCGACGTCGGGGCTCCAGCCCTCGGGGCGCACGCCGAGGAAGGCGCCATCCGGAATTGGCCGGCGGGCAGGCGCGCTCGCCGTGGGACGCTCCGGTGCGGTCGCGTCCCGCAGGGCGGCGAGACGGCGCCGCAGGAGCGCGCCGACCGCTTCCAGCCGCGCCCGGCCGGGCTTGGCGCGGGGGGCCAGCTCGCCGAGGCCGCCCTGGATCACGGTGAAACGTCGCGCCATCGTCTGTCCCGCCCTGAAGCGTTCCGTCCCGGTTCGGGACGAGCCGGCGCCTGTGCGGCGCCTCTTGCCCCGCGTGGTTCAAGGACGGTGCCGCGCTCAGCCGCCGGGGATGGCGAGGGGGTTGTCGGTCAGGGCGGCGGCGTCGGGGGCATCGAGGCGGGGCCGCCCGAGGAAGGCGTCCCACAGGCGCTGGACGAAGGCCGGGTCGAGATCGGCGAGGATCAGGACGAGGCGCGAGGTCCGGTCGGGATCGGGCCAGGCGGGCAGGGTCACGGGGGCGTGGACCACGTGCTGCACCCCGTGCACGACGAGGGGGCGCTCGGGATCGTCGGCCAGGGCGACGAGGCCCTTCATCCGCAGGATCTTCGGCCCGTGGCCCGAGCGCAGCAGGTCGAGGAACATCTCGAAGGCCGGGCGCGGTATCGGCTTCTCGCTCGTCAGGCAGATCGCGCGGATCGCGGCGTCGTGCCGGTTCACGTCGAGGCCGGCTTCCGGCTCCTCGTCGAGGGCGGCGGCGCCGAGCCATGCCTTCACGTCCTCGCCCTTGCCGTCGAGCCCGAACAGGCCGCCGAGCAGGTCGTCGGGAGGCGTGTCGGCCGGCAGGACCGGCGCGGCCCGGTTGAGGGCGGCGAGCCGGGCGCGCAGCTCCGCCGTATCCGGGGCGAGATCTTCCTTGGTGAGGACCAGCCGGTCGGCCACCGCCGCCTGCCGCATGGCCTCGGGATGGGCGTCGAGGGTCGCCGCGCCGTGGACGGCATCCACCACCGTCACCACCGCCTGGAGCCGGTACCGCATCACCAAATACGGATGGAAGATCAGCGCGTGGAGGATCGGCGCCGGGTCGGCGAGGCCGGTCGTCTCGATCACCACCCGGCGGAACGGCGTGATGCGGCCGTTGTCGCGCTGGCGCAGCAGGTCTTCCAGGGTGGCGATCAGGTCGCCGCGCACGGTGCAGCACAGGCAGCCCGCGCCGAGGAGCACCATGTCCTCGTCCACCGTCTCGATGAGCAGGTGGTCGAGGCCGATCTCCCCGAACTCGTTGACGATCACCACCGTGTCGGCGAGCGAGGGATCGCCGAGCCAGCGGTTCAGCAGGGTCGTCTTCCCCGCCCCGAGGAAGCCCGTGAGCACCGTGAGCGGGATCGGCTCGGGGCGACGGGGATCGGGCGGCGGCGGGGCGGGAAGCGACATGACGAGGAGGCTGTTAGCCTACTCGTCGGCTTTGGCGGAAGCCTTCTTGGCGGGCTTACCGGCCGGCTTGGCGGCGGGCTTGGCCGCGACTGGCTTATGAGCGGCCGGCTTGGCGGCGCCCTTCGCCTTCACGAGACCCTTGCCGGGCTTGGCTTCGGGCATCCCCGCCGTCTCGGAGGCGGTGTAGGCGCTCGCCGCATGCGGGAGCGACGCGCCCGACGCGGCCTTGGTCGTGGCCTTGGCGGCGCGGGCCTGGGCGGCGGCTTCCTTGGCGGCCTGACGCTTGGCGAGCGCCGCCTCGCGCTTGGCCTTGACGGCTTCGAGCCGCGCGGCGCGGACATTCGCCGCGGCGGCCTGGGCCTCGGCGGCCTGCTGGGCAAGGATCTGCTGGCCCTCGGCCGGGTCGCGACCGATCCAGACGGCGACGGGCTGCAGCGGCGCGCGGGGCGGCAGGGTGCGGGCGCGCATCGCGGGGCTGGAGAAGGCCGCCAACGCCAGGGACGGTGAGGACGCCGCCGAACCGCCGACGAGCTGGGCGGCAGTGGTGGCGCCGGGGGAGGCCGTCACGGCGCCGGGGCCCTCGTCGATCGCCGGCACCTTCTTGCCGCCGCAGACATAGGGGCGCATGTCCGGTGGGGCGCCGACCCCCGAGGCCGGCAAGGCGTCGAGCCCCGGCCCGCCGCCGCCATCCTGGGCGAAGCCGTAATCGAACAGGTCGGCGGTCTTCACGTCGCGCTCGCGGGCGCTCGGCTGGCCCATGACGATGGCGACGATGCGCCGTCCGCCCCGGGTGGCGGTGGCCACCACGTTGAAGCCGCCGGAGCAGATGAAGCCGGTCTTCATCCCGTCCGTACCGGGATAGCGGCCGAGCAGGCCGTTATGGTTCGGGATCACCGCCCCGCCGAACTGGATCGCCGAGATCGAGAACAGGTCGTGGTCGTCGGGGAAGTCGCGGATCAGGGCCCGGGCCAGCACCGCCATGTCGCGGGCCGAGGTCCATTGGCGCGGGTCGGGCAGGCCGTTCGGGTTCGTCCAGCGGCTGTCCTGCATCCCGATCCGGCGGGCGGTGTCGTTCATCATCGACGAGAAACCGTCGACCGACCCGCCGAGGCTCTCACCGATGGCATAGGCCACGTCGTTGGCCGACTTCACCATGATGATCTTGAGGGCGTTGCTCAGGGTCAGCTGCGTGCCCGGCTTGAAGCCCATCTTCGAGGGCGGCTCGGCCGCCGCGTTCGGCGAGATGGTGATCAGCGTGTCCATCGAGGCCCGCCCCTGGCGGACGAGATCGAGGGCCACATAGGTCGTCATCAGCTTGGTGATCGAGGCGGGATACCAGGGATCGGTCGGCGCCTGCGAGTAGATCACCCGGCCGGAATCGACATCCGCCACCAGGATCGGCACCGTCACGGCCCCCGCCGCCCCGCCGAGACCGGCGAGGAGGGCGACGGCGCCGGAGGCGCGGGCCAGGAGACGGCCAATTGTGTGATTGAGCATCGGACCTGTCTCGTCGTGAAGCGGCCGTGGCCGCTCACACCGGAGGAAAACGCGCGTCGAACATGCCTTCAACGCACGCTCCATGGCGATACGATGGCGGCGGACTCCCCTGTGTGAACCGGGGAAGGTCGAAGCGGGCGGGAGGCTGAAGGAAACGCTGCCGCGCGGGGTGCGGGGTTGCGCGCGCCCGTCGCCGTGGCGCAACACGGATCTGGCGCCGGATGGGCGCCTGTCAAACATTCGGCAATCGGCAGGGTTCGGGGACAAAGGGTGTCTTACGCGGTCAAGGAAATCTTCCACACGCTGCAGGGGGAGGGCGCCCAAGCCGGGCGCGCCTCGGTCTTCTGTCGTTTCAGCGGGTGCAACCTCTGGTCGGGTCGCGAAGAGGACCGCGCCGCCGCTGCCTGCCGCTTCTGCGATACGGATTTCGTCGGCATGGACGGGGAGGGCGGTGGCCGCTTCCCCGATGCGACGGCGCTCGCCGCCACCATCGCCGCGACGTGGGAGGGCGGGCCGCACAACCGCTACGTGGTGTTCACGGGCGGGGAGCCCCTGCTCCAGCTCGACGCCGCCCTGATCGCGGCGGTCCACGGCCATGGGTTCGAGATCGCCATCGAGACCAACGGCACCCTACCGGCCCCGCCGGGGATCGACTGGATCTGCGTCAGCCCCAAGGGTGGGAACCCCCTCGCCCAGGCCGGGGGCGACGAATTGAAGCTGGTCTTTCCGCAGGCCGATGCCCGGCCGGAGACCTTCGCGGACCTGCCGTTCCGGCACCGGTTCCTGCAGCCGATGGACGGGCCGGACGCCGCCACGAACACACAAGCGGCCATCGCCTATTGCCGGGCCGACGCGCGCTGGCGCCTCTCCCTGCAGACTCACAAGATGATTGGGATCCCCTGATGCCCCGTTTTCGTCTTTGGACCGCCTGAGACTTGACACGGGCGGACAACAAACGGCATCGCCCGGCCTAGACGACATCTTCCATGCCGAGGCTCTCCGTGGACGTGATCGACACGCATATTCCGGCCGTGAAGCGCATCGTCCCGAAGCGGTTCGGCGACGCGCGCGGCTGGTTCTCGGAGACGTTCCGGGCGGATGCCCTGGAGCGCGCAGGGATCGCGGTCTCGTTCGTGCAGGACAACCAGTCCTTCTCCGCGCCCAAGGGGACGGTGCGCGGGCTGCATTTCCAGATCCCGCCCCAGCCCCAGGTCAAATTGGTCCGCGTGCTGTCGGGGGCGATCCTCGACGTCGCCGTCGACATCCGGCCGGATTCGCCGACCTACCGGCAGTACGTCGCGGTGCGCCTGGACGCCGAGGGCGGGGAGCAATTGTTCATCCCGCACGGCTTCGCGCACGGCTTCTGCACCCTCACGCCGGACGTGATGGTCGCCTACAAGGTGGATTCCTACTATAGCCCGGCCCATGACCGGGCCATCCGGTGGAACGACCCCGAGATCGGGATCGACTGGCCGGTCGGCGAGGCCGAGGCGGTGCTCTCGGACAAGGACCGGAAGGCCCCCACCCTCGGCGAGGCCGGCAGGCTCTTCTGACCGTCGCCGCCGTTTTGCCATACAGCGTGGATCGGGTCCGGCACGGATTCGATCCGAGGGGGAATGTTCGATGCGGATCCTCGTCACCGGCGGCTGCGGCTTCATCGGGTCCGCCCTCGTCCTGCACCTCGTGCAGGATCTCGGCCACGAGGTCGTCACCCTCGACGCCCTGACCTACGCGGCCAACCCGATCTCCCTGCAGCCCCTGGAGAGCAGCGGGCGCCACCGGCTCGTGGAGGCCGACATCTGCGACCGCGACGCGGTGCGGGCCGCCTTCGCGGACTTCGAGCCGCAGGCGGTGATGCATCTGGCCGCCGAGAGCCATGTCGACCGCTCGATCACCGATCCCGGCGCCTTCGTGCGCACCAACGTCATCGGCACGCAGACGATGCTTGACGCGGCGCGCGAGCGCTACGACGGCCTGACCGGCGCCGACCGCGAGACGTTCCGCTTCCTCCACGTCTCCACCGACGAGGTCTACGGCTCGCTGCCGCCGGGGGGCTTCTTCACGGAGGAGAGCCGCTACGATCCGCGCTCGCCCTACTCGGCCTCGAAGGCCGCCTCCGACCACCTTGCCCGCGCGTGGCACGAGACCTACGGCCTGCCGGTGCTGGTGACGAACTGCTCGAACAATTACGGGCCGCGTCACTTCCCCGAGAAGCTGATCCCGCTGATGATCCTCAACGCGCTGGAAGGCAGGAGCCTGCCGGTCTACGGCGACGGCCTGAACGAGCGCGACTGGATCCATGTCGAGGACCACGCCAAGGGCCTCGTCGCCGTGCTGGAGCGGGGGCGGATCGGCGAGACCTATCTCCTCGGCGGCCGCGCCGTGCGCAACAACCTCGCCGTGGTGAAGGGCCTGTGCGCCGCCTTCGACCGTCTGCGCCCGGAGGCCGGGCCGCACGAGCGGCTGATCACCTTCGTCGCCGACCGGCCGGGCCACGACCGGCGCTACGCCATCGACTGCACCAAGGCCGAGGCCGAACTCGGCTGGGCGCCGCAGAAAACCTTCGAGGCGGCCCTGGAAGAGACGGTGGCGTGGTACCTTGCCAACGAAGCGTGGTGGCGCCCGATCCGCGAGGGCCGCTACCAGGGCGAGCGCCTCGGGCTCGCCGGCTGATGGACATCCTCGTCCTCGGCGGCGCCGGCCAGGTCGGCACCGAGCTTCAGGCCCATGCCTGGCCGGAGGGCGTGCGGGTCCACGCTCCCACCCGCGATGCCCTCGACATCACCGAGCCGGCCGCGATCGAGGCCGCCCTCGACGGGCGGGCCTACGCGGCGGTCATCAACACCGCCGCCTACACGGCGGTGGACAAGGCCGAGTCCGACGTGGCCGCCGCGTGGCGCCTGAACGCGCTCGCCCCGGCGATCCTCGCGGCGGCGACGAAGGCGCGGGGCATCCCCCTCGTCCACGTCTCGACCGATTACGTCTTCGCGGGCACCAAGCCGGAGGGCGCCTACGGTCCCGACGAGCCGGTCGATCCGCGCAGCGTCTACGGGGCCAGCAAGGCGGCGGGCGAGATCGCGGTGCGCACCGGCAATCCGCGCCACGCGATCCTGCGCACCGCCTGGGTGGTGAGCCCGCACCGGGGCAACTTCGTGAAGACGATGCTGCGCCTCGCGGCCGAGCGCGACCGGCTCACCGTGGTGGACGACCAGCACGGCTGCCCGACCAGCGCCACCGACCTCGCCGCCGCCCTGGCGACCGTGGCCCTGCGCATGGCGGAGGACCCCACCGCGCCGACGGGCACGTTCCACTGCGTCAACGACGGCTCGACCACTTGGTGCGGCTTTGCGCGGGCCATCGTGGCCGGCGGCGCCCGGCGCGGCGGACGCGACGTGCCGGTGGAGGGCATCCCGACCGCCGCCTACCCGACGCCGGCCCGGCGGCCGTCCAACTCGCGCCTGTCCACCGACAGCCTGCGCGAGGCCTACGGCATCCTCCCGCGTCCGTGGCAGGATGCCCTCGACGACATTCTGGACAAGCTGGCCGGACCCGTCCGGGCCTGAGCCGCCAGAGAGCAAGGACCCACCCGATGAAGGGCATCATCCTGGCCGGAGGCTCCGGCACGCGGCTCCACCCGGCGACCCTGTCGATCAACAAGCAGCTCCTGCCCGTCTACGACAAGCCGATGATCTACTACCCGGTCTCGGTGCTGATGCTGGCCGGCATCCGCGAGATCCTGATCATCTCGTCGCCGGAGCACCTGGACAATTACAAGCGCCTGTTCGGCACCGGCGAGCAGTTCGGCCTGTCGTTCTCCTACGCGGTGCAGCCCCGGCCGGAGGGCCTCGCCCAGGCCTTCATCATCGGCCGCGACTTCGTCGGCGACGACGACGTGGCGCTGATCCTCGGCGACAACCTGTTCTTCGGCGCCGGCATGGCCGACCTGCTGAGGAGCGCCGTGGCGCGCAAGCAGGGGGCGACGGTCTTCGCCTACCATGTCGAGAATCCGCAGGCCTACGGCGTCGTGAGTCTCGACGCGCAGGGCAAGGCCACCAAGATCGTCGAGAAGCCGGAGCACCCGGAATCGACCTGGGCGGTGACGGGCCTGTACTTCTACGACAATCAGGTGCTGGACATCGCCGCCGCCGTGACGCCCTCGGCGCGCGGCGAGCTCGAGATCACCAGCGTGAACGAGGCCTATCTCGAGCGCGGCGAGCTCTACGTGGAGAAGATGAGCCGGGGCTATGCGTGGCTCGACACGGGGACCCACGACAGCCTGCTCGAAGCATCGGAGTTCGTGCGCACGATCCAGCACCGGCAGGGACTTCAGGTCGCCTGCCTGGAGGAGATCGCCTACGTGCAGGGCTTCATCGACCGCGAGCAACTGGTCGCCCGCGGCCAACTCTTCTCCAAGACCGCCTACGGCAAAAACCTGCTCCGCCTCGCCGACGAGCCGCAGGCGCGGGACGACACGACCGTCAACCTGTAAGCTTCCGCCTCACTTGGGTCCGCAGCCGATGCAGATGCCGTCGGTGATCTTGTCGTCGGTCTTCTGCACCTTGGTCCGCCGCTCGCGGTTGTCTCCGGCGGTCGCCGCGCCGGCATCGCCGCCGGCCGGGGGCATGGTCCGTCCGACCGCGCTCGTGTGCGGCGCGGTCACGGTGCTCGTCGGCCCGCCGCCCGTGCCGGTCGTCGCCTGAGCGAGGGCGGCGGCCGAGCCACCCGCCCAGAGCGCGAGAGAGATCAAAACAGCGTGACGCATGGGGAGGCTCCTTCGCGTCTGTAACGCGACGTTTGCCCCCCGGTTCGATGGCGCGCGATCGAAATTCGCCGTCGGAATTCGCCCCCGTCCCCCCTCAGGTCCGGGTTTCCAGCGGCGCTCGCGCGCCTTACAGAGACCCGGTCCGCCGACCAGCCCCGGAGCCGCCGCCCCCATGCGGGAGCCCAATGCGATCGATTTTTGGCGCGGCTTCGCCCTGATCACGATCTTCATCAACCACATCCCCGGCAACACGTTCGAGCGCTACACCTTCTCGCAATACGGCATCTCGGACGCGGCCGAGCTGTTCGTGTTCCTGGCGGGGTGGTCGATCGGGATCGCCACGCGCACCCGCGACGGGGCACCGGAGCCGCGCTGGCGCAGCGTCGTGCGGATGCTGGCGCGCACCGTCGAGGTCTACCGGGCGCAGATCACGGTGATGCTGCTGGCGCTGGCGATCATCGCCGGGGCCGCGCTGCTCCTCGACAACCCGCTGATCCTCGAATGGCACAACGCGGGCAACTTCTTCGCCGACCCGATCCAGTCGGTCTGCGGCATGGCGCTGCTCACCTATCAGCTCGGCTTCTTCAACATCCTGCCGCTCTACGTGGTGCTGATCGGCATCGCCCCGATCATCGTGGTGATCGCCCGGGTCAGCCGGGTCCTGGCGCTCGGCCTGTCCTTGGCGCTCTATCTCGCGAGCCTGATCCTCGACTGGAACCTGCCCTCCTGGCCGGGAGAGGGGACGTGGTTCTTCGATCCGTATTGCTGGCAGTTGCTGCTGACGCTGGGCTTCGTGCTGCAGGATTGGAACCGGACCTCCCCGGCCTTCGGGCGCTGGACGCGGCGCCTGATGCCGCTGGGCGTCGTCATCGTGATCGTCGGCATCACCCTGTCGGTGCTCGACATCCGGCCGGACCCGCTCATGGTCCCTGAACCGCGTTTGTTGTTCACGTTCGAGAAAAGCTACCTGACGCCGGCCCGCCTGGTGCATTTCCTTGGGGTATTGTTGGCGTTTTCGCCACTCTACGCATTGATCGCGCCGCGAATCGGCTGGATCGTCGGATTCCTGTCGGGCCTGGGCAGGAACTCCCTGGCCGTCTTCTCGATGGGGTCGCTGCTGAGCCTGATCGGCCAGCTCGTCCGTTTCCAGACCGGAGGCGGGTTGCTGGTCGACATGGCGGTTGCCGGCTGCGGTCTCGTCGCGTTGGGAATCACCGCATGGTTCGTCGAATGGCGTTCCCGCAGAGCACCGAAGCCGCGCGCATGAGGGGCATCGTCGTCGCCCTCTGCCTGGGCATCGTCCCCGCCGCCGCGCAGGAAGCGGGCATGCCGGCCCCCTCGCTCGAGTGCCGGGTGCCGGGCTCGCAACTCTACAGCGTTGCGGGCCTCGCGGCCGCGAAGGCGGCGCTGGAGGAGCGGCACGTGCTGCGCATCCTGGCCATCGGCGGCTCGTCGGCCCCCGGCGCCTCCGCGTCCTATCCCGTGAAGCTCGAAGCGGCGCTGGAACAGGCCATGCCGCATGTCGACGTGGTGATCGACCATCGCGGCCTGCCCGGCGAGATCGCCTCCGGTGCCGCCGAGCGGCTGCGCACCCTGGTGGCCGACGCCGAGCCGGACCTCGTCGTGTGGCAGGTCGGCACCCACGATGCCATCGCGCGGGTCGATCCCACCGCCTTCGCCGAGGCCCTAGACGAGTCCGTGGCGTGGCTCAAATCCCACGGGATCGACGTGGTGCTGGTCGATCCGCTCTACACGGCGAGCGTCGCGACGGACACGGATTACAACCGGATCGTGGATGGGGTGCGCGATGTCGCCACCCGCGAGGGCGTCCCGCTGGTGCGCCGCTTCGAGGCCCTGCGCTATCTGGCGGGCCGCACCGAGAAGGGCGAGGGCCATATCCTCGGGCGACAGTTCCGCCTGAACGACCTCGGCCTGCGCTGCATGGCCGAGCATGTCGCCCTGACGATCTCGGCCTCCCTCGCCCGGACGCCGACCCCGCCGCCGGCTTCAGTCCCGCCGAAGGAAACGCCCGCCCTTACCGAGCCGCCGCGCGCGCCGGGCTAGCGGGGCGGCTCAGGCCGCGTTCCGCCGAAGGGTCTCGGCGGCGGCCTTTTCCAGCCGCTGCGGGGTCGGGGCCGGGAGGCGCAGCAGCACCACCGTGCCGACATTCTCCTCCGACCGGATCCGCAGGCCGCCGCCGTGCAGTTCGGCGGTGGAGCGGGCGATGGCGAGACCGAGGCCCGAGCCCTTGTGGCGGCTGGTGATCTGCGTCTCGACCTTGGTGAAGGGCTGGCCGAGCCGGGGCAGCGCGGCGCGGGGGATGCCCATGCCGCTGTCGGCCACGAAGACGTGGACGTGCTCGCCCGCCGGGCGGACGCGGACCTCGATCCGCCCGCCGGAGCCGGTGAACTTCACGGCGTTCTCGAGGATGCCGACGAGGATGCGGTGGATGCCGCGCACGTCGGCGAGCAGGTCCGTCCCGGCCCGGACATCGACGTGGATCTGCAGGTCCTTGCGCTCGGCCTCGGGGGCGACCGCCTCGACCGCGTCGGCCAAGGCCTGTTCGGCCGGCAGGGCGCGGGGCTGGAGCCGCACGCGGCGGGCCTCCAGGCGGGCCATGTCGAGGATGTCGTCGATCATCGCGAGCAGATGGCCGCCGCTCAGGCGGATGTCGCGGGCATATTCGCTGTAGCGCGGCACGCCGACGGGCCCAAGAACCTCGTTCTCCATCACGTCTGCGAAGCCGATGATGGCGTTGAGCGGGGTGCGCAGTTCGTGGCTCATGTTGGCCAGGAACTCGGATTTCGACTGGTTGGCCGATTCGGCCACCGCCTTCTGGTCGAGATAGCGCTCGGCGAGGTCGGCGAGCTGCTGCGTCTGCACCTCAAGGGTCCGTCGCGACCGTTTGAGGTCGGTGACCGTCTCGATCAACTCCCGTTCCGAGGCGACGAGCTGTTCCTGCTGGCGCTTCAGGCTGGTGATGTCGGTGCCGACCGAGACGTAGCCCCCGTCCCGCGTGCGGCGTTCGCTGATCTGCAGCCATCGCCCGTCGGCGAGTTCCGCCTCGAAGGTGCGGGCGGTCGCCATGCCGATCTCCGGCGTCTCCCGGCGGATCTGGGGCAGGGCGCCCCGGCTCATCACGTCGACGTAACGGCGGCCCGGCTGCGCATCCTCCGCGCTGAGTGCGTGGAGATGGCGGAACTTCGAATTGCACAGGACGAGGCGGTTGCCCTGGTCCCACACCACGAACGCCTCGGAGATCGCCTCCACCGCATCGCGCAGGCGCATGTCGTTGGCGGCGCTGGTTTCTTCCATGGCGCGCTGGTGGCTGATGTCGACGGCGATGCCGACGAGATGGCGCCCGCCATCGAACCCGTCCGTCACCACCTCGGCGCGGGCGCGCAGCCAGACATAGGCCCCGTCCGCACCGCGCACGCGGAAGGCGTGGTCCACATGGGTCTGGTTGGCGGCGACCGCGCGGGCGAGGCTGTAGAGGTCGCCGTCATCCGGGTGGACGAGGCCGTTGACCGTGCCGAAGGCGAGGTAGGGCTGCTCCCGGCGATAGCCGAGCAGCGTGTACATCGAGTCGGACCAGTAGATCCGCCCCCTGGCGATGTCCCAGTCCCACAGGCCGCAATCGCTGCGGCGGAGCGCCGTCTCCAGCCGGAGGCGGATCTGCTCGCAGGCCCGGTCGGCGAGGGTCGCCTGCCGCGTCTGGAGCCCGTAGCCGACGCCGACGCCGACGATCACGAGGATCGCCGCGCCGACGAGGACGATCTGGTCGCGGGTCCGCGCCCCCCAGCCGACCATCAGCGGATCGACGGGCTGAAGCACCGCGACCTGACCCTTCCCGACGGGCAGGTTGTGAACGGCTGCGAGCACCCGCTCGCCGCCGGGGAGTTCGAGGAGCACCGCCCCGGCGCGCTCACCGAGGGCCGAGAGCGGTTCGCTGGGTCCGAGGATGTCGGGCAGCGTCTCCATCTCCGCCGGCAGCGGCGGATGGGCGACGGCGATCCGGGAATTGGGGGCGAGCAGGACGAGGCGGCGGCCGGGATGGCGCCCGTCCTCGGGGAGCAGGGCGTGAAGGTCGGCGCGGCCGCTCTCGACCGAGCGCAGGGCATGGGCGGCGAGGCGGGCGAAGCTCTCCACCTCGGCCTCGGCACCGGACAGGATCTCTGCGCGCTGTCCACGGATGTGGATCGCGGCCAGGGCGACGAGGCAGGCGAGGAAGATCGAGAGCGCGCCGGGTACAGCATAGCGCAACCAGCGCTCCGCTCTCTGCAAACGCGGATCCCGGCTGCGGACGGGCCAAACCGCCGACAGAGTCGAGTCCGCACGCGCGGAGAGGGAAGCGGAAACCGCCTCCGGCATGGCCGAACCTCACCCCTCGGAGAATCGATCCGGCCGGGGCGCTGGCGCCCTGCGAATCTGACTGAATACAATCATCTGCGCAGGTGGTTTGTCCACCGCTTTTTTACCATTCTACCTTGACGCGAATCCCTCGGAGAGACAGCCGAGAGAATCGGTTTTGTGCAATCTTAACAGGTGGTTAGCCGTCTTTCAGAGTCCGGCTCAGGATGTCCGCGACATCCCTGGACAAACCCGGAACGGCCTTGATCCGGTTCAGCATTTCGGCGGCTGCAACACGGCGGTTTTTTTCGAGCCGACGCCACGATCCGAAGGCCGTCAGAAGCCTGGCTGCAACCTGAGGATTCGCGGAATCGAGCGCCTTCACGGTGTCCGCAACGAGGGCGAAGCCAGCTCCGTCGATTCGCGCGAACTGCGTCGGGTTCGCCATGCTGAAGCTGCCGATGAGCGCGCGGACCCGATTCGGGTTGGTCATGGAGAAGGCCGGGTGGCCCTTCAGCCGCTCGATTCGCGCCAGGGTCTCGGGTTCGGGGATGGTCGCCTGGATGGCGAACCACTTGTCGAGGACGAGGGGTTCGTGCGCGTAGCGCGCCCCGAACCCGTCGAGGGCGGCCTCCCGCGCCGGGCCGGGGATCTGCGCGAGGGTGACGAGGGCGGCGAGCCGGTCGGTCATGTTGCCGGCTTCCTTGAAGCGGCGCGTGGCGAGGGCAGCGCCCGCCTCGGGGTCGCCCGCCGCGATCAGGTCGAGGGCCGCGTTGCGGAGCGACCGGCGGCCCGCCGAGGCGGCGTCGGGGCTGTAGGCGGCCCCGTCCGCAGGGGCGAGGGCCGCGTCGATGCGGTCCAGGCGCGGGCGCAGCGCCCGGCCGAGATGGGCGCGCAGGGCGTGCCGGGCGGCGTGGATCGCATCGGGATCGACGTCGGCGGCGAGTTGATCGGCCGCCTCGCCCTCGGTCGGCAGGGCGAGGACGAGGGCGGCGAAAGCCGGGTCGGACAGCGCCTCCCCGTCGAGGAAGGTACCGAGCGCCTCCGCGAAGGCCTCCGCGCGGGCGGGATCGGGGTCGAGGATCAGCCGCATGGCGACGTCCTGCGCCGCCTGCCAGCGGTTGAACGGGTCGCTGTCGCAGGCGAGCAACCGCAGGCGCTCCTCGTCGGTGAGGGCGAGATCGAGGCGCACGGGCGCCGAGAAGTCCCGCAGCAGCGAGGGCACGGGCGCCTCGGCGACGGACTCGAACACGAGGTCCGCCTCGCGGGTATCGAGGACGAAGACGCCGTCCTTCACCGCCTTGCAGGTCGCCCCGGTCAGGGGGCCGGAGGCGCCGACGAGGCCGAGCGCCACGGGGATGACGAGGGGCGGGCCCTCCTCCGGCAGGTGCTGGGCGAGGCGGAGCGTATAGGTGCGGGCGGCGGCATCGTAGGTGCCGCTCGCTGCGAGGCGGGGGGTGCCAGGGCGCTCGTACCAGCGGGCGAAGGCCGAGAGGTTGCGCCCGGTCACGGTGGCGAAGGCGGCGAGGAAATCCTCGACGGTGGCCGCGCGCCCGTCATTGTCCGCGAAGTAGCGGTCCATGCCGGCGCGGAAGGCATCGCCGCCGATCAGGGTGCGCAGCATCCGCACGATCTCGGCGCCCTTGTCGTAGACCGTCGCCGTGTAGAAGTTGTTGATCTCGGCATAGGCGTTAGGCCGCACGGGGTGGCGCAGCGGGCCGGCATCCTCGGGGAATTGCCGGGCGCGTAGGGAGCGCACCTCGCCGATCCGGTGGACCGGCCGGGAGCGCATGTCGGAGGAGAACTCCTGATCGCGGAAGACCGTCAGGCCCTCCTTCAGGCAGAGCTGGAACCAATCCCGGCAAGTCACTCTGTTGCCGGACCAATTGTGGAAATACTCGTGGGCGATGATCGCCTCGATGGCGGCGTAGTCCGCGTCGGTCGCCGTCTCCGGCACGGCGAGCACGTACTTGTCGTTGAAGACGTTGAGACCCTTGTTCTCCATCGCCCCCATGTTGAAGGCGGAGACGGCGACGACGTTGAACACGTCGAGGTCGTAGGCCCGGCCGAAGGCGCGCTCGTCCCACTCCATCGAGCGGACCACCGCGTCGAGGGCGTAGCCCGCGCGGTCCTCCTTGCCGGGCTCGACGTAGACGGCGCAGGTGACGTCGCGCCCCTCCATCGTGCGGAACGCGGTCTCGACCTTGCCGAGGCGCCCGCCGACGACGGCGAAGAGATAGGCCGGCTTCGGGTGCGGGTCGTGCCAGACGGCGTAGTGCCGGTCCACGCCCACCGGGCCGGATTCGACCGGGTTGCCGTTGCCCAGCAGCACCGGGGCCTCCTCGCGGTCCGCCTCGATCCGCGTGGTGTAGACCGCCATCACGTCCGGCCGGTCGAGGAAGTAGGTGATGCGCCGGAACCCGTCCGCCTCGCACTGGGTGCAGTAGACGCCGTCCGTCCGGTAGAGGCCCATCAGCTTGGTGTTGGCGGTGGGATCGACCTGCGTGACGATCCGCAGGACGAAGGGCCGCCGGGGCGGCCGGTGCAGGGTCAGGCCCGCGGGAGAGACCGTCATGGCCTCCGGCGCCACGCCCGCCCCGTCGAGGTCGAGGGCCACGAGCGTCAGGTCGTCGCCGTCGAGGTGGAGCGGCGCCTCCGGGTCTCCGGCGGGGTTTGGCCGCAGGGCGAGTTCCGCCGTGATCCGCGTGGCGTGCGGATCGAGCCGGATGTCGAGGTCGACGCGGTCGATCAGGAAGGCGCTCGGGCGGTAATCCTCCAGGCGGATCAGCGGCGGCGTCTCTGTTCGCATACGAAGCACTCCCGACATCGACAGGCCTCCGTTCTGGCGCCTCGGTGGCCCGAGCGCAACGCGCCTGCGACGGCACGCCCGCTGTGGATGGAGGGGACCCGGCGGGCCCCAGCCGCGTTGCCGGGCACAAGGGTGATGAGTGCGGGTCCGGAATGGCAGGTTCAGGGGTGCGGCGTCAGGCGAAGGCGGCGGAACGGAGCCCGGAGGATGTGCCGCTCGTCCCCACGGGGGCGCTCGCCGTGTCGCTCCTCGGCCTCGCGGAGGAGGGCGGTCCCATCGTCCATGTCGCCCGCGATGGGCGGCGCCTTGAAGAACTCGCCGCGACGCTCCGCGTGCTTCAGCCCGGCCTCGCGGTCGGCCTCTTTCCCGAATGGGATTGCCTGCCCTTCGACCACGCCTCGCCGTCGCGGGCCACGATGGGCGCCCGCACCGCGCTGCTGCGCTGGCTGACCGACGCGGAGGCGCGGCCCGCGATCATCCTCACCACCGGCCCCGCCATGGTCCAGCGGGTTCCGCCGCCGGATACCTGGGACGGCGCGCGCGTCACCTTCGCCGTCGGCGACACGATCGACGTCGCCGCCGTCACGGCCGAGTTGCAGCGCCTCGGCTACGTCCTCGACGAGCGGGTGGACGAACCGGGCGAAGTCGCCATGCGCGGCCGGACCCTGGAGGTCTTCCCCGCCGCCGCCCCGCGCCCTTGCCGGGTGGAGCACGACAAAGGCCGCGTCACCGCGATCCGCTCCTACGATCCGGTCTCGCAGCGCTCCGTGGCCGAGACCCCCGACCTCCTCGTGGACCCCGCCACCGAGATCCTGCTGACGGCCGGCGCTCAGGACCGGCTGGTGCCGTTCACGGGCCAGGAGCATGGCCTGCCGCGTTTCTACAAGTCGCTCGTGACGCTGATCGACTACCTCCCCGAGGCCCGCCTCGTGGTGGAGGAGGGGACGGAGAGCCGCCTCGGCGCCTTCTTCGAGCAGGTCGAGGAGGGGCGGGAGGCCGCGAGCCGTGGCCGCCGCTCGGCCAAGGCCGTGGACGGCCTCTATCTCACGCCCAAGGAGTGGAAGGCCCTCGCCAAGAGCCATGCGCTGGCCGGCGCGACGAAAGAGGCCGCCCAGGACGTGATGGTCCCGGTCTTCGCCCGCGACAAGCGCCCCGGCACGGCCCTAGCGAAGTTCCTGCGCGAGCGGCTGAAGGCCGGCGACTGCATCGTCCTGGCCGGTCCAAAATCCCCCCTGCGCCGCCTTGTGCGCCGCGCCTCCGAGGCCGCCGAGCGGCCGATCCGCCTCATCGACGCCTGGGCCGAGGCCGGGCAGGCCGAACCCGGCGCGGTGCTGGCCTTCGAGGCGCCCCTCTCGGCAGGTTTCCGCCTCGACGGCACCACGGTCGTCGCGGCGGCGGATTTCCTCGGGCCGTCGGCCGCGCCGGTCGGCACGGCGGGTCCGGTCCTCCCGCTGGGCGATGTCGAGTTGCGGCCGGGTGACGTGGCCGTCGATCGCGACCGGGGGCTCTGCGTGTTCGAGGGGCTGGAACCCGTCTCGACCACGGACGCGACGGAGGCCCTGCGCCTGCGCTTTGCCGACGACGCCGTGCTGATGGTGCCGGTGGATCAGGCCGAGCGGATCTGGCGCTACGGCTCGGAGCCGGAGGCCGTCACCCTCGACAAGCTCGACGGCAACACCTGGGGGCGCCGCCGCCTGGAGGCCGAGGCGACCCTCGCCCGCACCGCGCGCACCCTGCTCGAAGCCGCCAAAGTGCGGAAGGAGGCCGGCGCGGCCAAGCTCGTGCCCCCGGCGCGCGACCTTGAGCGCTTCGCGGCCGGCTTCGGTTTCTCGCCGACCCCGGATCAGGCGCAATCCGTGGAGGCGATCCTCGCGGACCTCGCCTCCGGCGAACCGATGGACCGGCTGGTCTGCGGCGATGTCGGCTTCGGCAAGACCGAGGTCGCCCTCCGCGCGCTCGCGGCCGCGATTTTCGCCGGCAAGCAGGCGGTGCTGATCGCCCCGACCACCGTGCTCGCCCGCCAGCACGCCGCCACCCTGGAACGGCGCTTCAGCCGGTTCGGCATCGAGGTTGGGCATCTCTCGCGTCTCGTCTCGCCCGCCGAGGCGAAGCGGGTGAAGCAGGGCTTGGCGGACGGCTCGATCCGCCTCGCGGTCGGCACCCATGCCCTGGCCGCCAAGAGCGTGGCCTATGCCGATCTCGGCCTCACGGTGATCGACGAGGAGCAGCGCTTCGGCGCCAAGATGAAGGCCGACCTGCGCCGCCTCGCGGCCGGCGGCCATGTCCTGACGCTGACGGCGACGCCGATCCCGCGCACCCTGCAATCGGCCTTGGTCGGCCTGCAGAGCCTCAGCGTGCTGGCGACGCCGCCCGCCCTGCGCCAGCCGGTGCGTACCGTCGTCACCGCCTTCGAGGACGAGACCCTGCGCGAGGCGCTGGTGCGCGAGCATCGGAGGGGTGGCCAGAGCTTCGTCGTCTGCCCGCGCATCGAGGACATCGCGCCCCTGCGCGACCGCCTCGCCAAGCTCGTGCCCGATCTCGACATCGCCATCGCGCACGGCGACCTGAAGGCCGCGGAGATGGACGAGACCATGGTCCGGTTCGCGGAGGGCTCGGGCGACGTGCTCCTCGCCACCGCGATCATCGAGAGCGGCCTCGACGTGCCCCGCGCCAACACGATGCTCGTGTGGGACGCCGCCCGGTTCGGCCTCGCGCAATTGCACCAGCTGCGCGGGCGGGTCGGGCGCGGCCAGCGCCGTGGCGTGGTCTATCTGTTGAGCGATCCCGCCGCCCCGCCGAACCCGGCCGCCGAGCAGCGCCTGCGCGCCCTGGAGGCCATGGACCGCCTCGGCGCCGGCTTCGCCATCAGCGCCCGCGACCTCGACCTGCGCGGAGCGGGCGATCTCGTCGGGGAGGATCAGGCCGGGCACGCCAAGCTCGTCGGGCTCGGCCTGTACCGGCACCTCCTCGAACTGGCGTTGATGCAGGCCAAGGGTCAGCCGGCGGAGGATTGGACGCCGGACCTCGTCCTCGGCCTCGCTGCGACGATCCCGGACAGCTACGTGCCGGAGCCGGAGATCCGCCTCGACCTCTACACCCGCGTCCTGCGGCTGCGGGATGCGGAGGCGATCGAGGCCCTGGCGGCGGAGGTGGAGGACCGGTTCGGTGCACCGCCGGAGCCGGTGGCCGCCCTGTTCGCGCTCGGCCGTCTGCGGGCCACCTGCCGCCAGCTCGGGATCGCCCGGCTGAACGGCGGGCCGCAGGGCATCGCGGCCGAGTTCCGGCCCGGTTGCCGGCCGGGGCCGATGGCGGCGGCCGACGACCTCGTGGTCAAGGAGAACCGGATCGTCCTGCGGCGGGCCTGCGGGGACGCGGCCCGGCGGGGCGAGTCGGCCGCCGAGTTGCTGGACCGGATCCGCGAGGCGCGGGAGAGGGGCCGCTGAGCGGCGCCTCAGGCCGCCTCCAACTGTGCGCCGATCTCCTCGCCCTTCCGCCACACGAGGTGGCAGACGAAAAAGGTCGGCGCCTGTTCGATCTCCAACAGGAACGTGTCGGGGATCAGGTCCGCCTCCGGCAGGGTGACGCGGACGCCGCGATCCGACCGGTCGTAGACGAGGCAGGAGACGGAGCGGTGTTCGTCCAGGCAGATGCGCCCCGGGACATCGAGCCGGGTACGGGGAAGAGCGCGGCGTTCGATCATTGCGAGCCTCGACAGAGGAGCACACTCTCCCACGGACGCGTACAGACCACGTAAGACCGTTCGCTCAAATTGTTTGTATCAGACCGGATAGGCCCCCTGATCGAACACAACGCCGTCATTGCGAGGCGGAGCCGAAGCAATCCAGAGCGCGACCTTTCCGGGCAGGGCGGCGCCGGCTGGATTGCTTCGCTCCGCTCGCAATGACGGTGGCAGCGGTCGAAGCCCCTCAGCCGATACAGTGTCAGGCCAGCAGGTAGGCCAGGAGCGCGCGCAACTGCGCCGGCTTCACCGGCTTCAGCATCAGCTCGGCCTGGGCCTCCACGACGCGGCGGCCGACCTCGACGCTGTAATCGGCGGTCGCGACGATGACCGGCGTCACCCAGCCCCGCGCCTCCCGCAGGTGCTCGACCACGTCGAGGCCGGTGGCGCCGTCGGACAGGTGATAATCGATGATCATCACGTCCGGGCGTTTCATCCCGTTGCGCAGGGAGTCGATCACGCCGGAGAGGGCGCGGTGGCTCTCTACCTCGGCGTCCCAGCCGCGCAGCAACCGTTCCAGCGCCTCGGCGGTGGAAGCGTCGTTCTCGATGACGAGCACCCGCGCGCCGGTCAGCGTCGTGGCGACGGGCACCGGGTGCGCGGGCGCGTCCGGGGCCGACGGCGCGAGGGGAATCTCGACGCTCATCCGCGTCCCCCGCCCGACCCGGGAATGCAACTGAATCGGGTGGCCCAGGGCCGAGGCCATGCGCTGGACGATGGAGAGGCCGAGCCCCAGCCCCGGCCCACCGGCATCCTCGCCGTCGCCCGTGCCCCGGTAGAATTCCTCGAAGACGAGGTCGCGCTCCTCCTCCGGGATGCCCCGGCCGGAATCGACCACGTCGATCCGGCACAGGCCACCCCGGCGGCGCACGCCGATCAGCACCCCGCCCGATTCCGTGTAGCGCACGGCGTTGGAGACGAGGTTCTGCAGGATCCGCTGCATCAGCGCCACGTCGGTGGCCACCACCACGTCGCAGGCGCGGGTGAGGAGGCGCAGGCCCTTGCGCTCGGCGAAGGGCCGGAAGCTCGCCTCGATATGCGCCACGAGGTCCGCGAGCCGCACCGGCTTGATCACCGGCCGCACGGCGCCCGCATCGAGCTTCGAGATGTCGATGAGGGCCTTGATCAGGTCCTCGATGGTCTGAAGACCACGCTCCACCTGACCCGCGACGGTCTGCGCCTCCGGGCCGGGGGCGAGGTCGGCCAGCGCCGAGAGGGAGAGCCGGGCCGCGTTGAGGGGCTGGAGCAGGTCGTGGCTCGCGGCGGCGAGGAAGCGCGTCTTCGAGCGGTTGGCCGTCTCCGCCTCGTCCTTGGCCGATTGCAAAGCCGAGTTCGAGGTCTCCAAGCTCTTCATCAGGGAGGTCAGTTCCTCCGTGCGCGAGCGGACGCGGCCTTCGAGCATGATCGCGGTCTGGAACAGGGCGTAGGCGCCGCCCTGCTGGTCCATGGTCCGCTCGACATGGGCCATGAGGGCAGCGTTGATGCGCTCCAGCTTCTCGATGCGGCGCGTCAGGGCTTCGCGGCTCTCGCCCTCCGCCTCCGCGACCATGGCCGTCCCGCTCACGCCGGATGGTTCCGGCCGATGGCGATGCCGGTGAAGGTCTGGTTCAGGTGCATCGAGCGGTATTGCTCGCCGTAGGTCTCGAACCCGACCACGCCGTAGCGGCTGTAGAGGTCCGAGATGCGGTGGCGGCATTGCCGGCTCTCGGCGTCGAGGCGGCGCAGCACGCAATCGAACCCGATCACGAGGTCGAGGCCGCCCAGGGTCTCGTCGAGGTCGGAGAGTTCCGCCCGCGTCGCCTCCACGATGTCGTGCGGCTGGGCCAGCGTCAGCACCGCGCCCTCGCTGATCGCGCAGAACAGGGTGAGCGAGCCGTCCGGCTCCACCCGGCTGATCGACCGGCAATAATATTCACCCCCGACCTTCACCGCGAGGGGATAGGCGGCAAAGCTCATCGGCGTCAGGTGCTCGGGATCGAGCCCCACCGCCTTGGCGTATTCCCGCGCCGCCGGCTCGGCGTTGAGTTCGTAGACCCGCCGATGCTCCTCGGAGGCGGCGGTCACGACGAACTTGCGCTGGGTCGGAGCGAAGTTGTCGCTCTTGAAGATGCGGATCGGGAAATCCGTCTCCACGAGGATCAGCACCGCCGCGTTGGTGTGGATCGCCCCATCGTGGATGAGCACCGTCCCGGCGAAGGCGAGGTCGTCCCCCGCCGATCCGCCGACCAGGGGGATGCCGTCGAGCGCCCAGGCCACGGCCGAGACCACCGTCTCCTCCGCATTGGAGAGCGCGTCGATGAGCGAGAGAGCGAATTGGCTGCCGGGTACCGGATCGACCCGGATCTGGTCGAGCTGCCGGCGCAGGCTGCGCACGGCGGTCGCGGTGCGGGCGACGTCCAGGCAATCGATCCGGGTAAGCACGTCGCTGACGATGCGGAAGCCCCGGCGGGGGAAGGCGATGGCGACGAGCCCCCGGTCGATGGCGCCGGCCGGGCTGATCCCGCCGGAGGAACTGCAGCCTTGCAGCGTCACGCCGGGGAAATGCGCCTTCACCGCCGCGACGAGATCCCCCGCATCGTAGGCGGGCGAGAAGAAGACGAGCAGATGGCCGATCGGCTCACGGTCGAGGAGCGCGGCGACGGAGGCCACGGCCTCGCGCACGTCGGACGCCTCGGTCCAGGCAGACTGGATCCCGCAGAGATGCGAACGCATCCGCGTTCCATCGATCACGGCGTCACTCCCGCTCGGGGCCGCTCTCGCCCGGCGGCCCTCGTGGGATGAACTATATGTCCGCAACGGGGATTGTTGCAAACCGCACCGATCGTCCATCCCGCCCCTTCGCTGGCCGATTACTTGCCGGCGGCGGCCTCGCCCCGCGCGGGGGAGGGGCGGATGGCGGCCCCCCACGGGAAGCGCCCGACCTTCACCGTCTTGATCGCCTTGAGCGACGGCACGTCGATCACCGTCACATCCCCCGACACGCCGTTCGTGGTGATGAGCCTGTCCTGCTCCGGGGTGATCGCGATGTGCCAGACCCGCCGCCCGACGAGGATGTAGCTCTTCACCTCGAAGGTCCTGGCATCCACCACCGCGACCCGGTCGGAGGGGCCGAGCGCCACGAAGGCGAGGCGCCCGTCGTCGGTGAGGCTGATCCCCACCGGCTGGATCCGGTCGGAGGCGACGCCCTTGATCTCGAAGGCAATCGTCTTCTCCACCTTGCGGGTCGCCACGTCGATCACCGCGACGGTCCCGCCGATCTCGGAGGACACCCACAGGGTCTTGCCGTCCTTCGAGAATTCCGCGTGGCGCGGGCGCTGGTCCACCTGCGTCGCGTCGATGGCGGTGAGCGTCGCCACGTCGATCCAGTGGACCATGTTCGTGGTCTCGGAGGTCGTTACCGCGATCCTGCCGTCCGGGCTGACGGCCATGCCCTCGGGCTCGATGCCGACGTCGATCTGCGCCTTCACATGCTTGGTTTCGACATCGACCACCGTCGTGGTGGCGTTGTTCTCGTTGGCGATGAACAGGGTGCGCCCGTCGGGGGCGAGGGCGAATTGCTCCGGGTCCTCGCCGGAGGGCAGATCGGTGAGGAGCTTGCCGCTGTCGGGATCGATGACCTGCACGGAATCGGAATCGCTGGCGCAGACGAAGAGGCGCGTGCCGTCCTTCGAGAACACCACCCCGCGCGGGCGCCGGCCCACGGGGAAGGTGCGCGTCACCGCGTAGGTCCCGGTGTCGATCACCGAGACCGTGTTGTCGCGCTCGTTGGTGACGTAGATCTCGGCGGCCTGCGCGGGCGCGAAGTGGAGAAGGAAGGCCATCAGGGTGGCGTGGGCGGAAAGACCGCGCGTCATGTCATCCTCCGAAGGCCCTGCAGGCGCTCTCGGGCCGGTCGAGACCCAGCGTGTCGAGTTCGGTGGCGCGGTGGAGGAAGCCCTCGACCGGCGCCGTGCCGACGACCGCCCCGGGCCAGAGCAGGTAGAGGGGCTGGCGCAACTGCCCGTTCCAGGCGCGGAAGCTGAGCGCCCGCCCCTTGAAGCCGCCGACCTCGAAGGCGGGATCGAGCATCAGCTTGGCGATGGCGGCCGGATCGGCGGATTTGAGCTTCACCGCCGCCTCGCCCACCGCGTGGACGGCCATCCAGCCCGCCCAATCGACGGAGTTCATGGTCCGCCCGGCGAGCTTGCGGAACCGCTGCTGCAATTGCGCGGCGGCCCAGGCCTCCACCGCCCGGCCCCAGGCGGCGGGGGAGAGGCCCTGCGTGCCCACCACCGGGCGAGGGGATTCCGTGTTGTAGACGAGGTTCGTGCCGAACTCGCCCGCCTCGTCGGCCACCGCGACCACGTCGTGCTCGGGCCCGCGCGTGGCGAGGGCGAATTCCCGCAGCGCGCTGTCGCGCAGATCCGCGCCCCGTGCGTCGAACTTGGTCTCCGCGACGACCCGCGCCCCGAACTTCCGGGCGCTGCGCTTCAGGGAGTCCGCGTAGAGCCCGTCCGCCGTGTCCGGCCCGGAAACGAGCAGGATGCGCGTCCAGCGCTTGAACACCAGCAGCTGAACGAGGGCATCCGTCAGCATCGCCCGCGAGGGGATGACGTGCAGCACCCGCCTGCGGCACTCGGCATCGCGCAGGGCGGTGTCGGTGGCGCCGACATTGAGGAGCACGAGGTCCTTCGCCTCGGGGGCATCGGCCAGGGCCAGAAGGTCGGCGGCGGGGGCGTTGACCACCACGAATTGCGGCCGGTCCTTGCCGGCGAGCAGTTCGGCCAGGGCGGCGCGGATGTCGCCGCCGGGCTCCACCACCTTGCTCGCCAGGGAGAGGGAGAGGCCGACGAACCGCCCGGTGGCGTTCGAGTCGCGCAGGCCGAGTTCGGCGCCCTTCAGCCCCTCGTCAGCGGGAACCGGATCCTCGTTGTTCAGGGGGTTCGGCCGCTCGATCCGCCGTTCGAGATAGGCGACGCCCACCGGCTGTCCCGCAAGCGCCGCCGGCATGGCGAGGAGACCGGCCGCCAGGAACCCGGCGCTCCAGCGCGCAAGTCTCCGTCCCCGGCTCCATGCCTCG
The DNA here is from genome assembly GCF_038442315.1 of Methylobacterium litchii. NCBI lineage: Bacteria > Pseudomonadati > Pseudomonadota > Alphaproteobacteria > Hyphomicrobiales > Methylobacteriaceae > Methylobacterium > Methylobacterium litchii. The sequence continues at coordinate 16,375 of NZ_JBBXMY010000019.1, read as the reverse complement.
GTCGCCGTCCGCATCCGGCTGTTCTCGTTTCCACCCGTCGGATCGTTGTTGAACCCTGGCATAGAGCCGGCATTCGCCTGGGGAAATAGGACCAAGGTGCGGGCTCGATACGGTTTCCAGGCTTGGAAGACGGCCCTTGGACCAAAGCACAATGGGTTCGTGCCCCCCGGCTTGATAGCCTTCCTTCAAACAGCCGCCCGAATGGACGGCGGATGACGGCCGATGGCCGCTACGGAGGAACACGATGTCGAGAAGGCTTGCGCTCGCGGGCGGCATGCTGGCCGCGCTCCTGGTGTCGAGCGGCGCCGTCCTCGGCCACGGGGACGTGCAGCCCCAGCCGGTCAACACGGACGGCCTGCCCCCCCTCGGCGAGACGTGGCGCGACGAGAACCCCTATCGCGGCAACGAGCACGCGGTGAAGATCGGCTCCTCCGCCTACAACCAGAATTGCGCCCGCTGCCACGGCCTGGAGGTGATCTCCGGCGGCCTCGCCCCCGATCTTCGCTACCTGGAGAAGGGCAAGGAGGGCGACGAGTGGTTCAAGGAGCGCGTCACCCACGGCGCGATCATCGACGGGATGACCAAGATGCCGGTCTTCGCGGGGGTGATCTCGCAGGAGGGGCTGTGGGCGATCCGCAGCTACATCGAAGCCCAGCACGTCGACAATTGAGCGCGGCCGGATGACCCCCTCGCTGCGACGGCGCTCCCTGCTCCTGGCGGCCTCCTGGCTGCTGGCGGCGGCCCCGGCCCTCTCCCGTCCCATGGATGAAGTGCGCGCGGACGGGACCCTGCGGGTCGCGCTCTACGACGACAACGCCCCGTTCTCCGCCCGCAAGGACGGCAAGCCCACCGGCATCGAGGTGGACCTCGCCCAGGCGCTGGCGGACGCGCTGAAGCTGAAGCTCGACCTGCGCCTCGTGGATGCGGGCGAGAATTCCGACGGCGACCTGCGCCTCGCCCTGTGGCGCGGCGACCTCGCGGGCTCGGCCCTGTCGGACGTGATGCTGCACGTGCCGGCCGACCGCATCTTCGCCCAGCGCAACGAGCAGATCTTCACCACGCGCCCCTACCTGCAGCAGCGCATCGCCCTGGCTTGGCGCAAGGGCGCGACGGAGGATTTCGAGACCCTCGGCGATGTCGGCGAGACGCCCATCGACGTCGAGGGCAACAGCGCCTCCGACGCGATGCTGCTCACCGCCAATGGCGGTCAGCTTCGCAAGAACCTGAAGCACTTCAAGACCTTCGAGGAGGCGGCCAAGGCCTTTCTCGCCGGGGACGCGCCGATCCTGGCCGGCACCCGCTCCGAGATCGAGGGGGCGCTCTCCGCCTCGGGCACGGCGAAGGAGGGGATCGGCCTCACGCAGGTGAAGCTCGCCGGACCGATCAAGACGTCGTGGGAACTCTGCGGCGCGGTGAAGAGCGATTCGCGCGATCTCGGCTACGCGATCGGCGATGCGATGACCGCGATGATCGACAACGGCACGATGAAGGGCATCTTCGCCAAGCACGGCGTGAGCTACGAACCGCCCGCCGGCTACTGACCGGCGCCGCCCCGGCCTGAATGCTTCGCCCCGTCGCCGCAAGGCGGCGGGAGCAACGTATTCATTCAACCGCGATCACATCAGCGTTCGGAATATTGATTCTAAGATTAGACTTATGGCCAATAACCCGACGCCAAGACTCATCTTACTCTGATCGTCGCGAAAGGCCGCCCGTCAAAAGGGGTCCGAACCCCACCGGCCATCGGGATTCACCGGAGGAGATGTCATGAGAATGCGCACGCAGTTTCTCGCGGCCGTGGGGCTCGCCGCCCTCGCCGCCGGCGCGGCGAGCCTGTCGGCTTCGGCCAAGGAGCCGGAGACGGCCGCGGCCTCGGGCGGCGGGGTGACCGAGCAGGATATCATCAACGACGCCAAGACCCCCGGCGACGTCGTCACCTACGGGCTCGGGCCGAAGGGCCAGCGCTACAGCCCGCTCAAGGCCATCGACAAGGAGACCGTGAAGACCCTCGTCCCGGCGTGGTCCTTCTCCTTCGGCGGCGAGAAGCAGCGCGGCCAGGAGAGCCAGGCGCTGGTGAAGGACGGCACGCTCTACGTGACCGGCTCCTATTCGCGGCTCTACGCGGTCGACTCGCGCACCGGCGAGAAGAAGTGGGAATACAATGCCCGCTTGCCGGAAGGCATCCTGCCCTGCTGTGACGTGGTGAACCGCGGCGCCGCCCTCTACAAGGACAACATCTATTTCGGCACCCTCGACGCCAAGCTGGTGGCGCTGAACGCCAAGACTGGCAAGGTCGCGTGGCGCAAGGACATCGACGACTTCAAGTCCGGCTACAGCTACACCGCTGCGCCGATGATCGTGAAGGGCAAGATCATCACGGGCGTGTCCGGCGGCGAGTTCGGCGTGGTCGGCCGCATCGAGGCCCGCGATGCCGAGACCGGCGAGATCGTGTGGAAGCGCCCCGTCATCGAGGGCCACATGGGCGAGCTGAACGGCAAGCCCTCCACCATGACGGGCAAGACCAACGAGACCTGGCCCGGCGACATGTGGAAGTTCGGCGGCGGCGCCACCTGGCTCGGCGGCACCTACGATCCCGAATTGAACATGATCTATGTCGGCACCGGCAACCCGGGCCCGTGGAACTCCTGGCTGCGGCCGGGCGACAACAAGTGGTCGGCCTCGCGCCTCGCCATCAACCCCGACAACGGCGAGATCGTGTGGGGCTTCCAGACCACGCCGCACGACGGCTGGGACTTCGACGGTGTGAACGAGTTCGTGCCGTTCGAGATGCAGAAGGACGGCAAGACCGTGAAGGCCGGCGCCACCGCCGACCGGAACGGGTTCTTCTACGTCCTCGACCGGACCAACGGGAAGTTCATCTCGGCCACGCCCTTCGTGAACAAGATCAACTGGGCGAGCGGCATCGATAAGGACGGCCGCCCGATCTACAACCCCGAGAACCGGCCGGGCGACCCGAGCCAGGCGACCGGCGACGAGAAGAAGGGCAAGTCCGTCTTCGCCGTGCCGGGCTTCCTCGGCGGCAAGAACTGGAACCCGATCGGCTACAGCCCCGACACCAAGCTGTTCTACATCCCCTCCAACGAGTGGGGCATGGATATCTGGAACGAGCCGGTGAACTACAAGAAGGGCGCGGCCTATCTCGGCGCCGGCTTCACCATCAAGCCGACCTTCGAGGACCATATCGGCTCCCTCAAGGCCATCGACCCGGCCACCGGCAAGGTCGCATGGGAATACAAGAACAAGGCCCCGCTCTGGGCCGGCATTCTCACCACGGGCGGCGGGCTAGTCTTCACCGGCACCCCCGAGGGCTTCCTGAAGGCCTTCGACGCCAAGACCGGCGAGGAACTGTGGAAGTTCCAGGTCGGCACGGGCGTCGTGTCCTCCCCGATCACCTGGGAGCAGGATGGCGAGCAGTGGGTCGGCGTCACCGCCGGCTGGGGCGGCGCGGTGCCGCTCTGGGGCGGCGAAGTCGCCAAGACCACGGCCGGCATCAACCAGGGCGGCAGCTTCTGGGCGTTCAAGCTGCCGAAGAAGGTCGCGTCGCGGTAAGACGACGCCAGCGGCGGGACCGCTCCCCGGTCCCGCCCGACTCAGTGCCCCGGCCGGCGTCCCACGCCGGCCGGGGACGAGATCCGACGACCCCCACCCCCGGCATGATCGCGACGAGACCCATGCTGACGCCCTCGCCGGAAGCCGATACGCCTGCCGCTTCTGTCCGCGCCGCGACCGGCGCTATGGTTCTCGCCTCTCAGGGCGAGGGGGCGCAGAGTGGGGTAGCCGGGATGCAGTTGCTGATCGTCGATGACCATCCGCTCTTCCGCGAGGCGCTGGCCAGCGCCATCACCCTCGCCTTTCCCGATGCCGCCCTGCACGAGGCGGACGGGATCCGCGGCGCCTGCGAGGTGCTGGGCCGCGAGACCGGCATCGACCTGATCCTCCTCGACCTCTCAATGCAGGGCGTCTCCGGCTTCGACGGCCTCGTGACGATCCGCGCCCGCTTCCCCCGCGTGCCGGTGCTGATCGTCTCCGGCATCGAGGATCCGCGCATCATGCGCGAGGCGCTGCAGCGTGGGGCCTCCGGCTTCGTGCCCAAGGCAGTCGACAAGGCGACCCTGACGCGGGCCATCTCCGAGGTGATGAACGGCGCGCTGTTCACGCCCCCCGACCTCGCGGGGGCGCCGGAGCCGGCCGCGAACCGCAAGTCGCCCCTCGCCGAGCGCATCGCCCGGCTGACGCCGCAGCAGATGCGGGTGCTGATGATGATCCGCCAGGGCAAGCTCAACAAGCAGATCGCCCACGAATTGCAGGTCGGCGACTCCACCGTGAAGGCGCATGTCTCCGAGATCCTGCGCAAGCTCGAAGTGATCAGCCGGACGCAGATCGTGATCGAGACCGCCTATCTCGATTTCGACAAGAGCCAGAACGGCTTCCCCGCCGCCTGACCCCCGGAACGCAAATGGGACATTTCCCGTGATCCTGGGATCGGGGGAAATGTCCGAGTCGGTCTCTTAGCAAGGAAGGCTGACTGCGCCGCGCCCTCCGGCGGATGGGCCGGAGGGCGCGGCCGTTCGCGATCAGAAGTCGCGCTGCACGCGGAAGCGCGCCTGGAACACGTCCGTGCTGGAGACCGTCTTCACGGCGTTCGCAGGGTTGTTCACGTAGGCCGCGCTGTAGCTGAACTTCTGGGTGTCGAGCACCCGGCCGCTCTTCACGCCGTACTGGGCGTACAGACCCTCGACGCCGATATCGAGATCCTTGACCGGGGACCAGATCAGGTTGGCACCGGCATAGACCGAGTAGGTGTCCCGCAGGACGCCGTTGAGGGAGTAATACCGGGTGCCCGGAACGCCGACGCCGGCGGCGGAGAGGACCGTGCTGCCGGCATTGGTGCCGCCGGCCGCGGGGATGAAGCCGTAATACGCACCCTGGGCGGCGCGGGCGCTGGCGGCGAAGCTGTTCTCACCATAGGAGGCGAAAAACGCCGAACGCCATTCCGGCGTCCAATAGTGCAGGAACGAGCCCACCACCGAGAAGCTCTTCGACAGCTGCAACTGGTTGGTGAACGGGTTGATCGTCGCGTCGGCGAAGTACTGGTTGAACGACGCGCCCTGGACCGAGGTCGCGTTGCTCGCATAGCCACCCGGATAGGCCGAGTTGCCGGTGTAGGACTGAGCACCTTCCGCATAGGCACCCTGGAGGTAGAAGGCATCGCCCGGCGCGATGAACGGGGCGTTGACCTTCAGGCCACCCTGCACGGCCCAGCCGTACTCGCTCTTGGTGCGCTGGGCGCTGGCGGTCGTCGCGTTGAGGGGGGCGCCGTCGCTGTTGAAGCCGAGGAAGCCGCCCTGCGGGATGACGTTGCCGGTGTTCAGCTCATGGACGGCACCGGACACCTGGGCCGAACCCCAGGACTGGTCGAAGCGCAGCACGCCGACGAAGTCCGGCATGCGGTTGCGCTGGATGCCATCGGTGAAGCCGTAGCCCACCGGACGGCCGGTGGCGTCGACGCCGAGGACGACCGGGATCAGCGAGTTGGCCTGACCGAAGATCTGCGTCGAGGTGTTGCCCACGGGCGCGCCGGCAGCCGCAGTCGGCGCGTAGATCGGGGTGCGGCGGAAGCTCGGGTCTTCGACCGAGAGCGTGGCGGAGAAGCCGTTGCCCAGGGCGGCGGTGTAGGCGAGGAGGTTCGTGGACGACACGTCCGAGCCCGACGTCGCGCCGACATACTCGAAGTCGTGGGCGTAGAAGTCGAAGAACGAGGACGCGCGACCGGCGGTCAGGCCGGCGAACTGCACGAACGCCTTGTCGGTGTTGAAGTACTGCTCGACGCGGCCGTACTGGTCGATGCCGGTGCCGGGGAACGCGTTGGCGCCGCGGATCTGCGTGCCGGAATGCAGGGTCGGGATGCCGGTGCGGCTGGCGGCCTCGACGCGCAGGAAGGCGCGCAGCGTGCCGTAACCGGTCTGGGTGCGGGCATCGAGGTTGATGCGGGCGAGACCGCGGTAACCGCTGTAGTCACCGTTGCCCTGGCCACGGCCGAGGGGGGCCTGGAAGCCGTAGTCGAAGCGGGCGCGGCCCGAGAGGCGCAGGCAGGTGTCGGTGCCGGGGATGTAGAAGAAGCCGGCGCCGTAGGCCGAGCAGACGCGCACGAACTCGACCGGGGTGGCCTTCTTCACCGGCAGGTCGGCGGCCTGGGCGGCGCCGACCGAGGCCAAGGCTGCGGCCGAGCCGAGCAGCCAAGTCTTCAGATGACTCATCACTTTCTCCAATCTTTCGGCCGCTGAAATCTTCGAATTCCTCTGTTGGTCCCGGAATGCGAAGAACTCATTCGGTCACGACCATGGCTGCCAAAGGCATCGACGCCTGTGCCCCTTCACGAGCGGCGCCATGCGAATGCCGTCGCCGGGCTGCCGCCGTGTTCGGGACTCCGAACGTCCGGCATGCATCCGACACCAGAGAGCTAAGCGCACCGACATCCGATTCTAAAACTAAAATCCCGGACGATCTGCGTGAAAAGTCCAGTTGTTGCAAAATTAAAACATGAAAATACAGATCAATAGTTGGAAAGACCGCGCCAAAACAACCTTCGATTGTTTGATGGCCCGTGAAGCGCAAGTCACGCTCCCGTGGCGGGCCTGAAACCGGGGAGCCGGCCCTGGCCTTTGGTCCAATATCGGGGCGAGGCGCGCGCGCCCTATCGTGGCGGCAACGATCGAGGAAACGCGGGGGGCGGCGCGGCGCCGTCCCGGAGACGGCAGCGGATGCGAGTGTCCGGCGTTCGGCGCACCGGATGGATGGCCATGCTCGTGGCGATCCTCGTCGTCGCGCGGCTCTGCGGCGGCGCCTCGGCCGGCGAACTCGACCGCGCGGGGATCGCCCGCCATTTCCCGCCGCCGCTGGTGGTCGGCGAGAAGGACGACACGCTCCCGGTCTGGCCGATCCTCAAGCAGCAGGCGGGCTCCTACGAGGTCTTCGCCTACGCCTTCGAATCCGTCGATTTCGCGCCGATCCCCGGCTTCGGCGGCACGCCCCCGGACCTGCTGATCGCCCTCGCCCCGGACGGCACCTTTCGCGACGTGACGGTGCTCTCGCACAAGGAGCCGGTCTTCCTCGAAGGGCTCGGCTCGGAGCCGCTCTTCGCCTTCGTGGAGCAATATGTCGGCCTGTCCGCCCGCCAGCCGATCCGCGTCGGGCGGCCCAACGCCCGGGGTTCCGGCGCCTCGCCGCAGAGCACGGTGGACGGCATCGCCATGGCGACGGCCTCCACGCGGACGATCAACCAATCGATCCTCGCCTCCGCGCTGGCGGTGGCGCGGGGCAAGCTCGGCTTCGGCGCGGCCAATGTCGGCCTGAGCGTCGAAGCCAAGCCCGATCTCTTCGAGCCCCTGACCCTCGACGCGCTCCAGGCGCGGGGCCTCGTGACGCAGCTGACGCTCACGCGGGCGCAGGTGACGAAGGCCTTCCGGGGGACGGGCGTCGAGGAGGCGGGGGAGGGCGCGCCGGAGGACGTGGTCAGCGACCTCACCGTGGCGCTGCTCGATGTGCCGACGATCGGCCGCAACCTCCTCGGGCCCGCCCGGTTCGAGGCGCTGATACGCGAACTCGGCCCCGGCAACCACGCGGTGATGGTGCTGAATGCCGGCCCCGCCGACGCCGCCGAGAACCCGCTGGGCGAGACCTTCGTGCTCGGCGCGGTGCCGGAGCGGCTGACGGTCTCGCAGGGCGGCCTCGTGGTCAACGCCCGCGACATGGCGGTGGAGCGGCGGGGCGCCGGCCTCGACCGGGGCCTGCCGGCCGGCGACTGGACGATCCTGCGGATCGATTCCGCCGCCGGGTTCGACCCGTCCGCGCCCTTCACCGTCACCGAGAAGATCGTCCGCGAGCGCGGACAGATCCTGTCCGAAAAGATCGCCCGCGACTTCAGCGTGGAGACCAAACTGCCCGCCGACCTGTTCCTGCGCGTCGCCGCGCAGGACGGGCCGGACTGGACGGAATCCTGGCGCGCCCGTGTGCCCACGCTCCTTGGTCTCGGCGCGATGCTGGCGCTCCTCGTGCCGGTCCTGGCGCGGCAGAAGGCGCTCGTGGCCGATGCGAGGCGCTTCCCCGCCTTCCGCCTCGCGTTCCTCGCCGTCACGGTGGGCTTCGTGGGCTACGCGGCGCAGGCGCAGCTCTCCATCGTCACCCTGATGGGGCTGGTGCGGGCCGCGCTCCGCACCCACGATTTCGCCTTCCTGCTCTACGATCCGCCCTCGCTGGTGCTCTGGGCCTTCGTGCTGGCGAGCCTCGTCCTGTGGGGCCGGGGCACCTTCTGCGGCTGGCTCTGCCCGTTCGGGGCGATGCAGGAGCTCGTCGCGTGGCTGTCGCGGCCCCTGAGACTCCGCCAAGTCACCGTGCCGCCGCGCCTCGACAGGGCGTTGCGCAAGGTGAAGTACGGCGTGCTCGCCGGCCTCCTCGCCGCGACCGCCCTGAACTCGCCCGCCGCCGACGCCATGGCGGAGGTCGAGCCATTCAAGACGGCGATCACCTTGTCCTTCCTGCGAAGCTGGCCCTTCGTGGCCTACGCGGTCGGGCTGCTGGCCCTCAACCTGTTCGTCTACAAGGGCTTCTGCCGTTACCTCTGCCCGCTCGGCGCGGCGCTCGCGGTCGGCGGACGCCTGCGGATCCTGGACTGGATCCCCCGCCGGGCGGAATGCGGAACGCCCTGCCAGCTCTGCAAGGTCCGCTGCCGCTACGGCGCCATCGCCCAGGACGGGCGGATCGATTATCCCGAGTGCTTCCAGTGCATGGATTGCGTGACGATCATCCACGATCCCGGGCAGTGCGTGCCGCAGGTGGTGGCCCGCCGCCACGCCAAGCGGATCGTCCCGCGCCCGGTGGCGGCGGTTCGATGAGCGCCCGCCTGACCCGCCGCCGCGCCGTGCTCGGCGCCTGCGGCCTCGCCGCCGCTGGGGTCGCGGGGTTCCGCGCCCGTGCCACCGCGCGGGGGCTCGTCGCGCGCAGCCGCGCCGGGCTCGCCTTCGGCACCACCATCTCCCTCACCGCCGCCGGCCCCGATCCCGACGTCCTGGAGGCGGCCCTTACCGAGGGCGTCGCCGCGATGCGCGCGGTGGAGCACGAGGCGAGCCTGTTCCGCCCCGACAGCGCCCTGTCCCGCCTCAACCGCGAGGGCCGGCTCGACGCGCCGCCGAAGCATCTCGCGACGATGCTCGCCTTCGCCCTGACGCTCGCCGAGACGACCGGCGGCGCCTTCGACCCCACCGTGCAGCCCCTCTGGCCGCTCTGGTCGCGGGCGGCGGAGGGGGGAGGGCGGCCCGATCCGGAAGCCGTGCGGCACTGCCTCGCGCGGGTCGGCTGGCGGCGGGTGAATCTGTCGCCGGAGGCGATCGTGCTGGAACCGGGGACCGAAGTGACGCTCAACGCCGTGGTGCAGGGCTACGCGGCCGATGTCGTGATGGCGGCGCTGCGCGCACGGGGCGTCGCGGATGCCTTCGTCGACACGGGCGAGTTCGGCGCCGCCGGCACCCATGCGGACGGTTCGCCTTGGCGTCTCGGCCTCGCCGACCCGCGCCGGAAGGGCGAGGTCGCGGCGGTGATCGCGCCGTTCACCGGGTTCGCGGCGACCTCGGGCGATTACAACATGGCCTTCTCGGCCGATTTCGCCGACCACCACATCTTCGATCCCGCCACCGGCTTCTCGCCGCGCGGCCTCGCCTCGGTCACGGTGACGGCCCCGACCGGGCTGATGGCGGACGGGCTGTCCACCGCCTGCATGGTGCTCGGCCGGGAGCGCGGGAGCGCCCTCGTCGCGGGGCATCTCGGCTGCGCCGTGCGCATCACGGAGAAGGCATGAGCCGGCGGATCGCCAGCGCGGCCCTCGCCGCCCTCCTCGCCGGGTCCGCCCCGGCGCGGGCGGCCGAATCTGTGGCCACCGCGCTCATCGTCTCGGTGGACGTGTCTCAATCGGTGGACGACGCCCGGTTCACGCTTCAGATGGAGGGCATCGCCGAGGCGCTGGAAGATCCGGGCGTGCTGGCGGCGATCACCGGCAATGCCGGCGGTATCCTGTTCGCCATGGTGACGTGGGCCGACCGGGCGGGGATGCCGGTGCCGTGGCGGCGCATCACGAACAAGGCGGAAGCTGCCGCCGCCGCGGCCGCGGTGCGCGCGACGCCCCGTCAGGCGGGGGAGTTCACCTGCGTCGGGCAGATGTTCCGCACTGTGGCAGCCAGCGTGATCCCGGCCATGCCGATGCCGGCCGACCGGATCGTCGTGGACGTGTCCGGGGACGGAATCGACAATTGCACCGACCCCGACGCGATGGAGGCCGAGCGCAGGGATGTCCTGGCGCTCGGCGCGACGATCAACGGGCTGCCGATCCTCGTTCCGGGGGAGAACGACGTGGTCGGCGCGGGCGCCTACCGGGCTCCCGGCTACGGCCTGCGCCCGACCCCGCTGCCGCAGGACCGGACGAGCCTCGAACAATGGTACCGCGCCCATGTGGTCGGCGGGCCGACCTCGTTCCTCCTGGCGGCGGCGGGCTACGGCGATTTCTCGCGCGCCATGCGGCGCAAGTTCGTCATCGAGATCAGCGCGTTGGAGGCCCCCTGACGGCCCCTACAGGAACCCGATGGAGAACCACGGCACGAGGATGATCGCGAGCAGGCCGACGAGCAGCGCCAGGATGTAGCCGACGATGGGCCGCATCCCCGCGTCGGGGTGGATCCGGCTGATCGCGCAGGCGGCGTAGTAGCCGACCCCGAAGGGCGGGGCGAACAGCCCGACGCCCATCGCGAGGATCACCACCATCGCGTAGTGCACCTCGTGCACCCCCACCGCCCGGGCGATGGGGAACAGCAGCGGCCCGAACAGCACCACCGCCGGGATGCCCTCCAGCACCGAACCCAGGATGATGAAGGCCACGGCCGAGACCAGCAGGAACCCGAGCGGCCCACCCGGCAGGCTCTTCATCGCCACCGCCAGCGTCTGCGAGAAGCCCGATTGCGTCAGCGCCCAGGCCATGCCGGTGGCCGCGCCGATGATCAGCAGGATCGCCCCCGACAGGGCCGCCGTCGTCACCAGCATCGGGTAGAGCCGCCCCCAGGCGAATTGCCGGTAGATCAGCAGACCCGCCAGCGCCGCGTAGACGATGCCGATGGTCGAGACTTCGGTCGCCGTGGCGATGCCCTCGACCACCGCGAAGCGGATCACGAAGGGCAGGGCCAAGGCCGGCAGGGCGATGAGGAACGAGCGGCCGATCACCGCCCCGGAGGGCCGGGCGACGTGGCTCAGATCCTCGCCCCGGTAGCGCCACCAGACCAGCGCGCACAGCGTCACCGCCAGCACCACGCCGGGCATCAGCCCGCCGGTGAACAGAGCGGTGATCGAGACGCCCGTGACCGAGCCGATGGTGATCAGCACGATGGAGGGCGGGATCGTCTCGGTCTGCGCGCCAGTCGCGGCGAGCAGCGCCACGAGGTCGCCCTCCTTGGCGCCGCGCGCCTTCATCTCCGGGAACAGCACCGGGGCGACGGCGGCCATGTCGGCGGCCTTGGAGCCGGAGATGCCCGAGACGAGGTACATCGCCCCGACCAGCACGAAGTGCAGGCCGCCGCGGACATGCCCGAGCAGGCTCGCCAGGAACCCGACCATCGCCTTGGCCATGCCGGTCATCTCGATCAGCAGGCCGAGGAACACGAACAGCGGCACGGCGAGGAGGATCAGATGGCTCATGCCCTCGTCCATCCGCCCGACCACCACCATGGAGGGGGCATCGGTGGTGAGCGTCACGTAGGCAAAGGTCGAGAGGCCGAAGGCGAAGGCGATGGGCACGCCGGAGAAGACCAGCATCCCGACGCCGAGGACGAAGAACAGCAACAGGTTGAGGTTGCCGAGGTCCATCAGGAAGGGCTGCACGGCCACCAGCGCCCCGGCCAGGGCCCCGCCCGTGGCCAGCGCCGCCAGCGTCACCTTCCAGTCGGCGGTCTCGGCGAGGCGGATGAGGGCGATGAGGAGCATCAACCCGAAGCCGACGGGCAGGGCGGCGGCGCGCCACGCGTTGTTGAGTTCCAGCGCCGGCGTCTGGACGAAGACCTCCTCGCTGGCGAACTCGTAGGCCGGGTGGAGGACGAGGCTGACGAAGACGAGCCCGGCGACGAGGGCGAGCGTTTCGAGGAACGCACGGGTGCGGGGCCCGGCCATGGCGACGAGCGCGGTCATGCGCATGTGCTCGGCCCGGCGGAAGGCGACGACGGCGCCGAGCATGGCGAGCCACAGGAACAGGATGCCGGCGAGTTCGTCCGACCAGATCAGCGGTTCGTGGAAGACGTAGCGGCTGACGACGCCGGAGAGCAGCACGCCGATCTCGGCGAGCACGAGGAGGGCGGCGGGGATCTCGACGAGCCAGCCGATGGCGGTGTCGAGGCGCGTGAGCCACCCCCGCGCCCGCAGGGGCGGGCCGTCCAGGCCGATCCCATGACCGCCCGCGCCCGCAGCTTCCATCGCCGCGATATCCATCGTCATCCTCCCAAAGCCCTTTGCGGGGCCGGAGCCGGGTTGTCCCGGTCTCCGTACGAACACATCCCATACCTGCCCCGGCCCGGCCCGTGAACCGGCCTCAGCCGAGCCACGCCACCAGGGCCGACACGGTGAAGACCGAAACGAGGTGGGAGACGAGGATCGCCCCCGAGGTGACGCCCGCCTGCAGCCCGTAGAGCTTGGCGAGGGTGAAGGGCCCGGAACCGATGGGCAGGGCGCTGAGCAGCACCGCCGCCCGCGCCCAGAGGGGCGGCACGGGGAACACGTAATAGACGAGGAGGGCCGTCAGCGCCGGATGCACGACGAGCTTCAGCCCGACGAGGAGCCAGATCAGCCTCCGGTCCCCCGCCACGCCGCTCTCCTGCGCCAGGAACAGGCCGATGCAGATCAGCGCGCAGGGCGAGGCCGCGCCGCCGAGGAGCTTGGCGGAGGTGTCGAGGGGCAGGGGCAGCGGCAGACCGGGGAGCCCCACCGCGAGCCCGGCGATGGGCGCGAGGAAGAGCGGGTTGCGCAGCAGCGAGAACAGCACCCGCCGCACGGTGCTGCCCCGGTCGACGCCCCGCCGCAGATCGAACTCCACCATCACGATGGCGGTGAGGAACAGGACGCAGGCAGTGAACAGGGTGGCGATCACCGCCGCCGGCAGGCCCTCCGGCCCGAAGACCAGCAGGCAGAGCGGGATGCCCATGAAGCCGACATTGCTGTAGCCCGCATCCAGCCCCTCGATGCTGGCATCGGCGACGGAGCCGCCCCGGCGCCGCCCGAGCCCGTAGGCGATGAGGAAGGTCGCCGCGATGCCGAGGGCGAAGGCCGCCGAGAAGCCGAACTGCCCGATCTCGGCCGGCGTGATCCGCGCCATGGTGGTGAAGATCAGCGCCGGCAGGGCGAGGTAGATGGCGAAGCGGTTGATGTTGTCGGTCGCCTCGCGGGTGAAGACGCCGAACCGCCCGCACAGGAAGCCGAGCAGGATCAGCGCGAAGATCGGCAGCGCCGCGTTCAGGACCGCCTGCATGCCTTGTCCGGGGAGGAGGGAGGAGGGCAGACCCCTACACGACCCTCCCGCCGCCGGAAACCGTGAGGCCTGGATCTGTCAGGCTTCGGCCCTTCCCATCGGGGGCATCTGGAAACCGCGCGGCGGACGATCACTCCTGGCCACGCGTGAAGTAGAATCGTTCAAAAGCGATCGACGCAAGACTGATCTACTTGAGTGCGGCGTTCCGCGAATCCTGTAGGCCGGATTCGAAATCCGGACGCAATAGGGTTCGATGCACGATCCTCTAGCGGGAAAACTTTCACGCTACGTACCGCTTTCGGTGGCCGACCGGATGTGGTTGGCGGAGGCGCTCGGCCCCGCCCGGAGCATCGCAGCCCGCGCCGACATCATCGACGAGGGCGACGACCCGCATGCGGTCAACGTCATCCTGGAAGGCTGGGCCTGCCGCGCGCGGCAATTGGCCGATGGCCGCCGCCAGATCGTCTCGCTGCTCTTGCCGGGCGATTCCTGCAACCCGCACATCTTCCTTCTCGACCGGATGGACCACGCGATCAGCGCCGTGACCCCCGTCGTCTACGCCTCGATCCCCGGGGCGGCCCTCGAGAGCCTGACCGCGCGCAGCCCCAACCTCGACCGGGCCTTCCAGCGCGAAGCCCTGGCCACGGCGGCGATCCAGCGGGAATGGACCGTCAGCCTCGGATGCCGCTCCGGCATCGAGCGCCTCGCCCACCTGTTCTGCGAGATGCGCGCCCGCCTCGCGGCTGTCGGCCTCGCCACGCGCACGACCTGCCCGCTGCCGCTGACGCAGCACGACCTCGCCCATTCCCTCGGCCAGACCAGCGTTCACATCAACCGGACATTGCAGGAGCTGCGCGCCCAGGGCCTGATTACCCTGCGCAGCCGCCGCCTGACGATCCACGACCCGTTGCGGCTGGCGGAGCTGGCGCATTTCGACCCCGCCTATCTCCACTTCACCGTGGGCATGGACCCACCCCCCGTCGAGGCATGAGTGCGCGTCGCACAGCCGAGGTGTCCGACTTCGACCGGGATGACGAAGGGCAGCCCATGACTGACCCGGGAGACGTGAGGGACCGCCTCACGGCGGTGGAGGCCGACAATGCCCGCCTGCGGCGGCTGCTCGACGAGGCGGGCGTCGCGGACAACCTGCGCCATGCGCTGCGGGACACGATGGCCCTGGTGCGCCGGGTGATGTGGCGCTCGGCCGAGACATCGCGCGACGTGGAGAGCTACGTCGCGCATCTGGAAGGCCGGCTCGACTCGTTGATGCGGATGCGCGGCCGCACCGATGCGTTCGGCGAGGCCGACCTGCACCTCCTCGTCACCGAGGAATTGATGTTCCATCTCGTCCGCGAGGGGGAGCGTGCCGTGATCGAGGGCCCTTCGCTCAGGCTGCGGCCGAAGCCCGCGCAGGCCATGGCGATGGCGATGCACGAGCTCGTCAGCAACGCCGTCGAGCACGGGCCCCTCGACGTGCCGGCGGGCGCGGTCGAGGTGCGCTGGCACGTGGAGGACGAGGCGGATGGGCGGATGCTCACCCTCGTCTGGACCGAGCGGGGAGGGGCGATCGACCCGGACTCCGCGATGCGGCACGGCTTCGGGCGGGAGGTGCTGGAAACCCTGCTCGCCTATGAGTTGGGCGCCGAGACGTCGTTGGTCTTCGCGCCCACCGGCCTGCGCTGCACGATCCGCCTCCCCTTCACCGACCGGGTCGGGCGGATCGCGCAGGACCTGCCCAATCCCACCGAAGGGTGAGAGAAGCAGACCAGGGTTGCGTCAGCGGCGACGCACCCGCGACAGCAGGGCGAGGGCGAGGCTGATCAGGCCGGACGCGGCGGCCAGGATCGCGGCATCCTGCGGCATCGGTGTCAGGTCGGCATGGCCGGTCGTGGCGATCCACAGCAGGCTCAGGCCCATCGCCACCGGCACACTGAAGCACAGCGCGATGAAGGGAACGACGATCATCGGGTACCTGCCGGGCGGTGAGCCTCGCCTATGTCCGGAATGGTCCGCGCCCTCACCGGGACGCGAAGCCGTTGTCATCGCACAACTTTCAGAGGTGATGGGATCGTCGCCCCGGCGTTTCCCACCGCAAAGACTGCGCAGGTGGCCCCGTCCACGGCACGACTGAGGCGCGACAGCGCGAGGAGGGGAGGGGGCCGGGAACGGACTGGCGAGGCGCGAGAGGTCTCCCCATCTCAAGCCCATGGCGCCATCGGAAGCCGGCTGAGATTTTTGCCGGCGGCTTCCCAGGTGCGATTGACAGCCCATTCGCGCCAGCCTATACGACCGCCTCCCGACGCGGCCAGCAAGCAATCGCGAGCCGCCAGGGCAGACTTCTAAAGACAACGACAAGCAAACAAGGCACTTGCCAAGCTGGTTTGAAGTTGTTAGAGACTAAATCGCTCGCTGAAACGAGCGGCGCTCTTTGAAAAGTAAATCTGAGAAAGAGAAACGCGGACGGCGTTTGTCCTTGCGGACCTGGCGAAAGCCGGGTCGCTAAGAGACTAAGCTGTCCAACGTTTCGTACTCACAACCTCGGATGGAAACATCCGAAACGTTTGTGAGTCTTCGTCAAATGTTGTGATCAGCTGAGATCAATCTCTTTAACGTGAGAGTTTGATCCTGGCTCAGAGCGAACGCTGGCGGCAGGCTTAACACATGCAAGTCGAGCGGGCATCTTCGGGTGTCAGCGGCGGACGGGTGAGTAACGCGTGGGAACGTGCCTTCTGGTTCGGAATAACTCAGGGAAACTTGAGCTAATACCGGATACGCCCTTTTGGGGAAAGGTTTACTGCCGGAAGATCG
>NZ_JBBXMY010000018.1:0-78217 GCF_038442315.1 Methylobacterium litchii | reverse complement strand
CGTCCATCTGCGCCGCGCCCGTGATCATGTTCTTCACGTAGTCGGCGTGGCCGGGGCAGTCGACGTGCGCGTAGTGGCGGTTCGTGGTCTCGTACTCGACGTGCGCGGTCGAGATCGTGATCCCGCGAGCCTTCTCCTCGGGGGCCTTGTCGATCTGATCGTAGGCCGTGAACGTCGCGCCGCCGGACTCCGCCAGGACCTTCGTGATCGCCGCCGTCAGCGACGTCTTGCCGTGGTCCACGTGCCCGATCGTGCCGATGTTGCAGTGCGGCTTGGTGCGGGAGAACTTTTCCTTGCCCATAAGAGCCTCCTAATTCGAATTGAGGTTGGACGAAGAGATGGAGCTTACGCGTACTTGGCGATGACCTTGTCGGCTTCGCCGCGCGGCACCTCTTCGTAGTGATCGAACTGCATCGTGAAGTTGGCGCGTCCCTGCGAGAAGGAGCGCAGCTGGTTCACGTAGCCGAACATGTTGGCCAGCGGCACCATCGCGTTGATGACGTTGGCGTTGCCGCGCATGTCCTGGCCCTGGATCTGACCACGGCGGGAGTTGAGGTCGCCGATGACCGAACCGGTGTACTCCTCAGGAGACACCACCTCGACCTTCATGACCGGCTCGAGCAGCACCGAGCCGCCCTTCTGAAGGGCTTCACGGAGCGCCGCGCGGGACGCGATCTCGAAGGCCAGGGCCGACGAGTCGACGTCGTGGTAGGCGCCGTCCACCAGCTCCACCTTGATGTCGACCACCGGGAAGCCGGCGAGGATACCGGCGGTGAGGACCGAGTTGAGGCCCTTTTCGACGCCGGGGATGTACTCCTTCGGCACCGCGCCGCCGACGATCTTCGACTCGAAGGCGAAACCGGCGCCCGGCTCGTTCGGCTCGACCACGAACTTCACCCGGGCGAACTGACCGGTACCACCGGTCTGCTTCTTGTGGGTGTAGTCGATCTCGGTCCGACGGGTCAGCTTCTCACGGTAGGCGACCTGCGGCTGGCCGATATTCGCGTCGACCTTGTAGGTGCGGCGCAGGATGTCGACCTTGATGTCCAAGTGGAGCTCGCCCATCCCCTTGAGGATGGTCTGGCCCGACTCCTGGTCCGTCGAAACGCGGAAGGACGGATCCTCCGCGGCAAGCTTGGAGAGCGCGATGCCGAGCTTCTCCTGGTCCGCCTTGGACTTCGGCTCGACGGCGATCTCGATCACCGGCTCGGGGAATTCCATCTTCTCAAGGATGACGGCCTTCTGCGAGTCGCAGAGGGTGTCGCCCGTGCGGGTGTCCTTGAGACCGGCCAGGGCGACGATGTCGCCGGCGAAGGCCTCCTTGACGTCCTCACGGTTGTTCGCGTGCATCAGGAGCATGCGGCCGACACGCTCCTTCTTATCGCGGGTCGAGTTGATGACGTTGGCGCCGGACTCGACCTTGCCCGAATACACGCGGCAGAAGGTGATCGTGCCGACGTGGGGATCGTCCATGATCTTGAAGGCGAGCATGGAGAACGGATCCGAGTCCGTCGGATGGCGAACCACCTCTTCCTCGGTCTTGAAATCGATGCCCTTGATCTCACCGCGATCGGCCGGAGACGGCAGATAGTCCACGACGGCGTCGAGGAGCGGCTGCACGCCCTTGTTCTTGAAGGCCGAGCCGCAGAGCACGGGATGGAACGCGCGGCGCTGCACGGCCGTGCGGACGAGCTTGCGAAGGCCCTCCTCGCTCGGCTCCTGGCCGTCGAGGTAGGCCATCATGGCCTCGTCATCCATCTCCACGCAGGCTTCGACCAGCTTGGCGCGGTACTCGACGGCCTGATCCTGAAGGTCGGCCGGGATCTCTTCCTCGGTGTAGTTGGCGCCGAGCGCCTCACCGGACCACACGATGGCCTTCATCTTGATCAGGTCGATCACACCCTTGAAGGTGCTCTCGGCGCCGATCGGCAGCTGCAGGCACACCGGCTTGCCAGCGACGCGGTCGATGATGTCGGCCACGCACTTAAAGAAGTCGGCGCCGATCTTGTCCATCTTGTTGACGAACACGACGCGCGGCACGTCGTACTTGTCGGCCTGACGCCACACGGTCTCGGTCTGCGGCTCGACGCCCTGGTTGCCGTCGAGGACGCACACCGCGCCGTCGAGCACGCGCAGGGAGCGCTCGACCTCGATGGTGAAGTCCACGTGGCCGGGGGTGTCGATGATGTTCAGGCGCTTCTCGCGCCAGAAGCACGTCGTCGCGGCGGACGTGATCGTGATGCCGCGCTCCTGCTCCTGTTCCATCCAGTCCATGGTGGCGGCGCCCTCATGGACCTCGCCGATCTTATGGGACTTTCCGGTGTAGTAGAGGATCCGCTCCGTGGTCGTGGTCTTGCCGGCATCAATGTGGGCCATGATGCCGAAGTTGCGGTAGTCCTCGATCGCGTGCGTGCGGGGCATCGGACTGCTCCTGAGAGACGGGTGGGCCGCTTACCAGCGGTAGTGCGAGAAGGCGCGGTTGGCTTCCGCCATCCGGTGCGTGTCTTCCCGCTTCTTGACGGCGTTGCCGCGATTGTTCGCGGCGTCGAGCAACTCGGCCGACAGGCGCTCGACCATCGTGCGGTCGTTGCGCGAACGGGCGGCCTGGATGAGCCAGCGGATGGCCAGGGCCTGGCGACGCTCGGTGCGAACCTCGACGGGGACCTGGTAGGTCGCGCCGCCGACGCGGCGGGAGCGGACCTCGATCATCGGGGCGACGTTATCCAGCGCAGCGCGGAACACCTCGATCGGGTTCGCACGGGCGCGGTTCTCGACGATATCGAAGGCGCCGTAGACGATCCGCTCGGCGGTCGACTTCTTACCTTCGTACATGATCGAGTTCATGAACTTCGTCAGCACCACGTCCCCGTACTTCGGGTCCGGGATGATCTCGCGCTTCTCTGCAGAGTGACGACGGGACATTGGCTAAACTTCCAATGAGTAGATTTTAAGCACCTGACGCAGGCCGCCTTGAGCGAAAGGCCGGCGGCATCCTTGTCAGGCAGTGGAAAAGCTGACTGCGATCCGAAGAAATTACTTCGGACGTTTGGCGCCGTACTTCGAACGACGCTGCTTGCGGTTCTTCACGCCCTGCGTATCGAGCACACCGCGCAGGATGTGGTAGCGCACGCCCGGAAGATCCTTCACGCGGCCGCCGCGGATCATCACCACGGAGTGCTCCTGAAGGTTGTGACCCTCGCCGGGGATGTACCCGATGACCTCGAAGCCGTTGGTCAGTCGCACCTTGGCGACCTTACGGAGCGCCGAGTTCGGCTTCTTAGGCGTCGTCGTATAGACGCGGGTGCACACGCCACGCTTCTGCGGGCAAGCGTCCAAAGCAGGAACCTTGTTACGGCTCCGCTGGATCTTCCGCGGCTGGGCGATCAGCTGATTGATCGTCGGCATCCTGTGCCCTCTTCCTCGGTCCCTTCCGAACTGCCGGAGCAGTCCGCAAAACGAATATGCGCCGGAAGGGCCAGTCAAAGCCCCTCGGCGCGGTGTGGGCAGAGGATCGCGCCTGGGAAGGCGCGTTCGTACCTACGGATCTGACTTAAGCGTCAGGCGATTTGAGCCTTCAGGTCGCGTCGGGGGCGAGGACGGCGGTTCGGGTCAAACCCGCAGGCCGTCGGCAGCCGAGTGCCGACCGAAGTGGGGCGCTTCTAGACGCAACACCCGCCCCGGTCAATGCACCGGAACGGGAAAAACGCACCCCAGAGAGCCATTAAAGAAGAGTGACCGCCCTGTGGAGGGCCCTCTTCGTACCGGATCGGGGCAGTGGCGGCGAAACGGGGTCCACGGGGGGTTAATCCGATTCGTCGAATTGTCCGCATCGACGGCGCGCCCGAGGCGAGCGCGCTTGGTGGTGTTCGAGGATAGTCGCGTATGGGTTGCGTCGCAGCGAGCAACGTCGTCCCCTTCCGCCGGGTGTCGGCTCCCCCGCCGATGTCCGAGCGCGAGTCGGGTCTCCGCCGCCGTGGCGAGCAGCGGGTGCTGATGGAGACGGTCTACGCTCTGGGCTCCATGGTTCTCGGCGCGGACGACCGGGAGACGAAGCTCACGGCGTCGCGTCTGCAGGTCTACGGCTTCGTGACCATCGAGGAGTTGGGTGAGGATGGGCGCGGCCGGCGCCTTCGCCCGTCGGAGGCGATTCGCGCGCGGATGGATCGCCCCTGGCGTTTGTCGAAGCCGGCCATGGCCGCCCCGGTGACGATCCCGAGCCTCGACGACTTCCTCTTCGAAAACGAGCACCTCAACCAGCCGGCCTGATTCGCTGCTATTATTTGGTTTCATGCTCCGACGGCGTCGTCTCACCCGAGGCGGCGCCGTCTTGCGTTGGCGTCCCTCGAACTGGGCCTGATTTTGGGCCCCAGCGGTTGCGTTTCCGGCCCGCCCGATGTATGGCCCCGGCCTTCGCGACAATTTGGATGGGCTTCGCGCCCGTTCCACCGCGGTGACCGCGCCGGCGTCCCTGACGCCGACAGCGCGGTCGTTCACATGAGCCGGGGACCACAGATCCCCATCAGGCGTCGTCCGCCGGGCAATACCGCCCGCGTGCGGAAACCCGCCTGAGAGAAGGAGTCACGCACGTGATCCAGATGCAAACGAATCTGGACGTCGCCGACAACTCTGGTGCACGCCGTGTGATGTGCATCAAGGTTCTCGGCGGGTCGAAGCGGAAGTATGCCGGCGTCGGCGACGTGATCGTCGTGTCGGTCAAGGAGGCGATCCCGAGGGGTCGCGTGAAGAAGGGCGACGTCATGAAGGCGGTGGTCGTGCGCACCGCCAAGGACGTGAAGCGCGCCGACGGCTCGGTGATCCGGTTCGACAAGAACGCTGCCGTTCTGATCAACAATCAGAAGGAGCCGATCGGCACCCGTATCTTCGGACCGGTGCCGCGCGAGCTGCGCGCTCGCAACCACATGAAAATCATCTCGCTCGCCCCGGAGGTGCTGTGATGGCTGCCAAGATCCGCAAGGGCGACAAGGTTGTCGTGCTGACGGGCCGTGACGCCGGCCGGTCGGGCGAAGTCATTCAGGTGCTGCCGAAGGAAGGCCGCGCGTTCGTGCGCGGCGTGAACCTCGTCAAGAAGCACCAGAAGCAGTCCCAGAACCAGGAAGGCGGCATCATCTCCAAGGAGGCCGCCATCCAACTTTCGAACATCGCGGTCGCGGATGCCAACGGCAAGCCGACCCGCGTGGGTTTCCGCATCCTCGAAGACGGGCGCAAGGTCCGGTTCGCCAAGAGCACGGGGGATCAGATCGATGGCTGAGGCCGACAAGAACGCGTACGTCCCGCGGCTGCGCAAGCACTATGACGAAGTGGTTCGTCAGAAGCTGATCGAAGAGTTCGGCTACAAGAACCCGATGCAGGTGCCGCAGATCGAGAAGATCGTCATCAACATGGGCGTCGGCGAGTCCACCGCGGACTCGAAGAAGGCCTCGGTGGCGGCTGGCGACCTCGCCCTCATCGCTGGCCAGAAGCCGGTCATCACCCGCGCCCGCAAGGCCATCGCGACCTTCAAGGTCCGCGAGGGCATGCCGATCGGCTGCAAGGTGACGCTGCGCAAACAGCGCATGTACGAGTTCATGGACCGCCTGATCACCATCGCGCTGCCGCGCGTGCGTGACTTCCGCGGCCTGAACCCGCGTTCGTTCGACGGGCGCGGCAACTACGCCCTGGGTCTCAAGGAGCACCTCGTGTTCCCGGAGATCTCCTACGACAAGGCGGAGCAGATGTGGGGCATGGACATCGTCGTGGCGACTTCCGCCCAGACGGATGCCGAGGCCAAGGCACTGCTCGCGGCCTTCCAGTTCCCGTTCCGGCAGTGACGTTCTCGAACGTCATACGCGGACACCGGAGATAGACATCATGTCGAAGAAAAGCTCAGTCGAGAAGAACAACCATCGCAAGGAGCTCGTGAAGCGGTTCGCCGCCAAGCGGAAGGCGCTCCTCGATATCGCCAACAACGAGTCGATCGAGATGCAGGACCGCTTCGAAGCGCGCCTGAAGCTCGCCGAACTGCCGCGGAACTCGTCGGCCACCCGCATCCGCAACCGGTGCGAGATCACCGGCCGGCCGCGGGCCTTCTACCGCAAGATGGGCATCTCGCGCGTCGCGCTGCGGGAGCTCGGCAACCGGGGTCTTATCCCCGGCCTCGTCAAGTCGAGCTGGTAAGGAGGTCCCCACATGGTCAACGATCCCGTGGGTGACATGCTCACCCGTATCCGCAACGGCCAGCTGCGCCGTCGCAACGTCGTCCAGACGCCCGGTTCGAAGCTGCGCGCGAGCGTGCTCAACGTGCTGAAGCGCGAGGGCTACATCCGCGACTTCGCGCAGACCGAGCTGGGCAACGGCCGCTCCGAGTTCGCCATCGAGCTCAAGTACTATGACGGCAAGCCCGTGATCCGTGAGATCAAGCGCGTGTCGAAGCCGGGCCGCCGGGTCTACTCGTCTGTCGGCGAGCTGCCGCGCGTGGCCGACGGCCTCGGCGTCACCATCGTCTCCACCCCGCAGGGCGTCATGGCCGACCACGAGGCGCGTGAGCGCAACGTCGGCGGTGAAGTGCTCTGCACCGTGTTCTGATCGGGACGGAGGAGGACATCCCATGTCTCGCGTAGGCAAGAAGCCGGTTCCCGTTCCGGCGGGCGTCACCGCCACCGTCACGGGCCAGACCGTGAAGATGAAGGGCTCGAAGGGCGAACTGCAGTTCGTCGTTCCCACCCTCGTGAACGTCGCCATGAAGGACGGCGCCATCGAGGTCGAGCCAGTCAACCAGTCGAAGCCCGCCCGGTCCCTCTGGGGTACCTCGCGCGCCCAGATCGCCAACATCGCCACCGGCGTGTCGAACGGCTTCTCCAAGAAGCTCGAGATCACCGGCGTCGGTTACCGTGCCGCCATGGCCGGCAAGGCGCTCAAGCTGTCGCTCGGCTACAGCCACGACATCGAGTACGCCGTGCCGGAGGGCATCACCATCGCCACCCCGAAGCCGACCGAGATCACCATCACCGGCATCGACCGGCAGAAGGTGGGCCAGGTCGCCGCCGAGATCCGCGATTACCGCGGCCCCGAGCCCTACAAGGGCAAGGGCGTTCGGTACGAGGGTGAGTTCATCTTCCGCAAGGAAGGCAAGAAGAAGTAAGGGAGGGCGAAGATGTCTCGTAAGCTCGAAGCCCTCGATCGGCGCAAGGCGCGCGTTCGTCGGGCGATCAAGGCGGCGGCCAACGGCCGTCCGCGTCTCTCGGTGTTCCGTTCGTCGAAGCAGATCTATGCTCAGGTCATCGACGACGTGAAGGGCCAGACCCTGGCCGCCGCGTCCACCATCGACAAGTCGCTCAAGGGCGACCTGAAGACTGGTGCCGATGTCGCCGCCGCGACCGCCGTGGGCAAGCTCCTCGCGGAGCGCGCCAAGGCCGCCGGAGTCACCAAGGTGATCTTCGACCGCTCCGGCTACATCTACCACGGCCGCGTCAAGGCCGTGGCCGAGGCCGCCCGCGAGGGTGGCCTGGAATTCTAAGTGAAATCGTCCCTCCCCCATTCGGGGAGGGACTATCGAGCGAGCGGGTCTCCGGATCCGCGCCAGTGAGATAGGCAAGCATTATGGCACGTGAACGTGAAGGCGGGGGCCGCGGCCGCCGCGATGACCGCGAGGAGCATGACAGCGAGTTCGTGGACAAGCTCGTCCACATCAACCGCGTCGCGAAGGTTGTGAAGGGTGGCCGTCGCTTCGGCTTCGCCGCCCTGGTCGTCGTCGGCGACCAGAAGGGCCGCGTCGGCTTCGGCCACGGCAAGGCCCGTGAGGTGCCGGAGGCCATCCGCAAGGCGACCGAGGCCGCCAAGCGCGGGCTCATCCGCGTGTCCCTCCGCGAGGGCCGCACCCTGCACCACGACGTCAACGGACGTCATGGCGCCGGCAAGGTGATCCTCCGCGCGGCCCCGCAGGGTACCGGCATCATCGCCGGCGGCCCGATGCGCGCCGTGTTCGAGACCCTCGGCATGCAGGACGTCGTGGCCAAGAGCCTCGGCTCCTCGAACCCCTACAACCTCGTTCGTGCGACCTTCGAGGCGCTGAAGAACGAGGACAGCCCGCGCGCCGTGGCGGCTCGCCGGGGCCTCAAGGTGTCCGCGCTTCAGTCGCGCCGCCGCGATGCCGATCCGGCCGATACGTCCGAAGCTGCGGTCGCGTAAGGGAGGATGGCATGGCTGACAACACCAAGACCGTCCGCATCGAGCAGATCGGCTCGCCGATCCGCCGCGAGGCCAGCCAGCGCGCGACGCTGATCGGCCTCAAGCTGAACAAGCTGCACCGGGTCGCCGAGCTTGAGGACACCCCGGCCGTCCGCGGCATGATCCGCAAGGTGAATCACCTTGTGCGCGTCCTCGAAGCCTGAGGAGGCGACCGATGAAGCTTAACCAGATCAGCGACAATCCCGGCGCCACCAAGGACCGGATGCGTGTCGGCCGGGGCATAGGCTCCGGCAAGGGCAAGACCGCCGGACGCGGCGTGAAGGGTCAGAAGGCCCGGACCGGCGTGGCCATCAAGGGCTTCGAGGGCGGCCAGATGCCGCTTCACCGTCGCCTGCCGAAGCGCGGCTTCAACAACATCCACGCGGCGGACCTGAACGAGGTGAACCTCGGCCGGATCCAGGCCGCCGTGGATACGGGGCAGCTCGAGGCCGGCGCGACCATCACGGTCGAGACCCTCGTCGCCGCCGGCATCCTCGCCCGTCCCCGCGACGGCGTGAAGCTGCTGGGCGTCGGCGAGCTGACCTCGAAGCTCAGCTTCGAAGTCACCCGCGCCTCCAAGTCGGCCGTCGAGGCCGTCGAGAAGGCCGGCGGCTCGGTCAGCGTGGTCTACGCCTCCGGCGTCTCGACCCGCGGCAAGGCCGAGGCCGAGGCGACCGCCTGAGGCAGACGGCGGCCGCGCGACACGTTGCGCGGCGCGTCCCCGGCCTTTAAGTCGGAGACCATCGAGCGGCGGCCCCACGCGACCTCGCGCGGGCCGCCGCTTTTTTCGTTTCATCCGGGCACTCGCCCGGCGACACGCGTAGGACGCGACGCTATGGCCTCAGCCGCCGAGCAGCTTGCCGCCAATCTCAACTTCGGCGCGATCGCCAAGGCCGATGAGCTGAAGAAGCGCATTTGGTTCACGATCGGCGCGCTGATCGTCTTCCGGCTCGGCACCTACGTGCCGATCCCCGGCATCGATCCGGAGCAGTTCGCGCGGAACTTCCAGCAGCAATCGGGCGGCGTGCTCGGGCTGTTCAACATGTTCTCCGGCGGTGCCGTCGAGCGCATGGCGATCTTCGCGCTCAACATCATGCCGTACATCTCGGCCTCCATCATCGTGCAGCTCCTCACCTCGGTCATCCCGAGCCTGGAAGCGCTGAAGAAGGAAGGCGAGTCCGGCCGCAAGGTAATCAACCAGTACACCCGCTACCTCACGGTGGTGCTGGCCCTGGTGCAGTCCTGGGGCATCGCGGTGGGCCTGCAGGGCTCCTCGGCGGCGATCGATCCGGGGCCGTTCTTCCTCGCCTCGACGGTCATCACCCTGACCGGCGGCACCCTGTTCCTGATGTGGCTCGGTGAGCAGATCACCTCGCGCGGCATCGGCAACGGCTCCTCGCTCATCATCTTCGCGGGTATCGTCGCGCACCTTCCGGTGACGATCATCGGCGCCCTGGAGCTCGGCCGGACTGGCGCCCTCTCGCCGGTCATCATCCTCGGCGTGGCCGTGGCCGCCGTCGCCCTCGTCTACTTCATCGTGTTCATGGAGCGGGCCCAGCGCCGCATCCTGATCAATTACCCGAAGCGTCAGGTCGGTAACCGCATGTACGAGGGCCAGACCTCGTTCCTGCCGCTGAAGCTCAACACGTCGGGCGTCATCCCGCCGATCTTCGCCTCGTCGCTGTTGCTGCTGCCGGCCACTGCCGCCAGCTTCTCGGCGAACAACGGCAGCGGCTGGCTCGGTGCGGTCACGGCCTATCTCGGCCACGGCACGCCGCTGTTCATGGCGCTCTACGCGGCCCTGATCATCTTCTTCACGTTCTTCTACACGGCCGTCGTCTTCAACCCGCAGGAGACTGCCGACAACCTGAAGAAGCATGGCGGCTTCATCCCCGGCATCCGTCCGGGCGAGCGCACCGCGGCCTTCCTCGACAAGGTGCTGACTCGCATCACGGTGATCGGCGCCCTGTACCTGACCTTCGTGTGCCTGTGCCCGGAGATCCTGTCCTCCTACGCCTCCGCGAGCCTGGGTTTCGGCGGCACCTCCCTGCTGATCCTCGTGACGGTGACGATGGACACCGTGGCGCAGATCCACGGGCACCTGATGGCGCACCAGTACGAGGGCCTCGTGAAGCGCGCGAAGCTCCGGGGTGCGTCGGCCGGCCAGCGCCGCCGCTGAACGGCGACAGAAGCGCGGAAATGAGCGAAGTCCGCCCAAAGGCGGGCTATCGCCGTCCGCGCAAGGCGCTAGAAACAGACCCCAAGGGGGCGATGCCCGGGCTGGCGTCGTCGAATGGATCCGGAGCCCGGGAAAGCGGGCCCTAAGAGGACAACGCCATGCGCATCATTCTGCTCGGACCGCCCGGTGCGGGGAAGGGCACGCAATCCGAGCGGATCGTGAAGAAGTACGGCATCCCGCAGCTCTCGACCGGCGACATGCTCCGCGCCGCCGTGGCGGCCGGCACGCCCGTCGGGCTGCAGGCCAAGGCCGTGATGGAATCGGGCGGGCTCGTCTCGGACGAGATCGTCGTCGGCATCGTCGCCGACCGGATCGAGCAGGCCGACGCCAAGCCGGGCTTCATCCTCGATGGCTTCCCCCGCACCGTCGCCCAGGCCGAAGCGTTGGGCAAGATGCTGGCCGGCAAGGGTCTCGAGCTCTCGTCCGTCATCGAGCTGAAGGTCGATGAGGACGCCCTGGTCGGCCGTATCGCCAACCGTGCCGCCGAGGCCGCCGCCCGCGGCGAGGCCGTGCGCAAGGACGACACGCCGGAAGTGTTCAAGCAGCGCCTGGAGGCCTACCGGGCCCAGACGGCGCCGCTCTCGGCCTATTACGACAAGCTCGGCATGCTGAAGACCGTCGACGGCATGAAGCCCATCGACTCGGTCACGGAGGATCTGACGGGAATCCTGGAACCGCACCGGGAGCGCATCGCCTCCTGAGGCGTTGGGCGGGTCATCCGAGGGGCGTTCGCCAGCCGGCGAGCGCCCCTTTCCTTGTCCGGAAGCACCGATGATCGCCCGCCTGACCCTGGCCGCCGCCCTCCTCGTCGCCGGGGGCGCCCTCCCCGCCGCCGCGCAGAGCCCGGCCCAATCCTTCGTCTACGGCCAGAAGCAGTTCCGAAACGCCTGCCGGCCGCCGCTGAAATACGCCGCCGGCGCCTGCGTCCGGCGCTGCCCAGGGGGCTATCGCGACGAAGGCCGCACCTGCCGCCTGTCCAACCAGCGGATGCGCTGACCCGTCAGGGCCGGGTGCGCGCGGCCTCGGCCGCGCGGCTCGGCCCGAAGAAGTTGAGGATGTCCATCGAGAGGGAGCGACGGCCGAATCGGCGTAAGGGGTGTTCCTCGTGGTCCCCCGACCGCAATTCGATCATCGCCGTCATCGGGTTGTAGCGGAAGGCCACCCGCTCGCCGCCGAACGCGGCCCAAAGCGTCCCGCCCGCCCCGTCATCGCCATCCCGGAGACTCACGCTCTCCGGCTCCGCCACGGCGAGGATCCCGCCCACCACCGCGAGCAGGATGGGGACGACCTCCTCGGCGTTCGGCTCGGCGGCCTGCATCACGCCGGCCACGTAGCGCCTGAGGGTATCGCCGTGATGCGTCGCCTGCGTCATCGCTTTTTGTTCCCATAAGATTGACAGGCCGCCTCGCGCGGAGTAGCAGACCCCCCTTCGTCCAACCGAACGATGGTCCGAGGTGCCTTGAAGAGGGGCCGCCACGGGCCGCGTCGTCGTTGCACGCGCGCAGGGGCCGGCCTCCACCGGACGCGCGCGAAACCCGAGCCCGGCACCGCCGGGCCTTACATGGAGTGAGACCGTGGCCCGTATCGCAGGCGTCAACATCCCGACTGGCAAGCGCGTCGTCATTGCGCTTCAGTACATTCACGG
This sequence comes from Methylobacterium litchii, assembly GCF_038442315.1. Taxonomy (NCBI): domain Bacteria; kingdom Pseudomonadati; phylum Pseudomonadota; class Alphaproteobacteria; order Hyphomicrobiales; family Methylobacteriaceae; genus Methylobacterium; species Methylobacterium litchii. The sequence goes on along the minus strand of NZ_JBBXMY010000018.1, from coordinate 66,110 downwards.
CATCGGCCCCAAGAAGGCTGAAGAGATCACCGGCAAGGTGGGCATCCCCGCCGAGCGTCGCGTCAACGAACTGACCGACGCCGAGGTTCTCTCGATCCGTGAAGCCATCGACCGCGACTACATCGTGGAAGGCGACCTGCGTCGCGAGATCTCGATGAACATCAAGCGGCTGATGGACCTCGGCTGCTACCGTGGCCTGCGTCACCGCAAGCAGCTGCCCGTGCACGGCCAGCGGACCCACACCAACGCCCGCACCCGCAAGGGCAAGGCGAAGCCGATCGCCGGCAAGAAGAAGTAATCCTTTCGGATCGGGAGGCCGGGCTTGGCTCGGCCTCCTTCCGTTGCGCCGGCCCCGCCGCGCGACACCATCCCCAAGAAGAATCCCGAGCGCCTGGTATTACGGGCGTGCCTGAAGGAAGAGTGGAAGTCAGATGGCCAAGGAACCGCAACGCGTTCGTCGTCGTGAACGCAAGAACATCGTGTCGGGCGTCGCCCATGTGAACGCCTCGTTCAACAACACGATGATCACCATCACCGACGCCCAGGGCAACACCATCTCGTGGTCGTCCGCCGGCGCGATGGGCTTCAAGGGCTCGCGCAAGTCGACGCCCTACGCCGCCCAGGTCGCCGCTGAAGACGCCGGCCGCAAGGCCGCCGAGCACGGCATGCGCACCCTCGAGGTCGAGGTGTCGGGCCCCGGCTCCGGCCGTGAGTCCGCGCTCCGCGCCCTCCAGGCCGCGGGCTTCACCGTGACCTCGATCCGCGACGTCACCTCGATCCCGCACAACGGCTGCCGTCCGCGCAAGCGTCGTCGCGTCTGATCGACCATCCTTCGGCGAAAAGGGAGAAGCTTATGGCGGGATCGAAGCCACTGCCCGGCGTGCTGCGTTGGAACCTCGGCGACCTCACCGTCACCGCGCTCAACGACGGCTGGTTCCAGGCGAGCCTCGATCTCGTCACGGGCATCGACAAGGGGGAGGCGGCGCGCCTGCAGCGGGCCGGCTTCCGCACCGAGCAGCCGAAGATCACCCTGAACGCCTTCCTGATCACCGGGCCCGGCCGCAAGCCGGTCCTGGTCGATACCGGCTACGGCGCCCTGGCGCCGGTCGAGACAATGGGACGCCTGGGCGCCGCTCTGGCGACCACCGGCGTCGCGCCCGAGGACGTGGAGACGGTGCTGATCACGCACCTGCATCCCGACCATTGCGGCGGTCTCGCCCAGGACGGCAAGGCCGTCTATTCGAATGCCGAGATCGTCGTGCATTCGGACGAGGCGGCGTTCTGGCTTCCCGACGAGGCGCTGTCGAAGGCGCCGCAGGATGCCAAATCGTATTTCGAGGGCGCGCGGAATGCCGTGGCGCCCTATGCCGGCCGGATGCGCGAGCATCGCGGCGGCGAGGTGCTTCCCGGCATCGAGGCGGTCCATCTCCCCGGCCATACGCCGGGGCATTGCGGTTTCCGCGTGTCGTCGGGCTCCGAGTCGCTGCTGATCTGGACCGATGTGGTCCATCTGCCGGCGATCCAGTTCAAGAACCCCGATGCGGGCGTCGGCTTCGACGTGGACGGCGATCAGGCCCGGGAGACGCGCAAGCGGATCATGGATCAGGCGGCGTCGGAGCGGAGCTTCATCGCCGGCTGTCACCTGGAATTCCCAGCCCTCGGCTACGTCGATCGCGACGGGGCCGGGTACAGCTTCGTCCCGGCCCTTTGGGTCGGCGGCGAGTGAGTTCAGATAGATGAATCGAGACCGGGCGGTGTGCCAGGGGGCGCCCCCACCCGGCCGGAACGTGGGTACCGGACGATGCGGACCCGCGAGGCGTGAGAGGTAGGACCGTGGTCATTCAGAAGAATTGGCAGGAACTCATCAAGCCGAACAAGCTGCAGGTCTCGACGGGCGATGACCCCAAGCGGATCGCGACGGTCGTCGCCGAGCCGCTCGAGCGCGGCTTCGGCACGACCCTGGGCAACGCCCTGCGGCGCGTTCTGCTGTCCTCGCTCCAGGGCGCGGCGGTGACGTCGGTGCAGATCGACGGCGTGCTGCACGAGTTCTCGTCCATCCCCGGCGTCCGCGAGGACGTGACCGACATCGTCCTGAACATCAAGACGATCGCCATCCGCTCGCAGACCGACGCCCCCAAGCGCATGACCCTGCGCAAGACCGGCCCCGGCACGGTGACGGCGGGCGACATCGGCACGGTCGGCGACATCCAGATCCTCAACCCCGAGCTCGTCATCTGCACGCTGGATGACGGCGCCGAGATCCGCATGGAGTTCACGGTCTCGACCGGCAAGGGCTACGTCCCCGCCGAGCGCAACCGCCCCGAGGACGCGCCGATCGGCCTGATTCCGGTGGACTCGCTGTTCTCCCCGGTGACGAAGGTCAGCTACCGCGTCGAGACCACCCGCGAGGGCCAGGATCTCGACAAGGACAAGCTGACCATGACGGTCGAGACCAACGGCGCCGTGAGCCCCGAGGATGCGCTGGCCTATGCTGCCCGCATCATCCAGGACCAGCTCCAGGTGTTCGTGAACTTCGAGGATCCGCGCAAGGAAGAGGCCGCGCCGCTCACGCCGCAGCTGCCCTTCAACCCGGCGCTGCTCAAGAAGGTGGACGAGCTGGAGCTGTCGGTCCGTTCGGCGAACTGCCTGAAGAACGACAACATCGTCTACATCGGCGACCTCATCCAGAAGTCGGAGGGCGAGATGCTGCGCACCCCGAACTTCGGCCGCAAGTCGCTCAACGAGATCAAGGAAGTGCTGGCCGGCATGGGCCTGCACCTCGGCATGGATGTCCCCGGCTGGCCGCCGGAGAACATCGAGGACCTCGCCAAGCGCTTCGAAGAGCATTACTGAGCGCGGCAACGAATAGCGAAGCGGAAGCGGGCGGGCCGGACGGCCCCCCGCTTTCTCTGCGCTCAACAGGCGGCCGACCCTTGGCACGGCGGTCGCGAACAACAGGAGAGCCACCATGCGTCACGGTTACCGCGGTCGTCGTTTCAACCGCACCGCCGAGCATCGCCAGGCGATGTTCGCCAACATGTCCGCCGCGCTGATCAAGCACGAGCAGATCGTCACCACCCTGCCGAAGGCGAAGGACCTGCGTCCGGTCGTCGAGAAGCTGATCACGCTGGCCCGCACCGACAGCGTGCACGCCCGCCGCCTCGCCATGTCGAAGCTGCGCGACGCCGACATGGTCAAGAAGCTCTTCTCGGTGCTGGGCCCGCGCTACCAGGGTCGTCCGGGTGGCTACTGCCGCATCATGAAGGCCGGCTTCCGCCAGGGCGACAACGCCCCGCTCGCCGTGATCGAGTTCGTGGATCGCGACGTCGATGCGCGCGGCAAGGATTCCGGCCCGTCGCAGATCGCCGACGCCGCCTGAGGCATTCGCCGTTCCATGAAAAAGGCCGCCCCGGTTCGTCCGGGGCGGCCTTTTTCGTTGGGGCGGTGAAGCGGTGCCTCAATCCGCCATCGTCTTCTTCACGGTCTCGACGAGCTGCTTCAGGCTGAAGGGCTTCGGCAGGAAGTTGAAGGCTTCGCCCTCCGGCAGGTTCTTGCGGAAGGCATCCTCGGCATAGCCCGAGACGAAGATCACCTTCAGGTGCGGCTGGTGCTTGCGCACCTCGCGAAGCAGGGAGGGGCCGTCCATTTCCGGCATCACCACGTCGGAGACCACGAGGTCGATGGGCTGCTCGCCGTCGCGGACGATGGCGAGCGCTTCCAGGCCGGAGGCCGCTTCCAGCACCGTGTAGCCCCGCGCCGAGAGGGCGCGGCTGTTCACGGCCCGCACCGGATCCTCGTCCTCCACGAGGAGGATCACGCCCTGGCCGGTATGGTCCGTCGCCGGGCGGCGGGGCGCCGGGGGCGGCTCGGCCGCCTTGGTGCCGGCATCCTGCGACCGGCCGTCGGCCAGGGCCGGCGCCTCTGTCGGGGCAACCTCGGGGACGGGGATGTGGCGGGGCAGGTAGATCTTGAACGCCGTGCCCCGGCCCACGGTCGATTGCACATCGATGGTGCCGCCGGATTGCTTGACGATGCCGAACACCGTCGAGAGGCCGAGGCCCGTGCCCTTGCCGATCTCCTTCGTGGTGAAGAACGGCTCGAAGATCTTCTCCATCAGCTCGGCCGGGATGCCCTGGCCGGTGTCGCAGACCTCGATGAGGACGTGATCCCCGGCGGGCGGGCCGCCGCGCCCGTCGGTCGCCGCCTGCGGGCCGGGATCGACCACGTTCTCCGTGCGGATCGTCAGCTTGCCGCCGTCCGGCATCGCGTCGCGGGCGTTCACCGCGAGGTTCACGATCACCTGCTCGAACTGGTTCACGTCGGCCTTCACCGGCCAGACGTCGCGCCCGTGCTTCAGTTCGAGGGTGACGCGCTCGCCGAGGAGGCGCTTCAGCAGCAGGGTGAGTTCGGACAGGCTCTCGCCGACATTCATCACCTCCGGCCGCAGGGTCTGCCGCCGCGAGAACGCCAGGAGCTGGCGGACGAGGCCCGCCGCCCGGTTGGCGTTCTGCTTGATCTGCATGATGTCCTGGAAGGCCGGATCGTTCGGCCGGTGGCTCGCCAGGAGCAGATCGGAATAGCCGATGATCGCCTGCAGGACGTTGTTGAAGTCGTGAGCGATGCCGCCGGCCAACTGGCCGACTGCGTTCATCTTCTGCGCCTGCGCGACCTGCTGCTCCAGCTGGCGCTGGGCCGTCGTGTCGAGGGCGTAGAGGATCACGCGTTCGGCTTCGTCCGCCTGCTCGCCCTCGTTGCCGCCATCGGCCGGGCTCAGCCAGAGCCGCGCCGAACGTCCGCCCGGCCCCTGCAACAGCACCTCGATGGGCTCGGCCTCGGTGATGCCGCTGGCCGCGCGGTTGAGGCCGGCTTCCAAAGCCGTCCGGTCCACGACCGAATCGTTGAGGTTCGGCTCGGCACGGGTGCCGCCCTCCCCGTCCAGTTCCGCCTCGTCGGAGGTGAGCGGCGCGGTGCCGAACAGCCGCGTGAACGAGGCGTTGGCGCGGGCGATCCGGCCGTTGCGGTCGAGCGTCGCGATGGCGATGGGCGAGTTGTTGAGGAAGCGGGCGAGGCGCACTTCGGCGGCGCGCTGCGGCTCGTCCGCGTCGGCACCGGCCGAGCGGTTGATGACGAAGGTGCGCGAGGCGCCGGGCTTGCCGTCCTTGCCGAAGGCGACCCGGTGGTAGAGGCGCACGGGCACCGTGTGTCCGTTGCGGCGGCGCAGATCGAGGTCGAACCGGTCGGTGCGGACCTCACCGGGCAGCCCGGCGGTGCGAATCAGGACGTCGGCGCTGGGGGCGATCTCGGTCAGGTGCAGCCCGCCCGAGCCGACGCTGGCGAGGTCGTAGCCGAGCCACGCGGCGAGCGTGGCGTTCATGTAGACGATGGTGCCCGTGGGGCTGATCGACAGGAAGCCCGCCGGAGCGTGGTCGAGATAGTCGATGGCGTGCTGCAGTTCCTGGAAGACGTTCTCCTGCCGCTCGCGCTCCGCCGTCACATCAGCGACGGTCCAGAGGGAGGCGGCCCGGCGCGGGCGCGGCAGGGGCCGCACCGAGACACGGTACCAGCCGAAATCACGCTCGCCGGTCAGGCCGGCCACCTGCCCGAGGGGGGGCGCCATGCGCATCTCCTCGGTGTGCGGGCGTCCATCGCGGGCGGCCTGGGAGAGGCGGTAGACCGCCTCCGACACCTCCGGCGAGCCGACGAAGATCCGCTCCACGGGGGCGAGGTTCGTGAAGCTGTCGCCCCCGGCGAGGCGCAGGTACGAGGCGTTGGCGTAGATGAGCCTTCCGCCATCCTCCACCACGAGGGCACCGTCGGGCCCGCCATCCACGATGGCGCGGGTGATGTCGTCGCGGGCATTGCTGCCGGAGAGCTGGATCGCGCCGATGGCGAGGGCGAAGAGGAAGAACACGCCGGCCATGGCGAGCAGCGCCAGCAGCCACACGATGAGCGCCTGCGCCTGTTCGTTGGCGACGAAGGACAGGCCGATCGCCGCGCCGACCAGGAGCCCCGCGAGCATCAGGAGCAGGCCGACGCGGCCGGGCTGCTCCGAACGGTCGATGGACCCGTTCACCGGCGGCTGAACCGCCAGGATCTCGGACGCGCTCTCCGGCCTCGCCGGGTCTGCCTTCAAAGTCGGGGCCGGGGATCCGGTCACGTCGGCCATCGGGGTCTTTCCAGAAACGGGCTCCGGTTTGGCCCGCGGTCCGCCCCACGGCAAGGGGCGTCGGACCACGGACGGCACCAAGCCCATCAAGAGCTTCGCGCAAAATGGTGGAGGAAGGGTAGCCCCGTCCTCACGCGGCCCGGCGGCGCAGGCGCATCACGAAGCCGATCACCTCCGCCACCGCCTTGTAATGCTCGGCCGGAATCTCTCCGTCGATCTCCACGGTGGCGTGCAGGGCGCGGGCGAGCGGCGGATTCTCCACGATGGCGACGTCATGCGCCGTCGCGACTTCGCGGATGCGCAACGCCAGGGCATCGACGCCCTTCGCGACGCAGATCGGCGCGGGCATCCCCGCCTCGTAGCGCAGGGCCACGGCGTAGTGGGTCGGGTTGGTGACGATGACGGTGGCCCCCGGCACGGCGGCCATCATCCGCTTCTTGGAGCGGGCCATGCGCAACTGCCTGAGCTTGCCCTTCACCTCGGGGTTGCCCTCCGATTCCTTCATCTCCTGCTTGATCTCTTCCTTCGACATCCGCAGCCGGCCGCGCCAGCGGAGCCGTGCATAGAGGTAATCCGCCCCCGCGATGGTGACGTGGACGGCGAGCATCCCCGCCAGGAGCTTGAGGCTGAGGGTCAGCACCGCCGGCAGGCAGGCGCCGGGATCGAGCCGGGCGAAGACCTCCAGCCGGTCGCGGTCCCGCCACAGGATGGAGCCGCCGACGACGCCGACGGCGATCATCTTCGCCAAGCCCTTGCCGAACTGGAACAGGGCCTCGACGCCGACGATGCGCTTGAACCCCGCCATGGGCGAGATGCGCTCGAATTTCGGCATCAGCGCCTCGGCGTTGAACACCGGCGGGTGCTGCAGATAGCCGGCCGCGACGCCCGCCACGAGGGCGACGCCCACCGGCACCGCCACGGCTTCGAGCCAGATCCACAGACCGCTGCGGGCGGCCCGCGCCATGGCCCAGGGGCCGTCCGGCACTTGGTGGGCGTTGGCGAGGAAGCTCGTGAGGCTGCGCATCAGGCCGCTGGCGATGCTCGGCGCGGCCACGAGGAGCGCGAGGGTGAAGGCGCCGAGGATCGCGAGGGTGTTCACCTCGATGCTCTTGGCGACGTCGCCGCGTTCGATCGCCTGTTCGATCCGCCGCGGGGTCGGCTCTTCGGTCTTGTCTTCCTGCTCCGCGCCCTCGGCCATGGCTCAGCGCCTCCGGCCGCGGGGGGTCAGCGCCCGACGAACTCGTTGAGATACCGGCCCAAGTCGTCGAGGAAGACGCCCATCATCACACCGAGCGACCCGGCGAGGATCAGCATGCCGATCAACACCGAGGCCGGCACCGCTAGGAAGAACACCTGCAATTGCGGCATCAGCCGCGAGAGCACGCCGAGGCCGAGGTTGAACAGGATGCCGAAGGCGATGAACGGGCCGGAGATCTGCACGGCCAGCGTGAAGCCCCGCGCCACGGCCCTGAGGGCCAGCATCAGCGCGTCGCCGAAGGCCGGCACCCCGTCCGGCGGCAGCACCTGATAGCTGCGGGCGATTCCCGCGATGGCGAGATGGTGCAGGTCGGCGGCGAAGATCAGCGTGATGCCGAGCAGCGACAGGAAGTTGCCCACCGCCGCCGATTGCCCGCCCACGGTCGGGTCCACGGTCATGGCGTAGGACAGGCCGAGCTGCTGCGAGATGATGAGCCCCGCCGTCTGCAGCGCGGCGAGCACCATCCGCACGGTCAGCCCGATGACGAGGCCGATGATCGTCTCCCCGAACAGCAGCGCGATCAGCCGGGGCCCGGCCATCCCCTCCGTGCCGCCGAGCAGCGGGCGCGCCATGGGATAGAGCACCAGCGTGACCATCAGCGCGAAGGCGAGGCGCAGGCGCGGCGAGACCGTCTGCTCGCCGACGCCCGGCATCAGCATGATCAGCGTGCCGACCCGCGCGAACACGAGGAGGAAGGCCGAGGCCACGCCCGGCAGCAGGAGGTTCATGCGCCTCCCTATAGCGCATGACGGCCCCCATCACCCGCCCGCCGCGATCCGGGCGGCGATGCGGGTCATGTAGCCGGCCATGGCATCGCCCATGAACGGGAGCATCAGCAGGAGGGTCGCGAAGACCGCGACGATCTTCGGCACGTAGATCAGCGTCTGCTCCTGGATCTGCGTCAGCGCCTGCACCAGCGAGACGACGAGACCCACGAACAGGGCGACGAGCATCAGCGGGCCGGCGACCTTCAGGAAGACGAAGATGCCGTCGCGGGCGACGTCGAGGATAGCGAGGCCGGTCATCGTGGGGTTCCGCGCGGCGTCAGATCTGCATCCGCATGATTTCCTCGTAGGCGGAGATCATGCGGTCGCGGACGGCGACCATGGTTTGCAGGGCCGTCTCGCTCTCGGCGACGGCGGTGACGACATCGACCACGTTGGCCTTGCCGGAGGCGGCGGTGATCGCCTGGGCATCCGCCCGGCGCCCGGCATCGCCCACGCCGTCGATGGCCTGCCCGAGGAGGCCGGCGAAGCCCTCGCCGGGGGATTGGGTCTGCTGGACGCGGGGGGTGGCCCGCCCGGAGGCGAGGCCCTGGACGGCGGCGTAGGCGCCCGCCGCGAAGTTGCTCGAAGCCATGGCGCCGCCCCTACTTCAGGATCGCGAGGGTCTGCGCGATCATCTTGCGCGTCGTCGTGACCATGTTGAGGTTCGCCTCGTAGCTGCGTTGGGCCTCGCGCATGTCCATGTTCTCGATCAGCGGGTTCACGTTCGGCATCGACACGTCACCCTTCGCGTCGGCGACGGGGTTGCCGGGGTCGTGCTTCACGCGGAAGGCGCTCGAATCGCGGCGGACGCGGCCCGTCTCCACGACGTTGGCGCCGGTCTCGCGGTCGAGATGGCTGGTGAAGGTCGGGATCTTGCGGCGATAGGGCTCGGCGCCCTTGCTCGCCGGCGCGGAATCGGCGTTCGCGATGTTCTCCGCGATGATCCGCATCCGGCCGGACTGGGCCTTGAGGCCGGATGTCGATGCCGCCAGGGATTTCGAAAATTCCACCGCCCGCCCCTCTCTCTAGGAGTTCCGCACGCTCAAAAGGCCGGGTGCGATCAGCTCTTGCCGATGGCGATCTTCAGGGTCGTCAGGCTGTGCTGGTAGAGCGAGGCGGCGAGCTGGTAATCGGTCTGGATGTCGCCGGCCTTCATCATCTCGTCCTCGAGATTGACGCCGTTGCCGCTCGGCCGGATCTCGAAGTCCTTGACCTTCCTCGGGTCGCCCGCCGCGTCGGATTGTCCGATGGGCGCCAGATGGCCCGCCGCCGTAAGGGCGAGGCCGGGCGAACTCCGCTGCGCCTGGCCGGTGCCCTTGTCAAAGCGCAGCTCGGTGAGATCCTGCGGCTTGAAGCCCGGCGTGTCGGCGTTGGCGACGTTCTGGGCGATGACGGTCTGGCGCGCCTGGTTCCACTGCATCCGGGTGCGCAGCATCGCCAGCATGGGCAGGTCGGAAATGGCCATGGCCCCCTCGCGCGGCGCACCCGGCAGATCCGGGCTCGGCAAAAACTGCCGTGTGCATGGTTAACGCGCCGTTAAAGACCTCGCCGTCCCCTCCTGGACGCACGAATGCCGGATCAACCCGACCCGAACAGGCACGTTGACGCGCCCGGCACACCAACGAGCTGTTAACGAAGCCTTAATTCAGCCTGCCCGTTTGGCGCGGCCTCGTGTTATGACGCGGGGCCTGCCGCGGAACTCGCCACGGCAGGAATGTGCGAGTGCGTAACCTTGTCATGGCTACGATCCGTGTTCGGCTCTGACGGCTCCCCGGTCATCCAGTACCTCGTCATCTTCGCGATCATCTTCTCGGCACTCGCCGCGATCGTGTTCGTGGTCCGCCGTCTCACCGGGACCGGCGGCGCGCTCCAGGGGCGCAGCGGCCGCACGCGCCAGCCGCGCCTCGGCATCGTGGACGTCTACGAGCTGGACCGCGCCCGGCAGTTGATCCTGCTGCGGCGGGACAATGTGGAGCACCTGCTCCTCGTCGGCGGCCCGAACGACGTGGTGATCGAGCGCAACATCCAGCGCGGCCAGCGGCCCCTGCCCGAGGCGACGCTCCGCGCCGAGCCCGCCGCCGAGCCCCTGCCCGATCCGCTGGCGGAAGCCGGCCGCCTGCCCGAGCCGCCCCGCGCCATCGCCGAGGCCGGTCGCCCCATCCTCGACACACCGCCGCGCCGCCCCGAGCCCGCCTTCGAGATGCCGGTGGTGGTGCCGCCGCCGGTGCCGGGCTCCAGCGCCCCGCCGCCCGTGCGCCTGCCCCTCGACGCCGCCCTGATCGACGGCGACGAGCCCGGCCGGGACATTCCGGTTCCGCCGCCGAGCCCGGCGCCACTCCCCGCGCCGGTCCTGCCGACCCCGCCGGCCTCTGTGCGCGAGGCGCTGATGCGCCCCCGTCCGCCGCGTGGCGCCACGCCGCCCCTCGACCGTAAGCCCGAGGTCGAACGCCAGACCGAGCGCCAAGCCGAGCGCCCGGCCGAGCCGATCCGCCTGCCGGAGGCCGGCTTCGCCATGCCGCCGCTGACATCCCCTCCGGTGACGCCCCCTCCCCTGTCGCCGCCCCCGATGACGCCGCCAGTGACGCCTCTGGTGACGCCCCCGGCGGCCGATCCCCGCCCGGTGGACCCCGCCGTCCTGTCGGACATGGCCCGCCAGCTTCAGGCCGCCATCGCGCGCCCGAGTTCGGCGGTCGTGCCGCCGCCCACCTTGTCGTCCGCTCCCACGCCGCCGGCCCCGGTCGTCCCGCCGCCGCCTCCGCCGGCCCCGCCGCAGGTCGATCCCATCGCCGCCGCGATGGCCGCCCTGGTGCCCCCGCCCCTCGATCCGGTGGCCTCGGGAATGTCGGATAAGGATGAGCCCGAGCCGGCCGCCCGGCCGACGCGCGCCGAGAAGAAGGCCGCCGCTCAGCGCCCGGAGCCGGCCGTGACGAAGCCCGAGCCGAAATCCCCCGGCAACCCGTTCTCCGTCGAGGAGATCGAGGCGGAATTCGCCCGGCTGCTCGGCCGTCCCCTCGACAAGCGTGGCTAAGGCGGGCGTTTGAACCCCTCGCCTGTGCGAGTCGGGCTGCACGGCCTTGCCTTCGCTCCGGCGGTTCGCCAAGCTGAACGACCGTTTTCCAGGGGCCGCCGCGGTCCCGAATAGTCAGAGTTTGTGCGATGAGAGTCATCGTCGAGCGCGCGGCCCTTCTCAGGTCGCTCGGCCACGTCCACCGGGTGGTGGAGCGGCGCAACACCATTCCGATCCTGTCGAACGTGCTCCTGCGCGGCGAGGGATCGACGCTGCAGTTGAAGGCGACCGACCTCGACATCGAGGTGACGGAGGGCATCGCCGCCGACGTGTCGGATCCCGGCGCCACCACCGTGCCGGCGCACGTCCTCTACGACATCGTGCGCAAGCTCCCCGAGGGCGCGCAGGTCTCCCTGGAGACCGGCGGCGAAGGCGGGCAGATGTCGATCCGCTCCGGCCGCTCGCGCTTCGCCCTGGGCGCCCTGCCTGAGGGCGACTTCCCCGACCTCGCCACGGGCGAGATGCCGCACGGCTTCGAGATCGGCGCCGCCGACCTCAAGCGGCTCATCGACAAGACGCAATTCGCGATCTCCACCGAGGAGACGCGCTACTACCTGAACGGCATATTCCTGCACGTGCTGGAGTCGGACGGCGCGCCGGTCCTGCGCGCGGTGGCGACGGACGGGCACCGCCTTGCCCGCGTCGAGATCCCCGCCCCGGCGGGCAGCGTTGGGATGCCGGGGGTGATCGTGCCGCGCAAGGCGGTGGCCGAGATCCAGAAGCTTCTCGACGACGGCGGCGAGACGGTCGGCATCGACCTGTCGCCCGCCAAGATCCGCCTACGCTTCGCAGACGGACTGACGCTGATCTCGAAGCTGATCGACGGCACCTTCCCCGATTATCAGCGGGTCATCCCGGCCAACAACGACAAGCGCCTGACCGTCGAACGCGACACCTTCGCCAAGGCGGTGGACCGCGTCTCGACCATCTCGTCGGAGCGGGGCCGGGCGGTGAAGCTCGGGCTGACGGACGGGCGCCTCGCCCTCTCCGTGAACAACCCCGATGCGGGCAGCGCCACCGAGGAACTGGACGTCGACTACGCGGCGTCCGCCCTCGATATCGGCTTCAACGCCCGCTACCTGCTCGACATCACGGCGCAGCTCGAGGGCGATACCGCCCTGTTCAAGCTCGCCGATCCCGGCTCGCCGACCCTGATCCAGGACCGCGAGGGCGCCTCGGCCCTCTACGTGCTGATGCCAATGCGGGTGTGAGGCTGCGGGCGGGGTGCCCGCAGCCCGCCCTGCTTACTCGCAGACCTGCACGCGCTTGAAGGTGAAGTTCTCGTCGTCGAGCCACACCTTGCGGCGCTCGTAATGGCAGATCGGGCCGCGACGCTCGCGGACGATGACGGTCTCGGGCTCGTCTTCCACCAGCACCCGGCGCGGGCGGTACTCCGGCGGGGGCGGCGGCGGCGGGTTGTTGGCGCCGTTCACGATGGCGCTGCCAACCATGCCGCCGACGACGCCGGCCGCGAGGCCGCCGATGATCGCGCCGTTCTGCCCGTCGCGGGCGGTGGCGGGCATGGCGGTGACGGTGAGAAGACCGGCCAGCGCGAGGGCGCCGGCGCGGATCGTGGACAAGGACGGGTGAACGGACACGCGAGAACTCTCCTGCTCGTGTTGAGCGGATGAGAGCGCGAGAGCCTTAATTTTGTCGGAAGGCCGCCGGGCTAGAGCAGACCGTCGAGGGAGCCGAGCACCGCCACCGGAGCGAAGTCCGGGTACTCGTCGGGTAGGCCCTTACGGTTGATCCAGACGGGGCGGAAGCCGTAGGCGGCCGCGCCCGCGATGTCCCAGCGGTTCGAGGAGCAGAACAACACCTCCTCGCGGCTCACGCCGAATTCATCGAGGGCGATCCGGTAGGCGTCCGGGTGTGTCTTGAACATCCGCACCGCATCCACCGTCAGCACTGCGTCGAGATGTCCTGCGAGCCCGGCCGACGCCACGGCCCGGTCGATCATCGGCTTGTCGCCGTTGGTGAGGATCGCCGTCCGCAGGCCCCGCTCCCGCAGCGCCGAGAGCACGCCCGGCACCTCCTCGTAGGCATCGAGGTCGCGATAGGTGTCGAGCAGCCGCTCGCGCAGGCCCCGGTCCACATCCGGGTGCTTGGCCAGGGCGAAATCGAGGGCGCGTTCGGTCAGCGTCCAGAAGGGCTCGTACCGACCCATCAGCCCGTGGATCCAGCTGTATTCCAGCTGCTTGGTGCGCCACGTCTCGGAAAGGGACGTCGCCTGCGGGCCGATGGCGGCGGCGTGGCGCTGCACGGCTGCGTTCACGTCGAACAGCGTGCCATAGGCGTCGAAGACCGCCGCGCGGATCCCGTCCAGAAGGTTCAAGTCGGACATGCGGCCTCCTCGCATTCTCCGCCAACAACTCGGCCGGCGGGGCTCCGTTCACGCCCGGCGCAGGCGAAGCCCGAACAGGTGCAGCGAGCCGAGGAGCAGCCCGCCATAGACCAACGCCCCCGCGAGGCCGATGAGGACGAGCACCGCGATCTCGCGCCCATGGGACAAGGCCGGCACCAGCGCCTCGGCGACGGGACGTCCGAACAGGGCGACACCGGTCAGGGCGAGGCAGGCGACCACTACCCCCGCGAGGGTCAGGCCGAGGGTCCGCCCCGGCGCCGTCCATCCCCTCCGGAAGGCGAGGCCGACGAGGATCGCGAGGTTGACCCATTGGCTCACCGCCGTCGCCATGGCGAGGCCGGTGACACCGTAGGGCCCGGTGAGCCACAGCTTCAGCACCACGTTCACGGCGATGGCGGTGAGCGAGGCCCAGAGCGGCGTCTTGGTGTCCTGGCGGGCATAGAAGCTCGCCACGGCGCTGCGCACCAGTACCACCGCCGGCAGCGCCAACCCGTAGGCCGCGAGCACCGAGGCGGCGCGGGCGGCGTCCTCGGCGCTGAACTCGCCCCGCTGGAACAGGGCGGCCATGATCAGGCCGGGAATCGTCAGGAAGGCGACGGTGAAGGGCGCCGAGAGCGCCAGGGAGAACCCCGCCGCCCGGTTCTGCGCCCCATGGGCGCCGGCCACGTCGCCGGCGGCGATGCGGCGACTCATCTCCGGCAGCAGCACCGTGCCGGCCGCGATGGCGATGACACCGAAGGGCAGTTGGTAGAGCCGGTCGGCGTAGTACAGCGCCGAGACCGCGCCGGTCGGCAGCCAACTCGCGATGATCGTGTCGGCGAAGGCCGCGATCTGGAACCCGGCCGAGCCGATCACCGCCGGTCCGAGCACCGCGAAGAACCGCTTCAGCGCCGGATCGAGGCGCGGCACCGCGAGGTCCGGCATCACCCCCGCACGACGGCAGCCCCACCAGAGCAGGCCGAACTGGAGCAGGCCGGAGACCGCGACGCCCCAGGCGGCGGCATAGGCGGCGTTGGGGAACAGGGCCGTCAGGCTGAGGGCCGCCAGCATGGCGAGGTTGAGCAGGACCGGCGCGCCTGCCGCGACGGCGAAGCGGCGATGGGCGTTGAGGATGCCCGACAGCAGCGTCACCAGGGTCATGAACAGCAGGTAGGGGAAGGTGATCCGCGTCAGCGCCACCGCGAGTTGGAAGCGCTCGCCGCCCTCCTCGAAGCCCGGCGCCAGGGCGTGGACCACCCACGGCATCAGCGGCAGGGCGAGGTTGAGCAGCACGAGCTGCACGATCAGCATCAGCGTGAACACGCGGTCCGCGAAGCGCCGCGCGGCGCCCGTCGCCCCCGCCTCCTCCAGAGAGGCGTAGGAGGGCACGAAGGCGGTGTTGAACGCCCCCTCGCCGAAGATGGCCCGGAAATGGTTGGGAAGCCGGAAGGCGACGACGAAGGCGTCGGCGATGGGCCCGGCCCCCATCACGGCGGCCATCACCACGTCGCGGGCGAAGCCGGTCACGCGCGAAACGAGCGTCCACCCGCCGACGGAGAGGATGGAGCGGATCATGATCGGGTTTCGGCTTTCATCTGAAGAGCCCGGGCGCCACAGCCGCGCGGCGCGGCGCCCGGTGGGATGCGCCTCAGGCGGTCGCCTCGGCGTACATCTTCTCGACGTGCTCCCAGTTCACGAGGTTCTCGATGAACGCCTTAAGGTAGTCGGGGCGGCGGTTGCGGTAGTCGATGTAGTAGGAATGCTCCCACACATCGACGCCGAGGATCGGCTTGGCACCGTGGACCAGCGGGTTCTCGCCGTTCGGGGTCTTCATGAGGGCGAGCTTGCCGTCCTTCACGACGAGCCACGCCCAGCCCGAGCCGAACTGCGTCACGCCGGCCTGGATGAAGTCGGCCTTGAACTTCTCGGCGCCGCCGAGGTCCTCATCGATCTTCTTGGCGAGCGCGCCGGGGATGGCGCCGCCACCGTTCGGCTTCATCCAGTTCCAGAAATGGATGTGGTTGTAGTGCTGGCCGGCGTTGTTGAAGAGCGCCTGATTCGTGTTGTAGGCGGCCTTCACGATCTCCTCGACGCTCTTGCCGGCCAGATCGGTGCCTTCGAGCAGCTTGTTGCCGGTATCCACATAAGCCTTGTGGTGCTTGTCGTGGTGAAACTCCAAGGTCTCCTTCGACATGTACGGCCCGAGGGCGTCGTAGGCGTAGGGCAGTTCCGGCAGGGTGAAAGTCATTGCATGTCTCCGTGCGGCCGAGGGCAACCGCATGCCCCCGGCGGGGGTCCCCGGGTTGACGTCCGGTACGTAAGTCGGGCCTGCGTCATCGGCAACGCCGTAAGGGCCGTGCGAACAGGTTTTGCAAAACCTGTGCAGCGCCTTATCGTGCCGGCCGATTTCGGGGCCCTCTTGGCCCGCGTCCAGAGTGTACAATGATCGCTGCGCTGTTCGCGCTCGCCGCCGCCATGCTCATCGCCGGGGTGATCGCCGTCGTCGAGGGCTTCCCCTACGTGCGTCTCGAAAGCGGGATGGCGATGGTCTATGGGGGCGCCGTCGTCGCCTCCTCCGGCATCCTGCTGTTCGGCCTCGCCGTCGTCGCCACCTGGCTGCGCCGCATCGAGAGGGTCCTGCGCGACGGCGCGGTCCATGCCGAGGCCGTGCCCGTCGGGGTGCCGGACCTGCCGGCTCCCGAGGTCGGCCACGACCTGTCGGCGGCCGTGCCCGTCCCGCCCGTGGTCGGCATGGGCTCGGACCGCACGCGGATCGAGCCCTCGCTCGTCCTGCCGCCGCGCCCCCTGGCCTCCGAGCCGGAACTGCCGATGCCGGGCCTCGCCACGCCGGTGAAGCCCCCGGCGGACGTGAAGCCGCCCGAGGCGCCCGCCAAGCCGGAGCCGGTCGTCGCCGAGGCCGCCGACGACCTGTTCGTGCCGGGGCGCCCCGAGCCGGTGGCGCCAGAGCCCACGCCGGAGCCGGCCCTTCGGTCAAGCCTCGACACGGCCCCCGAGGCGAAGCCCGAGCGCGCCGTGGTCGGGCGCTACAGCTCCGGCGGCAACACCTACATGATGTTCGATGACGGGGCGATCGAGGCGGACACGCCGAACGGCCGCTTCACCTTCGCCTCCCTCGACGAGTTGAAGGCCTTCGTGGACGGCGGCGGCGAGGCCGGCACGCGGGGCGCCGCCTGACGGCACGGCCCCTGCACCGGAGCGGCGTGACCGACAGCCCCGCCCTCCGTTTCGACCCACGACAGCACGGACCCGCCCCATCCGGGGATTCGGGCCGCGCACCGAACGCGATGCCATGATCGCTCGGCACAGTCTGATCTATGTCGGCTCGCGCGGTGTCGCGGCGGCCCTGAACATGGCCTCCGTGGCGGTGTTCACGCGCCTCGCGCCCACCGAGATCTACGGCAGCTACCTGTACCTGCTCTCCTGGGCGCTCGTGCTCTACGGCGCGACCTGCCAATGGCCGAAATTCGCGTTCTTCGCCCTCTACGACGAAGCCCGCGCCTCGGCGCAGATCGGGACGGTGGTGCGCCTCCTCGGTGGCTCGCTGCTGCTCGCGGCCGCCGCCGCCGGGCTCGCCGCCCTCCTCGGGTTGATCGCCCCTCCGGCAGCGGGCGCGATCCTGATGCTGGCGCTGGGCTTCGTCCTGTTCGAGGGCTCCACCGAGATCGCCCGCACCCGCCTCGCGGCGGGCGCCGTCGCCGCCGCCGTGCTGTGCCGGGCGGTGCTGATGCTCACCCTCGGCAGCATCGTGCTCAAGGCGACGGGCGACCCGGTCGATCTCGCCATGGCCATCGCGGCGGCGAACGCGCTGGGCTCGCTGCCCGCCCTCGTCACCATCGCGCCGCTGATGCGCGGATCGGGGAGCCGCGACGAGGCGCTACGCCTCCTCGCCTATGGCTGGCCCCTGGTCCTGTCCTTCGCCACGGCGGCGCTCGCCCAGAGCCTCGACCGGCTGATCATCGCCAAGACCGTCGGCCCGGCCGGTCTCGGCGCCTACGGTGCCATCGCGGATTTCCTGCGCCAGAGCTTCATCGTGTTCGGGGAGGCGCTGGCCCTCTCGCTGATGTCCATCGCCAAGCGCGAGGCGCGGCTCGGCGGCATGGCGGCGGCCTCCAGCGTGCTCTGCGACGCCGCGCGGTCCATGACCGCCATCGCCGCCTTCGGCGCGGTGTTCTTCCTGTGCTTCGACGACCTCGTGGTGACGATCCTGCTCGGGCCGGGCTACCGCGAGGAGGCGCGCCGCCTCGCCCCGGTGCTGATCCTGGCGAGCATCCTGATGATGTTCCGTTCGTATTATTTCGGGCAGGTCATCTACTTCACCCGCACCAGCCGGCTCGAAGCGGCCGCCGCCCTCGCCACCCTCGTGACGGTGGCTACGGCCTCGCTCCTGCTGATCCCCAAGCTCGGCGCCATGGGCGCGGCCCTCGCCTTCGCGGGCGGGCAGGCCGCCGCCTGCCTCGTCCTTGTCGTCGGCGCGAAGAGGGCCGGCACCGCGATGCCCCTGCCGCTGCCCGACATGGCGGGCATCCTCGTCGCCGCCCTCGCGGCGGGGCTGGCGGTGATCGGCATCGGTCTCCTGCCCGGCGGCACGCAGCCCCCCGGGCAGGTGCTCGGGATGCTCATCCTCGGCGCGGCCTTCGTCGCGGTGGCGTGGCGCCTCGACATGCTCGGTCTGGCGGGGGCGATCCGCCGCCGGCTCGCGGCATGATCGCCCCCGCCCCGATGCCGAAGCCATCCCCGCCGGACACCCGTTCCCCCTCCGTGACGGCACCCCTGCCCGGCGGACTCATTGCCGCGATCCGGCCCCTCGACCCCGCCGCGCCCTGGGTTCCCGCCTGGGAGGCGCTGGGTGCCCGCGCCCTCGTCGCCAACCCGTTCTACGAGGCGTCCTACGCCCTTGCCGCCGCGCCGGCCTTCGGCGCCGGGGTACGGATGCTCCTCGTGGCGGACAGGCCGCCGGAGGAACCGGGCGCGCGCCTGCTGGCGGCGTGGCCGCATCGCCGGGTCGCCCGCCGCTGGGGCCTGCCCCTGCCGGTGCTGATGGGCTGGACCCACGGCTACGCGCCCCTCGGCATCCCCCTCCTCGACGGAGAAGATCCCGCCGCCGCCCTGGCCGCGCTCCTCGCGGCGCCGCAGGCCCTCGGCGAGCCGCCGCGCCTGCTCCTGCAGAACGCCCCAGCCGACGACCCCTTCCGCGCCCTCCTCGACGACGCGGGTGTCCGGCAGGATGCCTATTGGGCGCATGACCGGGGATTGCTGGATGCCGCCGGGCTCGATCCGGCGGCGCGGGGCGCCTACCTCGATCACCTTTCCGGCAACCGCCGTCGCCGGCTGCGCCGCGCCCGTCGCCGCCTCGACGCGGACGGCCCCGTCTCCTTCGCGATGCTGGCCGATCCGGCGGGTTTCCCCGCCGCCCTCGACGCGCATATCGCCCTGGAGGCCGCGAGCTGGAAGGGCCGCGTCGGCACAGCCCTCGCCCAGCGGCCGGAGGAGGCCGCCCTCCTGCGCGCCGCCGTCGCCGCCCTGGCGGAACGGGGGCGAGTGCGGATCGCGCGGCTCCACCGGGGCGACACGCTCCTCGCCTCGATGGTCCTGCCCCTCGCGGGCCGCGACGCCTTCGTCCTGAAGGTTGCCCACGACGACACCGACCCAGCCGTCGCGACGGGCGTCCAACTGGTCCACCGCCTCACAGAAGCGGTGCTGGCGTCGTCCGGCATCGACCGGATCGATTCCTGCGCGCCACCGGATTTCGAACTCGCCACCCTGTTCTGGACGGAGCGCCGGGCCATCGCCCACCGTCTCATCGAATCGGGTCGCGATCCGCTCTTCCCCCTCGCCGCCCGGCTGGAGCGCGGGCGCGAGAGGCTGGCGCGGCTGCGACTCAGGATTCGGGAACGCCGCGCGAAGGGCTAGGCGCCGTCAGTCGCCTTCCTCGAACCGTGTGCGGTGGAACACTTCCCGGCCCGCGCCGTCGATCACCCGCACCGCATGGGCCGGCTCGTCCCGGCGCTGGGGCACCCGCGCACGGGCGAACAGGCGCAGGGCGCGCTCCTGAGCGCTCTCCACATTCGCGACGCGCACGGAGATCCGGCTGACGACCTCCTCGCCATCCGGCCCGATCACTTCGATATGGAAAGTCTCGCGCAACCGGGGGTACCTGATCTATGTGGGGCGCAACCGATCACTCCGATCGGCCCTGCCGCAATAGGGGAGACGCGTGGATCCACTCAAGGCCGCCGCCGCCACCCTGTTCTGCCTCGCCCTGTTCTGGCTGGTGCTGCGCCTGACGCAGCGCCTGATGGAGATGGCCATCGCTGCCGGCCACGCCGAGGAGCGCCGCCGGATCGAGGCCGAGGCGCTCGCCGCGCAGGCCGATCAGACCGGCGCGGGCGCGGTGCCGTAGGCGTCCGCCATCTCCCCGATCCGCGCGAGCTTGGCCTCGTAGACGGACCAATCGTCCCGCTCCGCGATGGGCGCCCACAGCGCCTCGACCTCGTCGATCAGCATCGTGCAGGGCTCGCCTGCGAAATACGGGTGATCGAGGCGCGCGTCCGCCGAGGCTTCCACGCCCTCGAAGGCGGCCCGCACCGGGGCGAAGCCCTCGGCCGCGTAATGGCTCGCGCTCGGGCTCGCGGCGGCGCGCTCCGCGCTGGCGAGACCCCCGCGCCAATCGAAGAAGAACCGCTCGAACGGCGCCCGGCTGTCGCCGAGGAAGCGCCAGATCGCGGCGACGAGGCGGTCAGTCTCGGCCTGAGGCGCCGGGGCGAGGCCGAGCCGGGCGAACAGGGCCTGCGCGAAGCCCTCCTGCAGGGCCGGGCCGAACCCTTCGAGGGCCTTTTCCAGCCGTGCCTGCGGGGCGAGCGCCAGCAGGCAATCGGCCAGCCGGCACAGGTTCCAGAATAGGGCCTCGGGCTGGCGGCCGAAGCTGTAGAGGCCGGATTGGTCGAAATAGGCCGCCGTGAAGTTCGGGTCGAATTCCGGCAGGAAGCGCCAGGGGCCGTAATCGAAGCTCTCGCCGGTGACGTTGATGTTGTCGGTGTTGAGCACCCCGTGGACGAAGCCCGCCGCCGCCCATTGCGCGCCCATCCGCGCCACGCGCACCGTCACGTCCTCAAGGAAGGCGGCGGCGCGGTCCTCGACGCTCTCGCGCCAGAGGTCCGGCATGTGGGTGGCGATGGTGTGGTCGAGGAGCTTGCCGACGTTCTCCGGCTGCTCCAGCGCCAGGAAGCGCTGGAACGTGCCGATGCGGATATGCCCGTGCGAGAGCCGCACCAGCACCGAGGAGCGCGTGGGCGAGGGCTCGTCGCCCCGGATCAGGTCCTCGCCGGTCTCGATCAGGCTGAAGGACTTCGACGTGGTGACGCCCAGCGCCTCCAGCATGGAGGTCGCCAGCACTTCGCGCACCCCGCCCTTGAGGGTCAGGCGCCCGTCGGCGGTGCGCGACCACGGCGTGGTGCCGCTGCCCTTGGTGCCGAGATCGAGGAGCCGCCCGTCCTTCAGGTCGTGGAGCTGCGCGAACAGGAAGCCGCGCCCGTCCCCGAGTTCGGGGTTGTACGAGCGGAACTGGTGCCCGTGGTAGCGCAGCGCCAGGGGCTCCTCGAAGCTGCCCGGAAGCGGCTCGAACCGGCCGAAATGGGCGACCCAGTCCTCGTCCGTCAGGCCGCCGAGGCCCACCCGCTCGGCCCAGGGCTGATTGCGATGGCGCAGGACGGTCTTCGGGAAACGCGCCGCGGCGACGACGTCGAAGAAGTCCGGCCCGAGATCGGCATGGCGGCGGGACGGACGGGGTTGGAACTGATCCGGCAAGGCGTCTCTCGGGTGGGTGCGGGCTGAAGGGGTCTGTCGGGTCAAGCCCGCTCGGGGCGATCCGTTGCGTCCCCGACCTGCCGGAGGGCTTCGCCGAGGATCATCGCCGCCGCCACGGCGACGTTGAGGGAGCGCATCCCGGAGCGCATCGGCACCACGACGCGGGCGTCGGCGGCGGCATGGACCGCCTCCGGCACGCCGGCCGATTCGCGCCCGACCATCACGCAATCGCCGGGGCGGAAGGCGAAATCCGTATAGGGCACGGCGCCGCTCGTGGTGGCGAGGACGAGGCGGGCCCCCGCCTCCCGGCGCCACGCCTCGAAGGCCGCGAAGGAGCGGTGGCGGGTGATGGCGACGTGGTCGAGATAATCGAGGCCGGAGCGGCGCAGGTGCCGGTCCGACACGTCGAACCCCGCCGGCTCCACGATCTCCACCGGCAGGCCGAGGCAGGCCGCCATGCGCATCATCGTGCCGGCATTCTGCGGGATGTCGGGCTGGTAGAGGGTCAGGCGGGGCATCGGGGACGGGCTATCGCCGCTCAGCCGGCAAAGCGCAACGTTTTCAACATCGCCCGTGGAACCCTGCGGTGCCGCTGACCCTTGAGCGGGCGTCGCAGCCGACGCGGCTGCCCGACCGGAAGGCTCCCGCACCATGCGCAACCCGCTCGCGACCGTCGCCCTGGCGACGGCCCTCGTCACCGCCGCCCTCGTCCCGGCGCTCGCCCAGAACGCCGACACCCCGGCGGCCGGCGGTCCCGTGGCCGCCAAGCCGGCGACACTCTCCGACGACCTGCGCCCGAAATTCGTCGCCCAGGCGCCCTCCGACATGGTGTCGAGCAAGCTCGTGGGCCTCAGCGTCACCAACGGCGCGAACGAGACGATCGGCCAGATCGCCGACCTCGTCCTCGACGAGAAGCAGCAGGTGAAGGCGTGGATCGTCGGCGTCGGCGGCTTCCTCGGGCTCGGCGCGAAATACGTCGCCATCGACCCCACCGCGATCAAGGTCAGCCGGGGCGACAACGACACCCTGAAGGCCACGATCGACACCACGAAGGACCAGCTCCGCGCGGCGCCGGAATACATCTACCTCGGCAAGGAGAAGCCGAAGGACGCGCAGGCCGCCGAGCCCGCCCGCAAGCCCTGAGCGGGTCCGCCCCGCCCGGCGGCGACGTGCGGGCTTGAAGACCGCGTCCGTTCGGTGCACCACCCCGGCACACCAGTGCCGGGGTTGATCACGCCATGCGCCGCGCCCTCATTCCGCTCCTCGCCTTCTGCCTGGGGCTCGTCGGCATCACCGCCGCCGCCTTCGTGATGCTGCGGCCGGAGGCGACGTCCGTCGGCACGGCCACCGTGGGTGGCCCGTTCACCCTCGTGAACCAGGATGGGCGCACGGTGACGGAGAAGGATTTCGGCGGGGCGACGCACCTCGTCTTCTTCGGCTTCACCCATTGCCCCGACGTCTGCCCGACGACGCTGCAGCAGATCTCCGACGTGCTGGCGGCCCTCGGCCCCAAGGCCAAGGCCATGAAGGTCGCCTTCGTGACCGTCGATCCCGAGCGCGACGATCCGGCGAGCCTGAAGACCTACCTGTCGAGCTTCGATCCGCGCATCACCGGCCTCACCGGCACGCCGGAGCAGATCACCGCCGTCGAGAAGGCCTACCGCGCCTATGCCCGCAAGGTGCCGGACCAGAAGGGCGACTACGTCATGGAGCACACGGCGATCGTGTACGTGATGGACGCGCAGAATCGCTTCCTCGGCGCCCTCGACATCTCCCGCCCGCCGGAGCAGACGGCAGCGGAACTCGCCAAGAAGATCTGAGCCGGGCTCCTACAGGACCATCCCGGCGTGGAAGCGGTCGGGGGAGAGCGGCAGCAGGAACTGCACGCCGAACCCGCCCTCGAACACGCGCACCAGCCGACTCGGCGTGCTGCCGACCACGACGATGCTGCCCATCGGCGGGGTCGCGTTGCAAGTGATGGCGGCGCCTGACAGCGAGATGTCGATGAGCCGCGCCATGACTTCGCGGCCGTTCTCCAGCTTCAGGGTGACGCCGGGCTTCTCCGGCACGACGCGCTCGTGGCTGCGGCCCTCGGGCAGGCCGAGGATCTCGCGGTTGGCGAGCCACGTGAGCTGGGAGGCGAGCTTGTCGCGCTTGCGCGACGTCGCGGCGAGCTTCACCGCGAAGCCGCCTGCCGTGTGCCGGGCCACGACCCCTTCGATCCGGCCGATGAATTCGAGGTAGAGCACCACCCGCTCGCCGATCTCGCCGAGGACGGCGCAGGTCAGGCGGACGCCGCCGGGCGACATGTCGACGGTCTGGCAGGGATATTCGCGCCGGTCGGAGAGCATGTAGCGGCCGAGCACGGCCACGCGCACCCGCTGGTGCTGGCGACGGTCCGACGCCACACCCACGACGGGGCGACTTCTCAAAGTCTGGAGTGGGCCGGCATCCACCGCGATCATGCCAAGATCAGTCGCCGAGTAAGCTTCGCTGCGGCAACCGTAGTGATCACGAGTTACGGAAAGCCTTCACCGGCACGGTTCCTGTCGCTCTTTCGTCAGAATGTTGGACCGGCTCAGGCGCGACCGCCGGGATGGACCATCAGGTGCCCCCGCCGCACCGGCGCATCGGGCATCAAGACGCGGCGAATGCCCTCGCCCGGCCCGGCGGCGGGCGGGCGGGCGCTGCGGCTGCGCGGCGCCAGGATACGCAGGGAGGTCGTCTCGGCCCGCTCCACGGGCTTCAGGCCGAGCCAGGGCGGCGCCCCGACGAAGCTCAGCGCCCCGAGGGCGCGGACATGTGGGCGGCCCCGGTGGCGCAGGGGCAGCAGCAGAAGTTCGAGATCGACCCCCTCCTCCGCGCGGTTCACGCCGCGCAGGCCCGCCACGACGCCGAGCGTGTCGAGGGCGACCGTCTCCGCGAGGCGCCAAGCGTCGCAGGCCCGGTCGCCCCAGAGGGCGCTGAAGGGCTGGCCACGCAATTCCCGGCCGTAGAGGGCGCAGACCCGCGTCCCCGCAAGACGGATGATGGCGGAGCGCGCCGGCACGTCGAGCTCCAGGATCAGGCTATCCGCTAGAAGATGACGGATTTCGCCAGGCTCAATTTCGGCCCGCTCCGGCGCGGCACGATCACCGCGGAGCTTTTCCCAGTAAGCGTGAAGCAGATGACTTGTGGGATGCTTCATGTCTGTCCCGGATCGGTACAAAAGTGCCTCGTGGATGCCCGTTCCGAAACGTCTGGACGACGTCTGCGGCCGCGCATCGGGCGGTTACCGTCCCTGTCCGCAATCCCTATGCCCTCGGGCGCGCCGATGCATCCGGCGAGTTACGCTTTGGTTAAGGTTGATCGCCACTGAAGCCTGTGCCCTCCGGCACAACACAACGCTGAGAAGGAGTTGCACGGCGGGGAATCGCCTTCGTGTGGCATCGCGGGCTTGTCCGCAACTTCCCCGTGACAACATGTGGGGCAATGGACGCTTCGCCCGACTTCCCCCGCCAGAGCCGTGCCCCGGTCTTCAACATGCCGGGGGTGGTCACGGCCTCCATCGCCGTGATCGTCGCGATCCAAGCGATTCGCGAATACCTCCTCTCGGACGTGCGCGACATCCAGGTCGTGCTCGACCTCGCCCTGGTCCCCGCCCGGTGGACGGTGTGGTTCGATCCGAGCCGCGTCGCGGAGGTCATCCAGGCGGCAGCCTCGGGGGATCCCGATGTCGCGGCGATGCGGGAGGCCTTCGCGCGCTACGTCACCGGCCAGCAGAGCCTGGAGCCCTGGACGCTGGCGACCTACGCCCTGCTCCACGGCTCGTGGATGCATGTGCTGTTCAACAGCGTGTGGCTCGCGGCCTTCGGTACGCCCGTGGCCCGGCGGTGCGGGGCGTGGCGCTACGGCGCCCTTGCCCTGGCGGGCATCCTCGCGGGCGGCCTGCTGCACATCCTGATCGATCCGCTGAGCGCCACGCCCTTGGTCGGGGCCTCGGCGGGCATCTCGGCCCTCATGGCGGCGGCGGCACGCTTCGTGTTCCAGCCGCCGGTCTCGGGCTACGGCACGCAGCCCTGGCAGAGGCCCGCCCACCGCCCGGCCGAGACGATCCCCGAATTGCTGCGCAATCGCACGGTGGTGTCGTTCCTGGCGATCTGGTTCGTCACCAACCTGCTGTTCGGCATCGTGAGCCTGCCGCTCGGCGCCGAGAGCGCGGCGGTGGCGTGGGACGCGCATCTCGGCGGCTTCATCGCCGGCTTCCTGCTCTTCCCGCTGCTCGACAGGAAATTTCCCCCAACGCGCTGACCGGCGGCCTTGCCAGGGCGCCGGAACAATCACACACTCGGCCACGATCGAGAGCCGGGACCAACCCGGCCCGCATGTCGCAACCGGTGCGCCGGAGCTGACGGCGCACCCAACCGATGACAGGGAGGGGTCGATGACCGTCGCGCGGATTCTGTCGGAGAAGGGAGCTTCGGTGGCCACGGTAGGCCCGGAGAAGACCCTCGGGGACGTCATTCACATCCTGGCTGAGAAGCGCATCGGCGCCCTCGTCGTCGCGCATCCCGACGGCACGGTGGCCGGGATCGTCTCGGAGCGGGACATCATGCGCGCCCTGGCCCGGCTCGGCGCGGCCACCCTCGACGCCCCGGTCGGTGACCACATGACGGCCAACGTGACGACCTGCAACCGCTCCACGACGATCGAGGACGTGATGGAGCTGATGACCAACGGTCGCTTCCGCCACATCCCGGTCTGCGAGGGCGGACGCCTCGTTGGTATCGTCTCCATCGGCGACGTGGTGGCGCGCCGCATCGCCACCGTCGAGGCCGAGCACCAAGCCCTGCGCGAGTACATCACCACCGCCTGAGCGGCAGCGCCCTCACCCCCGCGCGGGGGTGAGGGTGACATGCCACAGGTCGGTGTCGGCGGCGTCCTTGAGGGTCACGGTCATCTGCTCCGTGCGCCCGTCCACCGCGACGTGGCCGAAGAACTGCAGGCCCGCCGCCGGGGACACGTTCACCTGCCCCGCCGGCGGCGCCTTCACGTAGCGCAGCTGCGGGCCGAAGGTGTTGTCGAGGGCGTTCGGCCCGAAGGTGCCCGCATGGAGCGGGCCGGAGACGAACTCCCAGAACGGCTCGAAATCCTGGAACTGCGCCTTGTTCGGGTCGTAGAAATGCGCCGCCGTGTAGTGCACGTCCGCCGTCAGCCACACGGTGTTGCGCACCCCCGCCGCCTTGATGAAGCGCAGCAGGTCGGCGACCTCCAGCTCGCGGCCGAGGGCCGGGCCGTCGCCCTGCGCCACGGCCTCGGAGCCGAAGTTGCGGTCGCTGTCGTAGACGACGACGAGGCCGAGCGGCATGTCGGCGGCGATCACCTTCCACGTCGCCCGCGACGAGACCAGTTCCCGCTTCAGCCACGCCAGTTGCTGCGGGCCGAGGAAGAAGGAATCCGGCCCGTACTCCGTCTGGCGGTTCTCGCCGTTGGCGCCGCGATAGCTGCGCATGTCGAGCATGAACACGTCGACCAGCGGTCCGTAGGAGATCTTGCGGTAGACCCGGCCCGGCTCCGCCGGATCGAAGCGCATCGGCATGTATTCGTGGAAAGCCCGGGCCGCGCGGACCTGCAACGCCAGGACGTTCGGGTCGGCGTACTTCTTCCGCAGGTGCTCGGCGCGGGTCAGGGGCTCGCCCGGCCACCAGTTGTTGGTGACCTCGTGGTCGTCCCACTGCGCCAGCATCGGGACCTGGGCGTTCAGCGCGAGCAGGTTTTTGTCGAGCAGGTTGTACTTATAGCGACCCCGGAACTCGGCGAGGGATTCGGCCGGCTTCGAGACCTCCTCGGTCACGCGGTTTCGCCAGAGGGTGCCGTCGGGCAGCTTCACCTCGGCCTGGATCGGCCCGTCGGCGTAGATCGTGTCGCCGGAATGGAGGAAGAAGTCCGGCCGGTTCTTGGCGATGGCCGCATAGATCGTCATGCCGCCACGGGATTCGTCGATCCCCCAGCCCTGGCCCGCCGTGTCCCCCGACCAGCAGAACGACACCGAGCGCCGGTCGGCCGGCGCCGTGCGGAAGCACCCGACCTGCCGCGGACTGCGGATCGTCGGCGCGGCGAGGTCTTCGAGGCTGACGCGATAGAAGATGTCCTGGCCGGCGGGGAGGCCTTCGAGGGCGACCTTCACCGTCCCGTCCGTCTCGGGCAGGGCGTCGGCGAAGACGCCGCCCCGGACCTGCGCGAAGCTCTCGGTGGTCGACCACTCGATCATCGCCCGGCAGGGCCGGTCGGCCCGCGCCCAGACCATGGCCGTATCGCTGCCGACATCGCCGGATTGCAGCCCGTGCGAGAGGGCGGGCCGGTCGGCGGCGCGGCTCAGGTAGGGCCTGCCCAGTCCGAGGCTCGCGCCGACGAGGCCGGAGGCCCCCGTGAGGACAAAACGGCGACGGTCCAGGGCCATGGGGCTCCTCCTCGTGGTGAGGAGGGCCCTATGGCAAGCCCGCGCGACAGCGGCGTGACGCGCCTATCCGGCGGTGTTCGTCACAGCCAGCGCTTCCAGCGGAAGAAGGCGTAGGGCAGCACGGCCGCCACCACCATCATCACCACGGCCATCGGGTAGCCGAAGGACCAGTCCAGTTCGGGGATGGACTTGAAGTTCATGCCGTAGATCGACGCAATCAGCGTCGGAGGCATGAACACCACGGCCATGACCGAGAACAGCTTGATGATGTTGTTCTGCTCCAAGTTCACGAGGCCGAGGGTCGCGTCGAGCAGGAACTGGATCTTGGTGGAGAGGAAGGTGGCGTGCTCTTCCAGCGATTGCAGATCGCGCAGGGTGGAGCGCACATCCTCGCGCAGGTCGCGGGGCGCCTTGTTGGTGCGGTAGGTCGCCGAGAGCGAGAGCAGGATCCGCTCCATCGAGACGAGGCTCTCGCGCTGCTTAGAGATGAGGTCCCCGTGCCGGCCCAACGCCCGCAGGGTGTCCTGCAGCGCGGTGTTGCGGGCGCTCGGATCGTCCTGCACCTCGAAGATCGACCCCGACAGGCGGTCGATCCGCTCGCCCTGAAGCTGGAGCACGTCCGCCGCCCGGTCGATCACCGCCTCGATCAGCCCGGCGAGGATCGCGTCGCC
This sequence comes from Methylobacterium litchii, assembly GCF_038442315.1. Taxonomy (NCBI): domain Bacteria; kingdom Pseudomonadati; phylum Pseudomonadota; class Alphaproteobacteria; order Hyphomicrobiales; family Methylobacteriaceae; genus Methylobacterium; species Methylobacterium litchii. The sequence goes on along the minus strand of NZ_JBBXMY010000018.1, from coordinate 37,574 downwards.
GGAGGCGACGGTGGCGTGGCCGTTGCCGGTGGCCCGCCCCGCCCGCTGCGCGAACATGCGGAAGGATTGCGGCTCCTCGTAGCGCACGGTGATCAGCCGGTTGCCCCGGAGGATGAAGGTGATGCCGGCGAGCCCCGGCTCCTCCGAATCGCTGACCTTCGAGAGCACGCGGCCGGTCATGTACCGGGCACCGTCCTCGACATAGAGGAGTTCGGACGGCTCGATGTCCTTCATCTCCTCGCGGGTCGGCACCTCGATCCCGGCGAATTCCTCGACCTTCAGCTCCTCCTCGCGGGTCGGGCGGATGAGGTCGAGCCAGATCGTGTCCTCGGGGATCACGTCCTGCAGATTCACGGCCCGGCGTTCGAGCAGGCGCTGGCCGGCCTCCGTGACAGGCTGATGGATGAAGATCACGCGGGAATCTCTTCAGGGACGCGGCGGCTGTGGCGGCCCCGGCATCCCGCAGGCGGGCGGGAGGCGCAAGGGACCGAGGGCATGTGGCGCCGTTTCTTGAAGGTTCCGTGACAGCGCCGCCGGGCTGCCTCAGTTGCAGCCGTCGCAGATGCTGTTGTCGATGCGGTTGGTCAGGGCGCGCTCCCGCCGCTGCTCGCGCGAGGACGGCACCTCCCCCGGCCCCATGGACGTGCCCGGCGGCTTCGTGACGCCGAGGCTGTTGGTGTTGGGCGCCGTGATGGTGGAGCGCGGACCGCCTCCGGTGCCGGTCTCGTCGGGGGCCACGCGGCTCTGCGCCAGGGCCGAACCCGGCAGCATGAGCGAGGCAATCAACAGGGAGAGGGTTGTGGCGCGCATCGTCCGGGTCTCCGTCGCCGGAAAAACGTGCGATGCGCGCGACAGTTGCCTCGTCCTAGCGCCGGGCTTTCTCGCGCCGGAACACGCCGACCATCTCCACATGCCCGGCATGGCGGAACTGATCGACCGGCGTCACCCGCTCCAGGCGGTAGCCCCCCGCGACCAGGGTGGCTGCGTCGCGGGCGAAGGTCCCGGCATCGCAGGACACGCCGACGACGAGGGGCACGGTGGACGCCGCGAGCTGCTTCGCCTGCGCCTCGGCGCCCGCACGGGGCGGATCGAACACCACGGCGTCGTAGGCCTTGAGTTCGAGGGGCAGGAGGGGGCGGCGAAACAGGTCGCGCCGCTCCTGGGTGATGCGCTTCAGGCCGGTCGCCGCCCGCACCGAGCGGTCGAGCCCGGCGAGCGCGGAGGCCTCGCTTTCCACCGCGTGGACGGAGGCCCGGCTCGCCATGGCGAGCGCCAGCGGGCCGCAACCCGAGAACAGGTCGGCCACCTTCTTCACCTTCGGGCCAAGGGCGTCGAGGACGAGGCCGGTGAGGATCGCCTGCCCCGCCGCCGTCGCCTGCAGAAAGCCGCCGGGCGACGGAAACAGCCGCCGGCCCTCGCCCTCGCCGGCGATCGAGACCGGCTCGGCCTCCATGAGCCGCTCCCCATGAAGCGAGAGCCGGGCGAGGCCGAGTTCCCCCGCGATGCGGACGAGAGCGGCGCTGGCACCCGGCGAGACCGCCCCATGGCCGCGGATGTCGACATCGAGCCCCTGGTCGGTGGCGCTCACCGCCACGTCGAGGGGCTTGCGGCCGCCGCCGATCGGCACCGACAGGGCGCGGGCGACATCCGGCCCCCGGTGCAGGGCCGGCACGGTGATCGGGCAATGGTCGAGGTCCACGAGGGCATGGCTGCGCGCCTCCATCAGCCCTGCCTCCGTCCGCCCCTCGACGAAGCGGACATGCAGCGTCAGCCGCCGCCGTCCCGCCCCGTGGGCGTCGAGGGCCGGCTCCGGCGCGACGGGGAGGCCCGCCTGCGCGAGCCCGTTCGCGACGATGCCCCGCTTCCATTCCAGTTCCGGCTCGCGGGCGAGATGCTGGGTGCGGCACCCGCCGCAGCGCATGAAGTAGGGGCAGAACGGCTCCACCCGCTCCGGCGACGCCTGCTCGATCGCCTCGAGTTCGGCCCGCGAGCCCTCCCGGCGGATCACGGCGCGCTCCCCCGGCAGGGTGTAGGGCACGATGGTCCCGTCCTGCGCGATGCCGTCGCCGCGCGCGCCCAGGCGAATGATCTCGACGCTCTCGCTCACGGCAGCTTCGCCCCCATCAGAAATTCGACATTGCCGTCCCCACCCTCGACGGGCGACGGCACGAGGCCGAGGATCGTGGCCCCCCGGCCTTCGAGGAGACCGCGCACCATCGCGCAGACCTCCGCATGGATTTCGGGATCGCGGACGATCCCGCCGCGCCCGACCCGCTCGCGCCCCGCCTCGAATTGCGGCTTGATCAGCGTGACGAGGAACGCCCTCGGCGCCAGCAGCGGCCACAGGGCCGGCAGGACGAGGCGCAGGGAGATGAAGCTGACATCCACGCTGGCGAGGCGCGGCGCCGGATCGAGACTGCCGGGTGCGAGGCTACGGATATCGACCCCCTCGCGGCTCGTCACCCTCGGATCCACCCGCAACCGTGGATGGAGCTGATCGCGCCCGACATCGATCGCGTGGACATGCGCCGCGCCGCGCCTGAGCAGCACGTCGGTGAAGCCGCCGGTCGAGGCGCCGACATCGAGGCAGGGCAGGCCCGCCGGATCGAGGCCGAAGGCGTCGAGGGCGGCGCTGAGCTTCAGCCCGCCGCGCGAGGCGAAGGGATGCTCGGGCTCCGCCTCCACCGCCGCGCCCGGCGGGATCGTCTCGGAGGCGCGGGCGAGCACGCGCCCGTCCACCCGCACGCGCCCGGCGCGAATGGCCGCCTGCGCCCGGGCGCGGCTCTCGAAATGGCCGTGCTCCACCAGATAGAGGTCGGCCCTCTGCCGCTCGCGGGTCATGTGTCTCCGGTCTCGGGCAGGGGTGTCGGCGCCGCCCGCGACCCCTACCTAACCGCGGCCAGAGAAGAGGGCTATCGTATGACACGCACGCTGACGCTGCTCGCCGCACTGGGGTCCTTCGCGGCAAGCGGGGCTCTGGCGCAGGAGCCCGCGAAGGACGCGGCCAAACCCGCCACCCCCGAGACCTACGAGAGCCCGATCAAGAACGCCAAGGGCGACACGATCGGCAAGCTCGCGATCCGCGACGGGGCGAACACCCTCGTCCTGCGCCTGACCATTCAGCCCGGCGGCCTGCCCCCCGGCTGGCACGGCATCCATTTCCACGCGGTCGGCGATTGCTCCGATCCGAAGTTCATGAACTCCAAGGCCCACGTGAACCACGACCAGAGCAAGCACGGCCTGCTCAACCCGGACGGGCCGGACGAGGGCGACCTGCCGAACATCTTCGCCAATCAGGACGGCTCGGCCAATGCCGAGGTCTCGTCCGAGACGGCTCTGACCGGTGAGGGCGGGCTCAAGGACGGAGACGGCTCGGCGCTGATCATCCACGCCAACGAGGACGACCACACCACCCAGCCCATCGGCGGCGCGGGCGACCGCATCGCCTGCGGGGTAATCAAGTAGCGATCGCGCGCGGGCGGCCCTCGTCGTCGATGGCGACGAAGGTAAAGGTCGCCCGCGTGACCTTCTCCCGGTGCTGGGTGCGGAAGCGCCGCGCCCAGGCCTCGACCTCGATCTTCATCGAGGTGCGGCCGACATGGGACACGCGGGTATAGACGCAGAGCACATCACCCACGGAGACCGGGCGCAGGAAGGTCATGCCGTCGAGCGCCACGGTGACGACCCGCCCCCGCGCCCGCTCGACGCCCGCGATGCCGCCCGCCTGATCCATCTGCGACAGCACCCAGCCGCCGAAGATGTCGCCGTTGGCGTTGGTGTCGGCGGGCATGGCGATGGTGCGCACCGTCAGGTCGCCCTGTGGCGTCTCCGCGGTGGTCTCGTCCGCAGTGCCGGAAACCTGCATCGGGCCGCCCTCAAGGAAACACCCCGGCGAGCGTGAGCCCCGCCGCGACGAACACGAACACCGCGCACAGGATGCAATCGAGCGGGATCGATTGCCAGAGGTCACGCGACGCACGCGCCTCCGCGTGACGCTCGGCGATATCGTTCATGGCGAAAGGTCCGCGTTTCCTCGCGGCCGGTCGGATCTGACGCCGACCGTGCCGAACCGGCACCATAGCGCAGGGCGGCTCGCGACGCGATGGGCGGGGGTGGCGGGGCGGCCGCCCCGTCACCCCTTCTTGCTGACGATCAGGCAATCTTCGTCGTCATGTCCTCGATCTTCGCCTCGGCGCTTTGGCGCACGAGGTTGATGCCGTGCTCGCAATCCTCGCGGCGGACATAGCCCTCGCCCGATTCGGCGATGATCTCGCCGTTGCGGGCGCGCAGGCGCCAGCGCCATTGGCCGCCGGCATCCCGGTAGAGTTCGAAGCGCATCACCGTCTCCCACGAAAACGGCCGCGACGCGGAACGCGTCGCGGCCGGGTGGCCTCAAGATAAGGTCGATGCGGCCCGTCGGAAGACGGGGCGGTTACGAGCGCGGGGCGCGGTCGAGCCAGCCGATGCTGCGGCCGTCATTGCCGCCACGGCCGGACGCCTCGCCCTGGCGCGGACGGTTGTCCCGGCCGGAGCGCGGCTGCTGCGGGCGGGCGTCGCGGCCCTGCCCGTCGCGACCCTGCGCCGGGCGAGCGCCCTGCGCGGGACGCCCGTGCGGACGCCCCTCGGCCGGACGCGCCTGACCGTTCTGGCCCTGGCGGTGCTGGCCGGGGCCGGCACCGGGACGGGAGCCCTCGGCGCGGCCCTGCTGCGGACGACCCTGGCCCGGACGGCCGCGACCGTCCTGCGGGCGAGCGCCGCGCGGCTGCTGCTGCTGGCGCGGGGGCCGGCGGGCCTCCTCGCGGGCGATCTCGGCGGCGGCCTCGCCGGAGGGGGCCGTGAACCCCTCGGGGAAGCCGACGACCGGCACCTTCTGGCGGGTCAGCCGCTCGATGTCGCGGAGGTAGGCGCGCTCCTCGTCGTTGCAGAACGAGATGGCGAGACCGTCCTTACCGGCACGGGCCGTGCGGCCGATCCGGTGGACGTAGCTCTCCGGCACGTTCGGCAGGTCGAAGTTCACGACGTGGCTGACGCCATCGACATCGATGCCGCGCGCGGCGATGTCGGTGGCGACGAGCACGCGGCACTCGCCGTCGCGGAACGCCTGGAGGGCGCGCTCGCGCTGGGGCTGGCTCTTGTTGCCGTGGATGGCGGCGCCGGCGATGCCCGACTTGTCGAGGCCGCGCACCACCCGGTCGGCGCCGTGCTTGGTGCGGGTGAAGACCAGCACCCGGTCGATGGCCGGATCGCGCAGGATGTGGGCGAGCAGCGCCTGCTTCGCGCCGGTATGGGCGAAGATCACCTGCTGCTCGACGCGCTCGGCGGTGGTGGCGACGGGCGTCACCGCGACCTGCACCGGGTCATTGAGGTACTGCGCGGCGAGGCCGGCGATGTTCTTCGGCATGGTGGCCGAGAAGAACAGGCTCTGGCGCTTCGCGGGCAGCATCCGCACGATGCGCTTCAGGGCGTGGATGAAGCCGAGGTCGAGCATCTGGTCGGCCTCGTCGAGGACCAGGATCTCGACGCCTTCGAGGGTCAGCGAGCGGCGGTCGACGAGATCGATCAGCCGGCCCGGCGTGGCCACGAGGATGTCGACGCCCGGTGCCAGCGCCCGCTCCTGGCGGCCGATGGTGACGCCGCCGAACACCACGGTGTTCGTGTAGCGCAGGTGCTTGCCGTACTCGGAGAACGAATCGGCGATCTGGTTGGCCAGCTCACGGGTCGGCGACAGGACGAGGACGCGGCAGCCGCGACGGGGCGGGCGGCGGTCTTCCAGGCTGAGGCGGTGGAGGATCGGAAGGGCGAAGGCGGCGGTCTTGCCGGTGCCGGTCTGGGCGATGCCGCAGAGGTCGCGGCCTTCCATGGCGGGGCGGATCGCCTGCGCCTGGATCGGCGTCGGCGTGGTGTAGCCGGCCTCCTCGAGCGCCCGGAGCACGGGCGGAGCGAGGCCGAAATCGGAGAACTGGGTCAAGGTGATATCCGTCGCAGCAGACCGGCCGGCCGCGCGAGAGGCTGCGGCACCGTATGGGCGGTCCATCGAGTGGGGAAAGCCCGCGTGATGGGGCCGTCCGGGTGCATGCACGTTATGAAGAGGGGGGCCGGACCGCGGCGCTGAAGCCCGTCCGTCACGCAGCCCCCTCAGGCGGTCCATCGATGTGGCCGCTGACGCTGCATGCCGCATATGCTGCGCTGCGGTGCGAAAGTCAATGGCGGAGCCCTGCTTCAGGCCAGCGGGTTCAGGCTCGCGTTCCGTGGCGGTAGCGGCGCGCGCATGGTGAGGGAGAACCCATCGGGCGAATAATCGGTCGTCACCTCGGCCTGGACCTGGGTGATGAGCACCCGGTGCAGGAGGCGCGAGCCGAAGCCCTGGCGGCGGGGCGGTTGCACCACGGGTCCGCCGCTCTCGCGCCAAGTGAGGCGCAACGTGCCGGCGGGGCCGCCCGGTTCCAGATCCCAGGCGACGGTGACGCGGCCGGTGCGGTTCGAGAGCGCCCCGTACTTCGCGGCGTTGGTGGTGAGTTCGTGGATCGCCATGCCCACCGGCACCGCGATGTCGGAGGGCAGGTCGATGGATGGGCCTTCGAGGACGACGCGCCCGTCCTCGCCCCCTGCCTCGGCCACCTCGGCGTAGGGGCGCAACTCGTTGACGAGGAGGCCGGTGAGGGAGGCCGTCTGCCACGTCGCCTCGGTGAGCACCGAATGGGTGTGGGCCAGCGATTTGATGCGGCCGACGAACGCCTCGTAGAAGCTGTCGATGTCCGTCGCCGTTCGCGCCGTCGAACCGACGATGGCCTGCACCGTGGCCAGGGTGTTCTTCACCCGGTGGTGCAACTCGCGGATCAGCAGGGTCTGCCGTTCCTCCGCGAGGCGGCGGTCGGTCACGTCGGCGACCACGCCGATCAGGCGACGGGGCAGCCGGTCGGGGGCGTCGCGCTCGAACCGGCCCGCCATGTCGATGGTGCGCCACGCCCCGTCGGACTTGCGCCGGATGCGCCCGCTGATGTGGAGGTCGCGGTCCTCGCGCAGGGCCGCCGAGATCGCCTTGCGCACCGCCGCCCGGTCGTCGGCATGGAGGATGCCGCTCAGGAACTCGGTCTTGCCGATTGTGCCGTCCTCGGACGCGTGCCCGAAGATCTCGTACATGCGGTCATTCTCCCAGACCGCGTGGTCATCGAGCATGTGCCACTCGAAGATGCCGAGCTTGGCGACCGCCGTCGCGGCGCGCAGGCGGTGGTCGTGGGCCTGCAACTCGCTGCGGGTCTCGATCCGCGTGGTGATGTCCTGCACCACGCCGACCATGCCGCTGACCGCGCCGGCCTCGTCGGTGAGGGCCTGCCCGCTCACCTGCACGACGATTCCGCGCCCCTCGATGGCGAGGCGCGTCTCGAACCGGTAGGGCTCCAGGCTCTCCACGGCCGCCTCGATCAGTCGCGAGACCCGCTCGGGCTCGATGAGGAAGGGCCGCAGCACGCCCCAGGTGACGGAGCGTCCCGGCGGCTGGCCGAGGATGCGCGCGGCCCGGTGGGACAGGGTGAGATCACCGCTCGCCCGGTCCCAGCGCCATTCGCCGAGCCCGGCGGCGGCCATGGCATCGCGGTTCGCCTCGGAATGGGCGGCCTCGTCCGGGTCCACCGCCTCGACCACCAGCGTGTCGCCGGAGCGGCGCACGCGGACGTCGATCTCGACGCCGTCCGCCCGCCGCCAGACGCGGATGCCGGACTGGAGGGAGGCCGCATCGGCGGCGAGGTCCGAAACGGGCGCCCCATCGAGGCTACCCGATGGCCGCGCCAGGAGGGCGTGCAGCGCCGGGTTGGCCACGAGCACGCTCTCGCCGTCACCCGCGAGCAGGGCGAGCCCGACCAGCGCCCCGTCGAAAGCCGACCGGCGCGCGTCGATCGCCATGGAATCGTGCTTCACCCGTCCCGTCACGCCAGGAACCCTTGGACGCGCGGCTCGACGGGATTTGAGCGTCCTCAGCCGCCACCAAATCCAGCCAACCCGCGCCCCAAGGATGGGGCTCAAGCGTGGCGGCGGCAAGGCTGCCGGTGTCGCGGACCCGACTTGTCAGCGGGTATTCCGGACGAATTCGAGGTAGGTCGGCCGCCGTCCGGTGGCGATGGCCTTCGCCTCGTAGCGGGTGCCGGGCCAGCCGGGGAACGGTTGCAGCCAGTCGCGGGACGAGGTCGCCTCCCAGCGCAGGTCCGGGCAGCGGGCGACCCGTGCCAGGGTCCATCCGGCGTAATCGTCGATGTCGCTGGCGAAGCGGAACACGCCGCCATCCTTCAGGAGGCGGGCGATCTGCGCCAGCGAGTCGTCCGAGACGAAGCGCCGCTTGCGCTGGCGCCGCTTCGGCCAGGGATCGGGATAGAGCAGGCTGACCTGCCCGAGGCAGGCATCCGGCAGGCGGGCGAGGAGCGGCGCCACGTCGCCATCGCGCACGCGGACATTGCGCAAGGCCCGCGCCTCGACGTCGGCGAGGAGCTTCACCACGCCGTTTACGAAGGCTTCGGCGCCGATGAAGCCGATCCGGGGATGCTGCGCGGCCCGGGCGGCGAGGTGCTCGCCACCGCCGAACCCGATCTCCAGCCAGATCTCGTCCGGCGTGGTGTCCATCTGCCCGAACAGGGTCCGGGGATCGATCCGGCCGCCGCCCGGCGGCAGGTCGATCCGCAGGGCCGGCAGCAGGGTTTCGAGGCGGGTCTCCTGCGCGTCCCGCAGGCGCTTGCCCTTGCGACGGCCGAAGAAGGCGCGATCCGCCTCCTCCAGGCCGTCCTCGTGTTCGCCCTCCGTCGTGGGAGGGACATCCGCCCTCCCGGTCATGGCAGGGTCAGGCGAGGGTCGAGCGGAGCTTGTCGGCGAGGTCGGTGCGCTCCCAGGAGAAGCCGCCGTCCGCCTCGGGCGCCCGGCCGAAATGGCCGTAGGCGGCGGTGCGGGCGTAGATCGGCTTGTTGAGGCCGAGCGCCGTGCGGATGCCGCGGGGCGAGAGGTCGATGGCGTCCATCAGGACGGCTTCGAGCTTGGCCTCGTCCACCTTCCCCGTGCCGTGCAGGTCGACGTAGATCGACAGCGGCTTGGAGACGCCGATGGCGTAGGAGAGCTGGATCGTCGCCCGCGAGGCGAGACCGGCGGCCACCACGTTCTTGGCGAGGTAGCGGGCGGCGTAGGCGGCCGAGCGGTCCACCTTCGTCGGGTCCTTGCCAGAGAAGGCGCCGCCGCCGTGCGGGGCCGCGCCGCCGTAGGTGTCCACGATGATCTTGCGGCCGGTGAGGCCGCAATCGCCGTCCGGACCGCCGATCACGAACTTGCCGGTCGGGTTGACGTGCCAGACGGTGCCCTCGTTCACCCAGCCCTGCGGCAGGGCCTTCAGGATGTAGGGCTCCACGATGGCACGGACGTCGGCCGAATCGAGGTTCTCGTCGAGGTGCTGGGTGGAGAGCACGATCTGCGTGACCTCGACCGGGCGGCCGTTCTCGTAGCGCACCGTCACTTGGCTCTTGGCGTCGGGCCCGAGCTTGGCGGCGTCGCCCTGCTTCGCCTTGCGGGCGTCGGCGAGGTCCTTGAGGATCTTGTGGGCATAGAAGAGCGGGGCCGGCATCAGCTCGGGCGTCTCGTCCGAAGCGTAGCCGAACATGATGCCCTGGTCGCCGGCACCCTCGTCCTTGTTGCCGGCCGCGTCCACGCCCTGGGCGATGTCGGCGGACTGCGCGTGCAGGTAGATCTGCACCTCGTTGTTCTTCCAGTGGAAGCCGTCCTGCTCGTAGCCGATGTCCTTCACGGCTTCGCGGGTCAGCTCCTCCAGGTCCTTGAAGGTCACCGAATCGGGGCCGCGCACCTCACCGGCGATGACGACGCGGTTCGTGGTCGTCAGGGTCTCGACGCCGAGGCGGGCTTCCGGCATCGCGGCGATGTAGGCATCCACGACGGTGTCGGAGATGCGGTCGCTCACCTTGTCCGGGTGCCCTTCGGACACCGATTCGCTGGTGAAGAGGTAATTCGAACGCGCCATCGGTTCTCTCGTCGCCTAAAGGTCGCGGGCGTTCGGCCCTCACGGCTGCGCACCCTTAGGGTGAGGCTTTTCCCACCCACCCGCCAAAGGGTCAAGACGATCCGACGAATTCGTTCGTTATAAAGGACGAGCGTTGCGCGTCAGCCGCGCAACCGCCTTTCGAGGACGTGTACGGCCGCGGCGATGTCGCGGCGCGTTTCGTCCGGGAAGGATTCGTTGATGTGCCGGCCCACGAGGTCGGCGAGGCCGGTCAGCCCCCCTTCCGCGTAGGGCACCTGGGCGTCCTCGGCGAACCCATCCTGCCCCTCGTCGCCGTTCGGCATGCCCCGGAAAAAGTATTCCATCGGCACACCGATCATCCGGGAGAAGATATCGAGATGGACCGCGCTGATGCGGTTGGTCCCCTTCTCGTATTTCTGAAGCTGCGCCGCCGACATGCCGAAGCTTTGTGCGACCCGGCGCTGCGTCAGCGAGGCCTTCCGCCGCTGCTCGGCAATGCGCTGACCGATGTATACGTCGCGCTGGTCCGTCTTCTGGCCTGCCATCGAGAAACTCTCAGACCTCCTGACTGCTTCCGGACCCGCACGCTGACGCACGAGCTCCGACAAGCTTAGCCGCGGGCTGACAATTTGTCACGGCGCCGGCCGACGCAGCTTGCACCAACCCATCAAATAGAGCCGATGGCCGCGAGTTTTCTAGGATGGGCTTATCCCGCATCCCGTCAAGCGACGGCCGCGAAATGCTCCACCGTTACCCGGCCGACCCGGCCGGTCGCGGTGGTTTCCAATTCCGGCGCGAGCACCGGCGGTTGCACCCAGGCCCCCGCGTCAGTGGCAGCGAGCCGGGCGTCGATCTCCTGCATCACGTAGCGGGAGAACGGATAGACGTGGAGGTAGATCACGATGTTCGTGACCACCGCCTCCAGGGCGGCGGGGTTGCGCCGGGCGGTCTCGACGAAGACGCTCCAGGCGAGCTTGGCGAGGTCCGGACGGCGGACGGAGACCCGCCACATGATCCGCGTGAGGGAGGCGAGATCCTTCGCCACCGCGCCCCATTGGATGCGCTGCGCCGCGAATCGCGGGCGGTTCAAGCGTCGCCCCGTCTCGCGCACCCGGGCGAAGAACGCGTTCGGCTCGTAGATCTCCTTCAGGACACCGCGATAATCAGCCAGAACGTCCCGCTGCGGGCGTGAGGTCACGAAGTTCAGCCCCTGGGTGCACTGGTCGCCCTGGTCGGCGGTGGTCTCGGCGTAGTTCGCATAGAGCCGCCCCTCGCGCCGCAGCCGCCGGGAGAGCTGCGTGTTCGGCAACGCGAACAGCAGGCCAACCATGGCGATGGGGATGCCCGTGTCCGCGATACAGGTCGCCATGGCGCGGGTGATGCTGTCCTTCTCGCTGTCGAAGCCGACGATGAAGCCCGCCGTCACGAACATGCCGGCCTCGTAGAGCTTGTGGACGCTCTCCGCGATGGACCGGCGGGTGTTCTGCTTCTTCTGCGTCTGGATCAGCGTCGCCTCGTCCGGCGTCTCGATGCCGATGAACAGGGCGAAGAAATTCGCCCGGCGCATGAGGACGAGCAGTTCGTCATCGTCCGCGAGGTTAAGGGAGGCCTCGGTCGAGAACTTGAACGGGTAGCCGTGCGCCTCCTGCCACGCGATCAGGTGGGGCAGGAAGAGCTTGATCGCCTTCTTGTTGCCGATCAGGTTGTCATCGACGAAGTCGACATGGCCGCGATAGCCGAGGGCGAAGAGGCGATCGAGTTCGGCCAGCATCTGCGGCGCGGTCTTGGTGCGCGGCGAGCGGCCATAAAGCTCGATAATGTCGCAGAACTCGCAGGTGAATGGGCACCCGCGCGAGAATTGCACGCCGATATACAGGTAGTGGCTGAAGGTGAGCAGATCGAAGCGCGGAATCGGGCTCGTGGTCACGTCCGCTTTGAACTTCGCGGCGGTGAAGCGGCCCCGGCGCTCGCCGCGCTCCCAGGCGGCGACGAACTCGGGCAGGATCCCCTCGGCCTCGCCGGCTACGACGAAGTCCGCGCGGTCGTACACGTCCGGCGTCGAGGTCGGGGCCGGGCCGCCGACGCAGACCGGTGTGCCGAGCGTGCGGCATCGCTCGATGATGCCCAGGCAATCCGGCTCCTGCGGCAGCATCCCGCCGGTCATCACGAGGTCGGCGGCGCGGATCGCCTCGTCGGTCAGCGGTTCGCAATTGGCGTTGATGAGGGTGATCCGCCACGCCTCCGGCAGCATCGCAGCCAAGGTTATCAGGCCGAGCGGCGGCGCCGCAGCGCGGGCGCCCTGGATTTCCATGGCTTCCTTGAAGTTCCACATCGAGTTTTCGTAGAACTTTGGAAACACGAGCAGAACCCGCGGAGCCGTGTTCACGTCCGACTTACGGCTCATCGATGCCTCACAACCTTAGCCGGTAGAACGAACTCCACCGGCATCATAGCATCTTTACTGGAACCCTGCGCTGCAATTGAGGCCGATTTTCGCGGGCGGCCTACTCCGTGAGCCGCAGCCGCTCGGGCTGAGCGCCGTCCGCATCGGTGAAGCCGTAGCGCCGGGCGAGGTCTCCGGCGTGGAGCACCTGACCGGCGAAGGCCGACACACCCGGATCGGCGGCGAGCGCCGCAAGCGCCCGACCGGCATAGAGCGGGGTCTCGCCGGGCGGGTCCTCCTCGCCGATCTCGCGCGCGCGCTCGGTCGCCACCGCGCCGGGCGAGAGGCCGAGGGCCGTCACGCCGTGCGGCGCGAGTTCGCGGGCGAAGGCCAGGGCGAGGCGGTTCTCGGCGGCCTTCGCGGAATCGTAGAAGATGTCGCCGAGATAGGCGTCCGCCGTCCCGAACGAGACCAGGGCGAGGAGGCCCGAACGGGCGGCGACCATGGCCGGCGCCACGGCGCGGGCAAGGAGCAGGGCGGGTACGGGACCGGCCTGCAGCAGCCCGAGATAGGGTTCGGCCGAGCGGCGCCAGAACGGCGTACCCCAGGCGGTGCCGTCGGCGTAGCGCTCGCCGTCGAAGCCCTCGTTCCCACCCCAGACGGCGCTGGCCACGACGTCGATCCGGCCGAAGCGCCGGAGCACCCAATGGACCATCTCGTCCGTCGCCCGCTCGGAGCGGTGGTCGCACAGGTAATGGTGCCCCCGCCCTCCGGCGAGGTCGACCATGCGGGCGGTGTCCTCGATGGCCTCGCTGCGCATCTCGGTGCGCGGACCGGTCTCGCTCGACCGGGCGGTGACGATCACGGTCGCGCCGCCCTTCCCCAGGGCGCGCGCCAGCCCCCGGCCGACGCCCCGCGAGGCGCCGGCCACGAGACAGATCTTGTCGGAGAGATCGGGCGCGGCCACGGCTCAGGCGGGCTTGGCGCGCGACAGGAAGGCCTGCAGCCGCTGCTGTGATTCCGGCGATTGCAACTGCACGTCGAAGGCCTTGGCCTCCGCCTCCAGGGCGGCTTCGACCCTTTCCCGGTCGCCCCGGATCAACCTGCGCGAGGCGGCCAGCGCCCCCTGCGGCAGGGCGGCGAGGCGGGCGGCCTGCGTGAGGGCGTGCTCCACCACCATGTCGGCGGGCATCACCGCGTTGACGAGGCCAAGCGCATAGGCGGCGTCGGCATCCAGGGTTTCGGAGAGGAGCAGCAGCTCCGTGGCCTTCAACCGCCCGACCCGCAGGGGCAGCAGGTAGCTCGATGCGGCCTCCGGCACGAGGCCGAGTTCCACGAAGGGCATCCGCAGCCGCGCCACCGGGCTGGCATAGACGAGGTCGCAATGGAGCGTCAGCGTCGCGCCGATGCCGACGGCGATGCCGTCCACGGCGGCGACCATCGGGGTGTCGGTGCGAGCCAGTTGGCGGATGAACCGCAGGGCCGGCGCATCGGTGAAGCCGTTCCGCGCCTGGCCCAGGAAATCCGCGAGGTCGTTGCCGGCGCTGAACACCCCTGGCTGGCCGGCGAAGACGACGGCGCGGATCGCCGTCGAGGCGTCGGCTTCTTCGAGCGCCCCGCGCATCGCGTCGTACATCGCGCCGGTCAGGGCGTTCTTCTTCTGAGGCCGGTCGATGACGATGAGGCGGACGCCGTTTTCGCCGTCGCTGATCGTGATGTGGTCGGTCATGGCCGGGTCCTCAAACGGCAAGCGCCAGGGCGCCATCTTCGGTGAAGGCGCCCCCGGCCAGCACCGCGTCCTCCAGGCCGGATACGGCCGGCAGCAGGTTCTCCGCGTAGAAGCGGGCGAGCGCGATCCGGGCGCGGTGGGCCGGATCGGTCTCGCCGCCCTTCAGCGCCGCCGCCGAGGCGAGGGCCGCGCGGGCATGGCAGGCGCCGCCGAGCGCCAGCCCGAACAGGCGCAGATACGGCGCCGCCCCGGCAAGCGCCGCCTCCGGCCGGTTGGAGCCCAAAGCCGCGAGTTGGTGGCTCGTCGCGCGGTCGAGGGATTCGATGGCGGCGCGCAGGCGGGGCGCCATCTGGCCGAAGGCCGGGTCCGCGTTCTTGAGCAGGCCCTCGGCGGCCCGACGCATCCACGCGATCTGCGAGCGCGCTGTCGCTCCTCGATTCAAAGGCAGCTTGCGCGCGGTGAGGTCGATGGCCTGGATGCCGTTGGTGCCCTCGTAGATGCCGAGGATGCGGGCGTCGCGCATGAACTGCGCCGCGCCGGTCTCCTCCACGAAGCCCATGCCGCCATGGACCTGCACGCCGAGCGAGGCGACCTCGTTGGCGATGTCGGTCGAAAAAGCCTTCGCGATGGGAGTGAGGAGCGAGGCCCTGTCATGGGCCGCCCGCCCTTCCGGCCCGTGCGCCGCATCGAGGGCGGCGGCGGTGAGGAAGCAGAGCCCGCGCGAGACCGCCGTGTAGGCCTTCATGGTGAGCAGCATCCGCTGCACGTCCGGGTGGGCGATGATCGGGCTCGTGGCTTCGGCGGCGCCGATGGCCTTCCCCTGGCGGCGCTCGGCGGCATAGGCCAGCGCCTTCTGCGTCGCGGCTTCGGCCACGCCGACACCCTGCACCCCGACGCCGAGGCGGGCGGCGTTCATCATCGTGAACATGCAGGCGAGCCCCTTGTTGGCCTCACCGATCAGCCAGCCCGTGGCTCCGCCGTTGTCACCGAAAGCCATGGAGCAGGTGGGCGAGGCATGGATGCCGAGCTTGTGCTCGATGCCGGAGCAGCGGAGATCGTTGAGCGACCCGTCCGGCAGCACCTTCGGCACGAGGAACAGGGAGATGCCCCGCGTGCCCGCCGGCGCGTCCTTCAGCCGGGCGAGGACGAGGTGGACGATGTTCTCCGCGAGGTCGTGCTCGCCATAGGTGATGTAGATCTTCGAGCCGGTGATCCGATAGCTGCCGTCGCCGGTCGGTTCGGCGCGGGTGCGAAGCAGGGCGAGGTCCGAGCCCGCCTGCGGCTCGGTGAGGTTCATGGTCGCCGGCCATTCGCCCGTCACGAGCTTTTCGAGGTAGCGCGCCTTCAGCTCGTCCGAGCCGTGCGCCGCCAGCGCCTCGATCCCGCCCTGAGTCAACAGCGGGCAGAGGCCGAAGGAGAGGTTCGCCGCGCTCCACATCTCGGTGCAGGCCGCCTCGATGGCCTTTGGCAGGCCCTGGCCGCCATGGTCCGCGTCGGCCGAGAGGCCGTTCCAGCCACCTGCGGTGAAGGTGGCATAGGCCTCGCGCCAGCCCGGCGGCGTGGTCACGCGGCCGTCCTCGAAGCGCGTCCCGTGCCGGTCGCCGACCCGGTTCAGGGGCGCCAGCACGTCGGCGGCGATGCGCCCGGCCTCGGTGAGGATCGCCTGCGCGTCGTCCGGATCGACCCCTTCGAGCCCCGAGACGTGCCGCAGGGCGAAGAGCATTTCGGAGACGGGCGCGCGGTAGCTCATGGACGTGTCCTCACCTTGCCTCCGGCCTTCCCTGGTTTGACCCCGCCACGCTGCCGGCGCTAGGGCGGGTACGGTCTCAACCCACGGGGCGGCGCGATGCCGCCGGAGATGGCATCCCGCATGAGCAATCCGGGGTCAACGGTCCCGGCCGAAACCCGGCTGCTGACCGCCGACGCGGCGGGCATCGCGGAGGCGGCAGCGCTGCTCCGCGCGGGGCGCCTCGTCGCCTTCCCGACGGAGACGGTCTACGGGCTCGGCGGCGACGCGACCGATCCGAACGCGGTCGCGGCCATCTACGCGGCCAAGGCCCGCCCAAGCTTCAACCCGTTGATCTCCCATGTCCCAGATGCCGGGGCCGCCCGGGCGCAGGGGGTGTTCGGAGAGGAAGCGAACCGCCTCGCCGAGGCTTTCTGGCCCGGCCCCCTCACCCTCGTCGTTCCGGCCTCGGCCGGGACGCGGGTCTGCGAACTCGCCCGCGCCGGGTTGCCGAGTGTCGCCCTGCGCGTGCCGGGCAGCGAGCCGGCCCGCGCGCTGCTCGCGGCGTTCGGACGCCCGGTCGCCGGGCCTTCGGCCAACCGCTCGGGCCGGGTGAGCCCGACGCGCGCCGCCCACGTCCTCGAAGACCTGAACGGGCGCATCGCGGCGGTGCTCGACGGCGGCGACACGCGGGTCGGGCTGGAATCGACGGTGGTCGCCTGCCTCGGCGGGCGAGCACGCCTGCTGCGGCCGGGGGGAATCACCCGCGAGCGCCTGCGTGACGTCCTCGGCTACGACCTCGAAGGGCCGGAGGCCGCCGATACCCACACGCCCGTGGGGCCGGGGCTGCTGGCCTCGCATTATGCGCCGAACGCGGCGGTGCGCCTCGACGCCATGCGGATCGCCCCCGGCGAGGCGCTGATGCTGTTCGGCGACTTCCGGCCGGAGGGCCATGACGCCGCCCGCGCGGTGGTGAACCTCAGCGAGGCCGGCGATGCCACCGAGGCGGCGGCCCGCCTGTTCGGCGCCTTGCGCGATCTCGACGCCTCGGGCGCGGCGACCATCGCGGTGGCACCGATCCCGTCCGAGGGCCTCGGCGAGGCGATTCGCGACCGGTTGGGAAGGGCTGCGGCGCCCCGCTGAAATTTGTGTGGAACAGAAAGGCCGCCGGCCCGTTAACGTGACAGGAAGGCCACTCAGCCCCCATACGGCCTTCAACCTTTCGAGGCTCGGAGCAATCCGAGCCTTTTCTTTTGGCCTCAGGCCAGCTTCGCCGCGATGCCGGCGACGTGGCGGCCCTGGAACCGGGCGCCGTCCAGTTCGATCGGGCTCGGCTGACGCGAACCATCGCCATCGGCCAGCGTGCTGGCGCCGTAGGGCGTGCCTCCCTTCACCTGCTCCAGACCGGCTTGGCCCTGGAAGGCATAGGGCAGGCCCACCACCACCATGCCGTGGTGGAACAGAACCGTATGGAAGCTGGTGAGAGTCGTCTCCTGGCCGCCATGCTGCGAGGCGGTGGAGGTGAAGACCGAGCCGACCTTGCCGACCAGAGCACCCTTCATCCACAGGCCGCCAGTCTGGTCGATGAACTGCTTCATCTGCGAGGCCATGTTGCCGTAGCGGGTCGGCGTGCCGAAGATGATCGCGTCGTACTCGGCAAGCTCCGCCACCGTGGCGACGGGCGCCTGCTGATCGAGCTTGAAGTGGTTCTGCCGGGCGACCTCTTCCGGCACCAGTTCCGGCACGCGCTTCACTACCACTTCGGCGCCGGTCTCGCGGGCGCCCTCGGCGACGGCATAAGCCATCTGCTCCACGTGGCCGTAGGTCGAGTAGTAGAGCACAAGGATCTTGGCCAAGGCGATGACTCCTCTGGTATGCGCCAGGGCGGCGCGATGCCGCTCACATCGCCCGTCCCACCGCTTGCAGGAAGCCCGTCGCGTGCAAGAATGACCTTGCAGGATTGCAAGGAGCCGCAATGCAGGCCGGCTGGGACGATTTCCGCTTCGTGAAGGCGGTGGCCGATGGACACGGCCTGACCGGCGCCGCCGAGGCCCTGGGCATCGATCATTCCACCGCGTTCCGGCGGCTCGGCGCCATCGAGAAATCGCTCGGGGCGCGCCTCTTCGAGCGACATCGGAGCGGCTACACCGCGACCGCCGCCGGACAAGCGATGCTCGACGTCGCGACGCGGATGGAGGCTGACATCGACGGCTTCTCCCGCGAGGTCGTCGGGCAGTCGGACGCGATGGTGGGGGAATTGCGGATCACCGCCCCGACGAGCTTCGCCGGCACGTTCCTCATGCCGATCCTGGCCGAGTTCTCCCGCCGGCACCCGGCCGTGCGGCTCCACCTGATCCTCGCCGAGGAAACCCTCAACCTGTCCCGCCGGGATGCCGACGTGGCCCTGCGGGCCAGCCGGGGGCCCGACGAAACCCTCGTGGGCCGTCGTCTGACCGGAGTGGGCTGGGCCCTCTACGGCGCGGCCGACCGGACCTTTGGACCGCTTGCCGATGAGAGATGGGTCGGGCTCAGCGAGAGCGTGGCCGGCGGGCTGTTCGCCGGCTTCGTGCAGCGGCGGACGGCGCCGGAGCGGATCGTCCTGTCCCTCAACGGGGTGGCCGGGCTGCGGGAGGCCATCGCCGCCGGCATCGGCATCGGCCCCCTGCCCTGCGTGGAGGGCGACGCCGATACCCGTCTCCAGCGTCTCGGCGGCCTGGAGCCCGAACTGCACACGGACCTGTGGCTGCTGACCCATCAGGACCTGCGCCGCTCGGCGCGGGTCCGTGCCTTCATGGATCACATCGCGGCGGCGATGCAGCCGCTTCGGCCCCTGTTCGAGGGAAGTAAGGTCAGTTCTTGATGTCGAGGATTTCGACGTCGTTGCCGTTCACCTCGACCACGTCGCCGACGCTCTTGCCGGTGAGGGCGCGGGCCAGGGGCGCGACGTAGGAGATCGACCCCTTGTGCGGGTCGGCCTCGTCTTCGCCAACGATGCGGAAGGTCTGCTTGGTTTCCTTGCCGGCATCGTCCTCGCGCACGATGGTCACGGTTGCCCCGAAATGCACCGTGTCGCCGGGCTTCGGCTCCACGAGTTGCGCCGTGTTCTTACGCGACGCCCAGTAGCGCAGGTCACGCCCGATGCGGGAATCCTCGGCCTTGTCGGTCGGGTCCAGCGACGCGACCTCCTTCTCCAGCCGCGCGACCTCGGCCTCGATCTGCGCGAGGCCTTCGGGCGTGACGAAGTTGGTGTGAGGCGAGATGGGACGGTCGGGAAGGTTCTCGAACGCTTCCCCGCCCTCGGGCTCTTTGACGAATGCGACACTCATAAATGGATCAACCGGCTCGCTACGGTGACGGTTCCAACGGGCTCACGAACCCTGGGTCAGGCGACCTTCACGACCGTGCGACCTCGCACCTGCCCGGCGAGGATCGCCTCGCCCAGCCGGCCGACCTCGTCGAAGCCGACGGTGCGGGTCATGGAGGCGAGCTTGTCGAGGTCGAGGTCGCGGGCGATCCGTGCCCAGGCCTCGCGACGCTTCTTCTGGGGCGTCGTCACGCTGTTGATGCCGAGAAGCGAGACACCGCGCAGGATGAAGGGCGCGACCGATGTCGGCAGGTCCATGCCCTGCGCGAGGCCGCAGGCCGCCACCGCGCCGTCCGCCTTGGTCATTGCCAGCACGTTGGCCAGGGTCGCAGAGCCCACTGCATCGACGGCCGCTGCCCAGCGCTCCTTGCCGAGGGGGCGGCCGGGCTTCTCCAACTCGGCCCGGTCGACGATTTCGGCGGCGCCAAGGCCCTTGAGATAATCCGCTTCGCTCGCCCGGCCCGTGGAGGCGATGACGTGCCAGCCGGCCCGCGCCAGGAGCGCGACCGCCACCGAGCCGACGCCGCCCGAGGCGCCGGTCACCAGAGCCGGCCCGTCGGCGGGGGTGATGCCGTGGGCATCCAGGGCCATCAGGGAGAGCATCGCCGTGTAGCCCGCCGTGCCGACCGCCATGGCCTGCTCCGGCGTCAGGCCCTCCGGCAGGGGCACCAACCAGTCGCCCTTCACTCGCGCCTTCTCGGCATAGGCGCCGAGATGCGTCTCGCCGACACCCCAGCCGGTGAGCACCACCTGATCGCCGGGCTTGTAATCGGGATGGTCCGAGGTCTCGACCGTGCCGGCGAAATCGATGCCGGGGATCATCGGGAAACGGCGCACCACGGGCGAACGGCCGGTCAGTGCGAGGCCGTCCTTGTAGTTCAGCGTCGAGTGGCCGACGCGGACGGTGACGTCGCCGTCCATCAGGTCGGCCTCGTCGAAGTCGCGGAAGGCGAGGTTCTGCCCACCCTCGGTCTTGTCGACCACCCACGCCTTGAACGTGCCCATCGCCTGCTCCTCCCGTCGTTGACGGGGAGGTACGCCGCAGGTCGTGGGAATCAAGACGGCCCGGATGGTCGATCCGGGCCGGCCGTCACTCAGTAACCGTCGTAGATGCTGCCGCGCGAGAAGCCGAGGCCGACGCCGATATCCGCCGAGCTGGCCCCGGTGATGCCGAACGCGTCCGGGATCGAGCCGACGAGCAGGCCGCCATAGCCCGGGCCGTAGCCGCCGTAGCCCCCATAGCCGCCGCCGACCGGCACCCAGCCCGCCCGCGCCGGGGCGACCTGCACCCGGCGGCTGACGGTGGCGTATTCCGGCGGATAGGTCTCCGGTACCGTCTCGGCCGGGCGAACCAGCACGGTGCGCTGGCGAAGGGCGAAGCGCGGCGGGGTCACGACCCAGCAGCCGATCAGTTCACCGCCGGGGCCACGGCTCGTCTGCCAGACGCGGCCGCCGGGGGCGACCATCACCTGCTCCTGCACGGTGTCGTAGACCGGCGGGATGGTGCGGTAGACGGTGCGCGGCGGGCGCACCAGCACGTTCTGCTGCACCGTATCGAAGACAGGCGGGGTCGTGGCGTAGCGGTAGCAACCGCCACCGTAGCAGCCGCCGGCCGTGGCCGGGGCGGCGAAGAACAGGCCGCCCAGGGCGGCGGCCATCAGGACAGTCTTGGCGACCGGCGCGGTCATCGCTGCGAACCTCTTGAAGCGTGGGACAATCCGGGTCGCGGAGATTTCCGCGCCCTACGCTCAACGAGGAAAGCAGTATCCCGAGCTTCGCAGCAACCGAGATCCTCAATCACAGTAAAATTAATCTATGGTCCGAACTGCGTAGAAGCGTCTGATTCGTTCGTTAACTGTTGTTCGCGCTTTCGGGGAACCAACTGAGCTTGCGCCCCGCCGGCAAACAAAAACCCCCGCCGGCTCGCACCGGCGGGGGTCGTGGATCGTCGCGGGGTAGACGGCTCAGGTTTGGCCGGGCTTCAGGCCGTAGAAGATGTGCCGGCCGATCACGTCGAGCTTTCGCATCCGGCGCGACCAGCCGGGCCTCACATAATCGGCGTGATAATGGGTCGCTCCGCCGACCTCCGCGACGTAAGTCCGCCCTTCGAGGACGGAGCGGGCGACACGGGTGGCGTTCGACCAGGCCGAGGCATCGCTGATGCGGAGCGACTTGCCCTCGCAGGCGAAGGAGAACTGGCAGCCCATGTAATGGTGCCGGTTCTGGTAGACGACACCGCAGATGCTCTGCGGGTAGAGGCCGCTCTTCACCCGGTTGAGCACCACCTGGGCGACGGCGGCCTGCCCGGTCTCGGATTCGCTGCGGGCCTCGAAATACACGGCCTCGGACAGGCAGCGCTGCTCCTTGTCCTGGGCCTCCGGGTCGATCAGGTCGGCGTAGCGGCTGCGCGCCTCGTCGGTCGGCGCCGCCTCGATCTCCGCGCCGCTGCGCAGGGGATACTCGGGCATCACGAGGCTGGCGGCGGTGATCTCCACGGGGATCGCGTCCGCCGGGGCTGGGGTGGTGGACGACAGGGCGACCGCCTTCGGCACCGCCGGGGTCGAGCCATCGAAACGATTGCCGTCCTCGTCGTCGGTCCGGTCGGCGGTGGCCGCGCCCGTCGATTCGGCGGTGCCGGCCCCGGTCGTCAGGCCGAGATCCGCCACGGGCACGAAGCCGGAGGTCTGCTCGGCTTCCGAATCCCACACGGCCGAACCGGTGGTGATCATGCCGCTGACGCCGCCGGTCACGTCGCCGAACAGCATGGCGAGGCCGGATTCGCGGGTGAAGGCGATGGGGTCGGGCCGCTGAGGATCCTCGCCGATCCGGCGGATGGCCGCGCCGATCAGCGCGGTGCCGGCCGGCATGGCGGGCACGGCCCGGCGGATATCGGCGGCGCCGAGCACGCCCGAGCCCACGGTGCTCTCGGTGCCCGCGCTTGCGGTGAAGGAGACGAGCAGCCCGAGCCCGGCCATCCACGGCGTGAACACCGCCGACAGCCAGCGCAGGTGGGTCTCCTGTTGCACTCGTCTCGTCGCCACGCCTTGCCGACCCGTTCCGATGTGCCGCGCTCGCCACGCTGCCCACCGATGGCGGCGGCAAGTGGCCCTCACGAAATTTATCGGGCGGGATGGTTGACCGGTGGTTAACGAGGCGGATGCCCGGCGCGGATACGAAAAAGGGGCGGCCTTTCGGCCGCCCCCTTCGAGTCTCGCAAGGGTGGATCGATCACTCGGCGGCGGGCGGAAGGCCCTCGACCGGATCGATGCCGCTCTCCGTCTGGCGCTGCTGCAGGATGAGATTGTCCCGGCGACGGGCCACCGAACGGATGTCGGCGACGAGCGAACCGGTGCCGGCCGGGATGAGCGAGCCGACGATGACGTTCTCCTTCAGACCCTCCAGGGTGTCGACCTTGCCGTTGACGGCGGCTTCGGTGAGCACCCGGGTGGTCTCCTGGAACGAGGCCGCCGAGATGAACGACTTCGTCTGCAGCGACGCCTTGGTGATGCCGAGCAGAACCGGCACGCCCTGGATCGGCTTCTTGCCCTCGGCAATCAGCTTCTCGTTGAACTCGGCGAGTTCGGTCCGGTCGATCTGATCGCCCGAGAGGATGTCCGAGTCGCCACCATCGGTCACTTCGACCTTCTGCAGCATCTGACGGACGATCACCTCGATGTGCTTGTCGTTGATCGACACGCCCTGCAGCCGGTAGACCTCCTGAATCTCGTTGACGAGGTAAGCGGCAAGCTCCTCCACGCCCTTGATCGCCAGGATGTCGTGCGGGGCCGGGTTTCCGTCGACGATGTAATCGCCGAGCTCGACCACGTCCCCGTCCTGCAGGTGGATGTGCTTGCCCTTCGGGATCAGGTACTCGACCGCCTCCGAGCCGTCATGCGGCGTCAGCGTGAGCCGACGCTTGTTCTTGTAGTCGCGGCCGAACGCGATGGTGCCCGACTTCTCGGCGATGATCGCCGCATCCTTCGGGCGCCGGGCCTCGAACAGCTCCGCCACCCGCGGCAGACCGCCGGTGATGTCGCGGGTCTTGGCCGAGTCGGTGGAGACGCGGGCGAGGATGTCGCCGGCCTTCACCTTGGCTCCCGGATCGTAGCCGATGATGGCATCGACCGGCAGCGCGTAGCGGGCATCCGCGCCGCGCGGCAGCTTCACGGCCTTCCCGTCCTTGTCGACCACGACCATCGACGGCTTCAGGTCGGAGGTCCGGGCGGACCCGCGCCAATCCACCACGACGCGCTTGGCGATACCCGTCGACTCGTCGGTCGTCTCGGTCATCGACTGGCCGTCGTAGAGGTCCTCGTAGGCCACGATCCCATCGACCTCGGTGAGGATCGGACGGGTGTAGGGGTCCCACTCGGCGATGCGCTGGCCGCGCTTGATCTTGTCGCCCTCGTCCACGCGGACACGGGCGCCGTATTGCAGGCGGTGGACCGCCCGCTCGACCCCGTCCGCGCCGACGATGACCACCGCCACGTTGCGGCCGGTCGCGACAAGATCGCCGTCCGAGTTCTTCGCGAGAGCCCGGTTGCGGATCTTGATCGTGCCCTCGAAGCTCGACTCGATGAAGGACGAGTCGGCGATCTGGGCGGCGCCGCCGATGTGGAAGGTGCGCATCGTGAGCTGGGTGCCCGGCTCGCCGATGGACTGCGCCGCGATGACGCCGACCGCCTCGCCCATGTTGACGGGCGTGCCGCGGGCGAGGTCTCGCCCGTAGCAGGTGGCGCAGACGCCGCTGCGGGTGGCGCAGACCAGCACGGAGCGGATCTTCACCTCCTGGATGCCGGCGGCGTTGATCGCCGGCAGGTGCCGCTCCTCGATGGTCTCGCCGGTCTTCACGATGACCGTGCCGTCCTGCGCGACCAGATCCTCAGCGGCCGCACGGCCCAGGATGCGGGTGGCCAGCGTCGCGACCACCTGGCCGGCATCGACGATGGCGCGCATCTTGATGCCGTTGGTCGTGCCGCAATCCACCTCGCGGATCACCGCGTCCTGCGCCACGTCGACGAGGCGGCGGGTCAGGTAGCCGGAGTTGGCGGTCTTCAGGGCGGTGTCGGCGAGGCCCTTACGGGCGCCGTGCGTGGAGTTGAAGTACTCCAGCACGTCCAGACCTTCCTTGAAGTTCGAGATGATCGGCGTCTCGATGATCTCGCCCGACGGCTTGGCCATGAGGCCGCGCATCGCCGCGAGCTGCTTCATCTGCGCGGGCGACCCGCGGGCGCCCGAGTGGGACATCATGTAGATCGAGTTGACCTGCTTGTCGGCGCCCGTGTCGTCCTTCTGGACGGACGAGATCCGGCCCATCATCTCCTGGGCCAGCTTGTCCGAGCACTTCGCCCAGGCATCGACGACCTTGTTGTACTTCTCACCCTGGGTGATGAGGCCGTCGTTGTACTGCTGCTCGTAATCCTTCACGAGCGTGCGGGTGCCCTCGACGATCTCCCACTTGTTCTCCGGCACGACCATGTCGTCCTTGCCGAAGGAGATGCCTGCCTTGAAGGCGTGGGTGAAGCCCAGGCCCATGATGCGGTCACAGAAGATCACCGACTCCTTCTGACCGCAGTGGCGGTAGACGGTGTCGATCATCGCCGAGATTTCCTTCTTGGTCATCAGCTTGTTGACGACGTCGAAGGGCACCTTCCGGTGCAGGGGCAGCGCGCCCGACAGGATCACGCGGCCGGGGGTGGTCTCGTAGGTCTTGGTCAGCGGCTCGCCATCCGGGCCGATGCCCTTCCAGCGCCACTTGATCTTCGAGTGCAGCTTCACGACGCCGGCGGCCAGGGCGTGCTCCAGCTCGCCGAGGTTGCCGTAGACGCCCTGCATCGGGTTCAGCTTGTTGGTGCCGTCGAAGGCGCCCGGAAGGCCCTCGCCCACGATCGACAGGTAGTAGAGGCCGAGCACGATGTCCTGCGAGGGCACGATGATCGGCTGGCCGTTGGCCGGATGCAGGATGTTGTTGGTCGACATCATGAGGACGCGCGCTTCCAGCTGCGCCTCGAGCGACAGCGGGACGTGCACGGCCATCTGATCGCCGTCGAAGTCGGCGTTGAACGCGGCGCAGACCAGCGGGTGCAGCTGGATCGCCTTGCCCTCGATCAGCTTCGGCTCGAACGCCTGGATGCCGAGGCGGTGCAGCGTCGGCGCGCGGTTCAGCATCACCGGGTGCTCGCGGATCACCTCATCGAGGATGTCCCAAACCTCCGGCTTCTCCTTCTCCACGAGCTTCTTGGCCTGCTTGACGGTGGCCGAGAAACCCTTGGCGTCGAGGCGCGCGTAGATGAACGGCTTGAACAGCTCCAAGGCCATCTTCTTCGGCAGGCCGCACTGGTGCAGCTTCAGCTCCGGCCCGACCACGATGACCGAACGACCCGAGTAGTCGACGCGCTTGCCGAGGAGGTTCTGGCGGAAGCGGCCCTGCTTGCCCTTCAGCATGTCGGCGAGCGACTTCAGCGGACGCTTGTTGGCGCCCGTGATGACGCGGCCGCGGCGGCCGTTGTCGAACAGGGCGTCGACGGCTTCCTGCAGCATCCGCTTCTCGTTGCGGATGATGATGTCGGGCGCGCGCAGCTCGATCAGCCGCTTTAGGCGGTTGTTGCGGTTGATGACGCGGCGGTACAGGTCGTTCAGGTCGGACGTGGCGAAGCGGCCGCCATCCAGCGGGACCAGCGGGCGCAGGTCCGGCGGGATCACGGGGATCACCGTCAGGATCATCCACTCCGGCTTGTTGCCGGACATCTGGAACGCCTCGATGATCTTGAGGCGCTTCAGCAGCTTCTTCGGCTTCAGCTCGGAGGTCGTGACCGCGATCTCCTCGCGGAGGTCGTTGGCGATCTTGTCGAGGTCGAGTTCCTGCAGGATCCGGCGGATCGCCTCGGCGCCGATCATGGCGGTGAAGCTGTCCTCGCCGTACTCCTCCTGGGCACGCAGGTACTCCTCCTCCGTCAGGAGCTGACGCTCCTTCAGGGGGGTGAGACCCGGCTCGATGACGCAATACGACTCGAAGTACAGGATCCGCTCGAGGTCCTTGAGGGCCATGTCGAGCAGGAGGCCGATGCGCGAGGGCAGCGACTTCAGGAACCAGATGTGCGCGACGGGGGCGGCCAGCTCGATGTGGCCCATGCGGTCGCGCCGGACGCGCGCCAGCGTCACCTCGACGCCGCACTTCTCACAGATGACGCCCTTGTACTTCATGCGCTTGTACTTGCCGCACAAGCACTCGTAGTCCTTGATCGGCCCGAAGATGCGCGCGCAGAACAGGCCGTCGCGCTCGGGCTTGAAGGTCCGGTAGTTGATGGTCTCGGGCTTCTTGATCTCTCCGTAGGACCAGGAGAGGATCTTCTCCGGCGACGAGATCGAGATCTTGATCTGGTCGAAGTTCACCGGCTGCGGCTGCTGGTTGAAAAGGTTCATGACCTCTTGGTTCATGATCCGCTCCTCGGCTCGACGCCGCCAGCCCCGCGCCGGGCCGCAGCGTCTTCAAAAAAAGGGCCGGCGCCGTGACCCCGTAGGATTCGGCTCGCCGTCGTGCCGGAGGCTCTTCCCCTCCCTGCTCGACCGTGGCGGCGCGGACGCCGCCACGGGAGGTTTTTTCGGGCTTTACTCCGCCGCGTCGGCGGGCGGCTCCAGCTGGTCGTTCGCCGCCTTCTTGGAGGACGTCAGCTCGACGTTGAGGCCGAGCGAGCGCATCTCCTTGACGAGCACGTTGAACGACTCGGGGATGCCCGCTTCGAACGTGTCGTCGCCGCGCACGATGGCCTCGTAGACCTTGGTGCGGCCGGCCACGTCGTCCGACTTGACGGTGAGCATCTCCTGCAGGGTGTAGGCGGCGCCGTAAGCCTCCAGCGCCCAGACCTCCATCTCACCGAAGCGCTGACCGCCGAACTGCGCCTTACCGCCCAGCGGCTGCTGGGTGACGAGGGAGTACGGGCCGATCGACCGGGCGTGGATCTTGTCGTCCACGAGGTGGTGGAGCTTCAGCATGTAGATGTAGCCCATCGTGACCTTGCGGTCGAAGGGCTCGCCGGTACGCCCGTCGTAGAGCGTCGACTGCGCCGAGCGGTCCAGCCCGGCCATCTCAAGCATCTGCTCGATATCCGCCTCCTTGGCGCCGTTGAACACCGGAGTGGCCATCGGCACGCCGCGACGGACGTTGTTGCCCGCCTCCAGCAGATCCTCGTCGGACAGGCCTTCGAGCTCCGAAGGAGAGTAGATGGACTGCATCTCCTCCTTCAGGGGGGCGATGTCCTGGTTCTTCAGATAGGCATCGACCGCCTTCGCCACCTTGCGACCCAAGCCCGCAGCGGCCCAGCCCAGGTGCGTCTCGAGGATCTGACCGACGTTCATCCGGCTCGGCACGCCGAGCGGGTTGAGCACGATGTCGGCGTGCGTGCCGTCCTCAAGGAACGGCATGTCCTCGATCGGCACGATCCGCGACACGACACCCTTGTTGCCGTGACGGCCGGCCATCTTGTCGCCCGGCTGGATCTTGCGCTTCACCGCCACGAAGACCTTGACCATCTTCATGACGCCGGGCGGCAGCTCATCGCCGCGCTGCAGCTTCTCGACCTTGTCGAGGAAGCGCTGCTCAAGGCGCTTCTTCGACTCGTCGTACTGCTTCTGCATCGCTTCCATCTCGGTCATGAGACGGTCGTCGATGACGGCGAACTGCCACCATTGCGAACGGGGGTAGTCGTTGATCAGCTCTCGGGTGAGCGTGGTGTCCTTCTTGAAGCCCTTCGGCCCGGCCACCGGCGCCTGACCGATCAGCACATCCGCCAGACGGGCGTAGGTGTTGCGGTCGAGGATCGCCTGCTCGTCGTCGCGGTCCTTCGCGAGACGCTCGATCTCCTCGCGCTCGATCGCCTGGGCACGCTCGTCCTTGTCGACGCCGTGCCGGTTGAACACCCGCACCTCGACGATGGTGCCGGTGACGCCCGGGGGCACGCGCAGGGACGTGTCGCGCACGTCCGAGGCCTTCTCGCCGAAGATGGCGCGGAGGAGCTTTTCCTCCGGCGTCATCGGGCTCTCGCCCTTCGGCGTGATCTTGCCGACGAGGATGTCGCCGGCATGGACCTCGGCACCGATGTAGACGATGCCGGCCTCGTCCAGGTTCTTGAGCGCCTCTTCGGAGACGTTCGGGATGTCGCGGGTGATTTCCTCCGGACCCAGCTTGGTGTCGCGGGCCATCACCTCGAACTCCTCGATGTGGATCGAGGTGAACACGTCATCCTTCACGATCCGCTCGGAAAGCAGGATCGAGTCCTCGAAGTTGTAGCCGTTCCACGGCATGAACGCGACGAGCACGTTCCGGCCGAGCGCCAGCTCACCGAACTCGGTCGAGGGACCGTCGGCGATGATCTCGCCCTTCTTTACCGCCTCACCGACGCGGACCAGCGGCTTCTGCGTGATGCAGGTCGACTGGTTGGAGCGCTGGAACTTCTGCAACCGGTAGATGTCGACGCCCGGCTTGTTGGCGTCGGCCTCTTCCGTGGCGCGGATGACGATACGGGTGGCATCCACCTGATCGACGATGCCCGACCGGCGGGCCGCGATGGCCGCGCCGGAATCCCGGGCGACGACCGCCTCCATGCCGGTGCCCACGAACGGGGCGTCGGCGCGGACGAGCGGCACCGCCTGGCGCTGCATGTTCGATCCCATGAGGGCGCGGTTGGCGTCGTCGTTCTCAAGGAACGGGATGAGCGCCGCGGCGACCGACACGAGCTGCTTCGGCGAGACGTCCATGAGGTCGACGCGCTCGGGGCCGACGACGATGACTTCACCCGCCCGGCGGCAGACCACGAGGTCTTCCGTGAGCTTGCGGCCCTCGTCCATCTGCGCGTTGGCCTGGGCGACGTAGTACTTCGCCTCCTCCATGGCCGAGAGGTAGGCGACCTCGTCCGTCACCACACCATCGCGGACCCGGCGGAACGGGGTCTCGATGAAGCCGTACTTGTTAACGCGGGCGAAGGTCGCCAGCGAGTTGATCAGGCCGATGTTCGGGCCTTCCGGCGTCTCGATCGGGCAGATGCGGCCGTAGTGCGTCGGGTGCACGTCGCGCACCTCGAAGCCGGCGCGCTCGCGGGTCAGACCGCCCGGGCCGAGCGCCGAGAGACGCCGCTTGTGCGTGACCTCGGAGAGCGGGTTGGTCTGGTCCATGAACTGCGACAGCTGCGACGAGCCGAAGAACTCGCGCACCGCCGCCGCAGCCGGCTTGGCGTTGATCAGGTCCTGCGGCATGACCGTGTCGATATCGACCTGGCTCATGCGCTCGCGGATGGCGCGCTCCATGCGGAGCAGGCCAAGCCGGTACTGGTTCTCCATGAGCTCGCCGACCGAGCGCACCCGGCGGTTGCCGAGATGGTCGATGTCGTCGATCTCGCCCTTGCCGTCGCGCAGCTCCACGAGCGCCTTGACGACCGCGAGCATGTCCTCCTTGCGCAGGGTGCGCACGGTGTCGGCGGCGTCGAGGTCGAGGCGCATGTTCATCTTCACGCGGCCGACCGCCGAGAGGTCGTAGCGCTCGGAATCGAAGAACAGCGAGTGGAACATCGCCTCGGCGGTGTCCAGCGTCGGCGGCTCGCCCGGACGCATCACCCGGTAGATGTCGAACAGCGCGCCCTCGCGGGCCGAGTTCTTGTCAACCGCGAGGGTGTTGCGGATGTACGGGCCGATGTTGACGTGGTCGATGTCGAGCACCGGCAGTTCGGTGACGCCGACGTCGTCCAAGGACTTCAGCAGCTTCTCGGTGATCTCCTCGCCGGCTTCGGCCCAGATCTCACCCGTCTGCATGTTGACGAGGTCCTCGGCGATGTACTGGCTGACGAGATCCTCGTCGGTCGCCTTGAGGAACTTCACGCCCTTCTCGGTGATCTGGCGGGCGTTGCGGGCGTTGAGCTTCTTGCCCGCCTCAAGCACGACCTCGCCGGACTCGGCGTCGATCAGGTCGGAGGTGGTCTTGATGCCCTTCATGCGCTCGGCATCGAACGGCACGCGCCAGTCAGCGCCATCGCGGTCGTAGACCACGCGGTTGTAGAAGGTCGACAGGATCTCTTCGCCGTCGAGGCCCAGCGCGTAGAGCAGCGACGTCACCGGCAGCTTGCGCTTCCGGTCGATACGAACATGCACGATGTCCTTGGCGTCGAACTCCACGTCGAGCCACGAACCCCGGTACGGGATGATGCGCGCGGCGAACAGGAGCTTGCCCGAGGAGTGGGTCTTGCCCTTGTCGTGGTCGAAGAACACGCCGGGCGACCGGTGCATCTGGGAGACGATGACACGCTCGGTGCCGTTGACGATGAAGGTGCCGTTCTCCGTCATCAGGGGCATGTCGCCCATGTAGACGTCCTGCTCCTTGATGTCCTTGACCGACTTCGCCTGCGTGTCCGGATCGACATCGAACACGATGAGGCGGAGCGTCACCTTCAGCGGGGCCGCGAAGGTGATGCCGCGCTGGCGGCACTCGTCCACGTCGTACTTCGGGGGCTCGAACGTGTAGCGCACGAACTCGAGGAGGGCCGTCGAGGCGAAGTCCGAAATCGGGAAGACCGACTTGAACACGCTCTGTAGGCCCTCGTCGGCACGGCCGCCCTCCGGCTCGTCAACCATCAGGAACTGGTCGTAGGACGCCTTCTGAACCTCAATGAGGTTCGGCATCTGCGCCACTTCCTTGATCTTGCCGAAGAACTTCCGAATGCGCTTGCGACCGACCAGCGTGTTGGCCATGTGACCTCGCTCCATTCCGCGTGCCCGTTGCCCGGGGAAGCTCTGGGCTCCCGCACCGTGGCTGTGACGCGCGCCCCGCCGGACCACGCCACCCGTCCCGAATTCCGCCGGTCCCGTTTCAGGGGCCACCGGTCGCCCGAAGCGACCTTAAGCCCGCGGGCGTTCGCACCCGCGGGCTCCGGTCCCGGTCAGCCCTGTGCGGACCGCCGGGGAGTGATGGGCCGTGGCCGGCCCACCGCCGTCTTACTTGAGCTCGACCTTGGCGCCAGCCTTCTCGAGCTGGGCCTTGAGCTTGGCGGCATCGTCCTTGGACACGCCTTCCTTGACCGGCTTCGGAGCGCCCTCGACCAGGTCCTTGGCTTCCTTGAGGCCGAGACCGGTGATCGCGCGGACCTCCTTGATGACCTCGATCTTCTTGTCGCCAGCGGCGGCGAGGACGACCGTGAACTCGGTCTGCTCCTCGGCGGCGGCAGCAGCGCCACCACCAGCGGCCGGGCCGGCGGCCACGGCGACGGCGGCAGCAGCGGAGACGCCCCACTTCTCTTCGAGCATCTTGGCGAGCTCGGCGGCCTCGAGCACGGTCAGGGCGGACAGGTCGTCGACGATCTTGGCGAGATCAGCCATGTCGTATTCCTTTCAGGATATCGGTTCGAACGGGTTGATTTTGAAGGGGCCTCAGGCGGCCTCGTCCTTCTTGGCATAAGCCCCGAACACGCGGGCGAGCTTGGCCGCCGGCGCGGTGCTGAGCTGAGCGATCTTGGTCGCGGGAGCCTGGATGAGGCCCACGAGCTTGGCGCGCAGTTCGTCGAGCGACGGGAGCGAGGCGAGCGCCTTCACACCATCGGGGTTCAGGGAGGTCGTGCCCATCGCCCCGCCAAGGATCACGAGCTTGTCGTTGGTCTTGGCGAAGTCGACCGCGACCTTCGCGGCGGCGACCGGATCGCCCGAATAGGCGAGCAGGGTCGGGCCCTTCAGGAGCGGCTTGATGGAGGCGACGTCCGTGCCTTCCAGAGCGATGCCGGCGAGGCTGTTCTTGGCGACCTTCACGGTGGCGCCGGCCTGCTTCATCTGCGAACGCAGCTTCTGCATGTCGGCGACCGTGAGGCCCTTGTAGTGGGCCACGACGACGACGGCGCTCTCATTGAACACGCCGTTGAGCGTCGAGACGAGATCAGCCTTTGCTGTCCTGTCCACTGGGCTCTCTCCGGTTGGCGGAACCTGGGTTGGCTCCGCCGGTTGCACATGCCGCCCGGACGTACTCGGCCTCGCGAAAGACCGTGAACGTCCGAACGACGCTTCGCGGCCCTGTCCCCGACGAACCCCTGAACGGGACCCTGCGGGTGAGTTGGTTCAAACCGATTGCCTGCCAGTGCCGAAGCCCTGGCGCGGCTGTCGTAAAACGTCGGTCATCCCCGTCTGTGCAGGCTGGGGGATTAAGCCGGCGAACCGGCGCCTGCAGTCTCGGACAGGACACGGCCGGACTGAGCTCCACTGGGCTCACCGCCCTTTGGATCCCGCCGGCCAGTGACGTCCGGTTGCCCGGACGACATTTCAAACGGAAGCCGGCCTATCGGCCGTCTCCCTCTATGACGTGAATAGCGTGAGGCGCGGTGTATAGAACCTAGCAAGCCGCCTGCCAAGGCCCGCAACGCGACTTTTCCGCCGCAGGCAAGGGGCAAAGGTCGGAATGGCTGCCCTGCATCGCCCGTTGCGGCCGGTGGGAGGGATCCCGGCGGCTTTGCTTTTTCGCGTGTCGGGGATATCTTCCTCGGCGAGGGCCCGCGGGGGCAAGCCCGCGAGCCCTCTTATCAGACGATCCGACTAGATCATCAAAGCGAGATGGATGGCGAACCGCCACCCATCTCGCGTTTTCGCGATGGTGATGCTCACCATCAGCGGAAACACGATCAACGTCCTCACCTCCTCCGACAGGCCTGCTCTCTGGCAGCGGCCGGCAAGCTCCGCCGCAAGCTTCGCTATGCCCGAAGCCGTCGCATCGGAGGATGATCGACTGACCGGCCAAGCTTAGGACCGGAATCTCAGGCTGTCACGTCTTCGCCTCGCCCTGGGGCTCATCTTTTTGCATCGAGGCAAAGCTTCCTCTGCCTCGATGGCTTATCCACACGACTTACGCTGGTCTTTCAGCTGCCGGCCAAAACATGTGGTGGTTGCGACCTAAGCCGCCTCCCGCTCCGGCACGAATCGCCGCCGGGCGTTCTCCCACCATGTCCGCTCCTGCGCTTCTTTCGCCTCGGCGGCCTTGGCCGCGTAGAACGAGGCATTGTGCTCGCCGCGCAGGGCCTCGCGGGTGAAGCGGATCAGGTGGTGGGCCACAAAGCCCATGTTGAACACCGCCTCGATCTGCCCGCGCTTCAAAGCGAAGGCCGCCGCCCGCCAGAACGGCCCGCGATAATCGGAGAACAGGCCGACCCGCGTGATGATGTTGAAGCCGAGGATCAGCCCGCGCCGCAGGTTCGTGAAGGTGAGCTTGCCCGCCGTCGGCGTGGTGATCCGGTGCGGGTACGTCGTCTCGCACTGGTGCTTGAACCGCTCGAAGATCTTCTCGGGCTCGTAGGCGTGGGCGATGGCCCGGCGCCAGCTCGCCACCACCGTGTCGTGCGGGCGCTTGAACAACACGTTGGACTCAAGCGCCGCATCGTGGATGAGGCGCCCTTCCTTCTCCAACCGGTCCCAGAGAGGGGTCTTCGGCAGGGCCTGAAGCAGGTTGATCGTCAGCACCGGGATCGCGGAGCGGTCGATGAAGTCGATCAGATTCTGCTCGGACTTGTCGCTGTCCGAATCGAGGCCGAGGATGATGCCCGACGTCACCTCCAGCCCGTAGGAGTTGAGCGTCTCGATGGCCTCGTACATCGGCACGGCGGCGTTGTGGGTCTTGTCGATCCCCTTCAGCGCCTCCGCCTCCGGCGTCTCGATGCCGACGAAGACGGTCATGAAGTTCGCCTGCCGCATCAGCTCGAGGATCTCGGGCTGCTTGGCCATGTTGAGGGTCGCTTCGCAGGCGAACTGGAGCGGGTAGTTGTTCCGCTTCTGCCACTCCACCAACACCGGCAGCATCTCGCGCGTCGCCTTGCGGTTGCCGATGAAGTTGTCGTCCACGAAGTAGACCACCGCCGGATGGCCGGGCTGGCTGATGATGGCGTCGAGCTCGGAACACAGCTGCTCAGGGCCCTTCAGCCGGGGCTGGCGACCGTAGAGCTGCGGGATGTCGCAGAACTCGCAACGATAGGGGCAACCCGAGGAGAATTGCAGCGAACCGATCAGGTAGCGCTTCAGCGGCACGGCCTCGTAGGCCGGCGTCGGGAAGTCGGCGAGCGCCAGACGGTCGCCGGTCTCGTAGGTCTCCTGCGCGGCCGGACGGGTGACGCTCTCGTCCAGGCGGACGATCAGCCGGTCGGTGGCGTCGCCGATCTCGCCGACATGGAGGCAGTCGAAATCCGGATACTTCTCCGGCGCACCGGAGACGGAGGGGCCACCGAGCGCCGCGAGCTTGCCGGCCGCGTGGGCCCGCTCGCAGATGTCGTGGATCTGCCCTTCCTGGATGTGCATGCCCGACACGAACACCGCGTCCGCCCAGGCGAAATCCGCCGCGGTGGCGCGCTTGATGTTCTCATCGATGAAGCGGCACTCCCAGGTCTCGGGCATGTAGGCCGCGATGACGAGGAGCCCCTGGGGCGGCATGAACGCCTTCACGCCGCCCATTAATGGGTAGGCGTGGGAGAATGTGCCGAAGGACGGCGTGTAGGCGGGGAAGACGCAGAGGATGCGTCGACGGGAGGTGACGGAGACGGTGCTACGCATGGGCGCCTATCTAGCACAGCTAATCGTGCCGGCGCCCCCTCTACGACCAGGAATGGTGCGATTGCGAACGCCGACCTGGGCTGGAAACACGAAACGCCCGGCCGTTGCCGGCCGGGCGCTTCGCTAGGTCGCAGGTTTCGGACCGATCAGGCGGTCAGAACCGTGTTCGGCTCGACCTTCACGCCCGGGCCCATCGTCGAGGTGACGGCGATGCGCTGGACGTAGGTGCCCTTGGCCCCCGCCGGCTTGGCCTTGGCGACCGCATCGGCGAACGCCTTGATGTTCTCGACGAGCTTGTCGGCGTCGAACGAGGCCTTGCCGACGCCGGCATGGATGATGCCGGCCTTCTCGACGCGGAACTCTACGGCGCCGCCCTTGGCAGCGGCCACGGCGCCCTTCACGTCCATGGTGACGGTGCCGACCTTCGGGTTCGGCATCAGGCCGCGCGGGCCCAGCACCTTACCGAGACGGCCGACGAGCGGCATCATGTCCGGGGTCGCGATGCAACGGTCGAAGTCGATCTTGCCGCCCTGGACGATCTCGAGGAGATCCTCGGCGCCGACGATGTCGGCACCCGCCGCCTTGGCGTCATCCGCCTTGGCGCCACGGGCGAACACCGCCACGCGCACCGTCCGGCCGGAACCGTTCGGCAGGTTGCAGACGCCACGGACCATCTGGTCGGCGTGGCGCGGATCGACGCCGAGGTTCATGGAGACCTCGACGGTCTCGTCGAACTTCGCGGTCGCCCGCTCCTTCACGAGCTTGACCGCATCGGCGATCGAATAGAGCTTGGTCGGCTCCAGGCCCTCGCGGGCGGCGCGGATGCGCTTTCCTTCGCGTGCCATGTGTCCCTCCTCAGGCCGTGACTTCGAGGCCCATGGCCCGGGCGGAACCCCGGATCATGGCAACGGCCGCCTCGACGGAATCACAGTTGAGGTCGGGCATCTTCTTCTCGGCGATCTCGCGAAGCTGGGCCTCGGAGATCTTGCCGACCGTCGGGCCCTTGCCCGGGGTCTTGGAGCCGGAGGCCGGCTTCTTGCCGATCTTCAGGCCGACCGCCTTCTTCAGGAAGAAGGTGACCGGGGGCTGCTTCATCTCGAAGGTGAAGGAGCGGTCCTGATACGCGGTGATGATCACCGGGATCGGGGTGCCCTTCTCCATCTGCGCGGTCTTCGCGTTGAAGGCCTTGCAGAATTCCATGATGTTGAGGCCGCGCTGACCGAGCGCGGGGCCGATCGGCGGCGACGGGTTGGCGGCGCCGGCCGGGACCTGAAGCTTCACGTAGCCCGTGATCTTCTTCGCCATAGGGACTGCTCCCAATGTTCATCCACCCCCGCGCTGCCGAGGCGCGGCGGGTCGGACGGTTGCAGGTCGCGGTGCGATCCGAAGCTCCCGGAGGCGAAGCCGGGCGGATCTCCCGCGGGTGTTACGCTCAGGCCTTCTCGACCTGGGCGTATTCCAGTTCCACCGGGGTGGCGCGGCCGAAGATCGACACGGCCACCTTCAGGCGGGAACGGGCATCGTCGATTTCCTCGACGGTGCCGTTGAAACTCGCGAACGGCCCATCCGCCACGCGGACGGTCTCGCCGATCTCGAAGGAGATCGAGGGCTTGGGACGGTCGACGCCTTCCGCGACCTGACCCTTGATGCGCTCGGCCTCGGCGTCCGGGATCGGCACCGGCTTCGACTTGTCGGCGCCGAGGAAGCCCGTGACCTTCGGGGTGTTCTTGATGAGGTGGTAGACCTCGTCGGTCAGGTCGCACTTCACCAGCACGTAGCCGGGGAAGAATTTGCGCTCGGCGTCGACCTTACGGCCGCGACGAACCTCGACGACCTTCTCGGTCGGGACCATCACCTCGTCGAACAGGTCCGTCAGGCCGCGCTGCGCGGCCTGGTCCTTGATGGACTGGGCGACCTTGTTCTCGAAATTCGAATAGGCGTGGACGATGTACCAGCGCTTGGACACGGCGTTCGCTCAACTCCGATGAAGTCCGGGACCGGAAGGATCCCTCAGAGCCCGAGGATCAGGCCGACGATGAAGCGCATGGCCTGATCGACCACGGTGAAGA
Source organism: Methylobacterium litchii (assembly GCF_038442315.1). NCBI lineage: Bacteria > Pseudomonadati > Pseudomonadota > Alphaproteobacteria > Hyphomicrobiales > Methylobacteriaceae > Methylobacterium > Methylobacterium litchii. Next base: position 748 of record NZ_JBBXMY010000018.1, on the reverse strand, counting down.
AGAGGCTCGTCACCACCACCATGATGAAGACCATCATCGTGGTGATCGTGGTCTCGCGGCGGGACGGCCACGTGACCTTGCGACCCTCGTCGCGCACCTGCGAGACAAACTCGCCGGGGCCGACGCGCTTCTGGGGCACCTTGGCGGGCGGAGTCTGACGGGCCGGCGGTGCAACGTCGCGACCACGGTTCGTGCCGCGGGCGAGGTCCACCTTCTTCGTCGCTTCGTTCGATGCCATGGCGCCAGATTCGTTGACGGATTCGTGCCTTACGGCTGCGTTCAAAAACGCGAACGCCCGGCGCCGAGGGCCTTTCCGGCCCGCACCGACGGTCGTTTCAGATCTCGGATCGGAGCCGCTCTAGCGCAAGTCGGGTGACTTGTCGACCGAGGAGCGGCTGGCGGACCGGACTGGCAGGAGTGGAGGGACTCGAACCCGCAACCTCCGGTTTTGGAGACCGGCGCTCTGACCAGTTGAGCTACACTCCTGTGTGCCCCGCTCGCGCGGCGCGAAGGCTCCATGCCGCAACCGCATCGCGGATGCAAGGGCCGCCGCGCCTCCCGGAGGCCGAAAAAGGAAAAGGCCGGCGCGGGGCCGGCCTTTCCCGTCATCGCTGCGGAGGCGATCAGTCGTTGATGGCGGCGACGACGCCGGCGCCGACGGTGCGGCCGCCCTCGCGGATGGCGAAGCGCAGCTTCTCTTCCATGGCCACCGGCACGATCAGCACCACGTCCATGGTCACGTTGTCGC
>NZ_JBBXMY010000017.1:0-85544 GCF_038442315.1 Methylobacterium litchii | reverse complement strand
GGCGCCCTCGTCTCCACCACCACCCCCGGCGTCACCCTCGTCTCCGGCCCGGCCAACACCCGCCGCGACACCGAGTTCGCCGTCGTCCGCGCCGGCGTGAACTACAAGTTCGGCTCGTACTAAGACCTCAACCGCCGCGGCTTCGGCCGCGGCAGTTGAAGCCCGGCCGTTCGGCCGGGCTTTTTTCGTTTCGGGGACGCCCGGTGCGACGCCGCGCCCAGGAACCCACGCCGGAACAGGCCGATTGACCGGCGCCCGCGCTTGAGACGGGTATCCAGCCCGGAAGATCACCCATGCTGCGCCCGTCCCGCCTCGCCCTGCTGCCGCTGCTCTGCGCGCTGGGCGCCGCCCCAGCCCTGGCGCAGGACGCCACCGTCATCGGGAAGGATACGGTCCTACCCGGCACGGGTCCCGGCACCACCACGGGCGGCCAGGGCGGCGGCGGCCTGATGCAGGCGGGCAGCGTCGAAGACGCCACCAAGCGCCAGAACCTGAAGCCCGCCACCTTCCTTGCGTCGCGCATGATCGGCGTTGAAGTGCGCAACCCGGCCGGAGACAGCGTCGGCAAGATCGAGGATCTGCTCCTCGACGGCGGGACGCTGAAGGCCGTCGTCGTCGATGTCGGCGGGTTTCTCGGGATCGGCAGCAAGCGGATCGCCGTAGGCCCGGACGCGCTGGTACTGCGGCCGGGCGGGGACCGCTTCTCCGCGATCCTCCAGATGGGCAAGGACACGATCGCGGCCGCGCAGGCCTTCGACCCGGCCAAGGCCATTCCGGCGCACTAGGCCGGATCGACCTGAAGCGCGACCTCGATCAGATGTCGAGGTCGGCGCCTTCCGCGAAGGCGGCCCGCTCGGTGATGAAGGTGAAGCGGGCCTCGGGCTTGTTGCCCATCAGCCGCTCCACCGTGTCGCCGGTCGATTCCCGCGCCTCATCCAGGATCGCGACGCGCAGCAGCGTGCGCTTCTTCGGATCCATCGTGGTCTCCTTCAACTGCGCCGGCATCATCTCGCCCAAGCCCTTGAAGCGCCCGATCTCGACCTTGCCGCCCTTAAAGACCGTCTTGGTGATCCGCTCACGGTCGGCATCGTCGCGGGCATAGGCGACCTTCGAACCCTGCTGGATCCGGTAGAGCGGCGGGATCGCGAGATAGAGATGCCCCTTGTCGATCAGCTTGGGCATCTGCCGGTAGAAGAAGGTGATCAGCAGCGAGGCGATGTGGGCGCCGTCCACGTCGGCGTCCGTCATGATGATCACCTTGTCGTAGCGAAGGTCCGCCTCGCGGAAATTCGCCCCCGTGCCGCAGCCGAGCGCCAGCGTCAGATCGCCGATCAGTTGGTTGGCGCCGAGCTTGTCGCGGCTCGCCGAGGCGACATTCAGGATCTTGCCGCGCAGGGGCAGGATCGCCTGCGTCGCCCGGTCCCGCGCCTGCTTGGCCGAACCGCCGGCGGAATCGCCCTCCACGATGAAGATCTCGGAGCCCGCCGTGCCGGCCGCCGAGCAATCCGCGAGCTTGCCCGGCAGGCGCAGCTTGCGCGTCGCGCTCTTGCGGGCGACCTCCTTCTCCTGGCGGCGGCGCAGGCGCTCCTCCGCCCGGTCGATCACCCAATCGAGAAGCTTGTTGGCCTGGGCCGGGGAGGCGGCAAGCCAATGGTCGAAGGCATCGCGCACCGCCGTCTCGACGATGCGCTGTGCCTCGACGGTGGCGAGCTTGTCCTTGGTCTGGCCCTGGAATTCCGGCTCGCGGATGAAGACCGACAGCATGGACGCGCAGGTCGCCATGACGTCGTCGGTGGTGACGGCCGTCATGCGCTTGGCCTGGTTCACCCGCTCGGCATGCTCGCGCAGGCCCCGGAGCAGGGCGACCCGCAGGCCCGCCTCGTGGGTGCCGCCCTCCGGCGTCGGGATCGTGTTGCAGTAGGAATGCGAGACGCCGTCATCGGCGACCGTCCAGGCCACGGCCCATTCGAGCGAACCGTGCGAGCCGGGCTTCGTCATCTTGCCGGAGAACACCGTGTCGAGGACGAGGTCCTTTCCTTCGATGTCCCGGGCCAGATAATCCGACAGGCCCCCGGGGAAGCGGTGCACCGCCTCGGCCGGCACGTCCTCCATTCCCTCGACCAGGGAGGGGGCGCATTTCCAGCGGATCTCGACGCCGCCGAACAGATAGGCTTTCGAGCGGGCCATCTTGAACAGGCGGCGCGGATCGAACTTCAGCGAGCCGAAGATCTGCGCATCGGGGTGGAAGCGCACTCGCGTGCCGCGCCGGTTCTGCACCCGCCCGACGATCTCCAGCGCACCCTGCGAATGCCCACGCGAGAAGCACTGGCGGTAGAGGGTCTGGTTGCGGGCGACCTCGACCTCCAGCACGTCCGAGAGGGCGTTCACCACCGAGATGCCGACGCCGTGCAGGCCGCCGGAGGTCTCGTAGACCTTCGAATCGAACTTACCGCCCGCGTGCAGGGTGGTCATGATGACTTCGAGGGCGGACTTGCCCGGAAACTTCGGATGCGGATCGACGGGAATGCCGCGCCCGTTATCGGTGACGACGAGGGATCCGCCTTCCTCGAGTTCCACCTCGATGAAGCTCGCATGGCCGGCGACCGCCTCGTCCATGGAATTGTCGATCACCTCCGCGAAGAGGTGGTGCAGGGCACGCTCGTCCGTGCCGCCGATATACATGCCCGGCCGGCGCCGGACCGGCTCCAGCCCCTCCAGCACCTCGATGTCGGAGGCGGTGTAGCCCGCCTCCGGGGAAGCCGCCGCCAGCGTGACGGGCGAGGCCGCCTCGGTCAGGCGGCGCCTCGGCTCGGCGGCGGGCAGGGGCTTGGCCTTGCCGGCGAAGAGATCGCGGGCCGGATCGCTCACGCGCCCGCTCCCACGCGCAGCAGGAGCGACCGAACCGGGGGAAGCTTTGCGTCTGGGAGCATGCGCCTTCATCTCGCCAGCATAATGGAACAAAACGGAAACATCAAAGCCGCCGGAGCGGAATCGACGGCCTTTCTGCCATGCTGCGCTGCGGCGTGCGAGCGCCCCGCGCCTCCACGGCAGCCCGGCAGGGTGAACCGCCGTGGTTAACGTTCCCGGTACGCCGGAACCCGCTTACGGCCAAGGCGTTGCAGGGATGGACAATCCTCCGATCCCGGGAGTGTGCCGATGCTCAGCGACGCGAACGAAGCCCGCCACTTGGACCTCGTCCGGTTCGAGCACGCAGCCGGCGCCGCCTTCGGGTGCATCGACGAGGACGAGGGCCGTTCCGCCCCGTTCGTCACCGCCCCCGCTGCCATCGCCGTCGCCACCCTCGCGACGGCCTTCGCCGCCACGATCTCCTACTTGATCTGAGCCCTGCGGGGCGTCGGGCCTCAGCCCGCCGCCTTCTTCTTCGGCGCGGCCTTCTTGGCGGCCGGCTTCTTGGCCGGCGCCTTCGCCTTCTCGCCCTCGGCCTTGCGCGGCGTCGCCTTCTTCCGGGCCGGCGCCTTCTTGCCGCCGCCCGCCTCGCGCTTCGCCGCGATCAGCTTCAGCGCCTCTTCCAAGGTCAGAGCCTCGGCATTCACGCTCTTGGGCAGCGTCGCGTTCACGTTGCCGTCGGTGACGTAGGGTCCGTAGCGGCCCGCCTTCACCACGATGTCCTTGCCGCTGTCGGCGTCCTTGCCGAGCGAGCGGCCGGGATCGCCCGCCGGGCGACCGCGCCCGCCACCCTGCTCCTTGGCGACGATGAGGTCGATGGCCCGGTTGCCGCCGATCTCCAGCACGTCGTCGTCGCGGCCAAGATTGGCGTAGGTCCGCCCGTGCTGCACGTACGGCCCAAACCGCCCGATGCCCGCCAGGATCGGCTCGCCGGTCTCCGGGTGCCGCGCGATCTCGCGGGGCAGCGAGAGCAGGGCCAGCGCCGTCTCCAGCGTCACGTCCCCGGGGGAGAGCCCCTTGGGCAGGGAGGAGCGCTTTGGCTTCTCCGCGCCCTTCTCGGCGCTGGCGTCGCCCAACTGGATGAACGGCCCGAAGCGTCCGTCGCGCACCGTCACCGGCAGGTCGGTGGCGGGGTCGTTGCCGAGCACCCGGACCCCCGGCTGGCCGCCGTCGGTCGATGAGCCGTCACCCTCGCCGTTGACGCCGGTCGCCGACAATTGCCGCGTGTAGGTGCATTCGGGATAGTTCGAGCAGCCGACGAACGCGCCGAACTTGCCGAGCTTCAGCGAGAGTTGGCCCTCGCCGCAATTCGGGCAGGCGCGGGGATCCTTGCCCTCGCCCCGGTCGGGGAAGATGTGCGGCCCGAGCAGCCCGTTCAGGGCTTCCAGCACCTCCGCGACGCGCAGCTCCTTGGTCTCGCCGATGGCGGCCGAGAAGTCGCGCCAGAAGTCGCGCAGCACCTGCCGCCAGTCGATCTCGGCGTTCGAAACGCGGTCGAGCTGCTCTTCGAGGTCGGCGGTGAAGTCGTACTCGACATAGCGGCGGAAGAAGCTCTCGAGGAAGCCCGTGACGAGCCGCCCCTTATCCTCCGGCTGAAGCCGCTTCTTCTCGATCTTGACGTATTCTCGGTCCCGCAGGGTCTGCAGCACGGCGGCGTAGGTCGAGGGACGGCCGATGCCGAGCTCCTCCATGCGCTTCACGAGGCTCGCCTCGGAATAGCGCGGCGGCGGCTCGGTGAAGTGTTGGGTGGAGGCGATCTTCTCCCGGCGCAGGGAATCGCCCGCCTCCATCTTCGGCAGGCGGCGGCTCTCCTCGTCCTCCTCGTCGTCCTTGCCTTCTTGATAGAGCGCGAGGAAGCCGTCGAACTTCACCACTTGGCCGGTGGCGCGCAGCTCGATCCGGCGGCCGCCCGCCGAAGCGTGGACATCGACGGTGGTGCGCTCCAGCTCGGCCGATTCCATCTGGCTCGCCATGGTGCGGGTCCAGATCAGGTCGTAGAGCTTGGCCTGCTCCGGTTCGAGGTAGCGGGCCACGTCCTTCGGCCGACGGCCCATGTCGGTGGGACGCACCGCCTCGTGCGCCTCCTGGGCGTTCTTCGCCTTCACGCTGTACTTGCGCGGGGCGCCGGGCACGTAGCGATCACCGAACTCGCGAGCGATCACCTTGCGGGCATCGGCGATGGCCTCCGGCGCCATGTCGACGCCGTCCGTCCGCATGTAGGTGATGATGCCGGCCGTCTCGCCGCCGACATCGACGCCCTCGTAGAGACGCTGCGCGACGCGCATGGTCTGGGCGGGCGCCATCCCGAGCTTGCGGGAGGCCTCCTGCTGCAACGTGGAGGTGGTGAAGGGCGGCTGCGGATGGCGCTTGGCGGGCTTTGCCTCGATGCTCGCCACCTGGAACGTCGCTGCTTCGAGGGCGGCCTTGAAGGCGGCGGCTTCCTCGGCATTGCCGACGTCGAGGCGCTGGATGCGCTTGCCGTCCGCGCCGACGAGACGGGCCTCGAAGGTCGCGCCGTCCTTGGTCGCGAGCGTCGCGATGATCGACCAGTATTCGCGGGGCTTGAACGCTTCGATCTCCATCTCGCGCTCGACCACGAGGCGCAGGGCGACCGACTGCACGCGGCCCGCAGACTTGGCGCCGGGGAGCTTGCGCCAAAGGACCGGCGAGAGGTTGAAGCCGACGAGGTAATCGAGGGCACGGCGGGCGAGATAGGCATCCACCAGCGCCTGGTCGATCTGGCGCGGCTTCCGCATCGCCTGTTCGACGGAGGACTTGGTGATGGCGTTGAAGGTCACGCGCTCGACCGGCACGCCCTTCAGCACCTTGCGGGCGTTCAGGGCCTCCAGGACGTGCCAGGAGATGGCCTCGCCCTCGCGATCCGGGTCGGTGGCGAGGATGAGCTTCTCGGCGCCCTTGACCGCCTTGGCGATCTCGCTGACCCGCTTCGAGCCGCGATCCTCAAGCTCCCAGACCATGTGGAAGTCCTGCTCGGGATCGACCGAGCCGTCCTTCGCGGGAAGGTCACGGATATGGCCGAAGGAGGCGATCACCTCGTAGTCGCGGCCGAGATACTTGTTGATCGTCTTGGCCTTGGCCGGCGACTCGACGACGACGACTTTCATCCAGAACCCTCTGCCCCCTCGAAGGGGCCGCGGCGCGACGGAATGTTCGGAATGCGAACGAACCCGCCGCCAGCCGGGGCCTCGCGGGGCGGAGAAGTGGGTGAGCGGCGGCGGGTTGTCAAATGGCGCCCGGCCGGCCGCTCAAATCCCCGCGTACCATTCGTAGCCGCGGTCCTCCCAATAGCCGCCCTTGCCGTCGCCGAACCCGGCGAGGGACGAGACCATCTCGACTCGCATCACGTACTTCGCGTTCTTGTAGCCGAGTTGGCGCTCCACCCGCAGGCGCAGCGGGGCGCCGTTGGAGACGGGCAGCGCCTTCCCGTTGAGGTCGTAGGCGAGGATCGTTTGCGGGTTGAAGGCGTCGAACAGGTCGATGCTCTCGTAGTAGCGGATCGGGCGGCGCCCATCCGTGGCGTCGGGGTCCTTCTCGCCGTCGGAGGCGGCGCCGGTCGGCGAGCCGCCCCAATCGTCCGCCGCCGCGAGCTGGACATAGGCGGCATGCGCCTCGCGCACCGTGTTCGGGTGGCTCGGCTGCACCCAGGCCCCATCGTCGCTGGCGTATTCGAGGGTGTCGGCGCAGTGCAGCACCGCGTAGCGCGCCTGCGGCTTCAGCCCGGCCCGCTTCAGCACCTCGGACAGGGGCACGCCCGACCATTTGCCGATGCAGCTCCACCCTTCGACGCAATCGTGCCGGGTGATCTGCATGCGGGAGGGCAGGGCGCGCAGGTCCGCGAGGCTCAACGAGAGCGGGGTGTCCACAAGGCCGTCGACCTTCAACTTGAACTCGGAAAAGTTCTTCGCGGCCAGCGCCTTGTAGGCGGTGTCCGGCGGATCGATCGAGCCGTTCGGCTTGAACCAGGGCGAGATCATCGATTCGGGAAATTCCCGCGCCGTGGTCATGCCCGACATCAGCAGGCGCTGGACGTAAAGGTTCGCATCCTCCCCGATGGAGAGGGTGCGGCGGCCGGTCTCGGTCCCGGCGAACCGGTCGCAGCCGCCGAGCAGGGAGGCGCCGGCGAGGCCGGCGGTGGCGGTGAGGAGGCGTCGGCGGTGCAGGATCATCGGGCTTCCTCCCCGGCAGGGTGAACCTTGCCGATGCTGAACCAGCCGGTGATCATCCCGCGCAGGTTGTTGACGACGCCCGAGATCAGCACGAGCACGAGGTGGACCACCACGAACAGGACGAGCAGCCCCGCCGCGATGAAGTGGACGCTGCGGGCCGATTGCCGGCCTCCGAACAGCTCCGTCAGCCAAGGCCAGGCCGCATCGACGCCCGGCGACATGGCGAGCCCGGCGAGCACCATCGCGGGCAGCAGCACGAGCACGACGCCGAGATAGGTGAGCTTCTGGATGACGTTGTAGCGCTTGGCTTCCTCGCCCTCGGGGAACTTCAGAAGCAGGTGCTCCTTCACCGAGCCGCCGAAGTCGCGGATCTGGTCGCCCTCCGGGATCAGCCGGCGGCGCAACTGGCCCGAGAACAACCCGTAGAGCAGGTAGAGCGCGCCGTTGATGACGAGGAACCACGCGAACAGGAAGTGCCAGCGGCGGCCGGTGGCGAGGTCCTGGTTCGCGGGCAGGGTGATCCAGGACGGAAAGGCCCGCTCGGTCTCGACACCCCGATCCTTCGACAGGCCGAGCACCCCGGTCGTGTCGAACTTGTGGTCCCCCAGATAGACGACGCCGCGGTTGGCGCCGCCGCTCTCCTCGCTGGTGATGGCCAGGGCGGGCGTGTCGAAGGTCGAGACCGCGCCCCAGTACAGGGCCGGGTGGGCGTTGAAGATCTGAAGGCCGCTCATCAGCAGGACCAGCAGCACGGCGGCGTTGATCCAGTGGGTCAGGCGGATCACCAGCGGATGGCGGTAGATCAGCCGGCGCCCGTTCGGGCCGACGCGCTCGGGCGCGGCCTTGTCCGGGGCATTGAGGGCGGGCGAGGCGTCCAAGGGGCCATCTCCGAGGCGGGGGTCTTTGCGCGCAATACGTGTAGCGCGACCTTGCGGTTACCAGCCGCGACGAAAACGCCGCAGGGTGGCCGGTGCACGGATCGCGGCGACGCTTGCAGGACTCGCCGCCGGCACCTACACCCGGCACCCGTCATGACAGCCCCGACGCCCGCGCCCGCATTGTTCCCGCACCGGCACCTGCTGGGCATCGAGGGCCTGAGCCGGCCCGACATCGAAACCCTGCTCGATGCCGCCGACGCCGCCGTGGACATCTCCCGTCAGGTCGAGAAGAAGCGCACCACCCTGCGCGGGCGCACCCAGATCAACCTGTTCTTCGAGCCCTCGACGCGGACGCAATCCTCATTCGAACTCGCCGGCAAGCGCCTCGGCGCCGACGTCATGAACATGTCGGTCGCCTCGTCCTCGGTGAAGAAGGGCGAGACGCTGATCGACACCGCCGCGACGCTGAACGCCATGCGGCCCGACATCATCGTCGTGCGCCATCAGGCGGCGGGCGCGGTGCATCTCCTGGCGCGCAAGGTCGATTGCGCGGTGGTCAATGCCGGCGACGGCGCGCACGAGCACCCGACGCAGGCGCTCCTCGACGCCCTGACCATCCGCCGCAACAAGGGACGCATCGAGGGGCTGCAGGTCGCCATCTGCGGCGACGTCCTGCATTCGCGGGTGGCGCGCTCGAACCTCATCCTGCTCCAGGCGATGGGCGCGCGGGTGCGCCTCATCGCGCCCTCGACGCTGCTGCCGGCGGGGATCGAGCGCTTCGGCGTCGAGACCTTCACCGACATGCGCAAGGGTCTCGAAGGCTGCGACATCGTGATGATGCTGCGCCTGCAGCGCGAGCGCATGAACGGCTCCTTCGTGCCCTCGGTGAAGGAGTACTTCCGCTATTACGGCCTCGACGCCGACAAATTGGCGCTCGCCAAGCCCGACGCCCTGGTGATGCATCCCGGCCCGATGAATCGCGGCGTCGAGATCTCCTCCGAGATCGCGGACGGAGCGCAGTCGCTGATCCGCGAGCAGGTCGAGATGGGCGTCGCCGTGCGCATGGCCGTGCTCGACGCCCTGGCGCGTCACCTGCCGAATGGGTGAGGATCGCCGGATAAACCCTTACCCAACAAAGCGGCTCGCCTCTCACGCGCAGGCGCTTGCCCCCGCACGCGCGCTGGCGCAGTTTCCTGCCGGAAATCGGCCCGTCGCGGGTCGGACAATGCAAGACCGTTCATGAGCAGCTACACCCTCGCCGATCTCGCTCGCCTCGTGGCGAGCCGCGCCGGCACAGATCCCTCCACCTCCTACACCGCGAAGCTCCTGGCTGACGGCCCGGCCAAGGCCGCCAAGAAGCTCGGCGAGGAGGCGGTCGAGGCGGCCATCGCCGCCGTGCAGGGCGACCGCGAGGGCCTTAAGAACGAGGCGGCGGACGTGCTTTACCACCTCGTGGTGCTGCTGAAGGCCGGCAATGTCGAGCTTGAGGCGGTGATGGCCGAACTGGAACGACGGACCGCCCAGAGCGGCATCGCCGAGAAGGCTTCGAGGCCGACCGCGTGACTGCGCCGCCCGCTCTCTCGGACGGCACGGACAGCCTCTCCCCCTACCGCCGCTTCGGCCGGGAGGAATGGGCGCATCTGCGCGCCGACGCCCCCCTGACGCTCAACGCGGACGACCTCGAGCGGCTGAAATCCCTGAACGATCCGATCTCCATCGAGGAGGTCGTGGAGATCTACCTGCCGTTGTCGCGGCTGCTCTCCTTCTACGTCGCGGCGACGCAGGGCCTCTTCAAGGCGACGCAGCGCTTCCTCACCGCCGAGCGCGAGACCAAGCTGCCCTACATCATCGGGCTCGCGGGATCGGTGGCGGTGGGCAAGTCCACCACGGCGCGCATCCTCGCGGCGCTCCTCACCCGCTGGCCGAACACGCCGAAGGTCGATCTCGTCACCACGGACGGGTTCCTGCTCCCGAACGCCGAATTGGCCGCCCACGGCCTGATGGAGCGCAAGGGATTCCCCGAGAGCTACGACACCGCCGCGCTGCTGCGCTTCCTGCACGAGGTGAAGTCCGGCCAGAGGCGGGTGACGGCGCCGCTCTACTCGCACCTCGTCTACGACAGGGTGCCGGGGGAGGAGCGGGTGGTGGAGAGCCCCGACATCCTCATCGTCGAAGGGCTGAACGTCCTGCAGCCGGCCCGCCTGCCGCGCGACGGCACGGCGGTCCCCTTCGTGTCCGACTTCTTCGACTTCTCGATCTACCTCGACGGGCACGAGGACGACCTGCACCGCTGGTACGTGACCCGCTTCATGCGCCTGCGCCAGACCGCCTTCCGCGATCCGCGCTCCTACTTCCGAAAGTACGCGGAGATCCCTGAGGCCGAGGCGCTCGACATCGCCGACCATCTCTGGACGACGATCAACCTGCCGAACCTGCGGGAGAACATCCTGCCGACCCGCCAGCGGGCAAGCCTCATCCTCACGAAGGGGGCGAGCCACCGGATCGACAGTGTGGCACTCCGGCGCTTGTGATCCGGGAAAACGCGGCCGGCGACGCGGGGAGAGTTCCCTGTTGCACGGAAGGCGCTGCTTCAAGTGCGCCCTGATGCCACAGTGGTTTGGTAACCCGAATCGGCGAACGGCCCCATGAAGCGCGAAGAGAGAGCTCTCCTCCAAGAACGGGTGAAGACCCTCGTTCTGGGGCACGCCCTGGAAGCGGTGCTGTCGCAATTCGCGAAGGCCGATCAGGCGGCCGGGCGCGACGCCGAGGCCGACCTGACGCGGCTCGAAACCCTGTTGCTGAACGCAGCCCAGGGGCTCGCCGACCGCGCCACCGCCCAGAAGCTCTCGGTTCTGGTCGCGGTCGAGGATGTGTCGGCCACCGTCAGGGCGGCCTTCGACACCGCCCGTCAGACGATCGACCGGATCTGCCCGGCGGACGAGGCAGTCGAGACCGCCATCGCCGCCTGACCGACGCCTCGCCTATTGCTTGGCGCGGTTGATGATGTCCCACAGGACCCGGGCCACGGGCTCCGTGACCGTGCGCCTGTACTTGCGATGGACCAATTGTCCGTTGTGAAAGACGTCCTGCTCGACATAGAGCCGGTTCCCGTCCCACCGGACGATGTTGTCGGATTCGACCGTCTCCTCGACCCCGAGCTCGTTGCGCAGGATCGTGCTGCCGGTGTGTGTGAGCATACGCGCGTCCTCAGTCACGCCGGGCTTGACCAGGTCCCGGTTCGGCGAAACCACCATATTCGGCGCTCACGCCCCACGCCAGACGGAAGGGGTGTTTCGACCTGTCACTCTTCGCGGAAAGATCGCGAAACGAAACCATGTGCGCTCCGGCACAGCCTTGGCCGTACGCGACTGACAGGGTGAGGCTACGCGGGAAGGGCGTGTCGCTCCGGCCGCGGCGGAGGCGTCCATGACCCAGCGCCAGACCACCTCGTTCGACGGCGCACTCGCCGCCCTGATCCGCCTCGCGGAACGCGTCACGCGCCACCTCGTCCCGGCCGCGCCTGCGGACCGCCCGGCGGGCGGCCCGGTCGTCTTCCGGCATTACCTGTAGGGCGCGGTCCTAGCCGCCCCGGCTGAGGATCGCCGGCGCCGGGCAGGCTTCCGTGGCGAAGGGGCCGAGGACCACGTCGCCCTGGCGCGGATTGTTCACCGTGAACGGCGCCGTGCCCTGGAGGCCGATGAAGCCGCGCCCGAGCTGCGGGATGAAGGCCTGCCCGCCGAAGCGAATGAAGCAGCGATCGATGACCGCCTCGTAGTCGAAGCTCGCCTGAGTGATCGGCCGCAGGGCGCCATCGGGCCCGGGGACGGCGCAATAGGCGGCGAAGTCCAGCTGGCCCGGATGCGACAGGCGGATCTGCACCGCGCGCCCCGGCAGGATCGTCACCGGCGGGCCGCCGTCCCGCCGGGCCGTCAGCACATAGGCCGAGCGGTTGACGATCTGGCGCAGGCATTCCGCCGATGCCAGCGAGGCGGTGCTGGCCGTGCCGAGCACGGCCAGGGCGAGGGCTGCAGCCCCGCGCGAAGTTTGTGCCGTCCAGCCACGCTTGACCACTGACCGCTCCCGTTCCGCTTGATCGCTGGACTTGAACAGCGCCAACGCCTCGCGCGCAAGGTGCAATCGTCAGCGGCGCTCGTAGAGCAGGCGGGCGCGGATCGTGCCGGGGATGGCGCGGATCTCGCCGAGCAGCGACTCGGCATCCGCATCCGTGGCATCGGTTTCCAGCACGACGTAACCGACTTCGCCGTCCGTCTGGTAGAACTGCGCGGCGATGTTGACGTGGCTGCGGGCGAAGACTTCGTTGAGCCGCCCGAGCATGCCCGGCAGGTTGCGCTGCACGTGGATGAAGCGCGTCCCGGTGGCACGGGTGGGCAATTGCACCTGCGGGAAGTTCACCGCGCCGACCGTCGAGCCGATGTCCGAATAATCCACGAGCTTCTTGGCGACTTCGGCGCCGATGCGCTCCTGCGCCTCCTCGGTGGAGCCGCCGACATGCGGGGTGAGGATCACGTTGTCGAGACCCTGGAGCGGGCTGACGAAGCGCTCGGCATTGGAGCCGGGCTCCTTCGGAAACACGTCCACGGCGGCGCCGCGCAGGTGGCCGTCACGCAGGGCCGCGGCGAGGGCGTCGAGGTCCACGACGGTGCCGCGGGCGTTGTTGATGAGGAAGGCGCCGGGCTTCATCGCCCGGATCTCGGCCTCGCCGATCATATTGAAGGTCGCCTCGGTCTCCGGAACGTGCAGGGAGACCACGTCGCTCTGCCCGAGCAGATCCTTCAGCGAGTCGGTCGGCTCGGTGTTGCCGTGGCGCAGGCGGTCGGTGTGGTCGTAGAACAGCACCCGCATGCCCATGGCCTCGGCCAGGGTCGAAAGCTGCGTGCCGATATTGCCGTAGCCGACGATGCCGAGCGTCTTGCCGCGCACCTCCATGGAGCCGACGGCGGACTTGTCCCACTGGCCGGCATGGGCGCCTACCGACCGGGGCACGATCCGCCGGAGCAACATCACGATCTCGCCGATCGTTAGCTCGGCCACCGAACGGGTGTTGGAGAACGGTGCGTTGAAGACCGGGATACCCCGGTGCCGGGCGGCTTCGAGGTCCACCTGATTGGTGCCCACCGAGAAGCAGCCCACGGCGAGCAGCCGATCCGCTGCCTCGAAGGCCGCAGCGTCCAACTGGGTGCGCGAACGGATGCCGACCATGTGAACGCCCTGGAGCGCCTCGTGCAGCGCCTCCTTGTCGAGCGCCTTCGGCAGGCGGATGAGGTTGGTGTAGCCGGCGGCCTGCATCAGGGCGACGGCGCTGTCGTTGATCCCCTCCAGGAGCAGGACGCGGATCTTGTCCTTGGGGAGCGAGAGCTTGTCGGCGAGTGGGGAGTCGGCGGCCATGGGATCGGATCGACAGAGAAGGAGGTGGCGCAGGGTTAGGCAGGGCGTCATCGCGATGCAACATCGGCGGTAACAGCCCAGCCTTGCGTGTTTGCACGATCCCCGTTCGGCCTTGCATGATCTTTGTGCATTCGGCGGCACGAACAGGAGCCCGAACTGCGGAACCAGGCTTTCAGTTTGTGGTTGTGGAGCCTGTCATAAGTCTTCGCGGCGCCACGACAGTGATCGCCGCCACGCATCTCGGCCCAGACCATGCAGATCCACACCGGCTTCACCATCGCGTTCGACACCAACGGTCCGACGCCGATGAACCTGCTCCTCAACATCCGGCCGGAGCGCCGGGACGACCTGATCACCCCGGAGGTGATCACGTTCGATCCGCCGGTCGCTGCACGGCAGCATGTGGACGGGTTCGGCAACGTCTGCACCCGCATCGTCGCGCCGGGCGGCCGGATCACCCTGTCGGCCGACTTCGTGATCGCCGACAGCGGCCAGCCGGACGACTACGCCCCCGACGCCCGGGAAATGCCGGTGCAGGACCTGCCGGACGACGTGCTCGTCTACCTCCTCGGCTCGCGCTACTGCGACACGGACAAGCTCTCTCAGACGGCCTGGGCCCTGTTCGGCGGGATCGCGCCGGGCTGGGGCCGCGTGCAGGCCATCGTGGACTACGTCCACAACCGGCTGCGCTTCGACTACCAACAGGCCGACGCGACCCGCACCGCCCATGACGGGCACGGCCAGCAGGTCGGCGTGTGCCGCGACTTCGCCCACCTCGCGATCACCCTCTGCCGCTGCATGAACATCCCGGCCCGCTACGCCACCGGATATCTTGGCGACATCGGCGTGCCGAAGGACCCGGCGCCGATGGACTTCTCCGCGTGGTTCGAAGTCTTCCTCGACGGCCCCGAGGGCCCGCGCTGGTACACGTTCGATGCCCGGCACAATCGCCCGCGCATCGGCCGCATCGTCATGGCGCGGGGCCGCGACGCCACCGATTGCGCCCTGACGACGAGCTTCGGCACCGCCTACCTCGCTCGGTTCGACGTCCTGACGGACGAGTTGCCGGAGAACGCGGGAGCCTTCGCGCAGGCGGCGTGAGGGCGCTGTTGAACGGCTTTCGCGAATAGAGTATGTGACAGGCGCCTCGCCGTCCGTCGTGATGCTCGCCTTTCCTGGCGGCATATTCGGGCGAGTCGGCCGGGCCGCCCTCGTCATCCGTATCGACGCGTCGGCAAACCGGTCTCCGTTTGGAGGCGGTTGCTTCTCCATAGGGAAGCTGCGGCGGCAAGGGCGTTTGCAACGCGAGCCGCCGACGCACCCGGTCCATCCCAGGATGTGACCGCCCAGGAGAGAGAATGACCGCAGGGACAGCCGTGGCGCGGGATCAGTACCGCGATGATTTCGCCGCGCTTCTGGAGGAGAGCTTCCTCCAACACGAGATCACCGAAGGGTCCGTCGTCAAGGGTCGCGTCGTCGCGATCGAGAAGGACGTGGCCGTCATCGACATCGGCGCCAAGACGGAAGGCCGTGTCGCACTCAAGGAATTCTCCGGCCCCGGCCGGGAAGGCGAGCTGAGCGTCGGCGACGAGGTCGAGGTCTACGTCGACCGGATCGAGAACGCGCTGGGCGAAGCCGTTATCTCGCGCGACAAGGCTCGCCGCGAGGAGAGCTGGGTCAAGCTCGAGAAGGCCTTCGAGGCCAACGAGCGTGTCACCGGCACGATCTTCAACCAGGTCAAGGGCGGCTACACGGTCGACCTCGACGGCGCCGTGGCGTTCCTGCCGCGCTCGCAGGTCGACATCCGTCCGGTCCGCGACGTCACCCCGCTTCTGGGCACGCCGCAGCCGTTCCAGATCCTCAAGATGGATCGCCGCCGGGGCAACATCGTCGTCTCGCGCCGTACGGTCCTCGAAGAGAGCCGCGCCGAGCAGCGCAGCGAGCTGGTGGCCAACCTCGAGGAAGGTCAGGTCATCGACGGCGTGGTCAAGAACATCACCGAATACGGTGCGTTCGTGGACCTCGGCGGCATCGACGGCCTGCTGCACGTCACCGACATGGCGTGGCGCCGCGTGAACCACCCGTCCGAGGTCGTCACCATCGGCCAGACGGTGAAGGTCAAGATCATCAAGATCAATCACGAGACGCATCGCATCTCGCTGGGCATCAAGCAGCTCCTGGCCGATCCGTGGGAGGGCATCGCCGCCCGTTACCCCGAGGGCGCCAAGCTCAAGGGCCGCGTGACCAACATCACCGATTACGGCGCCTTCGTGGAGCTGGAGCCGGGGATCGAGGGCCTGATCCACGTCTCCGAGATGAGCTGGACCAAGAAGAACGTCCATCCGGGCAAGATCGTCTCCACCTCCCAGGAGGTCGAGGTGCAGATCCTGGAAGTCGATCAGGTCAAGCGCCGCATCTCGCTGGGTCTCAAGCAGACCCTGCAGAACCCGTGGGAGGGCTTCTCCGAGAAGCATCCGGTCGGGTCCGAGGTCGAGGGCGAGGTCAAGAACAAGACCGAGTTCGGCCTGTTCATCGGCCTCGAGGGCGATGTCGACGGCATGGTCCACCTGTCGGATCTCGACTGGAACCGTCCCGGCGAGCAGGTCATCGACGAGTTCAAGAAGGGCGACATGGTCCGCGCCCAGGTTCTCGACGTGGACGTCGAGAAGGAGCGTATCTCGCTCGGCATCAAGCAGCTCGCGGGTGACCCCTTCGCCGAAGCCGGCGAAGTCAAGAAGGGTCAGATCGTGACCTGCGAGATCGTCGAGGTGAAGGATTCCGGCCTGGAGGTGCGGCTCGCCGACACCGACATGCAGACCTTCATCCGCCGGGCCGAGCTCGCCCGCGACCGTGCCGACCAGCGCCCCGAGCGCTTCGCCGCCGGCGAGAAGGTCGATGCCCGCGTGGTGCAGTTCGACCGCAAGGCCCGCCGCGTCCAGGTCTCGATCAAGGCCCTGGAAGTGGCTGAGGAGAAGGAGGCCATGGCCCAGTTCGGCTCCGCCGATTCGGGTGCCTCCCTCGGCGACATCCTCGGCGCCGCCTTCAAGAAGGCCCGCCCCGACGAGGAGTAATCCTCATCGAACGCCGCCCGGTTCGCCGGGCGGCGGCATAAATTTGGAAAGCCGCGCAGATGCCCTCCGCGCGGCTTTTCTTTTGCGCCACAATCACGTTCGGCTGGGACGGGCACGATGCGATCGATGGCGGTTTGGAGGATTATCACTGATGATCAGCAAGTCCCTCCTCACAGGCCTCGCTTCGATGCATCCGGGCGAACTCCTCCGGGAAGACATTCTGCCCGCCACCGGCCTGACCAAGACCTGGATCGCCCGTAAGCTCGGCGTGTCGCGGCAGACGCTGCATGATCTTGTGGCCGAGCGGCAGCCCGTCACCGTCGCGATGGCATTGCGGTTGGGGAAGCTGTTCGGCAATTCGGCCGAGTTCTGGCTGAACCTCCAGCGCAATTACGACCTGCGCATCCTCGAGCGGGAAATGGCCGACGAACTCGCGGCCATCCCGACCCTCGACGCCGCCTGATCGCAGCGAGCGACCTGCGCGCAAATTCTTCGTCGCGCCCCATATCCACGTCGGCAAAAAATGCTCTAGAACACCGCCTCGCACGGGCCCCGCCCGGCGGGATGCCAAGGACGCCAAGGACTTGCACGCCGCGAGGCGGGGCCAGGGCGGCGTCGGGCAGGGTGGCCGACCACGGCGTTCGGCCGGGGATGCAAGGGAACGGATCGCATGGCAGCCGACGCCGAACTGCTGATCGACAGGCGGCGACTGCGCCGCAGGCTCGGCCTCTGGCGCGTGCTCGGGATCGGCGGCCTGATCGTGGCCGTCGGCGCCGTAGGCTACCGCGTCCGGGCGGGCGGGAACGGCGCCTTCGCCGTGCGCCCGCAGATCGCGCGCATTTCCGTCTCCGGCTTCATCGCCGGCAGCGAGGCCACCGCCAAGCTCATGAAGCGGGTGGGCGAATCGGATGCCGTGAAGGGCGTCGTCGTCTCGATTAACTCGCCCGGCGGCACCACCACCGGCTCGGAGGAGATCTTCCGCAACCTGCGGGCGCTCGCCGCCAAGAAGCCCATCGTCGCCTTCGTGGACGGCACGGCGGCCTCCGGCGCCTACATCACCGCCATCGCCGCCGACCACATCGTCGCCCGCGAGACGAGCCTCGTCGGCTCCATCGGCGTGCTGTTCCAGTACCCCGACCTGTCGGGCCTCCTCGACAAGGTCGGCGTGAAGGTCGAATCGGTGAAGTCCTCGCCACTGAAGGCCGAGCCCTCGGGCTTCACGCCGACGTCGCCCGAGGCACGCGCCGCCCTCGCGGCCGTGGTGGGCGACACCTACGCATGGTTCAAGGGCCTCGTGGCCGACCGCCGGGGCATGGACCCGCAGCAACTCGCCGCCGTCTCGGACGGGCGGGTGTTCAGCGGCCGGCAGAGCGTGCCCCTGAAGCTCGTGGATGAACTCGGCGGTGAGCGGCAGGCCGTGGCGTGGCTGGAGAGCGCCCGGGGCGTGCCGAAGGACCTGCCGGTGACCGATTGGAAGCCGCGTTCGGAGAGCGACTTCTCCCTGTGGTCCGCCGCGGGCACGGGGGCGGGGCTCCTCGGCCTCGAAGGCTTCGCGGGCCAGCTCCGGGCGCTCAGCGCCGAGGCGCAGGCCGGCGCGCAGGGCGGACTCCTCGTCCTGTGGCGGCCGGAACCCTGAGGGCAACTGCCTCAGCGACCTCCGAACGAAGCCGAACCAACGGGAAGACGAAACGCCATGATCAAGTCGGAGCTTGTTCTCAAGATCGCCGAGCAGAACCCGCATCTCTATCAGCGGGACGTGGAGATCCTGGTCAACGCCATCCTCGACACGGTCGCCGATGCCCTGGCGCGGGGGGACCGGGTGGAACTGCGCGGCTTCGGCGCGTTTTCCGTGAAGCGCCGGGAAGCACGCAAGGGACGCAACCCCCGCACGGGTGCGGCCGTTGCCGTGTCCGAAAAGGCCATCCCCGTCTTCAAGACGGGTAAGGAGATGCGCCTGCGGCTCAATGCGGCCAAGATCGGCGAAGGCGTCGCGGCGGAATAGGCGGGAGTCACACAACGATGATCCGGTTCTTGAAGAGCCTCCTCCTCCTGCCGGTCGCGGCAATCGTGGTCCTGCTGGCCGTCGCCAACCGGGCGCCGGTGCAATTGTCGTTCGATCCGGTCAACGTCGACGCGCCGGTCTTCAGCGTGAACCTGCCGCTCTACGCGATCCTGTTCGGCGCCGTGGCGCTGGGCATCGTCGTCGGCGGCGTCTTCACCTGGCTCGGCCAGGGCCGCGTCCGCGCCAATGCCCGTCATCACCGCCGGGAGGCCACCCGCTACGAGCGCGAGGCCAACCGCCTGCGCCCCTATGCCCCCGACGCGCCGGGCCAGACCTATCCCGGCACCTCCGTTCCCGTCCGCACGGCGCTGCCCGCCCCGCGCTGAGGCCCTTCCGCGCGGAGCGCCGCGCCCATCCTCCCCATGACCGAGATCAAGATCTGCGGCCTGAGCACCCCCGAGACCCTCGACGCCGCCCTCGGCGCGGGGGCCGATTGGGTCGGCTTCGTGCGCTTCGCCCGCAGCCCGCGCCATGTGGAGCTTGAGGCGGCGCGCGTGCTCTCGCGTCAGGCGAAGGGCAGGGCAGGGCGGGTCGTGCTGCTGGTCGATCCCGACGACGCGGCACTGGCCGCCGCCATCGAGGCGATCGCACCGGACCTGATCCAGCTTCACGGGCGGGAAAGCCCGGAGCGGGTCGCCGAGATTCGCGCCGCCACGGGCCTGCCGGTGATGAAGGCGCTCGGCATCGCGGGGGAGGCCGATCTCGCCGTGATTCCAACCTATGCTGCGGTCGCCGACCGCCTCCTCCTCGACGCCAAGGCGCCGCCCGGCGCGGCCCTGCCGGGGGGCAACGGCGTCAGCTTCGACTGGTCCCTGCTGGCGGGGGCAGACCTGCCCGCAGGGCTGATGCTCTCCGGCGGGCTCGGGCCGGAGAACGTGGCCGAGGCCCTGGCGCGGACGGGTCTTCGGGCCGTCGATGTCTCCTCCGGCGTCGAGAGCGCGCCGGGAATCAAGGATCCGGCCCGCATCGCTGCCTTCGTCACGGCTGCGCGAGGCTAGCACTGCGCCGATGCGTCTGCCGCCACCGGCATTGCAGCGGGGCGCGCATGGGTCTAGCAACCGGCAAAACTCTTGTCGTTCCGCGAAGGACAGATCCGTGACCATCGCCCCCGCCCCGAACTCTTTCCGCACCGGACCCGACGAGCGCGGCCGCTTCGGCATCTTCGGCGGCCGCTTCGTGGCCGAGACACTGATGCCGCTGATCCTCGACCTGGAGAAGGCCTACGAGGAGGCGAAGCGGGACCCCGCCTTCAAGGCGGACATGGAGAGCTACGGCACGCATTATATCGGCCGCCCGAGCCCCCTCTATTACGCCGAGCGGCTGACCGAGCACATGCGCGCCCAGGCGCCGGCCGGCATGGGGGCGAAGCTCTACTTCAAGCGCGAGGAGCTGAACCACACCGGCTCGCACAAGGTGAACAACGTGCTGGGGCAGATCCTGCTCGCCCGCCGGATGGGCAAGCCGCGGATCATCGCCGAGACCGGCGCGGGCCAGCACGGCGTGGCCACCGCCACCCTCTGCGCCCGGTTCGGCCTGAAATGCGTCGTGTACATGGGCGCCGTGGACGTCGCCCGTCAGGCTCCGAACGTCTTCCGCATGAAGATGCTCGGCGCCGAGGTGATCCCGGTCGAGTCCGGCACCAAGACCCTCAAGGACGCGATGAACGAGGCCCTGCGCGATTGGGTCACGAACGTCGCGGACACGTTCTACTGCATCGGCACCGTCGCCGGCCCACACCCGTATCCGGCCATGGTCCGCGACTTCCAGTCGGTGATCGGCCACGAGACCCGCGAGCAGATGCTCGCCCAGGAGGGCCGCCTGCCCGACTCGCTTATCGCCTGCATCGGCGGCGGCTCGAACGCGATGGGCCTGTTCCACCCGTTCCTCGATGACCGCGAGGTCGAGATCTTCGGCGTCGAGGCCGCCGGCCACGGCGTGAAGAGCGGCCTGCACGCCGCCTCCCTCACGGGCGGCAAGCCCGGCGTGCTGCACGGCAACCGCACCTACCTGCTGATGAACGAGGACGGGCAGATCGCAGACGCGCACTCGATCTCGGCCGGCCTCGACTATCCGGGCATCGGGCCCGAGCATTCGTGGCTGCACGAGATGGGCCGCGTCACCTACCTCTCGGCCACGGATACCGAGACGCTGGAGGCGTTCAAGCTCTGCTCGATGCTGGAAGGTATCATCCCGGCCCTGGAGCCCGCCCACGCCCTGGCGAAGGTCACGGAACTCGCCATCGCGCGCCCGACCGACCACCTGATGGTGCTGAGCATGTCGGGGCGCGGCGACAAGGACATTCCGCAGGTCGCGGAATTGTTCGGCACGAAGCTCTGAGACGGGCGTGAGGGGCTTCCCAGCCCCTCACCGTACCGTGACCTGCTCCCTGATCCGCTCGTAGACCGACCGGCTAAGCACCCTCTTGGTGAGCAGGTCGCCTACCTGGGTGTAGGGTCGCTTTGCGACGATGGCCCGGCCGATGGCGCCGCCGCCGCGCAGGCGGTTCAGGTCGGCGACGCTGGCAGTATTGAGATCCACGAGCGCGACGGCCGGCGGCCCCTCCGTGGTCTCGGCCTCCGTCACCTCTTGCCGGCCCTCCGGCGCGGCGGAGGGCGGCGGCGCCGGGAAGGCGAGGGCTTCGCTCGGCACCTGCGGCGGGGGCGGGGGCGAAATAGGTGCCGGCTGAGGCTTGGGGGGAGCCGGTGGCGGCGTTGGGGCCGCGATCACCGTATCGGGCGGGGCCGCCGAGGGGATCTTGCGGACGGGCGGCTCGCTTGGAGCCGGCGCGGTTGTAGCGACCGCCGTCTTGGCGGGCGGCTGCGGCGAGGCCGGCATCCAGTATTGTACGAGCGCGGCGAGGGCTCCGGCGAGGAGCAGCAGCACCGAGATGCGAAGAATTGCGGGACCGCTGAGCACGCGCTGACTATCGATACACTTTCACTAAAATTAACCCATTCCGCCGTGGCGGCCTACCGGCGCCGCCGCTCTGCGCCGATCTGTCCCCAGGGGAACAGGCCCGCCTACTCCTCCGAAGCTACAGCCCGGCCGAGCGCCCCGCGATAGCCGGTGGCCAGCACGTAGAGTTCGCTCGAATCGGCGCGGCTCGCGGAGGGCTTCACGTGGCGAACCACGGCGAAGTCGCGCTTCAGGTTGGCGAGCAACTCGCCCTCGGTGCCGCCCTGCAGCACCTTGGCGAGATAGGAGCCGCCGGGGGCCAGGATCTCCCGGGCGAATTCCGCGGCGGTTTCGGCGAGGCCGATGATCCGCAGGTGATCGGTCTTCTTGTGGCCGGTGGTGTTGGCGGCCATGTCCGACATCACGAAGTCGGCCGGGCCGCCGAGAAGGTCGGTGAGCTGCCGGGGCGCATCGTTGTCCAGAAAGTCGAGGGTGATGAACTCCACCCCGGCCATGGGCTCGATGGGCAGGAGGTCGATGCCCACCACCTTGCCCGTGGACCCCACGACGCGCGCGGCCACCTGCGACCAGCCGCCGGGCGCCGCGCCGAGGTCCACGACCCGCTGACCGGGCTTCAGCAGCTTGAAGCGCTCGTCGATCTCCAAGAGCTTGAACGCCGCGCGAGAGCGGTAGCCCTCGCGCTTGGCGCGGGCCACGTAGGGGTCGTTGAGCTGCCGTTCGAGCCAGCGCGTCTGCGAGACGGTGCGCTTGCGCGCGGTCTTCACCCGCTGCTTAAGATCCCCGCGCACGCCCCCGGTGGAGCCTGCGCCGCCGCGCCTGTCAGTCATGAACCCGGTGTCCGTCGCCCGTTACCGCACGGGCTTGCGCGACCATACCCCATCTTCGCGCATCATGTTCACGAGAAGCCCCTCGCGCAGGCCACGGTCGGCGATGCGCAGGCGCTCGGAGGGGAAGGCCCGGCGCAGGGCTTCGAGGATCGCGCAGCCGGCGAGGACGAGGTCCGCCCGGTCGCGGCCGATGCAGGGATTGTCGACCCGCTGCTCCAGCCGCGTATCGAGGAGGTCTTCGATGGCCGCCGAGACCTCGTCGTCGCGCATCCAGAGGCCGTCGACCCGGCGCCGCTCGTAGCGGGCGAGGCGCAGGTGCATCGCGGCGATGGTCGTGACCGTGCCCGACGTGCCGAGCAGGTGGAAGCTCTTGGCCGTGGCAGCCGGGGCGGCGCGCAGGGCGAAGGCGGCGAGCTTTTCGGCCACCTCCTCCACCATGCCCTCGAACATCCGCCGCGTGACCTCGGCGCCGCCATGGCGCTCGGCCAGGGTCACGACGCCCACCGGCAGCGAATCCCAGGCGCGGATGCGCAGAGTTGGATCGGTGGAGGGGTTCGTGGCCGCGCCGTCGAGCCACGCCACCTCGGTGGAGCCGCCGCCGATGTCGAAGATCACGACCGACTCGGCCCGCGGGTCGGCCAGGGCCGCGCAGCCCGTGACGGCGAGGTAGGCCTCGGTCTGCCGGTCCACGATCTCAAGATCGAGACCCACCGATTGGCGCACCCGCTCCACGAAGTCGGCGCCGTTGACGGCGAGCCGGCAGGCCTCGGTGGCGATGATCTTGGCGCGGCGGACCCTGCGGGATTGCATCTTGGTGCGGCAGATGCGCAGGGCCTCGACCGTGCGCTCGATGGCGGCCTCGCTCAGCCGGTCGGAGGAGCCCAGCCCCTCGCCCAGCCGCACGATGCGCGAGAAGGCATCGATCACCCGGAAGCCGCCATAGGTCGGCTCGGCGATCAGGAGCCGGCAATTGTTCGTGCCGAGATCGAGGGCCGCATAGCTCTGCCGGCGCTCGCGGCCCGCATAGAGGGTCGGCGTCGGGAGCGGCGCGATGCCGGTGGCAGGCCGGGCCGGCGCGGCCGCGGCGGTCTCGTCCCTCATCGGCGCGGCCGTCGAATCCTCATCGGCCCGGCTGACAGCCCGACCTCACTTGCCAAAGAGCCTACAGGCTCGGGCAGGAACTGCAACGGGCGAACGTCCGCGCGAGGTCAGGCAAACACCTTCGCGACGCCGGCCGCGCGGGGAATCGGCCGGAGAAGGCTCTTCACCTGCGAGTAGGGGCGGGGCCGGTTGATGATCTCGTCCAGCCGGGACCACAGGGTCTTGGGCGAGAACGGCTTGGCGATGATCTCGTTGACGCCGAGCCCGACCGCCCGGTCCACGACGTTCCGGCGCGGCTGCGCCAGCATCAGGATGATCGGCAGGGTGGGGCAGGGGGAGGTGGAGGGCGTGCGCGCGAGCCGGATGAACTCCTCGCCCGACAGGATCGAGAGGTCCCAGTCGATGATGGCGATATCGGGTTTGCTCTCGGCCAGGACGCCGAGCGCCTCGGCGCCGTCGGGCGCTTCCAGGACGCGCTTGATGCCCACGCGCATCAGCATGTCCCGGACGATGCGCCGGATATATAGGCTCTCGTCGACGACGAGGGCGGAGAGGTCGGGGAAGGTCGGTGTGGCTATCATCGGGTGCGTCGTCCCGTCGCGAACGTAGCCGACCGAACTTTGCATTTCGCTAACGCCACTCACCCTCCGCGCGACGGTTGCGTCAGGAAAGTGATTGAACCGCCGCGTTTCGGCCTTAAAGGACCTTGCGGTCAAGGCCCGATTGCGTCAGGACTAAGCCATTATTCTTGGTTAGCGTGACCTGGGGTAATGCGCAGTGCGAGCCGCCGATCCTCCGCAATGGTCGGCGTGTATTTTGAATACGGGCGGCGGACGGTTTTTGCGAGCTTCTAATGGGACGTGGTCGTGATTTCAGGGGGCCGCAGAAGCGCGGCTTCGACGAGAGCGGTGAACCGAGATGGCCTGATCAGGCTCCCTCGGGCGGCTTTGGCGGGGGCTACGGCGGCGGCGGCGGCGGTGGCGGCTTTGGTGGTGGCGGCGGTTACGGCGGGGGCGGCTTCGACCGCGGTCCGGCCCGTGGCGCGGCGCCGGCTCCGACGGGCCCTGAGCGCGATGCCACTGTAAAGTGGTTCAACAAGGAGAAGGGCTTCGGCTTCGTCGAACTCGGCGACGGTTCGGGCGATGCCTTCCTCCACATCCGGGCCGTCGAGGCGGCCGGCCATGACGACCTCATGCCCGGCACCAAGCTGATGGTCACGACCGCCCAGGGCCAGAAGGGTCCGCAGGTCACGAGCGTGACCAGCGTCGACACCTCCACGGCCGAGGCTCCGGCGCCCCGCCGTGAGTTTCGTCCGCGCACCGAGGGCTTCGGCGGCGGCGGCGGCGATCGCTTCGGCGGCGGCGGCAGCCGTGGCGGCGACCGATTCGGTGGCGGCGGCGGTGGCGGTCGTGCCCCGTCCGGCCCGTCGACCGAGATGGTCGGCACCGTGAAGTGGTACGACCCGGCCAAGGGCTTCGGCTTCGTTTCGGTGAACGACGGCGGCAAGGACGTGTTCGTCCACCGCTCCGCGCTCGCCCGCGCCGGCCTCGACTCCCTGGCCGAAGGTCAGCAGGTCACCCTCGGCGTCGTCGAGGGCATGAAGGGCCGCGAGGCCTCTTCGATCAGCGTCGACGGCTGAATTCGGGTTTCGCGGCGCCTCTCTGTCGCCGCGATGCTACGACAGGTTCGAAACGGCGGTCCCCACGGGCCGCCGTTTCCGTTTCACGCGCTGGGTTCCGCATGATCCGCCGCCTGCCGCTCCTTCTCCTCCTCGCCGCCCTTCCGGCCCGGGCCGAGGACTTCACAGGCTTCTACGCGGGCGTAAACGCTGGCTACGCCTCAGGCCGCGAGACGAACACGGGCACCGCTCCTGTCGTCACGTCCGGCGCCCCCTCCGGCGGAAATCCCTCCGCGACGGCCCTCCCGCCCAGCGCGTTGGCCGCCGCCACTGGGGTTCAGCGCATGGGGCGCGGCGCCAACAGCCGCTGAGCGCGAACCGATTCCTTCGAGACGGGCCAAGTGCTTGGCCCCTTGTTGGAATCGTTCCGAAAGATAGCGATTGCCGAGCGTCGCCGGCCGCTGCTACCCGACGCCATGGCCAGCGACTCGCCACCCCTCGACGCCTCCCGTGATCCGCCGTCCTCCAGCGGCTCGGGTTGGCGCGGGCGCCTCGCCGTCGCGGGCCGGGTCGCCCTGGCCGCGTTCGGCGGCTACGCGGTGGCTGCCCTCGCCACCGCCCTCGGCGCCGTGACGCTGCCCCTGTCGCGGGCGGAAGCGGTCTCGACATCGATGCTCGCGAGCTTCGCGGTGATGGCCGGGGCCGTCGTCTTCGTCTTCGCCGCCGCGACCCTCCGCCGGGCCGCCATCGGCATCCTGGGAACGGCGGCAATCCTCACGGCGTGCCTGTGGCTGGCCGGCGGTTTCTCGGCGGGGGTGCCGGCATGAGCGAGCCCAAGCGTTTCCGCCCCGCCATGGCGTGGCTGCACACCTGGGCCGGCCTTGTCGTCGGCTGGGTGCTGTTCGCGGTCTTCGTGACCGGCACGGCGAGTTACTACAAGGACGACATCTCCCGCTGGATGCGGCCCGAGTTGCGGGAGACCGTGATCGATCCGGCCCAATCCGCGACGGCGGCGGCGGGCTTCCTCGCCCGGCTGGCCCCCGATTCCGGGGGGTGGCTCGTGAAGCTGCCGAAGCCGGACCAGCCGCTGACCGAAGTCTATTGGTGGAAGAGCTTCGCCGGCCCGTTCCACCACGCCCTTCTCGATCCCACGACCGGCGCGCCGACCAGCGCCCGCGACACGCAGGCGGGCGAATTCCTCTACCGCTTCCATTTCGAACTGGCGCTGCCGCCCCTCGTGGGGCGCTGGATCGTCGGCGCCTGCGCAATGGTGCTGCTGATCGCGCTCATCTCCGGCATCGTCACCCATCGGCGGATCTTCGCTGACTTCTTCACCTTCCGGCCGGACCGCTCGCGGCAGCGGGCGTGGCTCGACGCGCACAACCTGTTCGGCGTGCTGGCGCTGCCCTTCCACCTGATGATCACCTACACCGGCCTCATGACCCTGGGGCCGATGCTGATGCCCTGGGGTCTGCAGGCGGCCTATCATGACGAGGCACCCCACTTTTACGTCGAGGCGGGGCTGATGCCCAAGGGGCGGATGCCGTCCGGTACCGCCGCCGAAGGGCTTCCCCTGGGGGAGATCGTCCGCATCGCCGGGAAGGACGGCGGGGAGCTGCCGGAAGCGCTGATGGTCTCCTCGCCGGGCGACGCCGCCGCGACGGTGAGCGCGGTGTTCGAGGAGCCGCACGGCCTGGCCCATCTCCACCCGCAGATCGCCTACGACGCGGTGACGGGGGCCGAACTCGCCCGCAACCTCCCGGCCGGGCCGGCGACGCGCACCGCGACCGTGATGTACGGCCTGCACGAGGCGCATTTCGCCTCGCACGCCCTGCGGGTCCTGTTCTTCCTGTGCGGGCTCCTCGGCGCCGCGACCGTGGCCTCCGGCCTCGTGCTCTGGACGGTGGCGCGGGCGCCGAAGGGCGCGGCCCCGGAGGGCTTCGGCCTGCGCCTCGTGCGGATCCTGAATGTCGGGACCATCGCCGGTCTGCCCGCCGGGATCGCCGCGTTCTTCCTCGCCAACCGGTTGCTGCCCCTCGATCTCGCGGGACGGGCTTCCTGGGAGGTCGGACTGTTCTTCGGCGCCTGGGTCGTCGTGGCGCTCGCGGGCGCCCTGGCGCCTCGCCGCCTCGCCTGGCCGCTGACCCTCGGCCTCGCCGCCGCGACCTTCGTCGCCATCGTCCCGGCCGACCTCGCCCTGATCGGCGAGCCGCGCTTCGTGCCCTTCGACATCGCGATGCTCCTCGTGGGAGCCCTGCTGATCGTCGCGGCGCGGACGGCCGCACGGCCCCCGTCGGCGCTTGCAAGACGGGCCGCGTCGCGGGTGGCCGAGGCATGAGCGCGGCGACCCTCCTCCTGTGCGCTGCCCTGGCCTTCGCCGGGATGGCGGCCCTGGCCCTCAGCCTCGACAGGCATCACCGCGTCGCGCTGCGGGGGCCGGTGCCGCGCGGGCGCGTGCGGCCCCTGCGCGCGGTGGGCTGGGCCGGGATCGTCCTGTCCTTCGCGGCCGCCATCGCCCTCGATGGCTGGAATTTCGGGCCGGTCCAGGCCACGGGCGCCATCACGGCGGCGGCTTTGGGAGTGGCCCTGTGCCTCACCTACAGGCCGGGCTGGCTGCGGCCGGCGGCTTTGGCCGCCCTGCCCCTCGCGGCGGCCTGCCTGCCCTTCGCCCTGGCGGCGTGAGGGGCGGGGTCGCCAAGGGTTCGCGGCAGGCGTAAGCTTCTGTGTCGGGAGCATCGGCCAAAAGTCCACCTTGCTTCGAGCGGCCATCTGACATTGGCTACAGCCCGGAGCCGAGGGACGCGGCACGGATCCCCTCAAGGGGGCCGAATCAACGAGCTGCGGTCCGTGAGGCCGGGCCCAACCCAGGGAGTACGCCCATGAACAAGCCCGAATTCTTCGGCGACAGCCGCACGAAGTCGCCGTTCTCGTCGCGTTACGAGAACTTCATCGGCGGCCAGTGGGTCGCCCCCAATGCCGGCCGCTACTTCGAGAATACCTCGCCGATTACCGGTAAGGTCGTGTGCGAGGTGGCCCGCTCCGATTCGACCGACATCGACCGGGCGCTCGACGCCGCCCACGCGGCCAAGGAGGCCTGGGGCCGCACCGCGCCGGGCGAGCGCGCCCGCATCCTGAACAAGATGGCCGATCGGATGGAGGAGAACCTCGATCTCCTCGCCCTGGCCGAGACGTGGGACAACGGCAAGCCGATCCGCGAGACGACGCACGCCGACATCCCGCTGGCCATCGACCATTTCCGCTACTTCGCCGGCTGCGTGCGGGCGCAGGAAGGCTCGATCTCCGAGATCGACCACGACACGGTCGCTTACCACTTCCACGAGCCGCTGGGCGTCGTCGGCCAGATCATCCCGTGGAACTTCCCCATCCTGATGGCGGTGTGGAAGCTCGCCCCGGCGCTGGCCGCCGGCAATTGCGTGGTGCTGAAGCCCGCCGAGCAGACCCCGGCCTCCGTGCTGGTGCTGATGGAAGTCATCGGCGACCTGCTGCCGCCGGGCGTGCTGAACATCGTCAACGGCTTCGGCCTGGAAGCCGGCAAGCCGCTGGCCTCCTCGCCGCGCATCGCGAAGATCGCCTTCACGGGTGAGACGACCACCGGCCGCCTCATCATGCAGTACGCCTCGCAGAACCTGATCCCGGTGACGCTGGAATTGGGCGGCAAGTCGCCGAACATCTTCTTCGCCGACGTCGCGAACGAGGACGACGACTTCTTCGATAAGGCGCTCGAAGGCTTCACGATGTTCGCCCTGAACCAGGGCGAAGTCTGCACCTGCCCGAGCCGCGCCCTCGTCCACGAATCGATCTACGACCGGTTCATGGAGCGGGCGATCAAGCGCGTCGAGGCGATCACGCAGGGCTCGCCCCTCGATCCGGCCACCATGATCGGCGCCCAGGCGTCGAGCGAGCAGCTGGAGAAGATCCTCAGCTACGTCGACATCGGCAAGCAGGAGGGCGCGGAGTGCCTCACCGGCGGTGAGCGCGGCGTGCGCGAGGGTGAGCTGGCCGAGGGCTTCTACATGAAGCCCACCGTCTTCCGCGGCCACAACAAGATGCGGATCTTCCAGGAAGAGATCTTCGGCCCGGTCTTGTCGGTCACGACCTTCAAGGACGACGCCGACGCCCTCTCCATCGCCAACGATACGCTCTACGGCCTCGGCGCTGGCGTCTGGACCCGCGACGGGACCCGCGCCTACCGCTTCGGCCGGGCGATCCAGGCAGGCCGCGTCTGGACGAACTGCTACCACGCCTACCCGGCCCACGCGGCCTTCGGCGGCTACAAGCAGTCCGGCATCGGCCGCGAGACCCACAAGATGATGCTCGACCACTACCAGCAGACGAAGAATATGCTGGTTAGCTACTCGGCGAAGAAGCTCGGATTCTTCTGAGCCTCGCCGAGTCTCCCCCCGAGACTGCCTTGGGCCCCGGTCATTCGGCCGGGGCCTCTTTGCGTCCGGGGCTCGCCGCCCCCACCTGACGGCCATAGATCCTACGGCAAGCAACGAACGGGAGGAGCGCATGAGCGCCACGGAGACGGTCGAGGCCACCACCGCCGAGCAGACCGGCGCGGACGGGACACCGCTGCGGGTCACCGCCACGCCCGTGGCCCTGGCGCTGATCGAGGAATTGAAGGGCGAGTACGGGCCGGTGATGTTCCACCAGTCGGGCGGCTGCTGCGACGGCTCCTCGCCGATGTGCTACCCGGTCGGCGACTTCATCGTCGGCGACGGCGACGTCCATCTCGGCCAGGTCGGCGGGGCGGATTTCTTCATCTCCCGCTCGCAGTTCGAGGTCTGGAAGCACACCCACATCATGCTCGACGTGGTGCCCGGCCGGGGGGGCATGTTCTCCCTGGAGAACGGCCGCGAGAAGCGCTTCCACATCCGCTCGCGTCTCTTCACCCAAGCCGAGAACGACGCGCTTGGCGGCGCGTGCCGGTTGTGATGTCCTGCCGCTGATTGCAGCGGGAGGAACAGGTGACCGAACGAGCCGGCCTCATGGTGGTGCGGGAGGGTGCGCCCTTCCGGGGCAAGCAGGGCCACCTCTACCGCCACGCCATCTCGGCGGAGGCGGTGGGCGCCACGGCGCTGCACATGCAGTTGCTGGAGATCGCCCCCGGCGAGCGCGCCCACGCCCACAAGCACGAGGCGCACGAGACGGCGATCCACGTTCTGAAGGGCGTGTCGGGCTGTTTCTGGGGCGAGCGGCTGGAACACCACGCCATCGCCGGGGCGGGGGAGTTCGTCTACATCGCCGCGAACGTCCCGCACCTGCCCTACAATCGCAGCGCGACGGAACCGGTGGTGGCGGTGATCGCCCGCACCGATCCGAACGAGCAGGAGAGCGTCGTCCTCCTGCCGGAACTCGAAGCCGGGGTGGATTGGTCGAAGGCCGAAGCCTGACTTACTGCGCCTCGATCCGGTCGTTGCCGAGCCGTTCCGCCCGCGCCTTCTCCTCGGCGGAGAGCCCGGCGACGGCTTGGTCGAGCCACGCATCGGACAGGCCCTGCCCGGCGGCGGCGAGGTTCCAGGCGGCCGCCTCCACGAGGTTCTTCGGCAGGCCGCGCCCCGAGGCATAGAGGCGGGCGACGCGGTTCTGCGCGATGGCGTTGCCGCGCTTGGCCGCGTGCAGGAAGTAGCGGGCCGCCGCCCGCTCGTCCTTCGGCACGCCCGTCCCGTTGAACAGCAGGATCGCGAACTCGACCTCACCCGCGAGGTCGCCGTTGTCGGCCGAGCGGCGGAACCACGAGGCCGCCTCGGTCGGGTCCTTGGGCACCCCGCGCCCCTGCAGGTAGAGCACGCCGAGATCGTGCTGCGCCGGCCCGAGTTCCGCGTCGGCGGCCTTGCGGAACTGCTTGGCGGCCTCGGCCTCGTCGGCGGGCAGGCCGGTGCCGATCAGGATCAACCCGAGATTGTAGGATGCGGCCGGCGAGCCGATGGCGGCGGCCTGTTCCAGCCAGCGCCGCCCGGCCTTGGGGTCGCGCGCGACGCCGCGTCCGTCGAGGGCCATCAGGCCGAGCGAGGACATCGCGGCCGGGTCCTTCTGCGCGGCGGCGAGCTTGTACCAGTCGGCCGCCTTCACCGGGTTCTGCGGAACGCCGAGCCCCTGATTGTACAACTCCCCGAGCAGCGTCATCGCCGCCGAATCCTTGGGGTTGGCCTCGATGCGCTTGGTCGCCTCGCGGAAGGCGGTCACGTACTGGCCGCGCTGGTAGGCGCCGTAGGCAAAATCCGGCGGCTGGCCGCTCACCGGGGGTACGGCGCCGCCGCTGTAGTTCGGCGTGTAGGGCGTCGGCAATTCCCGCGACGGCTTCTTGTCGGCGGGGGGCACGTCCGTGGCCTTCGGATCGACGACCGAGGCGGCGTGGGCCGGCCCCTGGGCGATCAGGAGGGCGGCGAGGGCGAGGGTGCGCATCCTCATCCGGCCTGCGCTCCGATGAGGGCCTGAGCCCGTGCAACGACGGACGGATCGGACAGCCAGAGCGCGCTCTCGAGCCCGACGAACTCCGCGCCGGTCTCCACGAGCGCGGGCAGCTCCGGCTCCGTCGCGGCAACGGCGACGCAGGGCGTCTCGAAGATCTCGGCCCACCAGCCGGCCCGCGCCAGCACGGTTTCGGCATCCGGCGCGGCGCCGTCCGGGTAGAGGCCACCGAACATGAGGTAATCGACGCCCGCCTCGCCGGCTTCCATGGCGATGTGCTTCGATTCGAGCCCGCCGGTCCCGAGGATGCGCCCGTCCTTCAGGCGGGACCGCAGGTCGCCGAGGTCGCTCGCGGGGTCACGGGGCTTGTCGAGGTGGACGCCGTCGGCGCCACCCCGCGCGGCGACCTGCACGAGGTCTCCCGCGAAGCCGGGGCAGGCGATGACGAGGGCGGCCTCCCGCGCCTGAGTGATGGCGGAGGCGCGCTTCACGAGGGCGGTCAGCGCCCGCTCGTCGGCGGGGGCGAGCCGCAGGATCACCGCCGCGACGTCGCCTGCGGCGCAGGCGGCCTCAAGGGCGGGCAAGAGAGCCTCGGCCCCTGCGGCGTCGAGGCCGTGGGGACCGAGGAGAGCGAGACGTTGATCGACCATGGGCCCTTGATGCGAGGCTGAAACCGCCTTCGCTTACTGCGCCCCGATCTTCGGGTCGAGGGAGCCGTTGGCATAACGCTTGGCCATTTCGGCCACGGAGATCGGGCGGATCTTCGAGCCCTGGCCCGCCGTGTTGAACTCCTCGAAACGCTGCCGGCAGAGCTTCGTCATCGCGTCCATGGCGGGCTTGAGGTACTTGCGCGGGTCGAACTCCGAGGGGTTCTCGGTGAGCACCTTGCGGATCTGGCCGGTCATGGCCATCCGGTTGTCGGTGTCGATGTTGATCTTGCGCACGCCGTGCTTGATCCCGCGCTGGATCTCCTCGACCGGCACGCCCCAGGTCGGCTTCATCTGGCCGCCATACTGGTTGATGATGTCCTGCAGGTCCTGCGGCACCGAGGAGGAGCCGTGCATGACGAGGTGGGTCGTCGGCAGGCGGCGGTGGATCTCCTCGATCACGTTCATGGCCAGCACGTCGCCGTCGGGCTGGCGGGTGAACTTGTAGGCGCCGTGGCTGGTGCCCATCGCGACGGCCAGCGCATCGACCTTGGTCGCCTGCACGAACTTCACCGCCTCCTCCGGGTCGGTGAGGAGCTGGTCGTGGGAGAGGGTGCCCTCGGCGCCGTGGCCGTCCTCGGCCTCGCCCTGGCCGCTCTCCAGCGAGCCGAGCACGCCGAGTTCGCCTTCCACCGAGACGCCGGCCCAATGGGCCATCTGGGTGACGTTGCGGGTGATCTCGACGTTGTAGGTGTAGTCGGCCGGGGTCTTGCCGTCCGCCTTGAGCGAGCCGTCCATCATCACGGAGGTGAAGCCGTACTGGATGGCGGTGGCGCAGGTCGCCTCGTTGTTCCCGTGGTCGAGGTGCATGCAGACCGGGATGTGCGGGTAGATCTCGACGAGGCCGTCGATCAGCTTGGCCAGCACGATGTCGTTCGCGTAGGCGCGGGCGCCCCGGCTCGCCTGCAGGATGACCGGCGAATCGGTGGCGTCGGCAGCCGCCATGATGGCGAGCCCCTGCTCCATGTTGTTCAGGTTGAAGGCCGGCACGCCGTATTCATGCTCGGCGGCGTGGTCGAGGAGCTGCCTCAGGGTGATCCGTGCCATGGTGTCCGCCTTCCCGTTCGATGTGTCGCGATGCAAACGCCCGTGAGGGCGTGAAATTCCAGTTCAGCCCTTGGCGCGCAGCGCCTCGACGCCCGGAAGGGCCTTGCCCTCCAGCCATTCGAGGAAGGCGCCGCCTGCCGTCGAGACGTAGGTAAAGGTCTGGCCGACGCCAGCGTGGTTGAGTGCGGCCACGGTGTCGCCGCCGCCCGCCACCGAGACCAGCTGGCCCGCCTTGGTGCGCTCGGCCGCGTGCCGGGCTGCCGCGACGGTCGCCGCGTCGAAGGGGGTGAGTTCGAAGGCGCCGAGCGGGCCGTTCCAGACGAGGGTCTTCGCGCCGTCGATGGCGGCGTTGATCTCGGCGACCGATTGCGGGCCGGCATCGAGGATCATGCCGGTCTCCGGCACGGCATCGACCGGGACGGTCTCGTGGGCCGCGTCCGCCTTGAACTCGGAGGCCGAGACGGCATCGACCGGTAGGATGATCCGGCAGCCGGCCTTCTCGGCGGCGGCGAGGATGCGGGTCGCGGTGTCGGCGAGGTCCTTCTCGCAGAGGGACTTGCCCACCGACTTGCCCTGCGCGTGCAGGAAGGTGTTGGCCATGCCGCCGCCGATCACCAGCATGTCGACCTTGGCGACGAGGTTTTCGAGGAGGTCGATCTTGGACGACACCTTGGCGCCGCCGACGAGGGCGATGACCGGGCGCTGGGGGGATTCCAGCCCCTTGGTGAGAGCGTCGAGCTCGGCCTGCATCTCGCGGCCGGCATAGGCCGGCAGGCGGTGGGCCAAGCCCTCCGTCGAGGCGTGGGCGCGGTGGGCGGCCGAGAACGCCTCGTTGACGTAGACGTCGCCGTTGGCGGCGAGCGCGTCGGCGAAGCCGGCCTCGTTCTTCTCCTCGCCCGCATGGTAGCGGGTGTTCTCCAACAGGAGCACGTCCCCGTCCTTCATCGCAGCGACGGCCTGGGCCGCCGGGTCGCCGATGCAATCGGAGGCGAAGGCGACCGGCTGGCCCAGCGCCTTCGACAGGGCCGGCACCACCGGCTCGAGGGAATCCTTGGCCTCGCGCTTGCCCTTCGGACGGCCGAAATGCGCGAGCAGCACCACCTTCGCGCCCTTGCCGGCGATCTCGCGGATGGTCGGGACGACCCGCTCGATCCGCGTCGCGTCGGTGACGCGGCCGTTGTCCATGGGCACGTTCAGGTCGACGCGCAGGAGCACGCGCTTCCCCTGAAGCGAACCGGCATCGTCGAGGGTGCGGAAGGCGCTCATCGGGTCCTTTGAGGGGTCGGAAGACAGAAAGGCGGGATCAGCCGGCGCGCGGCGGCAGCAGCTGGTCGAGGTTGAAGCGCTGGAGCGCCACCATCAGCGCGACCGTCAGCACGGCGGTGATGACGGCGGTGAGGACGAGGGCGCCGGTCCCCGGCAGGCGGCGGGTGCGCTCGGCGAGACCGCGCACCTCGTTGCGCAGGGCGGCGAGGTCGGATTGCCGGGCAGCCTCGTTCATCCGGCCGGTGGCACCCTCGACCTTGTCCTCGACGCGGGACAGCAGCGCCTCGGAGCGGGCGTACTTGTCCTCGATGCGCGAGGTCTTGTCCTCGATCCGGGCGAGCTGGTCGAAGAGCTGGTTGGCGGAAATGGAGGTCATCGGGGCCGCGGCGGAGCCGGCGGCGGGAACGGCGGAAGGCGGGGGAGCGACGGGTGCGGGAGGAGGCGGAGGTGCCGAAGCGGAAGCCTGGGGGATGAAACCCTGTCCGCTCGAAGAGCCCTGCGACGCGTCTGCCATCCCGAGAACCACCCTTCCGAAGGAACGCCGTACACAAACAGATCGCCCCGCCGCCCATCAGGGGCGGCGGGGCCGGTCGCGGTCGATCAGATCAGCTTGGCCATGGCGACGGCGGTGTCGGCCATGCGGTTCGAGAAGCCCCACTCGTTGTCGTACCAGGTCAGGATGCGGACGAGCACGCCGTCCATCACCTTGGTCTGGTCGAGGTGGAAGGTGGACGAATGGGGATCGTGGTTGAAGTCGATCGAGACGTTCGGCTGATCGGTGACGCCGAGGACGCCCTTGAGCGGGCCGGCGGCGGCGGCCTTGATCGCGTCGTTGACCTCCTGCACCGAGGTCTGGCGCTTGGCCGTGAACACGAGATCGACCGCCGAGACGTTCGGGGTCGGCACGCGGATCGAGGTGCCGTCGAGGAGGCCCTTCAGCTCCGGCAGCACGAGGCCCACGGCCTTGGCGGCGCCGGTGGTGGTCGGGATCATCGACAGCGACGCGGCACGGGCCCGGTAGAGGTCCTTGTGCATCTGGTCCAGCGACGGCTGGTCGTTGGTGTAGGAGTGGATCGTGGTCATGAAACCACGCTCGATGCCGATGGCCTCGTGCAGCACCTTCGCGACCGGCGCGAGGCAGTTGGTGGTGCAGGAGGCGTTCGAGACCACAAGGTGGTCGGCCTGGAGCTTGTCGTGGTTCACGCCGTAGACGACCGTCAGGTCGGCGCCGTCGGCGGGGGCCGAGACGAGGACGCGCTTGGCGCCGGCATCGAGGTGGGCCTTGGCCTTGTCCTTCGAGGTGAAGATGCCGGTGCACTCGAGGGCGATGTCCACGCCGAGATCACGGTGCGGCAGCTCGGCCGGGTTGCGGACGGCCGTTACCTTGATGCGGTGGCCATCGACCACGAGAAATT
Organism: Methylobacterium litchii; assembly: GCF_038442315.1. Lineage (NCBI taxonomy): Bacteria > Pseudomonadati > Pseudomonadota > Alphaproteobacteria > Hyphomicrobiales > Methylobacteriaceae > Methylobacterium > Methylobacterium litchii. Next base: position 49,701 of record NZ_JBBXMY010000017.1, on the reverse strand, counting down.
CGCCATCGACCGCGACCTGGCCGGGGAAGCGGCCATGCACGGAATCGAAACGGAGCAGGTGCGCGTTGGTCTCGACCGGGCCGAGATCGTTGATCGCCACGACCTCGATGTCCTTGCGGCCGGACTCGGCAATGGCGCGCAGCACGTTGCGGCCGATGCGCCCGAACCCGTTGATGGCAACCTTCGTCACGGCAATGATCCTTCCTGATTCCGGGCAGCCCTGCTCGCGCGGGCTTGAACCGGGGATGAACCGGTGCTCCGCCATTCCGGCACCGCCGCAACGCTCTCGGGTGCGGCGAAGGAAATGCGGTCGCGGGCCCGCCCGGCGGCGGCTCGGTGGTCCACTTCGGGAACGCGCGGCTGTCTAGCATGGCGCCCCGACCTGTCAAACGACGGGAAGTGACAAACCACTGGTTGTCACGAACTTCGGTGAATTGCGCCGGGCGAAGACTGCAGAGATTCCTCGGAGAGGCTTTTTCCCTGGAAATCGTCAACCATCCGGTCGACACTTGGGCCTGCCCGCACCATGCCCTCACTCAAGATGACGATGCCGTCCGACGTGCCCGATTCAGATCCCGTGTCCGAAGCCTTGCAACGGCTCGACGCCGTCCTCGCGCGCCTTGAGGCGACCGTGACCCGCCGGCTCGAAGCGGAAGCCGCCCCCGACGACCGCGACACCGAACTGTCGCTGCTCGGCGAGGACCGGAGCCGGCTCGCCGCCGCCCTCGACGCGGCGAGCGCGCGGCTCGCGCAGGTGGAGGCGACGTCGGGCGAGGTCGGAAACCGGCTCGACAGGGCCATCGCCGCCGTGGCCGGCGTGCTGGAAAGGCACTGACCGGATGCCGATCATCACCGTCACCATCGACAGCAAGACCTACCGCATGTCCTGCGGCAAGGACGAGGAGGCGCACCTGACCGCCCTGACGCAGGATTTCAGCGAGCGCGTCGCGCGGATGCGGGAGAGCTTCGGCGAGATCGGCGACATGCGGCTGCACGTGATGGCCGCGCTGACGATCTCGGACGAGCTGTCGGACCTGCGCAAGCGCTTCGCGGCCCTGGAGACCGAGGTGGCGCAGTCGCGCTCCGTGGTCGAGGCCGCGGAACGGGACCGGGACGAGGCGGCCACGCGGGCGGCCGAGGGCATCGCCGCCGCCACCGGCCGGCTCGCCCGCCTCGCGGACGCCCTCAACGCCCCCCTCGGCAGCGCGCCGTTCGGACGGGGCGGGGAGGGGGACTAGCCTCCGCTCACTCGCCCCCCGGCCCGGCGATGTAGCGGCCCAGCGCGGCGGCGGCGCGCAGCATGTGCGCGCGCATTTGGCGGGCGGCCCTCTCGCCGTCCCCCTCCGACATGGCGGCCAGAATGTCGCCGTGCTCCTCATGCGAGCGGTGGATGCGGTCGCCCTGGCGCAGTTGCGTGCGCCGGAAGGCGGCGAGCCGTTCGCGCAGGGCCAAGGCCTGCTCCGCGAGGAAGCCGTTATGGGTGCCGGCGTAGAGCGCTTCGTGGAAGGCGCGGTTCAGCCGGTCGTAGGTGTCGACATCCCCCGCCGCCACGGAATCCGCCGAGCGGTCGTGCAGGTCGATGAGCGCCCCCCGTTCGAGGGGCGTCATGCGGTAGGTGGCGAGCCGGGCGCACAGGGCCTCGACCTCGGCGGAGGTCTCGAACATGTCGCCGATCCGTTGCGGGGTGAATTGCGCCACCACCACCCCCCGGCGGGGGCGGATCTCCACGAGGCCCGAGGCCGCGAGCTGGCGCAGGGCCTCGCGAACGGGGGTGCGCGAGGCGCCGTAGCGGTCGGCGAGAAGCTGCTCGTCGAGGGTGGTGCCGGCGGCGAAATCCCCCGCCGCGATGGCGTCCGTCAGCGCGTTGCGGATGCGCTCCGACAGGAGCCCTCGCTCCGCACTCTCCACCGCTTCGCCGCCGTCCATGCCCAGCCCCTCAGCCGACGAGGGCGCGCACCGTGAGGAAGAAGATCGACGGCCCCACGAGGCACCCGATGCCCGTGTGGAACGTCGCCGTCAGCGCGCCGTAGGGAACGAGCTTCGGATCGGTGGCCGCCAAGCCCCCGGCGACACCGCTCACCGTCCCCATCAGGCCGCCATAGGCCATCGCGGAGCGGGGATTGTCGAGCCCGATCAGCTTGGCGACGAGCGGCGTGCCGACCATCACCATCACCGCCTTGGTCACGCCGGTCGCGATGGAAAGGGCCATCACCGTCGAATCGGCGCCGATGGCCGCCCCCGTCACTGGGCCGACAATGTAGGTAATCGCACCCGCGCCGATGGTCGTGATCGACACCGCGTCACGGTAGCCGAAGGCCACCGCCGTCAGCGTGCCGACGATGAAGGGCAGGATCGTGCCGAGCGCCAGCGCCAGCACACCGAGGAGCCCGGCGCGGCGGGCCTCGATCACGTCCACCTCGAAGGCGGTGGCGACGATGGCGAAGTCGCGCAGCATCGCCCCGCCCATCAGGCCGATGCCGGCGAGCGCCGGGATGTCGGCGACGCCCTTCTTTCCGCCCGTGTACAGCCCGCCGAAATACGCGAGCACCAGCCCGAGCACGATGGCGATGGCCGAGCCGTGAACCCGGCCGTTGGTCAGGCGTTTCGCCGCGTAGTTGGAGACCAGGATCAGCCCGCCGACGACGGCGAAGGCCGCGACGAGGCTCTGCTCGATGAAGACGTGCTCAATGCCGTGCCAGATGCCGGTGCTGTTCATGGCTCAGACCTCCCGCCGCGGCGCGATCTCGCCGGCCTCGCCCTCGATGACGGCGCCGGCATGGGCGGCCTCTGGGCCCGCGTGGCCTTGTCCGCCGAAGCGGCTCAGGAGCGCCACCGCGCCGAAGCACAGGACCAGCGAGCCCACCGCCGCGATGACGACGATGGGGCCACCGGTGAGCGCGGCGACCACGTTTTGCTGCGCCGCCATGGCGACGACGATGGGGATGTACATCCCGGCCCAGAACTCGACGCCGAACTTGACGCCCTTCGACAGCTTGCCCCGCCGGTCGAGCCAGATCCGCGCGGCGATGAGCAGGATCATGGCGATGCCGACACCGCCGACATTCGCCTTCACGCCGAGCGCGATCCCGAGGAGGTCGCCGAGATACACGCCGATCAGCGTGCAGGCGGCGAGCAGGGCGACACCGAAGACGATCATCGCGCGGACCTCCCATGACTGAGCGGCGACGGCGCGCGGACGGATTCCGCCGGATGCGGCATGGGGCGTGTCCTTTCCCTGGGTTTGTTAGCCCCAACGTATGCAACATCGTGCCAATTTGGCAATGCGATATACGAGAATGTGAAAATTAAAGGTTTGAAAGTTCACCCAGCCGCGCTAACCTCTTTTCCGCATACAAGGGAGACGAGCGATGGCCGATTGGCGCGGGGAGAGGCGGGCCCGCGACGCGCGCATCGAGGCGGGGCGGGCGCACGCGCGGGGCAAAGTCGTTCCGGCGGACGCAGCGGTGGCGTTGCTCGAGGCGGTACTGAAGCCGGGTGACCGCGTCTGCCTGGAGGGCGACAACCAGAAGCAGGCGGATTGCCTCGCCCGCGCGCTCAGCCGATGCGATCCGGCCAAGGTGAACGGGCTGCACATGGTGCAGTCGGGCATCGTGCTGCCGGAGCATCTCGACGTGTTCGAGACCGGCATCGCCGAGCGGCTGGACTATTCCTATTCGGGTCCGCAGGGCGCCCGCGTCGCCAAGATGCTCTATGGCGGCCAGATCAAGCTCGGGGCGGTGCACACCTACCTCGAACTCTTCGCCCGCTACTTCATCGACCTGACTCCCCATGTGGCGCTGATCGCGGGCGTCTCGGCCGACCGGGAGGGCAACCTCTATACGGGGCCGAACACCGAGGACACGCCGACCATCGTGGAGGCGACGCACTTCAAGAACGGCGTCGTCGTCGCGCAGGTGAACGAGATCGTCGACAAGGTGCCCCGGGTGGACATCCCCGGCGACCGGGTGGATTTCGTGGTCGAGGCGGACAGCCCGTTCTTCGTGGAGCCGCTGTTCACCCGCGACCCGGCGGCGATGACCGAGACGCAGATCCTCATCGCCATGATGGCGATCAAGGGCATCTACGCCGAGTACGGCGTGCGCCGGCTCAACCACGGCATCGGCTTCGGCACGGCGGCCATCGAATTGCTGCTGCCGACCTACGGCGAAAAGCTCGGGCTGAAGGGCGAGATCGCCACGCATTTCGCCCTGAACCCGCACCCGACCCTGATCCCGGCCATCGAATCCGGCTGGGTGAAGCAGGTCCACTGCTTCGGCTCGGAAGTCGGCATGGACCGCTACATCCGCGAGCGGTCGGACGTGTTCTTCACAGGCGCCGACGGGTCGCTGCGCTCGAACCGGGCGCTGTGCCAGACGGCCGGGCTCTACGCCTGCGACATGTTCATCGGGGCCACCCTCCAGATCGACCTGATGGGGCATTCCTCCACCGTCACGCAGTCCCGCGTCGCGGGCTTCGGCGGGGCGCCGAACATGGGCTCGGACCCGCACGGCCGCCGCCACTCCTCCGACGCCTGGATGAAGGCGGGCCGGGAGGCGCAGGTGGTCGGCGATCCGGCGCTGATGCGCGGGCGCAAGCTCGTGGTGCAGTTGGTCGAGACCTTCGGCGACGGGCTCGTCCCGACCTTCGTGGAACGGCTCGACGCAATGGAGCTTGCGAAGAAGATCGGCCTCGAACTGGCGCCGGTCATGATCTACGCCGACGACGTCACCCACATCGTCACCGAGGAAGGCATCGCCAACCTCCTCCTCTGCCGCGACGCGGACGACCGGGAGCAGGCGATCCGGGGGGTCGCGGGCTACACCGAGATCGGCCGGGGCCGCGACCGGGCGAAGGTCGAGGAGTTGCGCGCACGCGGCATCATCCGCCGGCCGGAAGACCTCGGCATCGAGCCCCTGGACGCCGACCGCTCGCTGCTGGCGGCGCGCTCGATCAAGGATCTCGTGCATTGGTCCGGGGGGCTCTACGAGCCGCCGGCCAAGTTCAGGAACTGGTGAGTGTCATGGAATCCCTGACCTTCCGCCACACCACGCAGAAGCCGCTGCCCGGCACCAAGGCCCAGGCGATCACCGGGGTCGTGGCCTCCGGCAACCTCGAAATCCTGCTGGAGCGGGTGCTGCCGCCGGACGCGTTCGAGATCGCCATCGAGACGCCGATCGCCGGCTACGGCCAGGTCTGGGAGGCGGTGGTGGCGGATTTCGTCGCCCGCGCCCAGCCCGGCGGCGTGCGCATCTCGATCAACGACGGCGGCGCCCGGCCGGACACCGTCTCCCTGCGCCTGTTGCAGGGCGCCCGGCTGCTGGAGGCTTAGAGATGGCCGGACCCGACCGCGACCGCCTGAGCTGGTACGAGGCCAGCGCCCGCCAGCGCCTCGACGCGCTCCTCGATGCCGACAGCTTCCGGGAGGCCATCGGCCCGGCCGAGCGGCGGATGAGCCCGCACCTGCCGCTGTTCGACCTGCCCCGCGCCTTCGATGACGGCATCGTCGTCGGCTCCGGTGCCCTCGATGGGCGGACGGTGTTCGTCGCCGCGCAGGAGGGCCGCTTCATGGGCGGGGCCTTCGGCGAGGTCCATGGCGGCAAGCTCGTGGGGATGCTCCGCGCCGCCGTCGCGGCGAAGCCCGAGGCCGTGCTCCTCCTCTTCGACACCGGCGGCGTCCGCTTGCAGGAGGCCAATGCCGGCGAGACCGCCATCGCCGAGACGATGCGCGCCATCACCGAGGCCCGCGCAGCGGGCGTGCCGGTGATCGGGCTGATCGGCGGCCGGGCCGGCTGCTACGGCGGCGGCGGGCTCATCGCCGGCACCTGCTCGCGGCTGGCCGTCTCTGAGGGCGGGCGTATCTCGGTCTCGGGGCCGGAGGTCATCGAGACCAACAAGGGCGCCGAGGAATTCGATTCCCGCGACCGGGCGCTGGTCTGGCGCACCATGGGCGGCAAGCACCGCCGCCTGATCGGCGGGGCCGACGCCTTCTGCGACGACACCGTGGCGGCCTTCCGCGCCGCCGCCCTCGACCTGATCGGCCGGGCGCCGGCCTTCGACCTCGCGACGCTGGAAGCCGAGCAGGCACGCCTGCGCGCCCGCATCGAGCGCTTCGGCGATTGCCGCGACGCCACGGAGATCTGGGCGCGGCTCGGCGTCAACGATCCCGACGCGGTCCCCGCCATGGACACGCGCGCCTTCGAGGAGACCGTCGCCCGCGTGCAGGAGGCCCGCCATGACGCTCGCTGAGATCCTGACTTCGCTCTTTCCCGAGGGCCATGCGGTCACGGTCGCGGACGGGCTCGTCGTTGGAGACGGCCCCTTCGAGGGCGGCCGGATGCGGGTGATCGGCATCGACGGCGACACGCCGCTCGGCGTCGAGGGCGCGCTGACGCTCGCCGGCCACGTCCTCGACGCGGTGCGGGCGGGGGACAAGGCGCCGATCCTCGTGGCGGTCGATTCCGACAGCCAGCGCATGAGCCGGCGCGACGAACTCCTCGGCCTCAACGAATGCCTCGCGCATCTCGCCAAGGCGCTGCTGCTCGCCGACCGGCACGGGCACCCGACCATCGGCCTGCTCTACGGGCATTCGGCGGCCGGCGCCTTCATCGCCACGGCGCTCGCGACGCGGGTGCTGGCCGCGCTCCCCGGCGCCAACCCGAGCGTGATGGACCTGCCCTCCGTCGCCCGCGTCACCAAGCTGCCGCTCGAAAAGCTTCAGGAGATGGCGCAATCGACGCCGGTCTTCGCGCCGGGCCTCGACAACATGCTCGCCACGGGCGCCGTCCACGCGGTGCTCGATCCCGCCGCGCCGCTCGGGCCGCAGATCGCCTCCCTGATCGCCGACCGGCCGGAGGGCGACGTCCGCGACCGCCTCGGCCGCGAGCGGGGAGGGCGCCCGGTCGCGGAGGAAATCGCGGGCCTCGTCGCCGGGCGGCTCCGTGCCGGCTGAGGCCTTCGCCCGCCACGATCTCGTGGCGGCCGCGCCCGCCGCGTGGGACGCGCTGCTCGCCGGGCGGCGCGACCTCGACGGCGTGCCGCACCTGCCCGGCTGGGCGAAGGCGGGCCGCCCGCTCATCGTCCGCCGCCGCGTGCCGGGGGAGGGCGACGCGTTCGTGCCGCTCGGCCTGCCCCTGCCCCCGGCGGACGGCAAGCGCCGGATCGGCCTCGCCCTGCCGGCGGAAACCCTGCGGCCGGTGACGCCGCCGAGTCTCGCCGAGGCGGCGCCCCACGCCCCGGCCGCGTGGCAGGACGCCATCGCCGCCCTGCTGGCGCTCGCAGGCGAACACGGCGTGACGCCCCGGCCCTTCGGCGCCCTGCTGTGGCAGGCGGTGACGGGCCTGACCTACCTCTCACCCACGTCCGACCTCGATCTGCTGTGGCCGGGGCCGGTCCCGCGCACGCTCCTGGACGGCGTTGCCCGCATCGACGCCACGGCACCGATGCGCCTCGACGGCGAAATCCTCCTGCCGGATGGCGGCGGGGTGCAGTGGCGGGAGTTGCACGAGGCGCCGCCCGGCGGCACCGTGCTGGTGAAATACCTCGACCGGGTGGCGATGCGGCCGGTGACGCTATGACCCTCGCGATCCTCCTGTCGGGCCAGGGCGGCCAGCACCCGGCCATGTTCGACCTCACCGCCGCGCGGCCGGAGGCGCAGCTCGTGTTCGAGGCGGCCCGCCCGCTCCTCGGCGGCACCGACCCGCGCGACCTCGCCCAGGCCGGGGAGGGGCTGCACGGCAACCGCACGGGGCAGATCCTGTGCTGCGTCGCGGCGCTCGCGGGATGGAGCGTCATCGCGGCGGGCCAGCCCGGCCGGGCCATCGTGGCGGGCTATTCCATCGGCGACCTCGCCGCCTGGGGCGTCGCGGGCCGGTTCGACGCCGCCACGGTGCTGCGCCTCGCCGCCGCCCGCGCCGAGGCGATGGACGCGGCTTCCGGCGAGGGGTTCGGCCTCGCGGGCATCCGCGGCCTCACCCTCCAGGCCCTGGACGACCTCGCCCGGCGGCACGGATGCCACCTCGCCATCCGCAACGCCGCCGACAGCGGCGTGGTCGGCGGGAAGCGGGACGCCCTCGACGCCCTCTGTAAGGAAGCCCTGGCACAGGGCGCCCAGCGGGCCGTGCCGCTGGCCGTCGCGACGCCCTCGCACACCCCCCTGCTCGCCGCCGCCTCGGAGCGTTTCCGGCAGATCCTGGCGGAGGCCGAGCTTCACCGACCGCCGCCCTCCGCACCGCGTCTGCTGAGCGGCCTCGACGGCGCGGCGGTGTTCCAGCCGCAGGCGGGGCTCGACAAGCTCGCGCGGCAGATCTCCCACACGATCGACTGGGCCGCCTGCCTGGAGGCCTGCGGCGAGTACGGCGCGACCCATGTGCTCGAACTCGGCCCCGGCCATGCGCTGGCCACCATGGCGCAGGCCGCCCTGCCCGGCATCCGGGTCCATGCCCTCGACGCGTTCCGCTCGGTGGAGGGCGTGCGCGACTGGATCGGGCGCGGCTGAGGCTGGCCGGGGAGGCCGGCTCCCCCATATCCCGGCAAACCGCCGCGCCAGGGAAACGCGCCATGAAGACCTACCAGCACTACATCGACGGCCGCTTCGTCGATCCGGTCGAGGGCGAGTGGTTCGACTCGGTCGATCCCTATCGCGGCGAACCCTGGGCCAAAATCCCGCGCGGCTCGAAGGCCGATGTCGACCGGGCCGTAGCGGCGGCCAAGCGCGCCATGACCGAAGGCCCCTGGTCCACGATGACCGCCTCGGCGCGGGGCAAGGTGCTGCGTAAGATCGGCGACATCGTCGCCCGCGAGGCCAAGCATCTGGCGGAGATCGAGACCCGCGACAACGGCAAGCTCTTTGCCGAAATGCACGGCCAGACCCGCTACCAGCCGGAATGGTGGTATTACTTCGCCGGCCTCGCGGACAAGATCGAGGGCACGCAGGTGCCGATCGACAAGCCGGAGACCTTCGCCTTCACCACCCACGAGCCGGTGGGCGTGGTCGGCGCCCTGACCGCCTGGAACTCGCCGCTGCTGTTCGTGGCCTGGAAATGCGCCCCGGCGCTGGCCGCCGGCTGCGCCGTGGTGATCAAGCCGTCTGAGTTCGCCTCCGCGAGCACGCTGGAATTCGCCGCCCTCCTCAAGGAGGCGGACCTGCCGGACGGGATGCTGAATGTCGTCACCGGCTACGGTGCCGAGACCGGCGCGGCCATCGTAGAGCACCCCGACGTCGCCAAGATCACCTTCACCGGCTCGGATGCGACCGGCGCGCGGATCTACTCGGACGCCGCCAAGCAGGTGAAGCGCGTGGCCCTCGAACTCGGCGGCAAGTCGCCGAACATCGTCTTCGCCGACGCCGACCTGAAGATGGCCGCCGCCGGCGCCATCTCCGGCATCTTCGCCGCCACCGGCCAGACCTGCATCGCGGGCTCCCGCCTGCTCGTGCAGAACAGCATCCGCGAGGACTTCACCGCCCGGCTGATCGAGCTGGCAAAATCCGCCAAGCTCGGCGACCCGATGGATTCCGGCACCAATATCGGCCCCATCACCACCCCGCCGCAGTACCGGAAGGTGCTGGACTACATCGCGGTCGCCAAGAAGGAGGGCGCCCGCTGCGTCTTCGGCGGCAACCCGGCCACCGGCGAGGGCGTGAAGGGCGGCCAGTTCGTGGAGCCGACGATCTTCGCCGACGTGACGAACTCCATGCGCATCGCGCAGGAGGAGGTGTTCGGCCCGGTCCTATCGATCATCGGCTTCGAGGACGAGGCCGAGGCGCTGCGGCTCGGCAACGACGTGATCTACGGCCTCGCGGCCGGCGTCTGGACGCAGGATATCGGCAAGGCAATGCGGATGTCGAAGGGCCTGAAGGCGGGCACGGTCTGGGTGAACACCTACCGGGCGGTGAGCTACATGATGCCGTTTGGCGGCATGAAGCGCTCCGGCCTCGGTCGCGAGAGCGGCATCGAGTCGATCCGCGAGTATCTGGAGACCAAGAGCATCTGGATCTCCACCAGCCGCGACGCGCCGGAGAACCCGTTCGTGATGCGGTAGGCACAAGAGCCACACCGTCATTGCGAGCGAGAGCGAAGCAATCCAGGGCGGCGCTGCGTTCTGAGAAGGCCCGCATCCCTGGATTGCTTCGCTGCGCTCGCAAAGACGTGGTGCCAGGGGCGAAAGCAGATGAAACCGGCCTATCGCCTCGCCCTGACAGCCGTCATCCTGCTCGCCGCGGCGTGGATCGCATTCCACCTGCGGTGAGGCCCGAGGAGCCACGATGACCGACGAACCGCACGGCCTCGACCGGGGACTCACCAATTACGGCGACCGGGATTTCGCCCGGTATCTCCGGCGCTCCTTCGCGCGCTCCATGGGGATCTCGCCTCGGCTCCTGAACAAGCCGGTGGTGGGCATCGCCATGACGCCCTCGGGCTTCAACAATTGCCACCGGGGGATGCCGGAACTGGTGGAGGCGGTCTCGCGCGGGGTGCTCGAAGCCGGCGCCCTGCCGCGCCCGTTCCCGACCGTGTCGCTGGGGGAGGTGTTCCTCAACCCGACCAGCATGGTCTACCGCAACCTCATGGCCATGGACACGGAGGAGATGATCCTCGCCCAGCCCATGGATGCGGTGGTGCTGATCGGCGGCTGCGACAAGACCGTGCCGGCCCAGTTGATGGGCGCCGCCTCGGCCGATCTGCCGGCGATCCAGCTCGTCACCGGGCCGATGTCCACTGGCCGCCACCGGGGCCAGCGGCTCGGCGCCTGCACAGATTGCCGGGGCTTCTGGGCGAAGTACCGCGCGGGCACCGTCGATGACGAGGAGATCGCCGAGGTCGAGGGGCGGCTCTCGGTCACGCAGGGCACCTGCGCGGTGATGGGCACCGCCTCCACCATGGCCTGCATCGCGGAAGCGTTGGGCATGTCGCTGCCGGGAACGGCGGCGATCCCGGCCGTCCATTCCGACCGGCTCGTCGCCGCCGAGGAGACTGGCCGCGCCGCCGTGCGCCTGATCGAGACGAAGATCCGCCCGAGCCGGGTCATCACGCAAAAGTCCGTCGAGAACGCGGTCCGCGTGCTGATGGCGGTGTCGGGCTCGACCAACGCCATCGTCCACCTCACCGCCATCGCCGGGCGGGTCGGCATCCGCATCCCCTACGAGCGGTTCAACGCCATCTCCGACGAGACCCCCGTGCTCGTCGATCTGAAGCCGGTCGGCGACGGGTACATGGAGGATTTCCATGCGGCCGGCGGCATGGGCGCCCTCCTGCGCGAGCTGCGCCCGCTCCTGCACCTCGACACCGTGGACATCGAGGGCCGCACCCTGGCCGAGCGGCTGGACGAGCCGGAGACCTGGGTCGACCGCGCGGTGATCCGGCCCTTCACCGATCCGGTCTCGCCGCAGGGCGGCCTCATCACCCTCGGCGGCAGCCTCGCGCCGGACGGGGCGATCTTCAAGCGCGCCGCCGCGACGCCCGGCCTGTTCGAGACCGAGGGCCGGGCGGTGGTGTTCACCGGGCTCGAAAACCTGTCGGCCCGGATCGACGACCCCGACCTCGACGTCACGCCGGACGACATCCTCGTCCTGCAGAATGCCGGCCCGCACGCCGCCGGGATGCCGGAGGCGGGCTACCTGCCGATCCCGAAGAAGCTCGCCCGCACCGGGGTAAAGGACATGGTGCGCATCTCGGACGCGCGCATGTCGGGCACGGCCTTCGGCACCATCGTGCTGCACGTCGCCCCCGAAGCGGCCATCGGCGGGCCGCTGGCCGCCGTGCGCGACGGCGACCGCATCCGCCTCTCGGTGAAGGAGAAGCGCATCGACCTGCTGGTCGCGCCGGAGGAGATCGCCCGCCGCCTCGCCGCGCACGAGCCGCCGCCCGCGCCGAAGCGGGGCTACAAGGCCCTCTACCGGAAGAGCGTCACCCAGGCGCCGGAGGGCTGCGATTTCGACTTCCTCGCCGGAGCCGCGCCGGACCACCCTTGATCCGGGGGATCGGCGGGGCCATCGTCCGGGCAACGGGAGAGAAACGATGACGCGCGCCTGCATCGTGGGCTGGGCCCACACCCCCTTCGGCAAGCTCGAAGACCCCGACGTCGAGAGCCTGATCGCCCGCGTCTCCGGCGAGGCGCTGACCCATGCCGGCGTCGCGGCGTCCGAGGTCGACGGCATCTATGTCGGCGTCATGAACACCGGCTTCTCGAAGCAGGGCTTCGAGGGCTCCCTGGTCGCCCTGAACCAGCCGGACCTCGCGCACGTCCCCTCGACGCATCTGGAAAACGCCTGCGCCACTGGCTCTGCGGCGCTCTACGCGGCCCTCGACTTCGTGGACAGCGGCCGGGGCCGCATCGCCCTCGTGGTCGGCGCGGAGAAAATGACCGCGAAATCCGTCGCCGAGACCGGGGACATCCTGCTCGGCGCCTCCTACCGGAAGGAGGAGGCCGAGATCGAGGGCGGCTTCGCGGGCGTGTTCGGGCGCATCGCGGCGGGCTACTTCCAGCGCTACGGCGACCGCAGCGAGGAGTTGGCCCGCATCGCCGCCAAGAACCACCGCAACGGCGTCGGCAACCCCTACGCACAGCTGCGCAAGGACCTCGGCTTCGAGTTCTGCAACAGGGTCTCGGACAAGAACCCCTACGTCGCCGCGCCGCTGCGGCGCACCGATTGCTCGCTGATCTCGGACGGGGCCGCCGCCATCGTCGTGGCCGATGCCGAGACCGCCGCGCGGTTGGAGCGGGCCATCGGCTTCCGGGCGCGGGCGCAGGTGAACGACATCCTCCCCCTGTCACGCCGCGACCCCACCGCCTTCGAGGGCGCCCGCCGCGCCTGGGACAAGGCCCGCGCGCAGGCCGGGATCGGCAACGAGGATCTCTCCTTCGTGGAGACCCACGATTGCTTCACCATCGCCGAACTCCTCGAATACGAGGCGATGGGCCTCGCCGCGCCGGGCGAAGGCTTTCGGATCGTCCGCGAGGGGATGACGGAGAAGGGCGGCCGCTTGCCGGTGAACCCGTCGGGCGGGCTCAAGGCCAAGGGCCACCCAGTCGGCGCGACGGGCGTCTCGATGCACGTCATGGCCTGCCTGCAGCTGATGAACGAGGCCGGCGAGATGCAGGTGCCCGGCGCCGAGCTCGCGGGCGTGTTCAACATGGGCGGCGCAGCGGTCGCCAACTACGTGTCGATCCTGGAGCGGCGGAAGTAGCGCGCGCGCTCACCCTTGCGGGCGGCGAGCCGTGTGCCGGATGCCGAGGAGCACGACGTCCCCATCCGCGACCGTGTAGGTGATCGCATGGGGATAGGGCAGGGCAATGATCCGCCGGACCTGCGGACGGGCAGTGACACGTCCCGCGAAGGGATGATCGACGAGAACGTTCATGACCGAGCGCAGCCGGTCACGAACGTTCTCGGCACCCTGCGGGTGATGCTTCGCGATGTGCTGGAGAACCGCTTCGAGTTGGCGCGATGCCGGCCGGGTGAGACGCAGCCTCACGCGCCATACTTCGCCCAGATCGCGTCCACCTCTTCGTCGCTGGCGAAATCGCCCCGCGCCATGGCCGCTTCCGACTCGGTGAGTTCAGCCTCTTCCTCCGGCGTGAACTGGTAGACCGCCGGATCGGAGCCCACGAGGGCGAGCACCATGCGCGCGATCTCGTCCTGCGCGTGGGCGGGAAGGGTCCGGGCGGTCGAGACCGCCTTGTCGAGCAGGTCCGTCATTCGCGCATTATGAAGCGGGTGGAGCCTCGCCGTCGAGGGCGGTCTCCTACGCCCCCGCCTGCTCCAGCGCCTGCGCGATATCCGCGATCAGATCCTCGACGTTCTCCAGCCCGATCGAGAGCCGCACCGTCTCCGGCCCGACGAAGGCGATAGCTTTCTCGTTGTCGGGCAATTGCCGGTGGGTCGTGGTCGCCGGGTGAATCGCCAGCGTCTTGATCTCACCGATATTGACGAGGTGCGAGACCAGTTCCAGCGAGGTGATGAACTTCAGCGCCGCCTTCTCCCCACCCTTGAGAGCGAAGGTGAAGATCGCGCCGGGTCCCTTCGGCGTGTAGCGCGCCGCGTTGGCCTCGCCGGTCTGGCCCGGCAGGCCGGGATAGCTGACCCATTCCACCGCCGGGTGGTCCTTGAGGTAGGCGGCGACGGTCTTCGCGTTGGAACAATGGCGCTCCATGCGCAGCGGCAGGGTCTCGATGCCGGTGATCGTCAGGAAGGCGTTCATCGGCGATAGGCCGGGGCCGAGGTCGCGCAGACCGAACAGGCGGCAGGCGACGGCGAACGGCGTCTCCGGGAAGCGCTGCGGGATCACGAGCCCGTCGTAATCCGGCCAGGGGTCGTTGATCAGGTCGTAGCCGCCGGCCTTCACCCAGTCGAAGGTACCGCCGTCGCAGATCACGCCGCCGATCACTTGGCCAGAGCCTGCCAGGAACTTCGAGGTCGAGTGCACGACGATGTCGGCCCCGTGCTCGATGGGCCGGATCAGGGCCGGGGAGGCGAGGGTGTTGTCCACGATCAGCGGCAGGCCGTGGCGCTTGGCCACTGCCGCGATGCCCTCGATGTCCATCACGAAGCCGCAGGGGTTCACGATGGATTCGCAGACGATGGCCTTGCAGCCCGGCGTGATCGCCGCCTCGAAATCCGCCGGCTCCATGCCGCGGGCGAAGCGGGGCTTCAGGTCGTAGCGGCCGTCGAGGCGGCGCATCAGCCCAAGCGACCCGCCGAACAGGCGTGGCGACACGACGTAGGAATCGCCGCTGCGCATCAGCGTCATCAGCACGAGCAGCACCGCCGACTGGCCGGAGGCGACGGCGATGGCCGCCTTGGCGCCTTCCAGCGCCGCGACGCGCCGCTCCAGGGCCGCCACGGTCGGGTTTGAGCCGCGCGAGTAGGAGAAGCCGGTCTTGCGCACGGCGAAGATGTCGGCCGCCTGCTCGGTCGAATCGAACACGAAGCCGTTCGTGAAGTAGATCGGCTGCGCCCGCGCGCCCGTGGCCGGGTCGGGGGCGGCGCCCGCATGGATCGCCTGGGTCGCGAACCGGTGCTGTCGGGTCTCGTCGGTCATGGGACTCGTCGGGTCAGGCGGCTCGTCACCGCGCGGATCGGCCACGGCCGAAAGGTCCGTCCCTTATGACTCAGGCCGCGCGGCGGATGAAGGCGCGCAGGGTTCGGACCAGGGTTGTCGGCTCGTAGGGCTTCGGGATGAAGCGCGCCCCGTCGGGCATGTCGTGGGGGCCGGGCGTACCCATCCCGGACACGACCAGCACCGGGATACCGGGCCAGCGATGCGCCACGAGGCGGGCGAGGGCGAAACCGTCCATGGAGCCCTGCGGCATATCCACGTCGGTCATCAGTACCTCGACGTCGTTCCGGTTCTCCAGGACGGCGAGGGCCTTGTCCGCGTGCGACGCCTCCAGAACCGTGAAGCCGGCATCCGCAAGGGTGTCGGACGCCTCCATCAGGAGGAGGCCGTCGTCTTCGACCAGCAGGACGACCGGTTGCTCGGAGGAGTGATCCGTCATCAGGCGTGGATACGTTCCGCGACAGGGTTGGAAGGGGCGCCCTATTCGGAGCGCCCCGCCGCGTCAAGGTGAGGGGCAGTAAGCCGACTACCGGCATCCACCCGCATATTGCCTCAGGCGGCCTCTTCCCGCTTGCCCAGACGCTTGTCGAGATAGGTGTCGACCGTCTGCGTCAGCTCATCGACCTTGCCGTCGAAGAAGTGGTTCGCCCCGTCCACGATCTGGTGCTCGATGATGACGCCCTTCTGCGTCTTCACCTTCTCGATCACCGGCATCACCTCGCGGGCCGGCGCGACTCGGTCCTCGGAGCCGTGGACGAACAGGCCGGAGGAGGGGCAGGGCGCCAGGAAGGTGAAATCGTAGCGGTTGGCCATGGCCGCGATGGAGATGAAGCCCTCGATCTCCGGGCGGCGCATCAGTAGCTGCATGCCGATCCACGAGCCGAAGGACACGCCCGCGATCCAGCAGGCCTTCGCCTCCGGGTTCACCGCCTGCACCCAATCGAGCGCCGCCGCCGCGTCGGACAATTCGCCCGAGCCGTGATCGAAGGCGCCCTGGCTGCGGCCGACCCCGCGAAAATTGAAGCGCAGGGCTGCGAAGCCGCGATTGGCGAACGTGTAGAAAAGATTGTACACGATTTGATTGTTCATCGTGCCGCCGAACTGCGGGTGCGGGTGCAGCACGATGGCGATGGGAGCGCCGCGCTTCTTGGGGGCCTGATAACGGCCCTCCAGGCGCCCGGCGGGACCGGTGAAGATGACCTCTGGCATGTTCGTCCTCTCGCTCCGTCGCCCTCGGCCGCCCGTTCCCGCACCGCAGCGGACCACCTTGACTCGATGGACCCACGTCATAAAAGCACTCTTAGAACAATTCTAGGTCGTTAGAAGCGTTCTAAAGTACGGCGTAAGTCCACCGCAGGGTGGTGTGCCGGGACGAACTCGGCCGGAGGGACCGGTATTTCTCTTGGCGCGCCTTAACACGGCGAGCCACCCTGCGTGCAAGCACTTCGCGCGATTGGAGACGAAGCATTACGGCGATGGACAAGACCCGCGCCTATCTCGACCACAATGCGACCGCCCCGGTTCGTCCGGACGTGGCGGCGGCGGTGGCGCGCGCCCTGACCCTGCCGGGCAACCCCTCCTCGATCCATGCCGAGGGCCGGGCGGCACGGGCGGCGCTCGAAGGCGCGCGGGCGCAGGTGGCGGGTCTCGTCGGCGCGAAGCCGGGGCAGGTCGTGTTCACCAGCGGCGGGACGGAAGCCGCGAACGCAATCCTCTCGGGGGCCCTGCGCCGCCGGGGCTGGCCGGCGCCGACCCGCCTTCTCTACAGCGCGAGCGAGCACCCCTGCGTCGCCGCCGGCCACCGCTTCCCGGACGAGGCGGTGGAGCTTCTGCCGGTGGATGCGGCGGGGGTGATCGACCTTGCCGCCCTCGACGCGCGGCTGACGGCCCTCGCGGGGGAGTGCGTGCTGATCTCGGTCCATGCCGCGAACAACGAGACCGGCGTGATCCAGCCGCTCGCTGAGATCGTCGCCCGGGCCCGCGCCCATGGCCGCGCCCTCGTCCACAGTGACGCGGTGCAGGCCGTGGGCAAGATCCCGTTGGATTTCTCCGCCCTCGGTCTCGACGCCCTGACCCTCTCCGGCCACAAGTTCGCTGCCCCGAAGGGGGTCGGCGCGCTGGTGATGGCCGACGACGTGACCCTCGAGGGGGCCTTCGTCCGGGGGGGCGGCCAGGAAAAGCGCCTGCGCTGCGGTACCGAAAGCCTGCCTTCGCTCGTTGGCATGGGAGAGGCGGCGCGGATCGCGGCCGAATCGCTTTCCGCCGAGGCTGAACGGATCGCCGCTCTGCGGGATCGGGCCGAGGCGGGTGTCCGTGCCCGCGCACCGGACGCTGTTGTGTTCGGGGAGGGCGCGCCGCGCCTGCCGAACACGCTGAGCTTCGCCGTTCCGGGGCTCGATGCCCCGGCGGCGCTGATCGCCCTCGACCTCGCGGGGGTGGCCGTCTCGTCGGGCTCGGCCTGCTCGTCGGGCAAGGTCGCGCGCTCCGCGACGCTGGCGGCGATGGGCGTGCCCCCGGCCCTCGCAGGCGGGGCGCTCCGGGTGAGTCTGGGCTGGAATACCGTGGAGGAGGACGTGACCCGCTTCCTCCACGCCTTCGAACGGGTCGTGACATCCCTATATGAGAGGCAAGGGCGGGCGGCCTGAGGGCCGCGTCCCGAGCCACATCCACACGCTTCCCGGCCCTTGACGCCGGGCATGCCAGGAGACGCTGATGCCTGCCGTGCAGGAAACCATCGACCGGGTCCGCTCGATCGACCTCGACCAGTACAAGTACGGGTTCGAGACCACCATCGAGATGGAGAAGTCCGAGAAGGGCATCTCCGAAGACGTCGTGCGCTTCATCTCGGCCAAGAAGAACGAGCCGGAGTGGCTGCTGGAATGGCGCCTCGACGCCTACCGCCGCTGGCTCACGATGAAGGAGCCCGAGTGGGCCCGCGTCTCGTACGACAAGGTCGATTACAACGACATCTATTACTACGCTGCGCCCAAGCGCCCGGCGGCGATGTCGCTCGATGAGATCGACCCCGAGATCCTCAAGACCTACGAGAAGCTCGGCATTCCGCTGCGTGAGGTCGAGGTGCTGGAAGGCATCGCTCCCGAGCGTCGCGTGGCCGTGGACGCGGTGTTCGACTCCGTGTCGGTCGCCACGACCTTCAAGAAGGAGCTGGAGAAGGCCGGCGTGATCTTCATGCCGATCTCCGAGGCGGTGCGCGAGCATCCTGAGCTCGTGAAGAAGTATCTTTGCTCGGTCGTGCCGGCGACGGACAACTTCTTCGCCACGCTGAACACGGCGGTCTTCTCGGACGGGTCGTTCGTCTACATCCCGCCGGGCGTCCGCTGCCCGATGGAGCTGTCGACCTATTTCCGCATCAACGAGCGCGATACCGGCCAGTTCGAGCGCACGCTGATCATCGCCGACAAGGGCTCCTACGTCTCGTATCTCGAGGGCTGCACCGCCCCGAAGCGCGACGACAACCAGCTCCACGCGGCCGTGGTCGAGCTCGTCGCCCTGGAGGACGCCGAGATCAAGTACTCGACCGTCCAGAACTGGTACCCGGGCGACAACGACGGCAAGGGCGGCATCTACAACTTCGTGACGAAGCGCGGCGATTGCCGGGGCGACCGCTCGAAGATCTCGTGGACGCAGGTCGAGACCGGCTCGGCGATCACGTGGAAGTACCCGTCCTGCATTCTACGCGGCGACGACAGCCGGGGCGAGTTCTACTCGATCGCAGTGTCGAACGGCATGCAGCAGGTCGATTCCGGCACCAAGATGATCCATCTCGGCAAGAACACGACGAGCCGGATCATCTCGAAGGGCATCTCGGCCGGGCGTTCGCAGAACACCTACCGGGGCCTCGTCTCGGCCCACAAGAAGGCCAAGGGCGCGCGGAACTTCACGAACTGCGACTCGCTGCTGATCGGCGACCAGTGCGGGGCGCACACCGTGCCCTACATCGAGTCGAAGAACGCCTCCGCCGTGTTCGAGCACGAGGCGACGACCTCGAAGATCTCCGAGGACCAGAAGTTCTACTGCCAGCAGCGCGGCCTCTCCGAGGAGGAGGCGACCGCGCTCATCGTCAACGGCTTCGTCCGGGACGTGCTGCAGCAGCTACCGATGGAGTTCGCCGTCGAGGCCCAGAAGCTGATCTCGATCAGCCTCGAAGGCTCGGTGGGCTAAGCCGCTCACCACGCTCCTCCCTCCCCCCTCTGCGGGGGAGGGTGGCCCCGTGAGGGGGTCGGGAGAGGGGCAGCGCGACGGCTCGGAATGAGGCGCCCGTCGCGATCTATTCGGAGAGGGCGCTCCCCTCTCCCGACCCCTGCTGACGCAGGGGCCACCCTCCCCCGCAGAGGGGGGAGGGACGCTCGGAATCGAATTGGGACGACTACGACATGCTCGAAATCAAGAACCTCGTCGTGCAGATCGAGGACAACCGCATCCTCAACGGCCTCAACCTCACCGTGAAGGATGGCGAAGTCGCCGCGATCATGGGGCCGAACGGCTCCGGCAAGTCGACGCTCTCCTACGTCATCGCCGGCAAGGAGGACTATGAAGTCCTCGAAGGCGAGATCCTGCTCGACGGCCAGAACGTGCTGGAGATGGCCCCCGACGAGCGCGCCGCCGCCGGCGTGTTCCTGGCCTTCCAGTACCCGCTGGAGATCCCCGGCGTCGGCACCATGACCTTCCTGAAGGCGTGCCTGAACGCCCAGCGCAAGGCGCGCGGCGAGGCCGAGCTCTCCACGCCGGACTTCATCCGCGCCGTGAACGGCGCCGCCGACAAGCTTGAGATCAATAAGGAAATGCTCAAGCGCGCCCTCAACGTCGGCTTCTCCGGCGGTGAGAAGAAGCGCATGGAAATCCTCCAGATGGCGCTGCTTCAGCCGAAGTTCTGCGTGCTGGACGAGACCGATTCCGGCCTCGACATCGATGCCCTGCGCATCGTCTCCGAGGGCGTGAATGCCCTGCGCGCGGAAGGCCGCTCCTTCCTCGTCATCACCCACTACCAGCGGCTCCTGAACCACATCGTCCCCGACGTCGTGCACGTCATGTCCAAGGGGCAGATCGTGAAGTCGGGCGGCAAGGAGCTGGCGCTGGAACTCGAAGCCTCCGGCTACG
This sequence comes from Methylobacterium litchii, assembly GCF_038442315.1. Classification (NCBI taxonomy): domain Bacteria; kingdom Pseudomonadati; phylum Pseudomonadota; class Alphaproteobacteria; order Hyphomicrobiales; family Methylobacteriaceae; genus Methylobacterium; species Methylobacterium litchii. The sequence continues at coordinate 29,527 of NZ_JBBXMY010000017.1, read as the reverse complement.
CCGAGTACCGCACCGGGGAGGCCGCGTAATGGCCGAGGTCAAGAACCTCCGCACGGGCGCCGAAACCGGCCTGTCGGCGCTGTTCGAGTCCGGGCGCAAGAGCTTCGCCGCCGAGGAGGCCATCGGCCGCGAGGAGGCGTTCAAGTTCTTCGAGGCCACCGGCCTGCCGAGCCGCCGGGTCGAGGCGTTCAAGTACACCGACCTGCGCGCCGCGATCACCGACGCCGCCCCGCCCGCCGAGGCCCCCTCGGCGGAGGCCGCCCGCAATGCGGTCGCCGCCGCGAAGGGTTTCGCCACGATCGAGGCGGCCCGGCTGACCTTCGTCAACGGCCACCTGATCCGCGCCCTGTCCGACCTCTCCGGCCTGCCGGAGGGCGTGAGCGTGACGCCGATCAACGACGCCATGGGCAAGGGCGATTCGCGCCTGAAGCGCCTCGCCCCGGTCGAGCAGGCCCGCGAGAACGCGATCTATCAGCTCAACACCGCCTTCCTCGCGGACGGCGTGCTGATCGGCGTCACGGCGGGCGCCAAGCCCGACCTGCCGCTGCACCTGCGCTTCGTGAACACCGGTTCGGAGCCATTCTCCACCGCGACCCGTGTCCTGGTCGATCTGGCCGACGGCGCCGAACTCTCGGTCTTGGAGAGCCACGAAGGGCCGGACGGCCTGACCTACCAGCCGAACGATGCCCTCGACGTGCATATCGGCAAGGGTTCGGTCTTCCGGCACAGCCGCATGAACACGGAAGGCTCGGCCGCCGTCGCCCTCTCGACGATCAGCGTGAAGCTGGACGACGAGGCGGAACTGGAGACCGTGGCGGTGGTCACGGGCGCCGTGCTGTCGCGCCACCAGATCTTCCTGAACATCGCGGGCGAGAACACCAAGGTCGTCGTCAACGGCGCGGCCATGCTGCGCGACGGTCAGCTCGCCGATTCGACCCTGCTCGCCGACCATGCGGCGGTGGGCGGCGTCGGCCGCGAGCAGTTCAAGACGGTGATCGACGGCAATGCCACCGGGGTGTTCCAGGGCAAGATCATCGTCCGCCAGGCGGCCCAGCAGACCGACGGCAAGATGAAGTCCGACTGCCTCCTCCTCACCGACGAGGGGCAGATGATGAACAAGCCGGAGCTGGAAATCTTCGCCGACGACGTCGCCTGCGGCCACGGGGCCACCTGCGGCGCGCCGGACGAAGATCTCCTGTTCTACCTGATGGCCCGCGGCCTGCCGCGCCCCCTCGCCCAGAGCCTGCTCGTCCAGGCCTTCCTCGGCGAGGCGATCGAGACGGTCACGCACGAGGGCGCCCGCGAGGCGCTGATCGGCGAGATCGAGGCGTGGCTCCACGCGCGCGGTTGATCCGCGACGACCCTCCCCCTTCCGAAGGGGGAGGGACACCAGCGAGCGAGAAGCGATGAACGCACCCGTCCTCACCTCGACCTACGACGTCTCGGAGATCCGCAAGGAGTTCCCGATCCTGGCGGAGACGGTCTACGGCAAACCGCTCGTCTATCTCGACAACGCCGCCTCCGCGCAGAAGCCCCGCGCCGTCATCGACGCGATGGTGAACTGCATGCAGACCGGCTACGCCAACGTGCATCGCGGCCTTCATTACATGGCCAACGCCGCGACCGAAGGGTTCGAGGGCGCCCGCGAGACCACGCGGCAATTCCTCAACGCGGCCTCCATCGACGAGATCATCTTCACCCGCAACGCCACCGAGGCGTACAACCTCGTCGCCTCGTCCATGGGCTGGGCCGGGCTGATCGGGGAGGGGGACGAGATCATCCTCTCGATCATGGAGCACCATTCCAACATCGTGCCGTGGCACTTCCTGCGCGAGCGGCGCGGGGCGGTGATCAAGTGGGCGCCGGTGGACGACGAGGGCAACTTTCTCGTCGAAGAATACGAGAAGTTGTTCACGCCGCGCACCAAGATGGTGGCGATCACCCACATGTCGAACGTGCTCGGCACGGTGACGCCGGCCAAGGAGATCGTGCGGATCGCCCACGCCCACGGCGTGCCGGTGCTCCTCGACGGCGCGCAGAGCGCCGTCCACCAGCCGGTGGACGTGCGGGCGCTCGATTGCGACTTCTTCGTCTTCACCGGCCACAAGGTCTACGGGCCGACCGGCATCGGCGTGCTCTACGGCAAGAAGGAATGGCTGGAGCGTCTGCCCCCCTACCAGGGCGGCGGCGAGATGATCCGCGCGGTGAGCCAGGATGCGGTCACCTACAACGATCCGCCCCATCGCTTCGAGGCGGGCACGCCGGCGATCATCGAGGCGGTCGGCCTCGGCGCGGCGCTGGAATTCATGATGACCCTCGGGCGCGAGAACATCGCCGCGCACGAGACGATGCTGACCGAGTACGCCCACCAGCGCCTCGGCGCGATGAATTCGCTGCGGATCATCGGCACGGCGAAGGGCAAGGGCGGCGTCATCAGCTTCGAGATGAAGGGGGCGCACGCCCACGACATCGCCACCGTGATCGACCGGCAGGGCGTCGCCGTGCGGGCGGGAACGCATTGCGCCATGCCGCTGCTGACGCGGTTCGGCGCCACCTCGACCTGCCGCGCCTCGTTCGGGCTTTACAACACGACCGATGAGATCGATGCGCTTGCCGAGGCGCTGGCGAAGGCCGAAATGCTGTTCGCCTGATTGTGTGAGACCGGCCGCGCCTTGAACGCGGCGAGGGAAGGGTTGAGATCGATGAGCACCGACGCCACCATCACGGGCGGCAGCAACACGCCCGCCGTCGAAGGCGCCTCGGCGATCCGGCCGGAAGAGATGGACCGGCTGACCGACGCGATCGTCGTCGCCCTCAAGTCCGTCTACGATCCGGAGATCCCGGCCGACATCTACGAACTCGGCCTGATCTACCGGGTGGACATCGACGACGACCGCAAGGTCGCCATCGACATGACGCTCACCGCGCCGGGCTGCCCCGTGGCGGGCGAGATGCCGGGCTGGGTGGAGAACGCCGTGTCGGCCGTGCCGGGCGTCCAATCCTGCACCGTGACGATGGTGTTCGATCCGCCGTGGGACCAGAGCCGCATGTCGGACGAGGCCCGCGTCGCCCTCGACATGTGGTAAGCCGCTCCTGCCGTTAAGCTTCCGCTAACCATGACCGAGGACAGTCCCGGCTTGGCTGGTGTCGGCGCGCGGATCGGTGAGATGGCTTTCGGATACGTTCTCGCGCTGACCCTCGTCGCGGCGGGGCTCGTCGGTCTCGTGATCGGCCTCGTCCGCCTGCGGGCGGAGAGCCGTGCACGGGCGGCGGAACTGCGCGGGCTGCTCCTCACCGGCAACGCCGTGGCCGCCTCGGCGAACCGCAACGCCGCCTCGGGCCGCATCCCCCGGCAGATCTTCGTGGACTGCGCCCCGCGCACCCTGGCGCAGGACGGGCGCGAGGCCCGCGCGGCCCTCGAACGGGCCCTCGATTCCCTCCGCCGGGTCGAGCGTCAGGCGGCCTGATCCGTTCAACGCAGGATGATGTCGAGGCCGCTGCCGCAGAGCACGACCGCGCTGAGGGTGAAGAGGAACTTCAGGTCTTCGAGGCGGGCGCTCATCGGTCTCTCCGGTTCGTCGATGGCCTGACGATGCCCGCATTAAGGGTTTGTTCGCGAGTCCTTTCACGCTCCGTTAGCCATTCATTGACGGTTTCCAATCGTAAACCTTGATGAACGGTAAACCTTACTGGTTCGGGCGACTTCTCTGTTAACCATCCAGCTTGCGGTGCCCTTGCGCACCTTGAGGACAACTGGATTGCGGCCAAACTGTTGGCTGACGCGTTAGCTTTGCGTGCGACTACGCAGACGCGCGACATCCCCACCAAGCGTGGCTAAAAGAGCCTCTGGCACCGGGGAGACGCGACTTTTGCTGATCCGCACGAAAGCCGATCAATATATGTAAGTTTCCATCCCATGAGACCGGACAACCAATATCTGCGAATAGTTTCAGGACTTGCCCCCTGCTGGCAGGTTGCAAATATCGGCGTCTTATTGAATGCTGTCGTGGCGCTGCGCCATGGGCCTTCGGCCCGGAGTCGCGAGGGTTTCGGACGAACCGGTCAAGTGGGCGGACGACACCATGACTGACGCGGGCGGCTTCCTTCCGACACAGGACACGAAGTCCACGACCGATCGGGCCCGGCTCCTGCGCCAGATCGCGACCGCTCTGGACATCCCGGTCAGCACCTTCACCCGCGCTCCCTCGGCCGAGCCCGGCCAGGAGCCGTCGAGCAGCGAATGCGCCGCCATGATCGCCGCCTTCACCCGCATCCGCGATCCGAAGATGCGTGACTTTTGCCTGCGGATGCTCGAATCCTTCGCGAAGCGCGGAGGGGCCTGAGCCGCCCGGTGTGCCCGCGCACGCGGGACAGGCTGAGGCCGAACGTGGGCGTGCTATAGCCCGCCACCCCGTTGCAGCCCCCGCGCGATGCCCATCATCTCCATTTCGGACCTGTCGAAGACCTATGCGTCCGGGTTCAGCGCCCTGAAGGGCGTGAACCTCGCCATCGAGCGTGGTGAAATCTTCGCCCTGCTCGGGCCGAACGGCGCCGGTAAATCGACCCTCATCAACATCGTCTGCGGCATCGTCACGCCGAGCACCGGCACCGTGACCGTCGATGGCCACGACATCGCCCGCGATTACCGGGCGGCCCGGCGTTCGATCGGCCTCGTGCCGCAGGAACTCACCACCGACGCCTTCGAGACCGTGTGGAACACGGTCAGCTTCTCGCGCGGGCTGTTCGGCATGAAGCCGGACCCGGCCCATATCGAGCGGGTGCTGAAGGCGCTCTCCCTGTGGGACAAGCGCACCAACCGGCTCATGACCCTGTCGGGCGGCATGAAGCGGCGCGTGCTGATCGCCAAGGCGCTCTCGCACCAGCCGCGCGTGCTGTTCCTCGACGAGCCGACGGCCGGCGTCGACGTGGAACTGCGCCAGGACATGTGGCGCCTCGTGCGCGACCTGCGCGACGAGGGCGTCACGGTCATCCTCACCACCCACTACATCGAGGAGGCCGAGGAGATGGCCGACCGGATCGGCGTGATCCGGGGCGGGCAGATCATCCTCGTGGAGGAAAAGGCGGCGCTGATGCACCAGCTCGGGCGCAAGCGCCTGATCCTGCAATTGCAGACGCCCCTCGACGCGGTGCCGGACAGCCTCGCGCATTTCGGCCTGGCCCTGACGGGGGAGGGGCGCGAACTGATCTACACCTACGACACCAAGGCCGAACGGACCGGCATCACCGGACTGCTCACCGCTCTGTCCGAGGCGGAGATCCGGTTCAGCGACCTGCGCACGGAGCAATCCTCCCTGGAGGACATCTTCGTTGGATTGGTGCGCGGGGAGGCGGCGTGATGGGCGGCATGAACTGGCCAGCGGTCCTGGCGATCTACCGCTTCGAGATGAGCCGCTTCTGGCGCACCGCCGGGCAGAGCATCCTGGCGCCGGTCATCTCGACCACCCTCTATTTCGTGGTGTTCGGCGCGGCCATCGGCTCGCGGGTCACGGCCGTGGACGGCGTGCCCTACGGGCTGTTCATCGTGCCGGGGCTGATCATGCTCTCGCTGCTGACGCAGAGCATCGCCAACGCCTCGTTCGGCATCTACTTCCCGCGCTTCGCCGGCACGATCTACGAGATCCTCTCGGCGCCGATCTCCCCGGTGGAGGTGGTGCTCGGCTATGTCGGGGCGGCGGCCTCGAAGTCGATCCTGATCGGGCTGATCATCCTGGCGACCGCGTCGCTCTTCGTACCGCTCCGGATCGACCATCCGTTCTGGATGATCGGCTTCCTGCTGCTCACGGCCACGACGTTCAGCCTGTTCGGCTTCGTCATCGGCCTTTGGGCGGATGGGTTCGAGAAGCTGCAACTGGTGCCGCTCCTCGTGGTGACGCCGCTGACCTTCCTCGGCGGCAGCTTCTACTCGGTGAGCATGCTGCCGCCTTTCTGGCACGCGGTGAGCCTCGCGAACCCGGTCGTCTATCTGATCAGCGCCTTCCGCTGGGCGTTCTTCGGCACCGCCGACGTCAGCATCGCGGTGAGCCTCGCCATGACCGGGCTCTTCCTCGTGATCTGCCTCGGCCTCGTGACCTACATCTTCCGCACGGGCTACCGGCTGAAGAGCTAGGGCTGGGCCGCGAGGAACGCGAGCACGCCGTCGCGGTGGGCTTTGGCGCCCACGGCGGTGGAGTGATCCTTGCCCTCCAGATCCAGGGCGCGCGCATCGGGCATCAGGGCCGCGAGCCCCGGACCCGAGCCCGCCACCGTGTCCAGCGTGCCGACCGAGACCAGCACCGGCACCTCGATCTGCGCGAGTTCGCTCCGGCTGAGGGTCTGGCGCGAGCCGCGCATGCAGGCCGCGAGCGCCCGCAGGTCGCTGCGGGTCTGCTCGGCGAAGGTGCGGAACGCCGCCGCCGTGGGGTTCGGGGCGGGCGTGCCGGCGGGCGCCTCCAGCGCCTCCGCGATGCCGGAGGGCAGGCCGCGCCCCTCCACGAGATGCATCCCGAGGCCGCCGATCAGCGCCGTGCGCACGCGCGACGTATGGTCCAGGGCGATGTGGGCGGTGATCCGCGCGCCCATCGAGTAGCCCATGATGTGAGCGCGATCGATGCCGAGATGGTCGAGGAGCCGCACGGCGTCGGACGCCATCGCCTCGGAGGAATACGCCTCGGGATCGTACAGCTTCTCGCTCTCGCCGTGGCCGCGATTGTCGAGGGCGACGGTGCGGTAGCCGGCCTGGGCGAGGGCCCGCACCCATTGGGTGTTGACCCAGTTCACCGCGTGGTTCGACGCGAAGCCGTGGATCAGCAGGATCGCGTCGTCGCTGCCTGAGGCTGGCGGCACGTCGATATAGGCGATCCGCACGCCATCGGAATCGAAACTGTCCATCCCCGAACCCATTCCGCCACAACGGGTCCGGCTTACCGGCAGCGCCGCGCCACGACAACGCGCGCTTGCGACAGAGCGCCCCGGCTGGCATCACCGCCGCGCCATGAGCGATTCACGACCCTACGGGACCTACGCGCCGACCGGCCTCGTCGCCGCGATCACCCGGCGCACCAGCAGCATCGGCGCGGAGAACTGGTACGGGCGACGCCTCGCCCTGCTGCTCCGCCGTCTCGGCATCTCGCTGCTCGGGGGCAAGCCCCTCGACGTGACGCGCTACGGCGCGAAGATGCGGCTGCACCCGTACAACAACAATTGCGAGAAGAAGGTGCTCTTCACGCCGCAATTCTTCGATCCGCAGGAGCGTGCCCTGCTGAAGGCGCGGCTGCCACGGGATTGCGTGTTCCTCGACATCGGCGCGAATATCGGAGCCTACGCCCTCTACGTCGCCGCCTTCGCCGGGCCGCAGGCGCGGATCGTGGCGGTGGAGCCGCAGAAGGACGTGTTCGCGCGGCTGAGCTACAACATCGCGCAGAACCCGTTCCACACGGTGAAGGCTGTAGCCTGCGCCGTCGCCGACAAGACCGGCGAGCTGACCCTGTTCATCGACCCCCGCAACCGGGGCGAATCGAGCCTGCGGATCGTCGGCACCAACGAGGGCGCGCAAGTCACCGTGCCGGCGGTGACGCTCCTCGACCTGCTTCACAGCGAGGGCCTGACCCGGGTCGATGCGATCAAGCTCGACGTGGAGGGCGCCGAGGACCTGATCCTCGAACCCTTCCTGCGCGAGGCGCCCGAGAGCCTGCTGCCGCGCCTCCTCCTCATCGAGAACGGCACCGGCCAATGGCAGATCGACCTGCCGAAGCTCCTCAAGGAGCACGGCTACCGCGAATTGCCGCCCTCGCGGCTGAACCTGATGTTCGAACGGGGCTGAGGTCCCTCAGGCGCGTGCCCGGCGTCATTGCGAGCGCAGCGAAGCAATCCAGGGAAACGCCTCGTTCTGCGGTGTCCCGCCGCCCTGGATTGCTTCGCTCTGCTCGCAATGACGAAGAGAGCGGGATTCAGGCCGGCGTGACGATGGGGATCTCCGCCACGATCGCCACGCCCTCCGGCCCGATAGCGCAGCGATAGGCCCGCGTCTCGACGCCCGCCGCCCGTGCCTCGCGAAACGCGCGGTCGAAGGCCGGATCGATGTCGCGGGCGACGTCGAAGGCCTCGGCCCGCATCTGCACCACGATCACCACCAAAGCCCGCCCGCCGGCCTCGACCACCTCCACGAGGTCGCGCATGTGCCGGGCGCTGCGGGCGGCCTTGCAATCGGGGAACTCGGCGAGCCCGGCCCGCCGCATGAGGTGGCAGTTCTTCACCTCGACATGGCACGGCCCCGCCGGGCCGCCCGCCAGGAAATCGACCCGGCTCGCCTTGGCGTAGCGCACCTCCGGCCGCAGGGTTTCGTAGCCCGCGAGCGGGGCGAGGAGACCGCCGCGAAAGGCCTCCGCCACCAGGGCGTTCGGGCGCATCGTGTTGATGCCGACCCATTGCGGCCCGCCCGGCAGGTCGGCCTCCACCGCCTCCCAGGTCAGCGGCAGCTTGCGCGTCGGGTTGGACGAGCGCGACAGGAGCACCCGGCTGCCCGCCGCGTCGAGCCCCATCATCGCGCCGGGGTTCGGGCAATGGACGGTCTCGATGCCCGCCGGGGTCTCGATATCGGCCAGGAAGCGCTTGTAGCGTCGCAGGAGCCGCCCCTCCGTGAGGGGCGAGGGCCAAAGCATGGGGATCGCTCGGTCTGGACTGTGGCGTCGGGATCGCAGCGCGCTATCTGCACGATCATACAGAATCACGACAGGTCCGATGAACGCCACCCCCGCCACGGTCACAGCCGCGATCCTCGTCATCGGCGACGAAATCCTCTCGGGGCGCACCAAGGACAAGAACATCGGCACCATCGCCGATTACCTCACCGCCGCCGGGATCGACCTGCGCGAGGTCCGCATCGTCCCCGACGAGGAGGATCGGATCGTCGAGGCGGTGAACGCCCTGCGCGAGCGCTACACCTACCTGTTCACCACCGGCGGCATCGGCCCGACCCATGACGACATCACCGCCGATTGCGTCGCCAAGGCCTTCGGCGTCGGCATCGACGTGGACGAGCGCGCCCGCGCGATGCTGCTGCAACGGCACAAGCCGGAGGACCTGAACGAGGCCCGCCTGCGCATGGCCCGCATCCCCTTCGGCGCGGACCTCATTGCCAACCCGATCTCGAAGGCGCCGGGCTTCCGCATCGGCAACGTAATGGTGATGGCCGGCGTACCCGCGATCATGCAGGCGATGCTCGACGCCGTGGGCCCGACCCTGACCGGCGGCACCGCCATGCGCTCCGTCACCATCGAGGCGAAGGGCATCCCGGAGGGCAATTACGCGGGCGACCTCGGCGAGATCGCCAAGCGCCATGCGGCCGTTTCCATCGGATCCTATCCAATGATGACGCCGGAGGGGTTCCGCAACCGTATCGTCGTGCGCAGCCGCGATGACGCCGCCCTCGCGGCAGCCCAGGCCGAGGTCGAGGCACTGGTGGCCCGGCTCTCGGCCTGAGGCCCTTCCCATCGTTGGCGTAGCGGAGCGGTGCGGATGACCGAGGACGACAAGTCCGACAGGAAGACGAGACGCCATGAGCTTCTCAAGACCGTAGACGAGATCGCCCGGCCGGACGCCTACGTCCTGCACGAGGCGATCCGCCTGGGCGGCGACGAGGAGTTGCGCCGGCACGGAGGCGCCCTGTTCCTCTCGGCCTTCGCCGCCGGCCTGAGCATCGCGCTCTCGCTGATCGTGCCCGGCGTGCTCAAATCGCACCTTCCGGAGGCCGATTGGAGCAAGGTCATCACCTCGATGGGCTATTCCGTCGGGTTCCTCGTCGTGGTGCTCGGCCGGCAGCAGCTCTTCACCGAGAACACGATCACCCCGGTCCTGCCCCTCCTGCACGACCGCTCGATCAAGACGACGTGGCGGGTGCTGCGCCTGTGGACCATCGTCCTCCTCGGCAACCTCCTCGGCACGCTGGCCATCGCGACCCTGATCGCCCATGCGGGCGCCTTCGAGCCCTCGGTGCAGAAGGCCTTCGCCGAGATCAGCCACGACGCCATCGCCCACGAATTCGCGGCGACCTTCGTGAAGGCAATCTTCGCCGGCTGGATGATCGCGCTGATGGTGTGGTTCCTGCCCGCCACCGGCAGCGCCGCGCCCTTCATCATCATGCTGATGACGTGGCTCGTCTCGCTGTGCAGCCTCGCCCACGTCGTGGCGGGCTCGGTGGAGGCCTTCTACCTCGTCGTGACGGGGGCAGCCTCGCTGAACGATTACGTCTTCCGGTTCTTCCTGCCGACGCTGGCCGGCAACCTGTTCGGCGGCGTCACCCTCGTCGCCGTGCTGAATTACGGGCAGGTCGCGCCGGAGGTCGAGGAGACCCGCGAGGTCGAGGGCGAGCGGCCGGACTGAGCGATCAGTCGAGCCGCACGGGCGGGCTCACCCTCCGGTCGAGCTCATCGGCGGCCCAGGTCGCCAGGGCGAGACCGGGGCCGAACAGGCCGAGCTGGTGCTGGCGGTAGAGAAGATCGTGCGCCAGCCGGGCGAAGAGCCCGTTCAGGCGCCCGCCGCCGAACGTGTAGCGCCCGAGCGTCCCCCAGCCGTTGAAATCGGCGAGCGAGACGATGGCGCCGCGCTCCCGGTAGTGGAACGGCGGCAATGTCGCCGCGACGCCACCCTCGGTGAGAGCCCGCCGCAACGCCGGAACGAGGTGCTGCGCCTGCTGATGCGCCGCCTGGGCCGTCGCGGGGACGGGCCGTGCGGTGGCCGGATCGGTCAGGCTGGCGCAATCGCCGAGCGCCAGGATCGCCGGATCCCGCGTGGTGCGCAGATCCGACCCCACCACGAGGCCGCCCGTGCGGGCCCGCTCCAGCCCGTCGATCCGCGACAGGACGTCGGGCGCCTTCACCCCTGCCGCCCAGACCTTGAGCGTCGCCTCGACACGGCCGCCGTCCTTCAGGGCGAAGCCGGTCTCGTCGGCCGCCGTCACCATGGTCCCGGTCATCACCTCGACGCCGAGCCCGGCGAGCGTCTTCGCCGCCGCCGCCGAGACCCTTTCCGGAAAGGCCGGCAGCAGGCGAGGTCCGCTCTCGATCAGCGACAGGCGCAGGCGGCGGGGCAGGTCGGGCGAGCCGTAGCGGGCCAGGAGGTCGATGGCGTGCTGCAGTTCGGCGGCCAGCTCGACGCCCGTGGCGCCTCCCCCGACGATGGCCACCGACAGCTCGTCCCCGCCCCGGAAGCTGCGGAGCAGATGCCGGCGCAGGGCGGCATGGAAATCCTCGGCTTCGGGGAGGTCGTCGATGGTCGAGCAATGCTCTTCCACACCCGGCGTCCCGAAATCGTTGGCGCGGCTGCCGATGGCCAGCACGAGCAGATCGTAGGGGAGGGTGAGCGGCGGCCGGGACTCGGCCTCCTCCACCACGAGGGAGATCGTCTTCGCCGCCCGGTCCACGGCGGTGAGGGTGCCGGGCTGGAAGTGGAACCCGTTTCGCTTGGCCTGCGCGAAGAAATCGACCGTCTGCCGGTCGGGCCGCGCCGTGCCGGCGGCGAAGGTGTGCAGCATCGGCTTCCAGACATGGGACAGGCCGCGATCCACGAGCGTCACGGCGGCGCGGCTCTCCCGGCCGAGGCCGGTGGCCACTTCCAGCCCCGCGACGCCGCCGCCCACCACGACGATCCTGACCCTGTCCGCCATGAAGTCCCGACCTCCGCCCCTGCGATGCCCTCGCCAACTCCCCGAGGGAATGGGCGTTCACCGGAGCGGGGAGGGGCCAAACGAAAAAAGCCGCCCGGAGGCGGCTTTCGTGTCGGCGCTGAATTGGAAGGTCTCAGGCGCGGAGGCGGGTGCGGATCTCGCCGAGGCTCGACCGGATGAGGCCCTGCGCGGAATCGCCCTGCAGGCGCTCCTTCAGGATCGTCTCGGAGACACGGACCGCCGCCTCGGCGGCCGCCGCGCGGACCTGGGCTTCGGCCTGGGCCTCGGCCTGGGCGATCTTGGTGTCAGCCGCCTTGGTGCGACGGGCGAGGAACTCGTTCAGCTTGCGCTGGCCCTCGTCGGCGGCGCGCTGCGCCTCCTCGCGGGCGCTGGCGATGATCGCCTGCGCTTCCTTCTCGGCCTCGACCTGACGGCGCTTGTAGTCGGCCAGCACGGCGGCGGCTTCCTCGCGCAGGCGCTTGGCCTCGTCGAGTTCGTGGCGGATGCGGTTGGCGCGGCCGTCCAGCCCCTTGGTCATCGTGCTGAAGGCACCGGCCTTCCACGCGATGGCCATGAAGATGAAGAACGCGACGGCGACCCAGAATTCGGCTTCGAGCAGCATGGCGGTCCTCTTCAGTGGGCCGTGGCGTCGAGCGCCCGGTTGAGGCTCGCCTGATCGGGGGCTTGGCCGGTCAGCCGCTCGACGATGGCCGAGGCGGTCTCGCCGGCGATCGAACGGACGTTGCCCATCGCCGCGTCGGTGCGGCTGCGGATGGTGGTCTCGGCGGCGACGAGCTTGGCGTTCAGCTCGGCTTCCAGGGCCTTGCGCTTGCCGTCCGCCTCGGCGTTCAGCTCGTTGCGCGTGGCCAGCGCGATGTCGCGCGCCTTGTTCTGAGCCTCGCGCAGGGAGGTCTCGTAGGCGACTCCGGCCGCGTCGGCCTGGGTCTTCATCGCCTGCGCCTGATCGAGATCGGCGCGGAGCCGCTCGGCGCGGTTGTGGAGGATGCCCCGGATGCGGGGCAGGGCCACCTTGTCCATGAGGTAGTAGAGGAGGCCGAAGGCCAGAGCCAACCAGACGAGCTGGGCGAGGAAGCCCGAGGTCTCGAAGGGCGGGAAGGCGCCGGAATGCGCTTCCGTGTGCTCGACATGGCCCGGCACGACTTGCGTGTCGGCGCCCGGAGGCGGCGTCGTGAGAGGGTTCGGCTGCGCCATCAAACCGGTCCGAGAAAACACCGTCGGGGGGCGCCGGAGGGCGCCGGAGGAGGACGACGCGGGGCGTCACCCTCCCGTGGAGAGGCGGCGCCGGGGCGCCGCCGAAGCCGGGGCCCGAGGACCCCGGCGAGCGCCGTTCAGACGGCGAACAGCAGCAGCAGCGCGATCAGCAGCGAGAAGATGCCGAGCGCCTCGGTGAGGGCGAAGCCCAGGAGCAGGGTGGCGCGCTGGCCGTCGGCGGCCGAGGGGTTGCGAAGGGCGCCGGCAAGGAACTGACCGAACAGGTTGCCGAGGCCGATGCCCGCGCCCGCCATGCCGAGGCAAGCGAGGCCGGCGCCGATGTACTTCGCAGCGACGGGATCCATGGTAACTCCTGAGGTCTTTCTCGAGAAACGTGCGCGAGGTTCGCGGCGGGGAAGCCGGCCGGTCGTCAGTGGCCGGGGTGAAGAGCGTCGTTCAGGTAGATCGCCGTGAGCGTCGCGAAGACGTAGGCCTGAAGGGCCGCCACGAGGAATTCGAGGGCGGTCAGGGCGATCGTCAGGAACAGCGGGAGGGGCGATAGCACGCTCCAGGCCCCGGCGAGAAGAAGCTGAACCACGAAGAAGGCGAAGATCTTCATCGCGATGTGGCCGGCCAGCATGTTCGCGAAGAGACGAACCGACAGGCTGATCGGACGCGAGATGAACGAGATGATCTCGATCGGCACGAGGATCGCCAGGAGCACCTTCGGCACGCCCGACGGCACGAAGAGGCCGAAGAAGTGCGTCCCGTGCTTGTAGACGCCGTAGCCGACCACCACGCAGATCACCAGGGCGGCGAGGCCGAAGGTGATGATGAGATGGCTCGTCACCGCGAAGGCGTAGGGAATCATGCCGAACAGGTTCAGGATCAGCACGAACATGAACAGCGAGAACACGAGCGGCATGAACTTCCGGCCGCCTTCGCCGGTCGCCTGAAACACCGTGTCGTCGATGAACTCGTAGAAGACTTCCGCCAGGGACTGGACGCGGCCCGGCACGATCGACCGCGACGACGTCGCGACGATGGTGATGAGCGCGATCACGCCCACGGCGGCGAACATGTACAGAGCGGATTGGGTAAACGCGAGCTGCTGATGGCCGATATGGCCGAGCGGCACGAGGGTCTTCAGCTCGAATTGGTGAATCGGGTCGATCGTGACCGCCATGCCCGCTCCCGCCCTTCTTATCTCTCTCCGGCGCCGACTTCGGCGCCTGTCTCAGCGATCGGATCCGTCACGCCGTTGAGGGCGCGTACCGCCGAACCCGGAGGCCCGCAACACGTTGTAGAAGCCTGCCACGCATCCCAGCAGCAGAAGGACGATCAGTCCCCAGGGTTTCGTCCCGAAGACGTGGTCGACGATCCAGCCGAGGATGCCCCCCGCGATCACACCGGCGACGAACTCCGTGGAGAGCGTCATCGCCTGAGCGAGCGGGGTGCGGCCAGTGTCCTGTGGGCGCGACGACGTGCCGGGAGCAGCCGAAGGCCGCTTCCGTTCAATCTGCGCTTCGAGACGCCTGAGCCTCGCGGAGAGGTCGCCCTCCGGTGGCTTGCCGGCATCCCCGTTTCCGTCCCTCGCGTCGTCGCCGTTCACGGCTCTAACCCTCGGGAAATCCGGACTCGGAATCTGCTGGAAGCCCCCTTCAAGCGGGGCGCACCATAGTTTCGCCTACCTTGGGTGTCAAGGCGACCGCCCATCGTCGCAACTCGTTGTCAGCGTTACGTTTTCGGGCGTTTCGGCAAGCTTTTCCCGCCACCCGTGTTCACGGCCGCGTGTGGCCGAGTGCTCAGGCTTCGATGATCGGCTTGATCACCTTCTCCATCGCGTCGATCGTCTGCTCGCCGGTGTAGCGCGTGCCGTTGATGAAGAAGGTCGGCGTCGAATCGACCTTGAACACGTCCATGCCGCGCTGCTTCACGGCGTTGATGCCGGCATAGATCTTCTCGTTCTTCAGGCAAGCCTCGAACTTGTCCTTCGTGTAGCCCGCCTGCTTGAGCATCTGCTCCAGGTTGTCGACCGGCTTCTGGGTGAAGGCCCAGCCCTGCTGCTGATCGAAGAGCAGGTCGGTCACCGGATAGTACATCTTGTCGCCCTCGCACCGGGCCAGCATGAACGCGGCGGTAGCGAGGGGATCGAGGGGGAATTCGCGCAGGGTGAACCGCACCTTCCCGGTGTCGATGTAGCGCTTGCGCAACTCCGGCCACGTCTCCTTGTGGAACTTCGCGCAGTGCGGGCACGTCATCGAGGCGTATTCGATGATCGTGCACTTGGCGTCGGCCGGGCCGAGCCAGACGTCGCCCAACGGGCCGGGCTGGAGCAGCGCGGCGTTGTCGACCGTGTCGGCGAAGGCCGGGGCCGCGAAGGCGGGGAGGGCGAGGCCGGCCGTGACGAGGCCGGTGAGCTTCAATGCGTCGCGTCGGGTGGTCATTGGCGTGATGCCTCCGCCGTTTGGCGTGTGTCGTTGTGCAACCGGGTATCTGCGGAAGGCAGGGCTGGCAAGGCGGCGCGACGGCGCTGCCGGCTCACGTCTTCTTCACCGGCCGTCCCGGGGCGGGGGCGGTGGCCACGGTGGCGATGCCGAGGCGGTCGAGGGCGTCGCGCAGGCCGGGATCCTCGATGGCCGAGACCGCCTTCGCCACCTCGCCCCGCCGCGCGGGATCGATCCCCCGCGTGGCCGAGGCGGCGCCCCGTTGCCCGACGCGATCCTGCTTGAGCACGATCTTGCCGACGCAGGCCCAGCCGTAATGGGCATTGATCCGCTGGATTACGACGGGGGCGAGGTGCTGCAACTCGATGGCGAAGACGCCCTCGACGCGCACAATCAGCGTGCCGGGCTCCGGCCCGCTTCCGTCCTCCGCGCGGCGCCGCCGGGGCCATTCGAGCTTGGCGGGCCGGCAATAGCGGGCGAGCCGCTCGCCGACGATCTCCGGCCAGGCGGCGAGGATGTCGGTGGAGGCGAAGCCCTGGGCCGCGAAGGCCGGGCCGATGCAGGAATCGATGAGTTCGGCGAGGGGCTTGGGGCGTGCCATCGGGTGCGTCGTGTGGGGTGGCCGAAAACCTGCTCCCGCCGGCGCGAAAAACCGGTTAAGGCCAGCGCATGGTAGCGCCCGCGGCGTCACACTCAAGACAGGACGCCCGGCCCGAGGCGGCCGACCTGCTGGTCTGGTACGACCGCCATCGCCGGGCACTGCCGTGGCGCGCGCTGCCCGGCGAGGTGCCCGATCCCTACCGGGTCTGGCTGTCGGAGATCATGCTGCAGCAGACCACCGTCACGGCGGTGAAACCCTATTTCGCCCGCTTCCTCGAACGCTTCCCCGATGTCGCCACCCTGGCCGCCGCACCGGAGGAGGCGGTGATGAGCGCCTGGGCGGGGCTCGGTTACTACTCGCGCGCGCGCAACCTCCACGCCTGCGCCCGCGCGGTGGTGGCCGCCGGGGGCACCTTCCCCGACACGGTGGAGGGCCTGCGCAAGCTCCCCGGCATCGGCGCCTACACGGCCGGCGCCATCGCCTCCATCGCCTTCGACAGGCCGGCGGCGGCGGTGGACGGCAATGTCGAGCGGGTCGTCTCGCGGCTCTTCGCGGTGGAGCAGCCCCTGCCCGCCGCGCGCCCGGTCCTGCGCACCCTCGCCGAGACACTGGTGCCGCAGACGCGGCCGGGGGATTTCGCGCAGGCCGTGATGGATCTCGGCGCGACGCTCTGCACCCCGAAGCGCCCGGCCTGCGCCCTGTGCCCGTGGATGCGGCCCTGCCAATCCCGCAGGGAGGGCACGCAGGACACCTTTCCCCGCAAGGTGAAGAAGGAGGCCGGCACCCTGCGGCGGGGTGCGGCTTTCGTGGTGCAGCGGGCGGGGGACGGGGCGATCCTCCTGCGGACGCGCCCGGCGAACGGCCTGCTCGGCGCCATGGCCGAGCCGCCGACCAGCGAGTGGCGGCCGGATTACGATCCGGCGCAGGCGCTCCTCGACGCGCCCCTCGACGCCCGCTGGAAGCGCCTGCCGGGCCTCGTGCGGCACGTCTTCACGCATTTCCCGCTGGAACTGACGGTGTTCATGGCGCGGGTCGCGGCCGACATGGCGGCGCCCGAGGGGATGCGCTTTACCGCCCCCGCCGGACTTGGCGAGGAGCCCCTGCCGGGGGCGATGAAGAAGGTGCTGGCCCACGCATTGGAGCAGAAGCTGGCGCCGCCGCCCGCGCCGATGCCCGAACCGGAGCCCGACCTCGCGACGCCGCCGCCCGCCGAGCCGCCGGCCCGCCGGGCGCCCCTGCCGAAGGTACTGTCCCGCCGGCCCGTCGCCGCCGCCCCGCCGCGCAAGGGCGGGCCGAAGGCGCGGTAGGAACGCTCAGGCCCCCGCCATCGTGGCGCGGATCTCGGTGCGGAACATGTCGATGCAGGTCTTCCGGCCGCCGCGCTCGGCGTGCCAGAAGGTCCAGCCGTTGCAGGCCGGCAGACCCTGGACGAGGGCGCCGATCTTGTGGATCGAGCCGACCACCAGCCCATTGTCGAGCTGCCCGTCCGGGCGCACCGTGGCGCGGAAGCGCCCGCGCTCGTCGCACAGCGTCTCGCCGGCCTTGACCAAACCGGCCTCGATCACCGAGAGGAACGGCACGCGGGGCTCCGCGCGCTTCGTCGGCGCCACGAGGAGGGCGGCCTGCGACAGGGTCTCGACCCCCGCGATCCGCTCCCGCGCGGCGGCGGCGTAGCCGGGATCGCGCTCGATGCCGATGAAGCGGCGGCCCAGACGCTTGGCGACGGCGCCGGTCGTGCCGGTGCCGAAGAACGGATCGAGCACCACGTCGCCGGGATTGGTGGCGGCGAGCAGGGTGCGGGCAAGCAGCGCCTCCGGCTTCTGCGTCGGGTGGACCTTCCGGCCCTCCTCGTCCTTCAGGCGCTCGTCGCCCGTGCAGAGGGGAATGAACCAGTCCGAGCGCATCTGGAGGTCTTCGTTGCCCCCCTTCAGCGCATCGTAATGGAAGGTGTAGCCCTTCGAATCCGCCGAGCGGGACGCCCAGATCAAGGTCTCGTGCGCATTGGTGAACCGCTTGCCGCGGAAGTTCGGCATCGGGTTCGCCTTGCGCCAGACGATGTCGTTGAGGATCCAGTAACCGAGATCCTGAAGCGCGCTGCCGACGCGGAAGATGTTGTGGTATGACCCGATCACCCAGAGGGTCGCATTCGGCTTCATCACCCGGCGGGCGGCGGCGAGCCATTCGCGGGTGAAGGCGTCGTAGGCGGGGAAGCTCGCGAACTTGTCCCAGTCGTCGTCGACGGCGTCGACGCGGCTCTGGTCGGGGCGCAGCAGCCCGGCGTCACCCAGCTGGAGATTGTAGGGCGGGTCCGCGAACACGCAGTCGACGCTGGACGCCGGAAGGGCGTTCATGGCGGCGATGCAATCGCCGATCAGCACCGTGTCGAGGGGAAGGTCCTTGGACCTGAGTGGCGACGGCTGG
The DNA here is from genome assembly GCF_038442315.1 of Methylobacterium litchii. Taxonomy (NCBI): domain Bacteria; kingdom Pseudomonadati; phylum Pseudomonadota; class Alphaproteobacteria; order Hyphomicrobiales; family Methylobacteriaceae; genus Methylobacterium; species Methylobacterium litchii. Next base: position 11,187 of record NZ_JBBXMY010000017.1, on the reverse strand, counting down.
GCAGAGTAACCCATCCGTGGCGCCGACGCGGGCCGCCCGGCACGCGAGACCTGATTCCGGGCGAGAGCGTCGGCTGCCACGGTACGCTGGGAAGCCATGAGACACACCGGTTACGCGACTGACCGGGGGACCATGCGTCGGCTACGGTAAAAACCGCGTTCAGCCTGTTTCGAAAAAAGCGTCCCGTTCTGACCCGGCCTCATTCAAGCCGGCCCGCGAGCCTCCGCCTGAGCGGGAGGCAGCCCTTCGCGACACGCAGATCTAGGATAATCCTCGTACCATCGCCGGTCATCCGGCCCCGCGCGCTTATCTATCGCGATACTTCGCCAGCATTCGTTCCAAGTATTTGTTACTGAGAACGAGGAAAAGCGGGTGCTGAGCGCCATGTAATCATTGCGTTCAGCATCAATGGGGCCAAAATGCGGCCCCAAGATCACGAAATCTGACGCCACATTGCTGCCCGTTTCCGAAACGACTGGCGCCGTCCCGCTAACAACAAGGGAATGCGCGGACAAATGAAGGTTGGTTTCGGTAAGATCGCTCTCGTCCTCGGAATGCTGGCTGGCGCCGTCGGCGCCGTGTCCCCGGCCGCCGCTCAGGGCGGCAATGCATCCTGGTACGGCAGCGGACATCGCACGGCGAACGGTGAGCGCTTCAATCCCAACGGGCTGACCGCAGCCCACCGCACGCTGCCCTTCGGCACCCGCGTGCGCGTCGAGAACCGCCGCACCGGCCGGGCTGTCGTCGTCCGGATCAACGATCGTGGCCCGTTCGTCCGCGGGCGGATCATCGACCTGTCCCGCGGCTCGGCGCGGGCGCTCGGCATGGGCGGGACCTCGTGGGTCTCGCTCCGCGTCGTCAACTGACCCTATTCCAGACTTCAGGCGGCGCCCGCTCCGGCGGGGCCGTCATCCCGGAGCCGGCGCAGCCTGGCTACCTTGGGGCGGCTGGTGCGGAACTGCCCGCGCTCCACCGTCACGAACACCATCACCGCGATGGCGAGCGTCGCGAGCCACCACACCGTGGTGAGGCCGACGCCGAGACAGGCCACCGCGAAGGCGCTGGCGAAGCAGGCCATGGCGCCGGGCACGAGGGCGGGGGCGTCCCGGCCCGCCCTGCGGATCGAGGCGTAGAGGGCGAAGGCGGCGGCGAGGGCCCCGACGATGCCGAGCTCGTACCAGAATTCGAACAGGGCCGTGGTCGGCGCATTGGCCGGCACGAGCCCGACCACCCGCCCGCGCAGGGCGGTCTCCAGCCCGTGCCCGGTCACGAGGCGCACCGGCTCGGTGGTCACCACCTTCTGCCAGCTCTTGAGCGACAACGCGGCCGGGCTCACCGGCCCGAGCACGGCCGAGGCGATGGGGCGCGCGAGGAAGGGTAGGATCGGCGCGGCGGCGAGCAGGATCGCCGCCGTCAGGGCGGTGGCGGCCACGCCCGCCTTCAGGCGAAGGCTGGTGAGCGCGTAGGCGAGGGCGCCGATGGCGAGCGCCGCGATCTGTGTCGCATCCGGCTGGACGGTCAGGGCCACGGCCACGAGCAGGGCGACCACCAGCGCCTCCCGGTCCCGGCGGCGGGAGCGCAGCCACGCCAGGGCGGGCCAGACGAGGAGGATCAGCAGGATCAAGCCCCGGTCGAGGGCGCCATCATTCTCCATGCCCGGCGCCATCCGCGCCCCCGAGATGCCGAGAGCGATGGCCACGATGGCCCCCGCCGTCACCCCGAGCGGCAGGAGATAGAGGTTCGCCGAGCGCATCCGGTCGGGCAGGGCGAGGTAGGCCGCAAGGCCGAGGCCGATGGTCGCCACGAGGTTGGCGAGCCGTTCCCCCGCCGGGCCGAGGAAGGGCGTCCAGGCCAGCGACAGGGCCGACCACAGGACGACGAGGCTGCCGGCCAGGAAGGCGGGCGCCGTGAGCAGCCGCCGGATGGCGGGCATGGTCGGCCGCTGCCGCCGGTCGATGCCGCTGGCGATGAGCAGCAGCACGACCGCGATGGGCGCAAGGATCACCGCCGCGCGCCGGGCGACCTGGGCCAGCACGGGAAGGACCACGAACAGCCCGAAGAACCCGACGCGCCGCAACAGGGCGGCGGCGTCGAGGGCGGGGTCGATCGTCTGTGTCGACGCGCGTGGCATGGTACGCCCCATCCGATCCGGAGCGAGCGGATCCAGGCTCGATAAGCAAGCGGCGGGCACAGGGCTGTAGACGCCCGGCAACACCCCGCCACTGCTCTACACTCAGGCGACCGTCACCGGCTGCCGCGACCGGCGTCTCGTGGCCCGCCGGCCGATATCGGAGAGAACGCGCCAGCCGCCCCAGGCAGCCAGGAAACCGACCAGCCCCGCCGTCAGCCCATCGGCCGTCGTCGGCACGGCGGGCTGGTAGTCCCGCAGGGTCGCCCGGGCGATACCGGTGTCGGGATCGCGGATCACGGCGACCGTCCGCCCGAGGGGGCTCGTCGCCTCGGTCAGGGCCTGTTGCTGTGCCGAGAGACGGGCGAGCCGGGCGATGTCGGCCTGGGCCGCCTCGCCGCGCCGGGCCACGAGCCCGTCCGGGTTGCTACGCAGGCGCTCCACCGCGCCGTCGCGGGTGGTGCCGTTGGCCTGCGCATCCGATTCGAGGGTCGCGATCTCCCGGCGTAGCTCATCCACCGCGCCGCCGAGGCGCTGCGCGTATTGCTGCGCGAATTCAGGGGCCTGCGCCGCGATGGCGCCGCCGAGAAGGCCGAGGGCCAAGCCCAGGGTGCGCAGGATGCCGAACACGAAGCCGCCTCGCCAGAACCATATGCGATCAGAAGAGCACGCCCGCGCCACAGGTTCCAGCCGCGCCGCACACGCCGATTTGCCCTTGCGCCCCGCCGCGAACGCACATAAAGATATCTTTATGTCTAATGAACGCCAGCGAGAGGCGGGGTCGGTCCCCTTTTCCCAAGCCTTGGCCGTCCTGCGCGCCGCGGCGGAGGAGACGCGCCTGCGCATCCTCGCCCTGCTGGCGGAGGGGGAATTGTCGGTCTCGGACCTCACCGACATCCTCGGCCAGTCGCAACCGCGCATCTCGCGCCACCTCAAGCTTCTCGTGGAAGCGGGACTGGTGGAGCGGCATCGCGAGGGCGCCTGGGCCTTCTTCCGCCTCGCGGAGAACCGCGCTGATCTCGCCGACCCGCTGGTCGCCGGGCTCGACCGCGCGGCCCCGCCGCTCTCCGAGGACCGCGCGCGGCTCGATGCGGTGCGGACGCAGCGGGCGGAGGCGGCGCAGAGCTTCTTCGCCCGGCTGGCGCCGAAATGGGACGAACTGCGCTCGCTCCACGTGCCGGAGGATATCGTCGAGGCCGCCGTGCTCGAAGCCCTCGGGCCGCGCCCCATCGGCAGCCTGCTCGATCTCGGCACCGGCACCGGCCGGATGCTCGGGCTCCTCGCGCCGCTGGCGGGGAGGGCGGTCGGGCTCGATTCGAACCATGCCATGCTCTCTGTCGCCCGCGCCAACTTCGAGCGCCAGGGCGTCGCGCGGGTGGAACTGCGCCAGGGCGACATCCACGCCCCGCCCTTCGCGAAGGCGGGGTTCGATCTTGTGATCGTGCATCAGGTGCTCCACTACCTCGACGACCCGGCCCGCGCGCTGAAAGCTGCCGCGCGCCTCGTCGCGCCGGGAGGACGCCTGCTGGTGGTCGATTTCGCCCCGCACGATCTCGAATTCCTGCGCACCGCCCAGGCGCACCGCCGGCTCGGCTTCTCCACGGAGCAGATCGCCGGCTGGCTCGCCGAGGCCGGTCTGCCTGCCGTCACCGCGCGCGACCTCGCGCCGGCGGCCTCCGGCCAACTCACGGTCACGCTGTGGCTCGCCGAGGAGGAAGGGCAGGGGCGGGACACGAACGCGACCTGGGGCGAAGACCGCGCGGTCGCCTGAGATTTCACCAAGGAATGCCGTCCGAACCGTCGGATCTTGAGGACGAGGAGCAACGAACATTATGGCCCGGACCACACGCGCCAGCCGCGACGGCTACCACCCCATCCGCGTTTCCATCGAGTTCTTCCCGCCCAAGAGCGAGGAGATGGAGAAGGTTCTGTGGGGCTCCATCGAGCGCCTCGCGCCTTTGCAGCCCAAATTCGTCTCGGTGACCTACGGTGCCGGCGGCTCCACCCGTGAGCGCACGCACAACACCGTCGCCCGGATGGTGCGCGAGACCACCCTCAAGCCCGCCGCCCACCTGACCTGCGTGGACGCCACCCGCGAGGAGATCGACGCGGTGGTCCAGTCCTACTGGGATGCCGGCGTGCGCCACATCGTGGCCCTGCGCGGCGATCCGGCCGAGGGCGTCGGCCACGCCTTCCGCCCGCATCCCGGCGGCTACGCCTCCACCGCCGAACTGGTGGCCGGCATCAAGCGGATCGGCGACTTCAAGGTCTCGGTCTCGGCCTATCCCGAGAAGCACCCCGAGGCCGCAACTCTGGAAGCCGACATCGACGCCCTGAAGGCCAAGGTCGATGCCGGCGCGGATCAGGCGATCACGCAGTTCTTCTTCGATAACGACGTCTTCCTGCGCTACCTCGAGAAGGTGCGGGCGGCCGGGATCACCATCCCGATCCTGCCGGGCATCCTGCCGGTGCAGAACTTCAAGCAGGCGGCGAACTTCGCCCGCCGCACCGGCGCCTCGGTGCCCTACTGGCTCGCCGCCCGGTTCGAGGGCCTGGACGACGACGTCGAGACCCGCCGCCTCGTGGCCGCCGCCGTGGCCGCCGAGCAGGTGCTCGACCTCGTGGACGAGGGCATCAACGACTTCCACTTCTACTCGATGAACCGCTCGGACCTCGTCTACGCGATCTGCCATCTTCTCGGCCTGCGCAATCAGGCCCCGAAGATCGCCGCCGCGAAGGCGGCCTGACCGGGCAGCGCGACATCAGTGAACGGAGCGCTGCTGGATTGCTTCGCTCCGCTCGCAAAGACGGACAGAGCCCGGTCCGAGATGGCACCCCAGAACGGTTTCAAGGACTGACGATGACCGATTTCGCCCCCGTCGACGGCACTGCAATCGCCAAGGCTTTGCGCGAGCGGGCCTCGGAAAAAATCCTCGTGCTCGACGGGGCGATGGGCACCGTGATCCAGCGCCTGAAATTCTCGGAGGAGGATTTCCGGGGCAACCGCTTCACGGATCACGGGCACGATCAGAAGGGCAACAATGACCTCCTGATCCTCACCCAGCCCGACGCGATCCGGCAGATCCATCTCGACTACTTCCTCGCGGGCGCCGACGTCTGCGAGACCAACACCTTCTCCGGCACGACCATCGCCCAGGCCGATTACGGCATGGAGTCCATCGTCCATGAGTTGAACGAGCAGGGCGCGCGGCTCGCCCGCGAGGCCGCCCAGCTCGCCGAGCAGAAGGACGGTCGCCGCCGGTTCGTGGCCGGCGCCATCGGCCCGACGAACCGCACCCTCTCGATCTCGCCCGACGTGAACAACCCCGGCTACCGGGCGGTCACGTTCGATCAGGTGAAGACCGCCTATGTCGAGCAGGTCCGCGGCCTCATCGCGGGCGGGGCGGAACTCATCCTCATCGAGACGATCTTCGACACCCTTAACGCCAAGGCGGCGGTCGCCGCCGCGTGGCAAGTGTTCGAGGAGACCGGCATCAAGCTGCCGATCCAGATCTCGGGCACCATCACCGACCTGTCGGGCCGCACCCTCTCCGGCCAGACCCCGGCCGCCTTCTGGAACGCGCTCCGCCATTCCGACCCGCTGACCTTCGGCCTGAATTGCGCTCTGGGCGCCCGCGAGATGCGCGGCCACATCGCCGAACTGTCGCGGCTCTGCGACACCCTCGTCTGCGCCTATCCGAATGCCGGCCTGCCGAACGAGTTCGGCCTCTACGACGAGAGCCCGGAAGCGATGGGCGCCCTCGTCGGCGAGTTCGCGGAAGCGGGCCTCGTCAATATGGTCGGCGGCTGCTGCGGCACCACCCCGGACCATATCCGCGCCATCGCGGAGGCCGTCGCCGGCAAGGCGCCGCGCCAGATCCCCGAGGTCCCGCGCCTGATGCGCCTCTCGGGCCTGGAGCCCTTCGTGCTCACGAAGGAGATCCCCTTCGTCAACGTCGGCGAGCGCACGAACGTGACGGGCTCGGCCAAGTTCCGGAAGCTCATCACCAACGGTGATTACGCGGCGGCGCTGGACGTCGCCCGCGATCAGGTCGCGGCCGGCGCCCAGGTGATCGACGTCAACATGGACGAGGGCCTGCTCGATTCGCAGAAGGCGATGGTCGAGTTCCTGAACCTCGTCGCCGCCGAGCCCGACATCGCCCGGGTGCCGGTGATGGTCGATTCCTCGAAGTTCGAGGTGATCGAAGCCGGTCTCAAGTGCATCCAGGGCAAGGCGATCGTGAACTCGATCTCCATGAAGGAGGGCGAGGAGAAATTCATCGAGGCCGCCAGGATCTGCCGCTCCTACGGCGCGGCCGTGGTGGTGATGGCCTTCGATGAGCAGGGCCAGGCCGACAGCTACGAGCGCAAGGTCGAGATCTGCACGAAGGCGTACCGGATCCTCACCGAGCAGGTCGGCTTCCCACCGGAAGACATCATCTTCGACCCGAACATCTTCGCGGTCGCCACCGGCATCGAGGAGCACAACGGCTACGGCGTCGCCTTCATCGAGGCGACCCGCACCATCCGGGAAACCCTGCCCCACGCCCACATCTCGGGCGGCGTCTCGAACCTCTCCTTCGCCTTCCGCGGCAACGAGCCGGTGCGCGAGGCGATGCACGCGGTGTTCCTGTACCACTGCATCCAGGCCGGTATGGACATGGGCATCGTCAATGCCGGCCAGCTCGCCGTCTACGACGAGATCCCTGCCGAACTCCGCGAGTTGTGTGAGGACGTCGTCCTCAACCGCCGCGACGATTCCACCGAGCGCCTGCTGGAATCCGCCGAGCGGTTCAAGACCGGCGCCTCGGCCCAGGCGCGGACCGCCGACCTGACGTGGCGCGAGGCCCCGGTCGCGAAGCGCATCGAGCACGCGCTGGTCAACGGCATCACCGACTACATCATCGCCGACACGGAGGAGGCGCGTCAGGGCGTCGAGCGCCCGCTCCACGTGATCGAAGGGCCGCTCATGGCCGGCATGAACGTGGTCGGCGACCTGTTCGGCGCGGGCAAGATGTTCCTGCCGCAGGTGGTGAAGTCGGCCCGCGTGATGAAGCAGGCGGTCGCCTATCTCGAGCCGTACATGGAGGCCGAGAAGCTGGCCAACGGCGGCGACGGCAAGCGCCAGGCCGCCGGCAAGGTGCTGATGGCCACCGTGAAGGGCGATGTCCACGACATCGGCAAGAACATCGTCGGCGTCGTGCTGGCCTGCAACAATTACGAGATCATCGATCTCGGCGTGATGGTGCCGGCCGCCAAGATCCTCGAAACCGCCAAGCGCGAGCAGGTCGACATCGTCGGCCTGTCGGGCCTCATCACGCCCTCCCTCGACGAGATGGTCCACGTGGCCGGCGAGATGGAGCGTGAGGGCTTCGACGTGCCGCTCCTGATCGGCGGCGCTACGACGAGCCGCGTCCACACGGCGGTGAAGATCCACCCAGCCTACGAGCGGGGGCAGGCGGTCTACGTCACCGACGCGAGCCGCGCAGTGGGCGTCGTGTCGAGCCTGATCTCCAAGGAGACCCGCGGCGCCACCATCGAGAAGGTTCGCACCGAATACGCCAAGGTGGCGGCCGCCCATGCCCGCTCGGAGGCCGACAAGCAGCGGCTACCGATCGCCAAGGCCCGCGCCAACCGCTTCAAGGCGGATTGGTCCGCCTACGCGCCGAAGAAGCCGAGCTTCACCGATGCCCGCGTCTTCGGCTCCTACGAGGTCGCGGACCTCGTGCCCTACATCGACTGGACGCCGTTCCTGCAGACCTACGAGTTCAAGGGCCGCTTCCCCGCGATCCTCGACGACCCGGAGCAGGGCCCGGCCGCCCGCGCCCTCTACGAGGACGCGCAGGAGATGCTGAAGCAGATCGTCGCGGAGCGCTGGTTCAACCCGAAGGCCGTGCTCGGCTTCTGGCCGGCGAACAGCGTCGGCGACGACATCGTGCTTTGGACGGGTGACTCGCGCAGCGACACGCTCGCCACGTTCCACGGCCTGCGCCAGCAGCTCTCAAAGCGTGACGGGCGCCCGAATCTCTGCCTATCCGATTTCGTCGCCCCGGCGGACACGGGCATCGCGGATTACGTCGGCGCCTTCGTGGTCACGGCGGGCCTGGAGGAGGTGCGCATCGCCGAGCGCTTCGAGCGCGCCAACGACGATTACCGGGCGATCCTCGTGAAGGCGCTGGCCGACCGTATCGCGGAGGCCTTCGCCGAGCGGATGCACGAGCGCGTCCGCCGGGAGTTCTGGGGCTACGCTTCGCACGAGACCTTCACGCCGGATCAGCTGACGGGCGAGCCCTATGCGGGCATCCGCCCGGCGCCGGGCTACCCCGCCCAGCCCGACCACACCGAGAAGACGACCCTGTTCGATCTCCTCAAAGCCGAGCGCCGCATCGGCGTGAAGCTCACCGAGTCCTTCGCCATGTGGCCGGGCTCCTCGGTGTCGGGCCTGTACCTCGCCCACCCGGACGCTCATTATTTCGGCGTCGCCAAGGTGGAGCGGGATCAGGTCGAGGATTACGCCGTCCGCAAGGGGATGGATGTGGCGGAGGTGGAGCGCTGGCTCGGCCCGATCCTCAATTACAATCCCGCCTCCTATCTTGCGCAGGCGGCCGAATAGAGGATCCCAAAGGGCCAGCCCTTTGGCGGGGTGCCGGGGCAGAGCCCCGGCGCGTCTGGATCAGATGGCGAGGGGCCAGAAGCCCATCCGGCGCACGGTCTGCTGCACGCCCTCTATCGATTGCAGAAAAGCAAGCATCGCCTCGTCCGGCGTCCGTTTGGCGTTGGGCGGGAGCGGCAGATTTAAGTCCTCGAAGTGCTGAGAGTAGATCGTCGTAAACGCGACGGTCCTCTGGCGCGTATAGCACTGCATGTGCCGCCGATGGCGGATGCCGGTCATGACGACCCGGTCGCACCAGGGTGTCAGGATCTTCGGCATCCTGGACCACAACTGGTTCACATCGAACGCGGCGCTCGACAGCATGATACAGCTCGTGTCGACATGGCCCAGAGCCATCTCGTCGGCCTCGACCACATCAATCTTTGTACCCTCCGGATCATAATAGTCCCGCCAACAGCAGGCGACGCTTGCCCCGGTCTCCTTCATGGCATTGAGCATGCTCGCGAGGTGGTCGGGATAGTACCAGTTGTCCGCGTCCAGAAAGGCGATGAATTCGGCGCCGTTGGTCTCTGCCACGACGCAACCCACCGCGCGCGGCGTGTTGCCGTTATCGGCATGTGCCTTGGGGAGCCTGATGTGCAGGACATCCCAGCCGTCGATCTCCTCCCGAGGATGCCCGTCCGCGATCATGACATGCGTCAGGCGCGCTTCAGCCTGCTGCGCCAACACACTCTCATGACACCGCCGCAGCACGTCGAGGGATTCTAGGTAATACGGCGTGATGACGAAGATCTGGGGCGCAGTTTGCGGGATACTTTCCGAATAGGCAGTGACTGGCATTTCAGCAAAGCTTCCGTAATCGGCTTTATCGACTTTCACGATGTCTCGCTTTTTCTACCGCGATACCAAAGCACGCTTTCACCAGACCGGTGCCACGTCCACCTGCGTGTCCGTCATCATTCACCAGTCAAGCGTCAGGCTGCCAGGCTTCGGAAATACCGGATGGTTTCCTGCAGCCCGTCCTTCAGGGACACCTTCGGCTCCCAGCCCAGGCGTTCCCGAGCCAGTCCGATGTCCGGTCGGCGCTGTCTGGGATCATCGGAGGGGAGGGGATGGTGGATGATCCGGCTCCGGGAGCCGGTCAGCCACAGCACGCACTCGGCGAGTTCGAGGATGGTGAACTCGCACGGATTGCCGAGGTTGATCGGACCACCGAAGTCCGGCGGCTGGTCCATTACCCGGATCATCGCCTCGATGAGATCGTCGACGTAGCAGAAGCTGCGTGTCTGGCTGCCGTCGCCATAGATCGTGATCGGTTCGCCGCGCAGGGCCTGCAGGATGAAGTTGCTGACGACCCGTCCGTCATCGGGCCGCATGCGCGGCCCGTAGGTGTTGAAGATCCGCACGACCTTGGTGTCGAGGCGATACTGGCGGCGATAGTCCGAGAAGAGGGTTTCGGCACAGCGCTTCCCCTCGTCGTAGCAGGCGCGGATCCCGATGGGATTGACGTGCCCCCAGTAATCCTCGGCCTGGGGATGGACGATGGGATCGCCATAAACCTCGGAGGTCGAGGCTTGGAGGATGCGAGCCTTCAACCGCTTCGCGAGGCCCAGCATGTTGGTGGCGCCCACCACGCAGGTCTTCGTGGTTTGAACCGGATCGTGCTGATAGTGTATCGGGGAGGCGGGACAGGCCAGATTGTAGATCTGCGACACCTCGATATAGAGCGAAAAGGTAATGTCGTGGCGCATTTCCTCGAAGCGAGGATGCTGCCGCAGATGTTCGATGTTTCGTTTGCGCCCGGTGAAGTAGTTATCGACGCAGAGGACTTCCTGCCCCATCGCCAAAAGGCGATCACAAAGATGCGAACCGAGAAAGCCGGCCCCACCGGTGACGAGGATGGGAACGCCGGTCATCGCCCCACCCGCCGGCGAGCGGATGAAAGCAGGGGTTCAGCTGGCTTCGGGGACGCCATGGCCATCAAGGCCACCTCTCAGAGCATTCCGGCAGCGCATCAACCTGCCCAGACTTCGAGATAGCTGAGAATCCGAGCTCTTGGAACACCTATATTGCAGTTAGAACAATATTCGACCGTTGGTAGAAGTATTTAAAAGTAAATCCACAAGTTGCGCTTCGGTAGCATCGCTCGCCAAACGTGATGCCGGCGCTTCGCGGACAGCGAACACGAAAAACCCGCCGCGTCTTTCGACGGGCGGGTTGTTCGTGTGTTTGGTTGCGGGGGTTGGATTTGAACCAACGACCTTCAGGTTATGAGCCTGACGAGCTACCGGACTGCTCCACCCCGCGCCAAGCGGTGTCGTGAGAGGGAATGTTTCTGACTTTGCGTTGTGCGGGTCTGGCGGCGACCGACTCTCCCGTGCCTTGAGGCACAGTACCATGGGCGCTGGCGTGTTTAACGGCCGAGTTCGAGATGGGATCGGGTTCT
>NZ_JBBXMY010000016.1:0-90498 GCF_038442315.1 Methylobacterium litchii | reverse complement strand
ACTATGCTGGATCGCTCGACGGATCGCCTCCGTCGTCGTGGCGCTGCCGTGAAGAACCTGGCCCATAGCGCGTCCCTCCACTCCGACGTGAAGAGTGCACCATCAAACCCCGGGATCAAACATCTAGCGGGTGATGCCGTGGGCGATGCCGGATTTCAGGCGACGGGCGGGATGACCTGTAAAGGGCGGACCAATTCCAGGCCGCCGTGGCGGAGCAAAATCAGGCCACTGGCAACGTGCAGCCTGAACGAAGAAGGGGCCCGATCGGGCCCCTTCTTCGTTCGTCGCCGATCGTTAAGGGTCAGGCCGGCGGGATCTCGCCCGTCTCGGGGTCGTGAGGATCGGCGGTGGCCTGGTTTTGCTCCGCCCGTTCGGCCCGGCCGCGCCGGCTGCGGGAAGTTTTGAGGCGGTAGCTGTCGCCGTTCAGGCTCAGGATGCTGACGTGGTGGGTCAGCCGGTCGAGCAGCGCGCCGGTCAGCCGCTCCGAGCCCAGAACTGACGTCCAGTCCTCAAACGGGAGGTTCGAGGTCACCACGGTCGAGCCACGCTCGTAGCGCTGCGAGAAGACCTCAAACAGCAACTCCGCTCCCGTCGACGACAGCGGCACGTAGCCGAGTTCGTCGACGATCAGGAGCTTTACCGCGGCCAGCTCACGCTGAAGCCGGAGCAGACGACGCTCGTCACGCGCCTCCATCAGTTGGTTGACCAGCGAGGCCGCGGTGGTGAACGTGACCGAGAAGCCCTTCTGGCAAGCCGCCAAGCCGAGAGCCAAGGCGATGTGGGTCTTGCCAGTGCCCGAGTTGCCAAGTGCGATGACGTTCTCTCGGCTGAGGATGTAGCCACAGCGGGCCAGCTCCAGCACGAGCATCTTGTTCAGGCTCGGGATCGCGGCGAAGTCGAACGTGTCGAGGCTCTTCACTGCCGGGAAGCGCGCCGCCCGGATGCGGCGCTCAACCATGCGCCGCTCACGGTCGATCAGCTCCAATTCAACCAGCCGCAACAGGTAGCGCGGGTGGTCCAGGCCGCCCTGGGCGCACTCGCGGGCAACCTTGTCGTACTCGCGCAGCACCGTGGGTAGCTTAAGCTGCTTGAGGTGGTGAGCCAGCAGGACGCCCGGCGTCGTCTCGTCGCGCGCCGGGCTCATGCGGCCACCTCCGGCACCAGCACGGCATAGTCGGCAGCCACGGTGGTCCGCACCGTGGTTCTGGGCAGGTGCGGATAGGCTGCCAGGTCGAGCCGGGGCGGTCGGTGCTCGAGTCGGGCCAGCGCAATCAGCTTGACCGCATCGAAGCCGATCGCCCCGAGCCGGATCGCCTCCGTGACGGCTGCGGCCACCACGTCCTTGGGCATCGCCTCCATCAGGCGCAGCACCTGGATGAACTCGCGCTTGCCCCGGTTGCCCATGCGCGCCTCCAGGAGATGGCGCAGGTGCTGGAACGCCTCGGGCAGATCCCAGCCCTGGAGGGCCGCCGCTTGGTCGAGGGCGTTCGGCTTGGTCTCGATCAGCGCGAGGTAGTGCAGCGGCTCGGACACGAACACGCCGGTGCCGTAGCTGCGTTCGTGCCTGGCGATCTCGATCCCGCCGCACAGGATCACGACCTCGTCGACGAAGCCCTTCACCAGCACGTTCCGGAAGCCGTAGGCGGTGGGCACCGAGTAGTCGTTGCCGTGGTAGCGCACCAACGCGGTCGAGGAGACACGACCAGCCCGCGTCTCGCACGGCTCCAGCGGGACCGCCGGCAGGGCGCGCAGGACCGCACGGTCGGCCACGAGCCGCGTACCGATGAGCTCGGCATACCGACCGGCACAATCATCCTGCCGGACTCGGCAGCGTCGCTCCAGATCAGTGTTCAGCGCCTCGAACGAAGCTGCCTCCGGAGCCGGGGTCATGAAGTTGGACCGGGCGAACTTGACCAGCCCTTCGACTTTGCCCTTGTCGTTGCCCCTGCCCGGACGGCCGAAGCGGTCGCGGAACAGGTAGTGGCTCACCAACTCGGTGAAGGCGCGCGTGCGCTCGCGCTGCCCGTCGCCGCAGATCTTGGCGACCGCGACCTTCGTGTTGTCGTACAGGATCGACAGCGGCACGCCCGTGAAGAAGGCGAAGGCGGCGACGTGCCCGTCGAGGAACGCCTCGGTGGTCTCCCGCGGATACGCCTTCACGAAGCAGGCGTCGGAATGCGGCAGGTCCATGCAGAAGAAATGGATCTTGCGACGCACGCCGCCGATCGTGGCCACCGCCTCGCCGAAGTCGACCTGGGCATGGCCGGGCGGGTGGGCCAGCGGCACGAAGGTCTCCCGCCCCTGCGACCGGCAGATCCGCACGTGGTCCTTCACCACCGTGTAGCCGCCGGCATAGCCGTGCTCGTCGCGTAGACGCTCGAAGATCCGCTTGGCCGTGTGCCGCTGCTTGACCGGCGCAGTCCGGTCCGCCTCCAGGATGGCTGTGATCACCGGCAGAAGAGGCCCAAGCTTCGGCTTCTCGACCGGCTTCGAGCGCGTATAGCCCGGCGGCAGAGAGAACCGGCACATCTTGGCGATCGTCTCTCGGCTCGGCCCGAACACGCGAGCCGCCTCACGCCGAGAGTTGCCCTCGATAAACACGAACTGCCGAACGGCCGCGTAGACTTCCACGGCAAACATCCCCAGCTCCTCTCGAAAGAGAAGCTTCTCCAATGGCCGGCTTTTACGCCGCCCGCATCAGCACGACGCCGACGCTCCAGTGGATGGTTTTGTCACCGCCCTACACTGCCCCGGCTGATCCCGAGCGCCTTGGCCTGTTTGGCGATGGGCAGATCGTGCCCGCGATCGATCATCGCTTTGCGCTCAGCAGACCGGCTTTGCCGAGCGCGCCGGACAAAAAATCGTTGGTCAGCGTCAACTCGCCGATCTTGGCGTGCAGCGTCTTCACGTCGATGGCCAGTGCCGCCTCCGACCGGAGCGCGGATCCGAACACCCCGGCAGCCCCATCGAGAAGCTGGGTCTTCCAGGCCGTGATCTGGTTGGGATGGACATCGAAGTGCTGGGCCAGTTCGGCCAGGGTCTTCTCGCCCCGCAGGGCAGCCAGAGCCACCTTCGCCTTGAAGGCTGGGAGATGGTTCCGGCGTTGTCGCTTGCTCATCATCGCTCCTGATCCGCAGCCATCCTGGCCGCCGTCAGGCAGAAATTCCACTCAGCCCCACTGTGCAATTTCCCCGAGCCACCTCTGGCCTGTCCCTGCTTCGCCTTAACCCCAGGATGCCTGTCAGGGTTCACCAGCATCACGCCGGGTTGAACAGGCTTGAGTCTCCTCGAGTCGGGATGATCAAGTCAGCACGATTCTTGAACGCGAGCCGTGTCCCCGGTCGGCGAGGATATAAGCGTCCAGAGCTGAGGCCGCGTTGAGCGCGGGGCCCAGGCCTTGGGCAATGTCTTGAGACCAAGGTCCGCGCAGGCCGCGAGATCGACGCCTGCCTCCTTCCAGCTGCGCAGCTCGGCGCTGTAGGTGCCCGATCGGTCACCGTATTGCAGACCGTACGCCTTGGGGCAGGAATGCAGGAACAGCGGACGTCGCTGTTACGCTTGCCCCCACCCCTTCTTGGGCCAACAGAAGTCTCTCTTGGCGTCAGCCAATGGACCCCGACAACTAGCCTTGGCCAAAAAATACCGTTTCTTCGCTGGAAGCCGGTCTATCCCATCTTGGTTTGGCGAAGAAGATGGACCTGCCAAGTCAACATCATGCTGGATCCCATCAGGATGGCGTACAGGAGGTAGAGGAAAATTGGCTCGTCTTGCATCGGCTTGATCCTGTGGGCTGGCGTAGCCAGGCAGGAGAGCACACCGGCAATAACCGGGCCAACGTCCACAACGCGCTATCCATCAGCCGACCTGTTTCGCAGGGCGCCCGCAAAGCGCGTCTGACGCCCTCAAACGGTGATAACGGTTGGGCAGTGATGCGCTTAAGGACTTACCGCTTCGCGAGACGCGAATGCCTTCGCCGAGAGCAAGCGCGTCAGGGTGGCGAGCAGGTCGGTCTGAGTGATGATCCCTGACACGCGCCGATCCTCGTTCACGACGATTACCGCGTGAGTGCGACCGTCGGTTAGAGTAGAAGCCAATGCGACGATCGGATTGTCTGGCAAAGTCGTCCTGGCCTCGGACATCACCTGCGCGATGCCGACTTCGCCATGCAGCGTCAGCTCGCGCAGACCGAGCGTACCGACAAGCCGGCCGCCTTCATCTATAACAGGCAGCGTACGGATGTTGTGTACGATGAGTAGCTCTCGTGCTCGCTCCGCGCTGTCGTCTATCCTGATGGTGACTACGTCTCGCGACATCGCCTCGCCGCAGGTGAGGTCGGCCTGGGTCCGCACGAGCGCGCGAAGCTCGACCTCTCGGAGGAGCCGGTCGAGGTCAGCGCGATCAATGTCCAACGTCTCGTGCAGCTCGACCAGGGCAGCGTCCACGTCCTCCGGCCTGAACCCGACCCTGAGCGGCGCGGGCAGGTCTGCCGTCCCATGGGTGTTGACCGGCCCCCCCACCGGGACGTGCGGGTAATTGCGGCGTGAGATCTTGTGGAAGGCGATACCAAGCGCAACCAAGATCACTGAGTTTACGCAGACCGGAAACAGGGGGAAAAAGAAGCCGGCGGAGGTCACCGCTGGTCCGCCGATGAGCGCTGTTAGTGCAGCGGCACCGCCCGGTGGGTGGAGAGAGCGAGTGAGCGACATCGCGGCGATAGCCAGCGAGACGCCGACGCCGATAGCCATGACCGGGTTTGGGATGAAGTGAGCGGCGAGCACGCCCATGAAGGCCGAGATCGTGTTGCCGCCGATAATTGACCAGGGCTGAGCGAGCGGGCTGGCAGGCACCGCGAATAACAGCACGGCAGAAGCGCCCATCGGCGCAACGATGAGCGGGATGTGCGGCCCCTGACCAAAGACAAGACCGCAGATCAGGCCGGTAAGTGTGATGCCCGCGAGCGCGCCGAGGCAGGCGATCAGTCGCTCACGGAGGGTCGCTCCCGCTAGTACTGGCCTGAACAGCCGAAACCCAGACGATTTTGTGGATTGGTGGTCCGGTCGAGCCACATTCGGCATCTCTACGCGCCCTCGCTCGCTTCGCCATCCTCAGGTGTGCCCATTGGATGGGCAGATGCACCTATGAGTGGCGTAGCTGCTGGTATACCAGGTCATCGTTTACGGACAGCCGCTAAAATTGCAACCAGGATAGGCACCCTGCCGTGCGATCGAGCGTTTGAACATCGAAGCCTTGGTCGGTGGAAATGAAGGACATCGCCGTCACCGCTGCCCTTGCAGCCGCCGCGTCGCTCGGTTGCGTTCCTTTCGTAATGATGTTCACGGACTGGCAGCGCGTCAGCGCTTGGGAACAGGTCACCAACACAGTCGGAGTTGTGGCCTTCCTGACTGCGGCTGGCCAAATGCTCGTCCGTGGGGGGCTCGCAGCCGCTGTCCTGCTGGTGCTCTTGACATGGCTTGTTCATGACACAGTGCGACGTCACGCATTGTCCCGGCGTGCCTTCGCGGCCTGTGCATGGGTCAGTCTTGCCTTTCTAATGTCTTCAGTTGGCTTTAATCGCGGCTGACGCGATCACACAACGACCCTCGTCCAACTTGTGGCGTAGGCAGCCAAGCACGGACCTTGGCTGAATGCGGATCGTCCACTTGAAAACGGATACGTTGCGACCTTAGACATAGGTAGATCTATCCTCTATAATTTGCATCTTATGATGGGCGGGCAATATTGATCCGATCTTGCCAGGCAGGGTGTGCTACATCAAGGAACATCCTCAAGAGGAGTCTCACGACGCGATCTTCAAGGCACGGCTATACATGTCCGAACCATATGCCGCACTTCTCGATATCGCGAGCAAACCTGAAACCTCTTTCAAGAACAAGCCGGCTTGCATGCTCGGCATCTCGCAGCTCTAGCGCTTCGATGATAGCCTCGTATGCAGCCCGCAGATATGCGAGATCGATGTTCTGGCGGAATATCGTCTCGTGAGCGCTCCGCAAATGCAGCAGGAGATGGTTGAGCATAGACAAGATCTCCGCGCATTGCGCGAGCGTGGCGGCATGGCGGCAGAACTGCCAACGAGCCTCGAATTAGCGGTGATATCCGCTCGGAGGATCCGCCTCATAGAAGGCGCTGAAGCTCGTACGAAGCGCGCCGAGTTGCTCCTCTGTCGCTTTGGCGCATGCCAGCCGGACCGCCATGCCCTCCAGTGCAGCGCAGGCATAGACCATCTCGATGATCTCACGCCTGGTCTTCTTGGCAACGAACACACCATGTCGCTGCCGCCGACGTACGAATCCCTGATGTTCCAGGATCGCCAGAGCCTCTCGGATGGGCGTGCGGCTGACCCCAAGATCCCTCGATAGTTTGCACTCATCGAGCTGCAGCTCGCCGGGATGATCATAGATGCGCAGTTCGGCAATCGCGGCCAGTAAAGCTTTATAGGCCAGAGCGCGCAGGCCAGATTCAGAACAGGTGGGAACCGCATCGACTAGGAAGCTATCCAGTGCGGCCACCAACCCAACGCCGCAGCGAGATCAAGGTCAGTTCGTGTCCGGCCAGACACCGTCTTCTGTCACGACGATATCCATGGGAACGTCGTGCGCCTGTGGGTAGATCGTCGCGAGCCGCGCAAGGGCAAAGCCGACGCCAATGACCAGAGGCTTCGCTGGCCTGGACTCGATGGTCCGGTCATAGAAGCCCCCACCATAGCCGAGGCGGTATCGGGCCGGATCGACGCCGACGAGCGGTGCGATCAGAACGTCAGGATCGACGGCCTCGCCCTCGGCGGGAATGGGAATGTTCCAGACGCCGCGAGTCATGCGGTCACCTGGCGACCAAGTTCGAAACTGGAGGGGGCGCCCCTTTTCCACGACGACCGGAAGCGCCAGCCGTGATCCCTTTTCACGCAACTCGGTCAGCAGGGGTCTGGCATCGAACTCGCCCCGGAACGGCCAGTAGAGGCCGATCATGATGCCTGATCCCGAGGGTAGAGCGGCTCGGAGAGCTTGCCCGATGCGCTCGCTCCAGGCAGCGCGGTCCTGGGCAGAGAGCCTGACCCGCCGCTCGATGAGGGCAGTGCGGGTCTCCTTTCGCCACCGCCGCACGCTCGGCCAGTCGGATGCTGAGACTTCAGAGGCGCACGGTTCAGAAGGTCGCCTCTCCATCTTCGGGCTTACGAAGTCGGGATCGAGCTCATGCATGAAGCAGGGCGGAGAACTGTACTCGCCGAACTCAGGACGTTCGGGGACCGCAGAATCCGACGACCTCTCGGGCAGCTTGGTTGTACGCCCAACCATGATGCGCTCCCTCGCTACGGTGGACCCGCACGCCCCCCGGTGTCCTTGGCCAAACGCTGTCTCAGCACCTTCAGTTCGGTGAAGCGAATCGTAACGTCCCGCATCAGCGCAACCATGCCGGTCATCGCCCCCTGCTCGTCTTTGAGCGGCACGATGGTGAACTCCAGCGAGATCTGCCGCCCATCCTTGCAGACGCCCGGGACAGATAGGAGAGCGCCCTGACCATAGCGGCTCTCCCCGGTCGCCATGGTCTTGCGGTACCCATCCCAGTGGCGCTTGCGCAGCCGTTCGGGCGTGATGATGTCGAGCGATTGACCGAGGGCCTCGTCGGCCGTGTACCCGAAGATGCGCTCGGCTCCCGGATTCCAGATGCGGATGATCCCCTCGCTGTCCGAGGCAATTACCGCATCTGCAGAGGCAGACAGGATCGCGTCAGCTACAGTACGAGTGTAATCCACGCAGACGCTCCTCTGGTTGTGGCGCCGCTCACCTGAAGGAGCGGCGCCATCGTGCTCAGGCAGCCTGGCGCGGCTCTTCGATCAGCTCATCCGCCGGACCGAAGAACTCGAACCGGATGCGCTCGGCCGGAATGCCCTGACGCTGAAGCCCATTCACAAGCGCGCTGAGGAACGGCTTGGGACCGCAGAGATAGTAGGTTGCCTCCTCGCGGGGCGTCTGCGCCACGAGCCAGTCTGCGCTGATCAAGCCGGCCGCATCGTAGTGCTCGCCCTGCCGATCCTGGGCTTCCGGCTCCGCGTAGAAGGTGTGCAACCGGACGTTCTCGTTGCCGGCGGTCAGCGCCTTGGCGTGATCACGCATGGCGTGCACACGTCCGTTAAGCGCCCCATGGACGTACCAGGTCGGCCGCCTAGGCGTTGCCGACGTGATCGTCTCCAGCATGCTCATCATCGGCGTCAGTCCGACACCGCCGCTGACGAGCACGACGGGGGCGTTCGACGCTTGGTCGAGGAAGAAGTCACCGGCCGGCGGCGCCGCGCGCAGCACCGTCCCGTACCGGGCGTGATCGTGGAGCCAGTTCGAGACGATCCCGGCGGGCTCGTGTGCCCGGCCCTCGCGCTTGACGGTGATGCGGTAGGCCCGGTCGTTCGGCGCACAGGAGATCGAGTAGGTGCGCTTCAACACGCCGTGGCCTGGCAGGTTGAACAGGAAGCCCAGGTACTGCCCGGGCCGGTGCCGCAGCACCGGGGCGCCGTCAACCGGAGTCAGAATGAAGGAGCTGATTGTCTCGCTCTCCGGCGCGACGCTCTCGACCACGAAGTCGCGCCAACCGTTCCAGCCGCCTGGCTTGGTCGCCAAGTCGCGGTAGATCGTGGCCTCGCGGCCGATCAGAAGCTCCGCCAGGAACCAGTACGCCTCGCCCCAGGCCGCGCAGATCTCCGGCGTGGCGGCCTCGCCGAGCACGTCGCCGATGGCGCCGAGCAGCGCGTCGGCCACGGAGGGATAGTGCGCCGGCAGGATGCTCAGCGCGACATGCTTCTGCGCGATGCGCTCCACCGCTCCGGCGAGGACGCCGAGATTGTCGATGTTGCGGGCATAGGCGAGCACCGCCAGGGCCAGGGCCTTCGGCTGCGAGCCGGTCTCGCCATGGTGTGACTGGTTGAAGAGGTCGCGGATCGCCGCATCTTGGAAGAGCCGCTCATACATGCGCTTCGTGATGGTCAGCCCGTGCGCCTCCAGGGCCGGAACGGTGGCCTTGATGATGGCGACGGTGGCAGAGCTGAGCGGATTGGGCATCAACAACTCCCAAAGTGCATTGACGATGAACCTTATGGTCTATCGGTTGAAAAGATGCAACTTGAATGTACCTTAAGGGCAGTACGGAGCCGCCATGCGCCTGACCCGCTATACGGATTACGCCCTGCGCACCCTCATCTACGTCGGCCTGCACGAGCCGCGGCAGAGTTCGATCGCCGAGATCGCGCGCGCCTACGGCATCTCGGAGAGCCACCTGACGAAGGTGGTGCATCAGCTCGGGCGTCTGGGCTTGATCCGCACCATCCGGGGCCGGGGCGGCGGTCTGCGGCTGGCCAGGGCGCCGGGCGAGATCGTGGTCGGCGCGGTCGTGCGCCAGACGGAGGACGATCTTGCCTTGGTCGAATGCTTCTCGGGTGGCGCTTGCGCGATCACGGCGCCATGCCGTCTGCGACGCGTACTGAGAGAAGCTCTGTCGGCGTTCCTAGCCGTGCTCGACCGCTACACGCTGGCGGACCTGATCGAAGATCCCGGGGGCCATGACATCGCCAAGCTATTAGGCCTCTTGCAAGACGGCAGAAAGTTCGCTCCCGTTATATCGGCCTAGCCGGCCTCGGCGGATCTGCGGAGCCGAGGCCACATCGCAACCTTCGAATGAGACCCGACGCCCGCTCCGGTCGCGAAGGCGCCTATGGCTTGGTCGCACTTCGATTGTAGCTCCCACGAACACAGCGATATTGTTTTAATAGCTGGGCAGTACCGGCGAGGTGCAGCTGGCGTCCGCTTTCGGCATCGAAGGAGAACGCTTTGCATGACCGGGATGGGCGCGTTGCAGTCGAAATGCCGGAGGGAGGGACGTCTGCTTTCCGGAACCAAGCGACCGCAATTGTACGGCCGTGTTGGGTCGCAAGCCGAACGGCGGCTTGGGGTGGAGGCTGTGTGGAAACGGGTTGGGGCGGAAGCTGTGACGGGCGGAGCGAGCCGTTCCCGGCTCATCCGCGCATCGCGGCGATGAGCCCTGGCGCGCCGAGCAGGGCGATGGCCCGCTTCACGTTGTAGGCGAGGACGTGGAGGCTCATCTCCGTCCCGACGTTCGGAAGCCTCCGCATCCTGAAGTGACTGCGTCCCATCCAGTCCTTAATCGTGCCGAACACATGCTCGACGGTCCGTCGCCGGATGCGCATGGCGTCCGGCCTGCAGTCGAGCCGATCCTGCATGGCTTCTACGACATGCTCGTGCTCCCAGCGCGTCACCCGTCGCTCGTTGCCGGTCGTGCAGCCGGGCTTCAACGCGCATGATCGGCAGCGGCTCGACCAGTAGCGGTTCAGAACGAGGCCGTTCTCGACGGTGGTCGTGCGCTTGATGAGGGTCTCGCCGGCAGGGCACCGATAGGTGTCGCTCGGCGCATCGTAGAGGAAGTCCGGCTTGCCGAAGCGCCCCTCCGCCTTGGCGCCCGAGGTCAAAGGCTTCGGGCAGATCGGTGTGACGCCCGCCTCTTCGCAGGCCAAGACCTCCGCTCCTGAGAAGTAGCCGCGATCGGCGAGGATCGTCAGGTGCTCGACCCCGGTCGCGTCCTTCGCCTGCCGGCCCATGTTGGCGAGTTGGGTGCGATCATGGCCGAGGTTCGTGACCTCATGCGCCACGACGATATGGCTGTCCGTATCAACGGCCGCTTGGACGTTGTAGCCGACGAGGCCCGTGCCCTTGCCGTTCGTGGCCATGGCACGGGCGTCCGGGTCGGTCAGTGAGATCTGACGGTCGGGCGCTGTCTCGACTTGGCGCGCCATGGCTTGCAGCGTGCGCATCTGCTGACGAAGCGCCTCGATCCTCTCATTCAGGCGCGTCGTGCGCATCTCGGCGACGTCCGCCTCCTGCCGGTCGGCGGTGTCGAGCTTATCGAGATAGCGCTCGATGCTCGCCTCCACCTGCGCCAAGCGAAGGCGGATCGCGCCGGGCGTGTAGTTCTTGTCGCGCGTATTCACGGCCTTGAACCGACTGCCGTCCGCCGCCACCGTGCCGCCAGCGATGAGGCCGATCTCCCGACACAGGACGACAAACTGCTTGCACGCTGCCCGAACTGCTTCGCCGTTGTCGCGTCGAAAGTCCGCGATCGTCTTGAAGTCGGGGGCGAGCTTGCCGGTCAGCCACATGACCTCGACATTGCGGCCTGCCTCGCGCTCAAGGCGTCGGCTCGACTGCACCTGGTTCATGTAACCGTAGAGGTAGAGCTTCAGGAGCGTCGCCGGATGGTAGCCGGGCCGCCCCGTTGCAGCCGCGCCTTCAAAGCCGAGTGTGGCGAGGTCCAGTTCATCGACGAAGACGTCGATCACTCGGACCGGGTTCTCCTCGCCGACATAGTCGTCGACGCAGTCCGCTAGAAGAAGCGCTTGGCGCCGCTCGCAACCTTCGATGAAACGGCCCATTCGACCCCTCCAGCGCTCCCGAAAAGGTAGCACAACAGGGCGTTTTCACACAGCCTCGGTGGTTTCCTGCCGGTCCGCTTCCGGGCCGTGGATGCATCGAAGCGGGCATAACCACGGAAGCGGTCCACACTCCGATGCTTGATCTGTCAGAGGTTCGCGTTCGGCGAGAGGGAGTGGCCGCCTTGCTGGTCAAACTGCTGCCTTGCACGATCCACCTCGTCGAGATGACGCTGCGTCCAGTCATAAAGCGCGGCGAATGGTTCCACCAACGTCCAACCAAGTGGCGTGATGCAATATGCAACAGCGATTGGCCGGAGTTTCAGAACGTCCCGAGAGACGATGCCATTTCTCTCCAACCGGCGAAGCACGACGGAGAGCGACTTCTTCGAGATGCCGTCGATGGCATGAAGTAACTGGTTGAAGCGCATTGGCCCATGCTGAAGCGCCGCCAGGACGAGGATCGACCACTTGTCGGCGACTTCGTCCAGCAGAAGCCGGGACGGACAATCCGCGTGGAAGGACAGCCGCTCGCTCTGGTTCATAAAGTCACCTCCCCGCTACCTGGTGGTAGTAAGGTAACTAATTGAAACTTGGTTTCGCGACCATACCCTCCTTCCTGGAAGGAGACCCACATGCCTATGGAAATTCAGGACCGTGTAGTGGGGGCTGTTCACTGGCCGATGGGCGACGTCCTCGTCACGGCCATCAGCGACGGATACTTCGAGCCCACGATGATGGAGGTCGTGCGGCGCATTCCGGTCGAGCGGGCCGAGGCTTTGCAGCGCGAGGCGTTCCGTTCTGCGGAGCGGCCACGGATCAACCACGTGATGTATCTCGTGCGTTCGCCTCGCTATGCGCCAATCCTGATCGACGCCGGGATGGGCGACGCCTGGGGTCCCACCATGGGCACCACGCCGGCGGCGCTCCGCGCTCTCTCGATCACATCGGCCGACATCGGGACCATTCTGCTCACCCACCTCCATCTCGACCACGCGGCCGGTCTGACGAACGAGGCAGGCGTGCCACTCTACCCGAACGCGGAGATCGTCGTGGCGGAGGACGAGGCCCGGTTCTGGCTCGATGGGTCCGCGGGAAGCCGCGCGCCGGAGGATCAGCGGATGTGGTTCGACGGAGCCCGCAGGGCAATGCATCCTTATCGCGACCGCACCCGCTTCGCCGGCGGGGGCGAGGTCATGCCCGACATCCACGCGGTGCCGCTGCCTGGCCATACGCCGGGCCACACGGGCTATCGCCTGGAGGCCGGCGGGCGCTCGCTTCTGATCTGGGGCGACATCGTGCACCTGCCGCAGGTGCAAGCGCCCGAGCCGGATGCGGGGGTGGTCTTCGACGTCGACGGCGACCAAGCCGCCGACACGCGCCGCAGGATGCTCGACGCTGCAGCCGCCGACCGCCTCCTCGTAGCGGGGATGCACGTCGAGTTTCCCGGGTTCGCAAGGGTGGCGCGGCACGGCCACGGCTATCGGATCGTTCCAGAGCTTTGGGCCGCCTTCCAGGATTGAATAGCAAGCGGGAACGGCCGACCGGGATTAGTGGCGGAACGTCTACTTGCCGACCCGGCGTCAGCGCATGCGCCCTACTCTAATACGAAGTTGGTAGACGGCTAACGCATGTCCGCTTCCGGGAAGCGCCGAAGACGGCTCGCGCATCTAAGATGGATCGGATGCGGAATGGCCGCCTGGGGTGGATTTCTGCCGTTCTGGTTTCAGGCAGGAATGTATGCAACCGGACGTTGTCGCCGCGCCCGCCGCCGACAATCGGGTGAGTCCCCTCGTTATGCGCCCTGCTTACGCGCCGCGCAGCCGGGCCGGGTTGCCGACGGCAATGCCGCCCGCGGGTACATCACGCGTCACCACGCTACCGGCTCCGATGATGGCGTCGTCCCCGATGGTGATGCCCGGCATGATGAGTGCCCCACCGCCGATCCAGACGTTCGCCCCGATGCGGATCGGACGACCGAACTCTAGCATCTGCCGACGCTCGACCGGGTCACGCGGGTGATCGGCAGTTAGGATCTGCACGCCCGGTCCGATCTGTGTCATGTCCCCGATGCTGACCGCGACCACGTCGAGGATGCAGCAGTTGAAATTCAGGAACACGCCCCGGCCCAGGCTGATGTTGTAGCCGTAGTCGCAATGGAAGGGCGGGCGAATGTTGCAGCCTTCGCCAACCTGCGCGAACGCTTCCGTAAGAAGCGCTTGACGCTCGGGTTGTGTCTTCGTGTTCGTGGCATTGTATCGGTCGAGCCAGTCCGAGATGCGTCGGTTGTCCTCGGCGAGTTCGGGGGCGTCGGCGATGTAGAGATCGCCTGCGAGCATCCGCTGCTTCTGAGAGCGCACATCCATGGATCGGTCCTTAAGCGGTAGGGTTCGGTGCGGCCGCGGCTGGCGACGGAGCGGGACCTGCTTGCATCTGACAACGGTATGTACAAACGTACACATGGCTTGTGAAGCCGCTTCCGCCCCGTCCGGCTATGACGTGAGCACATCGTGACCGTAGCCAAACGACGCCTCGACCCGGACCGGCGCAGCCGCATCATCGACGTGGCTTTGGACGTCATCGCCGAGTATGGGGTCGCCGGTACGACGCACCGCAAGGTGGCCGAAGCCGCGGACGTGCCGCTCGGCTCGATGTCCTATCACTTCAGCGGCATGGACGAGCTTCTCATAGAAGCGTTCCGCCGCTTGGCGGCGACAGTCTCGGCCCGGTTCACGGAACTGCTCGTGGCGGCCCAGACGCCGGACGAGGCACGGCAGGCGGTGGTCGCCATCATCACCGATGCATCCTGGACAAACACGCGCCACCTGCTGCTGAGCTATGAACTCTATGCCTTCGGAGCCCGCAACCCGGCGCTCCAGACGGTCATGCGAGAGTGGATGGAAGCAAGCCGGCGGGCGCTCGAACGACACTTCGACCGCGATACAGCCCGCATGCTGGACGCGCTGATCGAAGGTTTGACTATTCACCGCTCGGTCGACCCCGAACCAGTCGATGCCACGCGCATCCGGGCCATCGTTGACAAGCTGACCACGTAATCGCGGTTCGAGCATCCGTTGAAAGGGCGGTAAGCCGTATGTCGGCTTGCAGACCGCATTTTAATGACCGCTCCTCACCCCGAACCAAAGTTGCCTCATGTCCGACGAACGGCCGCTTTCGGGAAACGTCAGCGCGGGCCTACACGGCAGGGGTGGGTCGGAAGCAGAGCCTCACGGCGGGTACCAAAAGTCAGATTTCGACCGATTTCGTTGAAAAACTCGTTCTCGGCCGAGATCGGAGCGTGGGCGGGATGAGCCCTCGTTCCCGGGCCGGGTGTCCCCTGCCGGTCAAGCCGGGCTCGGCTGCGGGACCGGGATGATCTTGGCGAGCTTCCTCAGGTTCTGGGCGGCGGCTGCGAGGTGGAACTCGTCCTTCGCTCCGTTCGGTCCTCGTAGCCGGAGGCGGTCCAGCTTCAAGATGCGCTTGAGGTGGGCAAACAGCATCTCGACCTTCTTGCGTTCGCGTCGTGAGGTTTTGCCTTCCTCGGACCGCGCGATGTCGCGGGCCATGTCCCGCGCGCCCTCGTAGATCGAACGCGGGACCTTGCGCACCGGGTCGTTCGGGCAGCATCGCGCCTTCAACGGGCATGGCGCGCAGGCGAACTTGCTCGCCCGGTACAGCAGCGTCGCCCCGTCGTTGACCAGAGTGCCGGTCGTGGTCAGCACCTGACCCGCCGGGCAGCGGTAGACGTCGCCCGGTTGGTCGTAGGTGAAGTCGGCGCGTGAGAAGGTGCTGTCGGTGCGGGTCGACTTGTCGAACACGCTGATATGCGGCTCGATGCCCTGCTCGTAGACGAGCCAGCCCAGCATCTCAGCCGAACCGTAACCGCTGTCGCCGGCCAGCTTGGCCGGATAGATGTCGAAGCGCTCGCGCGAACGCTCGATCATGCGTTTGGCCGCTGTAACCTCGGCTTGCCGGATGGCCGTGGTCGCCTCGACGTCGACGATGATCGCGTGGTCGAGGTCGATCAGATAGTTGGCCGTGTAGGCGAAGAACGCCTGCCCGCCGTGCGCTCCGGTCCAGCGCGCGGCCGGATCGGCGGGCGAGATGAACTTGGGCGGCACCGGCGTCGCGGCCCCGAAGGCGGCCTCGTCGAGGACGGCGAGGTACTCCTGAGCAGCGCGGCTCACGACCTCAGGCGGCAGGCCGGCAGAGCCTTCGACCCCCTTCTGCCGATTGGCATCGGCCTTGATCAGGCTGCCATCGACGGCAAAGCCTTCGCCACCGACGAGCCCCTCGGCGATGCAGCGGGCGAGCACAGTCTCGAACAGACGACGCAAAAGATCACTGTCGCGGAAGCGGCCATGGCGGTTCTTGGAGAAGGTAGAATGATCCGGCACCCGGCCGTCGAGACCGAGCCGGCAGAACCAGCGGTAGGCGAGGTTGAGGTGGACCTCGTCGCAAAGCCGACGCTCGGAGCGGATGTCGAGGCAGTAGCCGACGATCAGCATGCGGATCATCAACTCGGGATCGACGGAAGGGCGGCCCGTCGAGGCGTAGAACGGAGCCAGCTCCCGGCGCAGGCCGGTCAGGTCGACGAAGCGGTCGATGGAGCGAAGTAGATGGTCGGTGGGAACGTGCGTGTCGAGCGAGAACTCGTAGAACAGGGCACCCTGCTCGACTTGCCGAGGTCCCATCATCTGCTTCGATCTCCGTCTCTCGACAGGAGTGAATCACCTCATCACAACCGCTGCAACACCCGAGTTTTTCAACAGAATCGACCACTAGGTGACATTCACCCTCACTCGATGCCAGCAGGCGCATAGGTAGCCCTTGTGGTTCCAGGTCTCGTCCGGCAGTGCCGGCTGCGTCTGGCCCGCTTCGTCCCAGGCGCGCACGGCGAGCTCATGCTCGCCCGGAGGCAGGTCGAGGCTCGTGCTCCAGAACGTCCAGGCGAACGGAGCCGCCGCCTCGCGTTCGAGCTCGGCCTGCACCCACGACTGGCCGCCGTTCCCTGAGACGTCGACGCGTACGACGGCTCGGTCGCCGCTTACCGCGTAGCCTAGAATCCTGTTGCCTCCCGGCTTGAGAATGGCCCCGCGTGCCGGCTCGCAGATCGCCGCGTTCAACGGCATTGTATCGATGGTATGCCCATTGGCCGGATCGGCGGTCTCGGCGGTCACGTCCGCCGGGTACAGCTTGTAATCGCCAGCCTGGATCGGGTTGTCCGAGGGGTGGTCCTGGACAGTCAGTCGCCGGAGCCATTTGGGGCTGCGCACGCCGGCGAAGCCGGGCACCACCGCGCGGACCGGAAAGCCGTGCTCTGGGAGCAAGGCTTCGCCGTTCATGGCGTAGGCCAGCAGGGTCTCGGGCGCCGTCGCCTTGGCGAGAGGGATAGAGGCGCCGTAGGAGTGGCCGTCCACCGTGTCATGGCTCTCGAAGGCGACATGGAAGCCCGCGCGCTCGGCGACCCCCGCCTCGCGCAGGACGTCGCAGAGCCGCACCCCGGTCCATTCGGCGGTGCCGATGGCTCCGGCGTCCCACGGGTCGCCCGAGACCGGGGCGACCGCTCGCATGTCGGCGCGGCGATTGCCGGCGCACTGCATCGTGGCAGTGACCGTGGCTACCGGAAAGCGGGACCGCAGATCGGACAGCGACAACTCAAGCGCGGGGCCGGCTCCGCCATCGACGGCGAGGCGTCAGGTCGCCTCGTCGAGGGCCGGCAGGTCGCCGTGCGAGCGGACGTAGAAGTTCTCCGTCGGCGTCCTGTACGAGGCCCGCAAACGGTCGAGGGGCGGTTCGGCGTTGTAGGGCTGGTCGCCGTGGACGATCAGGCGCGCCTTGCGCTCGGTCAGGCTCGACATCGGCGCTCCTGCGCGGGTGGGGTCATCGCAGTGAACGCGCAGGAGGCCGTAAGAGTCATTCAGCGGTCCAGGGGACCGCCCTGGACGCGATCCTTACACCGG
Source organism: Methylobacterium litchii (assembly GCF_038442315.1). Taxonomy (NCBI): domain Bacteria; kingdom Pseudomonadati; phylum Pseudomonadota; class Alphaproteobacteria; order Hyphomicrobiales; family Methylobacteriaceae; genus Methylobacterium; species Methylobacterium litchii. The sequence continues at coordinate 73,092 of NZ_JBBXMY010000016.1, read as the reverse complement.
CTTCGACGGTGAGGATTCGAACATGGGCCGCAATCGTCGATGCACGGGGACGGGCGCCACGGCTCCCATGAAGAAGGCAGACTTCTCGAAGGCAGCCCTGTTCGCCAGCGCGATCCTCTTCGGGCGAGCGTGGCCTAGGGCCCCAACCGAAGAACCACGATGGAGGCACTGCGCTGGCACGGCGAGGGCGACACCCACCGCTACACGGTTCGGATCGTCCAAATAAATGGCAGTTTTTGAGTCGTATAACGACGGTTCTAGTGCACTGACTCAGACGGATGGTTCAGGGGCTCGATTGAGGGCGTCGAAGATGGCTGCGTCGGGCTTGGTCCAGACGAAGGGTCGTGGGCTTCGGTTGTGCTCGCCGATGTAGCGTTTGATGGCGGCCTGTAGGTCGACGATGCCGGTGAAGGTGCCTCGCCGGAGGCGACGGCGCGTCAGCGCGGAGAAGAAGCCCTCGACGGCATTGAGCCAGGAGGCCGAGGTCGGTGTGAAGTGGAAGGTCCATCGTGGGTGGCGGGTGAGCCAGGCGCGCACCTTCGGGTGCTTGTGGCTGCCGTAGTTGTCGAGCACCACGTGGATCGCCTTTCCCACGGGGACTGCCGCCTCGACGGTGTTGAGGAAACGGATGAACTCACCGTGGCGATGACGCTGCATGCAGCGGCCGAGCACGGTGCCTTCCAGGACGTCGAGGGCGGCAAACAACGTCGTGGTGCCGTGGCGGGTGTAGTCGTGTGTCTGAGCGGCAGGATGCCCGGGCCCGAGTGGCTGATCGGGACGGGTTCGCTCTAGGGCCTGGATCTGGCTCTTCTCGTCGATGGACAGCACGACGGCGTGGGCGGGCGGTTGCATATAGAGACCGACGACATCCTCGAGTTTTTCGGCGAAGGCCGGATCGTGTGAGCGCTTGAAGGCCCGCACCCGATGCGGTTGCAGGCGGTGCTCCTGCCAGATCCGCTGCACGGAGCGGAGCGAGATGCCGGTTCGCGCAGCGACGGCGCGGCCGGTCCAGTGCGTGACCTCGTCCGGCGGTTCCGAACACGTCAGCGCCAGCACCTTCGCCACTGTGCGGGTGGAATGCGGCGAGGTGCCAGGTGGGCGGGTCTTGTCGCGCAGCAGGCCCTCGACGCCCTCCTCGGCAAAGCGCTGCTGCCAGCGCCAGACTGCGGGCCGGCTGACGCCGGCCTGCCGAGCCTCGTCCTGCACGCTCAAGCGTTCGAACGAGAGCAGGACGATGCGTGCCCGCAGGATGTGCTTGAGGGGGCGGGATCGATCTCCGGCGATCGTGGACAGCGCTGACTTGGTGGCGTCGTCGAGGAGCACGCAGACGGTCTGAGCCATCGCCCAGACTCGCATGCATCACGCCCTTCGTGAATCCTCTGACCGCGTCAATGCACTAGGGCGGTCACCGACCGGGTTGAATCGTCTGGGGTTTCCGCCACGACGGGGTTGTGATTCGATGCGCGGCTTTCCGAGGAGGAGAGCCGATGGCGTCTGCCCTATCTGTCGATCTGCGCGAGCGGGTCGTGGCTGCGATCGAGGCGGGCGCGTCACGCCGGGAAGCGGCACGACGCTTCGAGATCAGCCCGGCCAGCGCCGTGCGCTGGCACGGGGCCTTCGTGCAGGAGGGGCGGACGCAGGCCAAGCCGATGGGTGGCGATCAACGCTCGCACACCATCGAGGCGCAGGCCGACCTGATCCGGCAGACCTACGAAGAGCAGCCCGAACTTTTTCTGCATGAACTGCGCGACCGTCTGGCCGAACGAGGCCTGCGGGTCGGGGTCAGCAGCCTGTCCCGCTTCTTCAAGCGCCACGGCATCACGCGCAAAAAAACACTGGCCACGCCGCCGAGCAGGACCGGGAGGACGTGAAGGCCGCGCGTCTGTCCTGGTTCGAGCGCCAACTCGATCTCGACCCGGACAAGCTCGTGTTCCTCGACGAAAGCGCCACCAACACAAAGATGGTCCGCCGCTATGGGCGGGCTCCGCGCGGCGAACGTTGCCGGGTTGCGGTGCCGTTCGGACATTGGAAAACCATCACGGTCACCGCCGGTCTGCGCACCAGCGGCCTGACCGCCACCGCACTCTTCGATGGACCGATGACCGGCGCTCGCTTCCGCGGCTATGTCGAAGAAACCCTTGTCCCAGCCCTCAGGCCCGGCGACACGGTCGTGCTCGACAATCTGCCTGCCCACAAAGTCAGCGGTATCCGCGAACGCATCGAGGCGGCCGGAGCGAGGCTGTTGTACCTGCCGGCCTACTCCCCCGACTTCAACCCGGTCGAACTTGCCTTCGCCAAGCTCAAGGCCATCCTCCGAGCCGAAGCCGCTCGCACGATCAGCGACCTCTGGGACACGATCCGACAAGCCTTCAGACGCTTCACGCCAGCCGAATGCCGCCGGTATCTCGCCGCCGCAGGCTACGACGCATATGATCCAACATGATCGGATGCCGCTCTAGATGACATATGCCCATATGAAAGCACCGCACATAGAACATAGCATCGCGTCTCCCATGGTCCATTTGGACAAATTCCAAGGTAGGGGGAACAGCCTCTATTTGGAACGGTTGTTGAGTCAGGTTTGTGACCCAGCCTGGGTCCGAAATCGACCGACCATCGGTCGCGGTGCCGCTATTCCCGACGCTCCAGCATCGGCCGCCGCATCACCCATTCGACTTGGTCTTTCGGGTCCGATCCAGCACAGGATGCCTCCCATGGCAACAGCGAGCGGTTCCACCCGCCCCGCCACCACCTTCGACATCACCCTGACGATCAACGGCGACACGCGGGAGATCGCCGTCGCACCCTGGACGACGCTGCTCGACCTGCTGCGCGAGCGGCTCGACCTCACGGGCACGAAGAAGGGCTGCGATCACGGCCAGTGCGGCGCCTGCACCGTCCTCGTGAACGGGACGCGGGTGAATTCCTGTCTCGTCCTCGCGGTGATGAAGGATGGCGCCGAGATCACGACGGTGGAGGGATTGGCGGGCCTCGCCCATCAGAAGGGCACCAACACGCTCCATCCGATCCAGGAAGCCTTCGTCGAGCACGACGCCTTTCAGTGCGGGTACTGCACCCCGGGTCAGCTCTGCTCCTCGGTCGGCATGATGAACGAGGGCCACGCTAAGAGCCGGGACGAGATCCGGGAGGCGATGAGCGGCAACATCTGCCGCTGCGGCGCCTACACCAACATCGTCGATGCCATCGAGGACGTGATGCAAGGAGACGCCCGATGAACCGCTTCGACTATGTCCGCGCAGGCACCGTGGCCGAGGCGATCCAGGCGTTCCAGGCCGATCCCAAGGCGCGCTTCATCGCCGGCGGCACCAACCTCGTGGACCTGATGAAGTACGATGTCGAGCGGCCCGAGCGGCTGATCGACATCACTCGTCTGCCGTTGACCGCCATCGATGAACACGAAGGCGGGCTGCGCATCGGCGCGCTGGCGACGAACGCCGCGGCGGCCTACGACCCTCGGATTCGGGAGCGCTACCCGATCCTGGCCAACGCGATCCTGGCCGGGGCCTCGGCCCAACTGCGCAACGCGGCCTCCACCGGCGGCAACCTCAACCAGCGCACGCGCTGCTACTATTTCTATGACACGGCCACGACCTGCAACAAGCGCGAGCCCGGCTCCGGCTGCCCTGCGGTTGGCGGCGTCAACCGCATCCACGCGATCTTCGGGACGAGCGAGCACTGCATCGCGACGCACCCATCCGACATGTGCGTCGCGCTCGCGGCGTTGGAGGCCACCGTGCAGGTGAGCGGGCCCGAGGGCGAACGCAGCATCGCGTTCGCGGACTATCATCGCCTCCCCGGCGACGACCCGGCCAAGGACAACACGCTCCAACCCGGGGAGATCGTCGTGTCAGTCGATCTGCCGGAGAACGGGTTCGCGACGAACTACACCTACCTTAAGCTGCGCGACCGGCTCTCCTACGCGTTCGCGCTGGTATCGGTCGCCGCCGTGCTCGATCTCGACGGCGATAGCGTGAAGACCGTGCGTTTCGCGCTCGGTGGCGTCGCGCATAAACCTTGGCGCAATCGGGAGGCCGAGGCGTTTCTGCAGGGCAAGCCGGCGACCCGCGAAAGCTTCCGGGCCGCCGCCGACCTCGTCGTCGCGGAGGCCGAGCCCCAATCCGAGAACGGCTTCAAGGTCGAGCTCGCGCGACGAGCCATCGTCCGGGGCCTCGAACAGGCCGCCGCCGGCACGCCGCAATCGCTCTCCGACAAGCGCATCCAGTAAGGTCCATCCGCATGACCCAGACGTTCAGCTCCACGGGCCGCGACACCTACGTCGGCAGCGCCCGCTCCCGTGTCGACGGCCCTGCCAAGGTCACCGGGCTGGCCAAGTACGCGGGTGAGTTCGCCGCCCCGGACCTGGCGCACGGCTACGTCGTGTCGAGTGCCGTCGCCTGCGGGAAGATCACGTCGATCGACACCTCGGCGGCCGAGGCTGTGCCCGGCGTGGTCAAGGTCATCACGCACGAGAACCGCGAGCGCACCGCCTGGCGCGACAAGAATTATCAAGACGCGGTGGCGCCTCCCGGTTCGCCCTTCCGCGCCCTCTACGACAACAAGATCCACTTCAGCGGCCAGCCGGTAGCGCTCGTCGTGGCGGAGGATTTCGAGACGGCTCGCTACGCCGCGACCCTGGTCTCGGTGTCCTATGAGGCACAGGCGCCCCTTACCGACCCGGCACAACTGCGCGAGTTCGGCTACGTGCCGCCGGTGAAGCGCAGCGGGATCAAGCCGCCGCCGAAGCCGTGGGGCGATGCCAAAGGAGCCTACGAGGGGTCGGCGATCAAGCTGCGGCAGGATTACCGGCTCGCAATCGAGCATCACAACCCGATGGAGCCGCACGCCTCTACCGTCGTCTACGAGGGCGACGGCAAGTACACGGTCTACGACAAGATCCAGGGCGTCTCGAACAGCCACGACTACATCACCGCCGTGTTCGGCCTGAAGAAGGACGACGTGCGGGTGCTGAACCCGTATCTCGGCGGCGGCTTCGGCTTGGGGCTGCGCCCGCAATACCAGCTCTTCCTGGCGATGCTCGCTGCGCAGGACCTCGAACGGTCGGTGCGCGTGGTGCTTACCCGCGATCAGATGTGGAGCCTCAGCTACCGTCCCGACGCGCTGCAGACCATCTCGCTTGGTGCTGACGAGGACGGCACCCTGCGATCCCTCCGACACGACGCGCTGGGAGGAACCTCGCGTTACGAGGACTACCAAGAGGTCGTCGTGAATTGGTCGGGCGTGCTCTACAAATGCGACAACGTCGCCCTGACCTACAAGCTCGCGCAACTCGACACCGCCACGCCGAGCGACATGCGCGCGCCGGGCGCCACGACCGGCGTCTTCGCCATCGAGATCGCGATGGACGAACTCGCCTACGAGACCGGCATCGATCCGGTGACGCTTCGGTTGCGCAACTTTTCGGACACGGACGCAACCGCGGACGGCAAACCCTTCGGCTCGAAGGAGCTCAAGAGTTGCTTCACGCAAGGCGCCGAGCGCTTCGGCTGGGATAGGCGCGACCCCACGCCTCGCTCGATGCGCGAAGGCAGGGAACTCGTCGGCTGGGGCATGGCGACCGGCGTTTGGGAATCGATGATGATGCAATCGAGCGCCCAGGCCATCCTGACGGCCGACGGCAAGCTCGAAGTCGGCAACTCGACGGGCGATCTCGGCACCGGCACCTACACCATCCTGACCCAGATCGCCGCCGACACGCTCGGCCTGACCATGGAGGATGTGACGACGAAGCTCGGCGACACGCGCCTTCCAGAAGCGCCCGTCGCCGGTGGCTCGTGGACGGCGGCCTCCTCTGGCACCGCGGTGATGAAGGCCTGCCGCAACGTCGGCGAGCAGGTCTTCAAGCTCGCGCGCGCGATGGAGGGATCGCCGCTTGCCAACGTCGAATTCGACCGCATCGCCTTCACGAACGGTCGCATGGAGATCGCGGGCGATCCCTCGCGCAGCGTCTCGCTCGTGGAGGCCCTCAAGGCCGCAGGCGTCGACAAGGTCGAGGCGACGGAAACAGCCGGCCCCGACAAGGACTTCAACAGCGCCTACGAAGCCTACACCCACTCCGCGGTGTTCGTTGAGGTGAAGGTCGACGAGGATTTGGGGCAGGTGCGCGTGACCCGCGTCGTCTCGGCGATCGCGGCGGGCAAGATCCTCAACCTGAAGACGGCACGCAGCCAGATCCTGGGCGGCGTGGTCATGGGGATCGGCTCCGCGTTGGAGGAGGAGTCGATGATGGACCACCGGATCGGGCGGTTCATGAACCACAATCTCGGCGAGTACCACGTGCCGGTGAATGCCGACGTCTACGACATCGACGTGATCTTCGTGGACGAGGAGGACAAGGCCAACGCCCTCGGTGTGAAGGGTCTCGGCGAGATCGGCATCGTCGGCACGGCGGCAGCCATCTCCAACGCGGTGTTTCACGCGACCGGTAAACGCGTCCGCAACCTACCGATCACCGTGGATAAGCTGCTGTAAACCCGCCCACCATTCGTGAACGTCGGCCGCGCGACGCGGACAGGCGCGAGGTGGTCCAGCCCTAACGGAGGTGACGAATGGTGACCGTAGCATTGCTCATCCGCCTGGAAGCAAAGCCAGGAAAAGAGGCCGAGGTCGAAAGCTTCCTCAAGAGTGGCTTGCCGATCGTAGAGGAGGAGCCGGCTACCACCGCGTGGTTCGGGGTCCGCATGGGACCGTCGACTTTCGGTATTTTCGATGCCTTCCCGGATGAGGCGGGACGGAAGGCACACTTGTCCGGTCGCGTCGCCGCTGCGCTGACCGCGAAGGCATCAGAGCTCTTTGCCCAGCCTCCACAGATCGAGGAGGTGAATGTGCTGGCGGCCAAGCTGCCTCGCTAGGACCGGTCAACACACGGTCTACCCCGGGAGGAAGTCATGAGAGCAATCGTCAATAATGGACCCCGCGATGTTTCGATGCAGGACGTGCCGGATGCGAAGATCGTGAAGCCCTGGCGGAATGGGTGGATCAGGAGGTTGTCGTCGATCAGGGCCTTGTCACGAGCCGCAAGCCCGACGACATCCCGGCATTCAACGCGGAAGTGATCAAGCTTTTCGCGAGTGCACGCTGGCAAGCGCGGCAGTGAGTAGCCTGATGAGACCTGCAGCAACGTCCAGCGCTGCGCACTACGCGCCTTCTCCGTCGGGACGATAGGGCATGGAACAGCGCCCGTTCGGCCTCGCGTCGCGCAAGGTTGCAGTAATCGGCCAGGGAACCTGGTACATCGACGACGCGCACCGGCCCACTGCGGTCGCTGCTTTGCGCCAAGGCCTCGATCTCGGCATGACCCACATCGATACCGCCGAGATGTATGGCGACGCAGAGACCGTAGTCGGCGAGGCGATCACCGGACGGCGCGATGAGGTTTTCCTCGTCTCAAAGGTCCTCCCTAGCAACGCCTCGCGTGCCGGCACGGTAGCGGCCTGCGAGCGCTCGCTCGCGCGCCTGCGCACCGACAGGCTGGACAGCTACCTTCTACACTGGCCCGGCGCGCACCCGCTTGAGGACACCTTCGCCAGCTTTGAACGGCTCCGCGAACAGGGCAAGATCCTGTCCTGGGGCGTGAGCAACTTCGACGTGTCCAACCTAGACGCGGCGTGGAAAGCTGGGGGCGAGGGCCGCATCACGTGCAACCAGGTCCTCTACCACCTGGAGGAGCGAGCGATAGAGCACGCCGTGCTGCCTTGGTGCGAGGACCACGGCGTCGCCATGGTGGCATACAGCCCATTCGGTCATGGCAGCTTTCCTGGCTCGCGCACGCCGGGCGGCCGCGTCCTGGAGGAGATCGCGGCAAACCACGGCGCGACTGCGCGCCAAGTGGCGCTCCGCTTCCTAATGCGGAGGCCGTCCACCTTTACGATCCCCAAGGCGTCCAGTCCCGAGCACGCCGCCGACAACGCCAGCGCCGGCTTGCTGCGGCTGACGGAAGCCGAGATCGTCCGGATCGACGCGGCGTTCCCGCTCGGGCCCCGACCACGCCGCCTCCCTATGCTGTAGACCCGCGATACCACGTTGGCTGAAGCAGGCGTCGCGCGCTGGTTTCGGATCTTGTCCTTACCGACCCCTCACAGAGTAAAGGTTCCCCCTTTGAAGCTTGAACAGTAGTGGCCATGATTGCCACTTTCGAGCTGGCTGCGACCAATGATTGATAGGGGCTCGACTTCAAATCGAAATAGCGGATCTTTATCCGAGATGAGCGCACAAGCTCAGCCGTCGATGGAGGTAGGAATGGAACTGACACTATCGGAAGCGAACGGCATAACCGCGTCCGCCATCGCCCAGGCCAAAGCAATCGGCGTCAAGGTCGCCGTCGCGGTTTGTGGACGCGACGGGCGCCTCGTAGCGTTCTCTAAAATGGACGGCGCTGGTCACATGACGTTTCGACGCGCTATCGGGAAAGCGATTGCTTCATCAATCTCAGGCCAGAGTAGCGAGGTCGATCCAGGAGATGCGGCAACTCCCGGCTCGCAGACCGTCGGCGGCGAGGGCATGGCGGCATTTCATGCTCCGGGAGGGCTGGCCCTGATACGGGACGGAGCACTGATCGGCGCGATAGGTGTTCACGGGGACGCCACACCCGATCAGGATGTCGCCTGTGCAACCGCCGGGGTCGTTGAGCTGCGGCGGTTGCCGGCGGCCCTCAAAGCCCATTCCACGTAGTGTGCCGAACAGACGATCTGGATAATGAGTCTTTTCCTGGTACAGGCCCTCGGCGAACGGAACTGGAGTATCCGCTTCAAACACATCTCAGGCATTCTCACTGGTTTCTCTTGCTTCCACTTTGGAACCATGGAGTGGGCCAGCTGAGCGGCCGAGATGGCGCGAAGCCGCCGGCTGGGTTTGTTCGATCAGCAGCCTCCAAGTCGTGCAGCGGAATGGATCTCCGGTGAGCCGGAGGGTGCGGACGCGGTGATTTCAGCGGCCCCGCCGATCGCCGCGGCCATCATCTATAGTGGCCTGTCGCTCGATGGGGGTGCGAGCCTTGGGTGAGCTGATCCTTAAGAGTGACGAGGGGGTAGCGACGCAGTTCGGCGGCCTGTTCCCGTCGTCGCGCAAGGTTGAAGTCCCACCACTAGTGAGCCGTGCTCACCCGGGCGCTCGACAAGCCCGTGTGGCGCGAGGACCCGTGTTTCCGCACCGTGGAACTGCGCCAGGCCAACATCGACGCCCGCCTGAACCTGACACAGGCGGCGCTGCGCACGCTGTCCGCGGCCGAGTGGCTGGAGCGGTGTCGTCGTCGAGGTCGAGCACCCGCGGGCGGGGCGCGTGCGCCAGGCGCGGCCGGAAGCGCGCTTCTTTGCCGCGCCGTGGGCGGAGCGGCATCCGGCGTCGGCCTACGGTGCGCACACCGAACTGGTCCTACGCGAGGCCGGCCTCGACGCCCCGGCACGCGACGCGCTGCGCCGCGGTGGGAAGTTCGGACCCGAGGCCAACGCGGAGCGTGAGGCGACCGGATGATCGACTTCCACTACTGGCCCACGCCCAACGGCTGGAAAGTCGCGGTCCTGCTGGACGAAACGGGGCTGCCCGACCGGATGGTCCCAATCGAAGGTCTTTGCGGTCGAACGCAGAACTTCGGATCGGCTTGGTACTGACTCGTCGATTAATCTTCACTCATGACGCACGGCGCGTGTCTGCTTTGGGACACCACCCAAGTCGTCCTGAATGACTGAAATGGGCGCCAAGCCGAAGGTCCGGTTCTGCGCGCGGTGGCGATCTGGCGTGACCTGATCTGGCCGAAAGTGGCCGGTCTGCTTTGGAGGCGGCTTGCTGGAAAAACGGACAGCCTCTTACCCAATTCAATCCGGTCATTCCGTCAAGGACGCGAACCCGCCGAAAGCTGTCGGGCAGCAACGTGAGCGAACGTGCCCAGTACCACGGCTGGGCTTTGTCCTCGCCCGGTTTCGGAAAGCTTGAACCGGATGAGGCCTAAGAGGCAGGTGACCTCAAATAACCCTGTCAACGAACCTGACACCGCCTCCTGCCCCTCCCCACGAGAAAGGGGGCCGGCACCCGGCCTCGCGACTGTGTGTTTCAAGGCCAATCAGACATTGTCTTGTAAAGACTTAATTTCTGCTCAAGACACGTGTGACGAAGCGGGCGATGACGTCGGCAGTTTCTGCCAACGCTTCGCGATGTGGGTGATGCCCAACATTCGGCATCTCATAAACAGTCAGCAGACCGGCGGGGCAAAGTCTGCGAGCGGCAGCAATCTGGGCCTTAGTTCCGTAAGCATCCTTTGTTCCCTGGATGATGATTGCCGGGACGGTCCATCGCAGGAGGGCTGTCTCAATTGTCCATCCGCGCCGAGCCGGATCCAACCAAGCGTCGTTCCAGCCGCGAAAGGCGCCCTCGACATCGGTATGCCGACGACCGAGACGGACCTTCAGATCGCCCTTGTCGTAGGCGTCCCGGGCCCGTCGGGCCCCGGCCAGCGTCGCCTCCTCGACGAAGAAATGGGGCGCGATGAGGACGCCGCCCCGCACGCGGGTGTCGCCCTCCGCCAACGCGAGGGCCGCGATCGAGGCGCCATCGGAATGGCCAATCAGCAGGCCGCTTCGCAGTCCCGCGAGGTCGAAGACCTGGGGAAGTATGGTGCAAGCTTCCTGTTCGAGAAAGTCGGCCCGGCGGGGCAGAGGCACCGGGCTTGAGGCCCCGTAACCCTGCCGCGAGAAGGCCAGGACACCGCATCCGGTCGTCTCGACCAGAATTTCCGGCAGCGGGCCCCACTGCGTGGCAGAACCGAGACCCTCATGAAGCAACACCAGCGTCGGCGCCAAGTCCGGCTGCGGACCGACGAAACGGTATTCCAGCCGTAGGTCGGCCACCGCAAAGGTGCCGAATGTGTCGAGAGGGATCATCCCATCTCCACCATCATCCTCTCCGCGATCTTTTCCGCAATCATCAAGGTCGGGACGTTCGTGTTTGCGCTAGGAAGGCGGGGCATCACCGATGCGTCGGCGACGGACAGGTTCTCGGTTCCGATGACGCGCCCCCCCGGATCGACCACCGCGCCGGGATCGTCGGCCCGGCCCATGCGGCACGTACCGCTCGCATGCCAGACCCCGAAGACGTTGTCCCGGACAAAGTCGTCGAGAGCGCCATCGTCCTGGAGCACTGTCGCCCAAGCGTGGCCGCCTAGGACGGCGCGCAGCAGCGGGGCGCGCAGCATGGCCGGTGCATCGAACACGGGGGCCAGGAGGCCGGTGAGCCGCCGGTTGCGAGGGGAGACGGCGCTCAACCGGCGGATCAGCGGCGAATAGTTCGCGGGGAAGAGGTCGTCTGAGCGGGGGTTCAGGGTGGGCGAGACCACGAGGTCGCTGAGCAGCCGAATCCCCGAGGCGAGGCGTTCGAGATCGCGGCGATCCGAGAGCAGGCCGAGGTCGATGTCGGGCGGGCCGGATGGGTTCGCCGGATCGAGACGCAGGCGCCCGACCGAGTGCGGCTGGTTCACCCAGAGGAAGTAGAGCGCGAGGCGTCCGCCGAGGGCGTGCCAGCCGGCACGGGCGGAGGCGGTGAGATACATATCGGAGGCGCCGCCTCCGGGATGGCCGGACGTATAGCGCAGGGCCAGCAAGCTCGCGCGCCGGAAGGTCTCGGGTAGCCGGAGCGAGCGGGGAAGGACCTGGGCCATCGTCAAAGCGGGATGGTCCCGCAGGTTCTCGCCGACGCCCGAACGGGCCAGCCGGACGGGTATCCCGCAGGCGGAGAGCGCATCGCCCGGGCCGATCCCGGCACGCAGGAGCAGCACCGGCGATTGAAGAGCGCCGGCGCACAGGACCACGGAGGCGGCGCTCACTTGCTGCTCGGATCCGTCGCCCCGCCGCAGCACGGCCCCGGTCGCGCGGCGCCCGTCCATCACCAGCGAACGGACCTCGAGGCCGGCGGCGATGGTGAGGTTCGGCCGGGCCCGCGTCCCCACGTCCAGATACGCGGCGGCGGCCGAGACCCGCGCGTCGTCCCGGTTGGAGAAGGCCGGCGGGAAGATCCCGTCCTCGAACTCGCCGTTCTGATCGACGCGCCGGGGCAGCCCCGTCGCATCGAAGGCGCGGGCGACCGCATGGGCGAAGGGGGGCCATGCGGGCTCCAGGATGCGCCGGATCGGGAGCGGCCCATCATGGCCGTGCAGCGGACCGCCGCAATCGAGGTCGGTCTCGAGCCTGCGGAAATACGGCAGCACGTCGTCCCAGGCCCAGCCCTCGGCGCCGAGCGCGGCCCAGGCCTCGTAATCGCGGGGCAGCCCGCGGTTGGCCGCCTGGACGTTGATGCTGGACGAGCCGCCCATCACCCGGCCCTGCTCGTAGGCCCGCCGCCGCATGCGACCGCGGGAGTCGCGGGTGACCGCCGCGTCGAGCCCCGGCCAGATGTAGGTGTCGCCATGGAACAGCGGCATCGGATAGCTGTCGAGGATCTCCGCCGGCACCCGGCCCGGCGGTGTATCGATGCCGGCTTCGACGAGGAGCACCCGGCGCCGCGGGTCGGCGGAGAGCCGGTGGGCCATCACGCAGCCGGCAGAGCCCCCGCCGACGATCAACACGTCGACCGTTTCGGGCAAGGCGTTCACGGGATCAGCCGATCGCCGCGCGCCAGTCGGCGCCGGACGCGAGCACCGCGTCGAGATCGACCTCGGCCTCGCCCGGAACACGGATGCGCTTGAATTTCATGGGGGGCGCGTCGAGGGGAACGGTCGCGTCGAGACCCATCTTCGCGCCGACCCCCTCGCGGCCCGAGGGATCGAGCTTCGAGCCCTGGGCGTGAGGGATGACGACGAGGTCTCGGTCCGCCTGGAACCGCGTCGAGATCGCCCATTCGACTTCCTGCGGGGCGTGGATGTCGACATCCGTATCGACCACGACGGCGTGCTTGATGTCGTAGTGGGCGGCGAAGGCCCCGAGCAGCACGTTCTTGGCCTCGCCCTCCTGCGTCTTCCGCAGGCGGACGTAGAGGTGGTAACGGCCGACTCCCCCCAGGGACAGATGCACGTCCTCGACACCGGGGAAGCTGCGCTGGAGCGTCGCGAGGATCGTGGCCTCGCGGGGGATCGCCCCCAGCAACAGATGCTCCAGACCGCCCCCGACGATCATGTGGAAGATCGGGTCGCGCCGGTGCGTTACCGCATCGACCCGCATGACGTGCCGCTTGGCCCGCTCCCCGTAATATTGCGGAAACTCCCCGAACGGCCCTTCGGGCTCGCGGATTTCAGGCAGGAGGTGGCCCTCGATCACGATCTCTGCGTTCGCCGGAACGCGCACGCCGTTCGTCAGGCACTTGACCACGTCGAGGGGTTGGCCGGTGAGCGCCCCGGCGATCTCCAACTCGTCGTGGCCGAGGGGCACGATGGCCTGGGATGCGAGGAGGCAGGCGGGATCGACGCCGACCACGAGGGCGACTTCGAGGCCCCGGCCCTGGGCCTCGGCCTTGCGGTAGAAATTGTCGGTATGCCGGGGCAGGACCAGCACGCCGATCCTGTCCGGACCGCTGATCTGGCAGCGCAGGATGGCGACGTTCTGCAGGCCGGTCTCCGGGTCCCGGGAGATCATCAGGCCCGCCGAGATGTAGGGGCCGCTGTCGTGCTCGTTCAGAGTCGGCACCGGCAGGAGCTTCAGGATGTCGAGTCCCTCCCGGTGGACGACCTCCTGCGCGGGGGCGGAGTGGCGTTCGTGCCAGGGGAGCGGCTGGGCGGCGGCCTGCTGGAAATGGGCGACGAGGCGATCCTGCGTGGTGCCGAGGGCTTCCGCCATCCAGGCCCGGCTCGACACGAGGCCCGAGACGATGGTGCCCGGATGCCCCCCGGGCTGCGGAAACAGGCTGGCCTGCCGGCCGTCGAGGCGGTTCGCCACCGCCGCCGCCTCGTGGCGCAAGCCGATTCCCGGCCGCGCGATGGCGAGGCGCCCATCCCCGGACAGCCGATCGAGCCAGTCGCGGAGGGAACGAACGGGAGTGGGCGCGTTCATGCTGTCCTCACGGCGGGGTCGTCTGAACCAAGCTTGCCAGGGGAGGAAGCGTTAAGCTCTTCCCGCAGGCGGGAAAAATAACGATTGGTGATGCCGCCCATCAGCCGGTTTGAATTGCGCCGACCGGCCCGCACATGGTCCTCTGGCGCGTTGCTCGTGTCGCCCGGGTCCCGTGTATGGATCTCCGTCAGATCTCCTACTTCGTCGCCCTGTTCGAGGAGGGCAGCGTCACCCGCGCCGCGCAGCGGATGAACGTCGTCCAGCCCGCGCTCAGCATGCAGATCGCCAAGCTGGAACGGGAACTCGGCCAGCGCCTGTTCGACCGCCAGCCGAAGGCCATGGTGCCGACAGCCGCCGGCCGGACGCTGCACCGGCTGGTCCACCCGATCCAGCGGGATGTCGCCGAGGCCCGGGCGGCCATGGCGCGCCTGTCCCAAACCGTGTCGGGCCGCGTCACGGCGGGCATCCTGTCGTCCCTGTCGATGAGCGTGATCCCCAGCGTCCTCGCTCGCTTCGCGGCGGCCTACCCAGAGGTCGAGCTGTCGCTGGCCGATGGCTACAGCAGCACCTTCATCGAGGGCGTCGGCAGCGGCGCCCTCGACCTCGCGGTGATCAACCGGCCGGCCCGCCGCCTCGGCCTCGTCATGGCACCCCTCCTCGACGAGGAAATGGTCGTGGTCGGCGGGCGCGACACACCGTTGCCGGTGCCCCTGCCCCTCCGGATGGCGGACCTCGCCGCCCTCGACCTGATCCTGCCGTCGACCCGCCACGGCCTGCGCGTCGAACTCGACCGCCGTGTCGCCGCCGCGGACGTGACCCTGTGCCCGAAGCTCGAACTCGACCTGCCCCCCGCGATCGCGGACTTCGTGGCGCGCTCGACGCGTTTCACTGTGCTGCCGAGCATCGCCGTCAGCCGACAGCTCGCCGACGGGTCCCTCAAGGCCTACCGCATCGTCGCGCCGCGCATCGCCCGCGAATTGGTGATCATCCACCATCCGCAGAAACCGCTCAGCCACGCGGCGCAGCTCCTCATCGGCATCCTTGAGGAGGAGTTGAACGCGGCGGCGGCCGCACTCCAGGCCCATATCATCACCGGTTGAGCCCCCCGGACTGATGGCAGCGATCAGCCGACGTTATTCGACACGGGCGAGCACACCCCGATACTGTCACCGGCAACGTCGCCGCGCCCGTTGCGGCCGGGAGGAACGATGACACCGCTGCCCCTCGTGGTCGGCATCTCGGGTGCTTCGGGGGTGATCTATGGGATCCGTCTCCTGGAAATCCTGCGCGACCTCGCGATCCCGGCCCATCTCGTGATGTCGCGCTCGGCCGAGGTGACGCTGGCCCATGAGACCGACCTCAAGGTCGCCGACGTCCGCGCCCTGGCCGCCAAGAGCTACGCCCAGGGGGATATCGGCGCCTCGATCGCCTCCGGATCCTTCCGGACCCGCGGCATGGTCGTGGCGCCCTGCTCCATGCGGAGTCAGGCCGAGATCGCGACCGGCGTCACATCCGGCCTGCTGACGCGGGCCGCCGACGTGACCCTGAAGGAGCGCCGCCGCCTCGTCCTGATGGTGCGGGAGACTCCCCTCCACACCGGCCACCTCCGCACCATGACGGCGCTCTCGGAAATGGGGGCGATCATCGCCCCGCCGGTTCCGGCCTTCTACGCGCGTCCGGAGAGCCTCGCCGACATGGTGGACCATACGATCGGGCGGGTTCTCGACCTGTTCGACATCGACGCACCCGGCGTCCGGCGTTGGCGGAGCGGAGAAGGCTGACCGGCGCTCAGCCCTCCAGCGCCGTCGCGAGAACCCGCAGCGGTGCCTCCGGCCAGGTCCGGCCGAGATGCGCGGCATAGAGGGCCAGGGCCTCGCCGCCCGAACTCGCCGGCATATCCGGGACCGGCGCGGCCTCGAAGAGAGCCGCGAGGGCGAGGCGCTCCGCCTCAATCTCCGCGAGCTTGATCCGCTCCCGGAGCGCCTCCGTCGTCTGGCCCGAAAGGATGTCCGACCGCATCGCCCGGCGGATCGCCCGTAAGGGACTGATCACCTGCCCACGCCAGGGGCCGATCCGGGCTTCCGCTCCGGCGAGCGCCGAGGCGTCCAGCCTTCGTCCGGTCCTCCCGCACCAGATCAGGTACAGGAGCAGGGGCACATCGGCGCCGCCCTCGTCCTGGAGCGCGAGGCAGGCCGCGGCGACGCCGGGCCGGCCGTAGAACGCGCAGGCGAAGGTCCAGAGGGGATCACTCGTCATGGGAGGCCTCCGCCCGCGCAGAACCGTATCGTCAGGCCCGGTCGAGATTGCCCTGCGTCTCGTCGGTCAGGAAGGCACCGACGAGATAGACCAGGGTGACGCCGGTCATGACGACGGCCAGCACCATCGGGATCTGCGTCGGCCCGTCGGCGACGAGGGAGACGAGCGTCGGCAGCATTCCACCCAGCGCGAAGCCGATGTTCCAGGTCAGGCCCGTCCCCGTGGCCCGCACCGCCGTCGGGAACTTTTCGTTGAGGAAGATCAACAGCGGCCCGTAGCTGGCGTTGGCGATGAGCGCCAGCAGGAAGGCGCAGGCCGCGACCCCAACGAGGCTCGTCGTGTTCGCCATGGTCAGGAACAGGGCGGGAAAGGCGAGCAGGCGGACGACGCCCATGACGAGGAACGACCGTCTGCGCCCGATATGCTGGCTTAGTTCGCCCATGCCGCAGGCGCCGATCGCCGCCGCGACGTTGGCGCCGATCAGGATCATCGAGGCGGTGGCGTTCGGCACGCCGTTCACGAGCTTGAGGAGGGTCGGCAGGTAGCCGGACGTGAGGTAGTAGGCCGCGCCGCCGCCGAAAGAGATGAGAGTCGCGACCGCGAAGCTTCCCCGGTTGGACGGTGAGAACAGGGAGCGGATCGGCGAGGCCTCCGCCGGAGCGCCTGCCCGGAGCGCCGCCTTCCGGGCCTGGAGATTCTTGAAGATCGGGGATTCCTCGAGATTGCGGAAGAGGATTAGGCCGATCACCGAGGTCAGGAGACCCGAGAAGAACATCAGTCGCCAGCCCCAGTCGGTGAAGGCTTCTCCCGGCGCCATGAGCGAGACGACGTAGAAGACCAGGGAGGCAAGCAGGCCGCCGATGGCCGAGCCGCCACCGCCGACCGCCCCGGACATCAGCCCCCGCCACCGCTCCGGGACGGATTCCGTCCCGATCGTGTGAGACGCCGCGACCACGCCGCCGACGAAGATGCCCTGGACGAGGCGGAAGATCAGGAAGATCGCGGTGGCGAGCCATCCGATCTGGCCGACCGTCGGCAGGAGGCCGAAGACCGCCGTCGACAGGCCGACCCCGGTCACCGCCACCATGAGCGCGCGGCGCCGGCCGAACCGGTCCGCATAGGAGCCGAACAGGGCCGAGCCGAGGGGCCGGATCAGCAGCGTGACCGCGAAGGAGGCATAGGCTCCCGCCAGCGACAGCATCGGCTTGTCGGCCGGAAAGAACAGGGCGCCGACGACGGGCGCCACGTAGAGCAGGATGAACAGGTCGAAGAGATCGAGCCCCCAGCCGAACAGCGAGGCCATGGCGGCCGTCGCCGTTTGCCGGCCCGTGGGCTTGGCGTGAGCGGGGGGATCGGATGCGAAGGTTGCGGCGGTCTGCATGGGGTTCCTCCGGGGGATGCGGTCGTTGCCGCGGTGGGCCGGTTCGGGCTCTGGGTCGGGACGGGGGCCATCAGGGCGCGCGCCATCGTGTCCCGCCGGGGCGGGATCGAAGCGGTGCCGTGGGGGTCACGGGGGTGGGGGGAGCTGCCCTGCAGCCCCCCCCGGCGTGGTGGGTTTAGGAGCCGGTGAAACGCGGGGCGCGCTTGGCGTGAAACGCCTCGACGCCCTCACGGAAGTCGTCGGCCTGCCGCAGGCGGCTGTAGCAGTGTCCCTCGAGCTCGATGGCGATGGACAGGCTCGCGTCCTCGGTGTCGTTGAGGAGCTTCTTGGCGGTGCGCTGGGCGATGGGCGAGAAGGCGCGCAGCTCCTCCACGAGGGCGTCGGTGGCCTTTTCCAGGTCCGCGTCGGGCACGCATTCGGTGGCGATGCCCCAGTCGAGGGCCTGCCGGCCGGGGATGCGCTTCGAGCGCATCACGATGTCCTTCGTCCGCGTGATACCGACGATCTTCTGGAGCCGGGCCGAGCCGCCGGAACCGGGGATCTGGCCGAGCTTCTGTTCGGGAAGCGCGTAGCGGCAGGTCTCGGAGACGATGCGGAAGTCGCAGGCCAGCGAGATCTCGAAGCCGACCCCGAACGTGTAGCCACGGTTGGCGGCGATGACGGGCTTCGAGCAGCGGGCCGGCGCCGCCATGTTCCAGGCGAGCTTCGAGACGTGTTCGGGCGAGGCGTCGAGGAAGCCCTTGATGTAGCCCCCCGACGAGAAGTGCTCGCCCTCCGCCCGCAGGACGATGACCCGCACGCGGGGATCCTCGTCCAGCGCCTCGAACACCTTCCGGATCTCGTCGCGCTGGGGCATCGCGATGACATTCATCGGCGGCCGCGCCAGGATCACGTCGGCACGCTCGCGCTCGGCGTCGATCTCGACGCGGAAGCCGTCGAGGTTCGTCAGGCGCGGGTCGATGGTGGGGGTGTCACTCGTCATGGGGCAGGGCTCTCGCTGAAATTCGTTGGGGGGTGTCAGGCGGCCTCGTGGCCTTCGGCGCGGGGCTCGGCCTCGCCCTCGGGCACGTACTCGCCGGCCACGAGCTGACGGCGCAGCAGCTTGCCGACCGGCGATTTCGGGATCTCGTCCACGAAGACGTAGCGGCGCGGCAGCTTGTGACTCGGCAGGCCGCCCGCACGGCAATGGGCGTCGAGCGCCGCTTCGTCGGTGCTGCCGCTCCGCTTGATGAAGGCCGCCACGATCCGGCCCCAGCGCTCGTCGGGCAGGCCCACGACGGCGACCTCGGACACGGCCGGATGCAGGGACAGGCGACTCTCGATCTCGACGGGCGAGACGTTCTCGCCCCCGGTGATGATCATGTCGTCGACCCGGCCGGTGACGTAGAGGTCGCCATCGGCGTCGGCGAAGCCGGTGTCGCCGGTGAAGTACCAGCCGTCGCGAAAGGCCTTGGCGTCGGCCTCGGGGCGATGCCAGTAGCCCTCGAAGGCTTCGTCGCCCTTGGCGATGACGGCGATCTCGCCCTCCTCGCCCGGCGCGGCGGTCCGGTCCGGGTCGCCCCCCATGGGCACGACGCGCACCATGGTGTTGAGGCCCGCCCGCCCGGCCGAGCCGGGTTTCACCGCCGCCTCGTGGTTGATCGTGAAGGTGTAGACCTCCGACGAGCCGTAATGGTTGACGAACAGGTCCGGCCGGAACGCCTCGGTCAGGCGGGCGAGCAGGCCGTCCGTCATCGGCGCCCCGGCGAAGCCGAGCTTGCGCACGGAGGTCGTGTCGGTCGCCGGGAAATCCCGGTGGTGCACGAGGTCGTGATAGAGGGTCGGCACGAGGTAGAGGTTGGTGATCCGCTCGGCCGCGATCAGCCGCAGCGCCCCGGCCACGTCGAAGCGCGGCAGGCAGACGAAGGTCCCGCCGATCAGCGACATGGCAAGGAGCGAGCGCACGCCCATCGTGTGGTAGAGCGGCATGACGCCGAGCGTCCGCTCGCCACGCCCGTAGAGGTTCTGCGCCACGTGGGCGAGCGCCGCCGCCCGCTCCGCCCGGTGTCGCCGTGGCACCCCCTTGGGCTTGGCGGTGGTGCCGGAGGTGTAGAGCATCAGCGAGATCGCTTCCGCGTCGACCCGGGGCGTCGCCGGGGGGCCTTCGGTGGCGGTGAGGTCGGCGAAGGCGGTCTCGCCGGAGCCGGGTGGCGTGCCGACGGCGATGCGCGGGATCCGCTGCGACGCCGCGCTATCCCGCAGGCTCCCGGTCGAGACCGGTTCGTAGGCGATGGCGCGGGCTTGCGCGTTCTCGATCGCGAAATCGATCTCCTCGGCCTTGGCCCGCCAGTTGATCGGCGTGATCACGATACCCGCGAACTGGCAGGCCCAGTGCAGGGTCGCCGCCTCGTGCCGGTTCTGAAGGACCGTGACGAGGTGGTCGCCGGGCTTCAGCCCGAGCCGGTCGAGCCCCGCGACGGTCGCGGAGATCACCGCGAACCACTCCGTGTAGGTCAGCCGGGTCTCCCCGTCGACGAGGGCCAGGGCGCGGGGATCGCGGGAGACGCTCGCAAGGAAGCTGGTGCCGAGATCAAGCATGGGCGGCCTCCGGGGATGACGGGGCCGGGATGTCGCCCCTGAGTTCCGCAGCCGCCTCCAGGGCGGCCTCGATGATCGGCGCGTAGCCGGTGCAGCGGCAGAGATGGCCGCCGATCACTTCCGTGATCTCCCGGCGCGACGGGTTCGGCCGCAGCACGAGATAGGCATCGAGCGACATCAGGATGCCGGCGGTGCAGAAGCCGCATTGCAGGGCGTGCCGCCGCCGGAAGGCCGCCTGCAGCACTCCGAGCCGGCCGGGCTCGGGAGCCAGACCCTCGACGGTCCGCACGGCGCAACCCTCGACCCCCACGGCCAGCGTCAGGCAGGCCCGGGCGGGCACCCCGTCGATGGACACCGTGCAGGCGCCGCAGACGCCGTGCTCGCATCCGACATGCGTGCCCGTGGCCCCGAGCCCGTGGCGCAGGGCGTCGGTCAGCAGGGTGCGGGTCTCGACCTCGACCGTGGTCTCGCGCCCGTTGAGGGTGAAGGCCACCGTGTGACGGCCCTTCGCGTCTAGCTGTGGCATGGCAAGGCCTCCTGATGGGTGTCGCCTCTTGCGGCCCTGGCCGCTTCCTCCAGCACCCGGCGGCCGAGACTCCGCACGAGGTCGCGGCGGTAGCGGGCGGTGCCGTGGAGATCGTCCCCCGCGCCGAGGTCCCAGGCGAAGGCGTTGAGGGCATCGTCCAGCGCCGAGCCGGCGAGATGGGGGAAGTCACGGGCGGTGGGCCGGTCGGCGACGCCGCCGACGGCGAGCCGCATCCGGGTGCCGTCCACGACCGCCGCGCAGGCGACGATGGCGTAGTCGCCGTGCCGACGCCCCACCTCGGCGAAGGCGGTGCCGGCGCCCTCCCGGCGGAGGGGATAGGCGATGGCCTCGATCATCTCATCGTCGGCCCGGTCGGTGACCATCATGCCGGTGAAGAAGTCCTCGGCCGCCACGCGCCGGACTTTCCGGCGGCTGCGCAGGTGAATCTCGCCCTGCAGCGCCACGAGGCAGAGGGGGATTTCCGCGCTCGGGTCGGCATGGGCGACGGAGCCGCACAGCGTCCCCCGTGCCCGGGTCTGGATGTGCCCGACCCACGGCAGGGCGGCGGCCAGCAGCGGCAGGTCCCGGGCGAGCCCCGGCCGGTCGAGCAGGATCGCCTGCCGCACGCCCGCCGGGATGACGAGAGCCCCCTTGTCGAGACGGGGCTCTTTGAGAGCGGGAATGCGCATCACGTCGACGAGCACGGCGGGCTTCGTCAGCCGCATGTTGAGCATCGGCATCAGGGACTGGCCGCCCGCGATGATCCGAGCCTCGGGGCCGTGCTGGCGCAGGGCTTCCAAGGCGTCGTCCAGAGACGTCGCGCGCAGATAGGCGAAGGGCGCGGGCTTCATGCGGACACTCCCAGGCGTGCGAGGAGCCGTCGCAGGGCGGCCGGGAGGCGGAGCCTGCGCTCGCCGGACCCGCCGGCTCGCCGAGCCAGGGCGGTGAAGAATCCGCCGATGATCACCCGCGCGGCCCCGTCGAGGAGGCGCCCGCCCACCGCCGCGACCTTGCCGCCCACCGCCGCCTCGTAGACGTAGGCGATCCGCGTCCCCCCGGCGCCGTCGGGCTCCAGGGTCAGGCGGCCGGTTCCACCGCCGCTGCCGAGGCCACCCGTCACCGTGCCGGTGAGCGTCACCGCCCGGGGCTCATCGAGATCGCTGAGGGTGACCTCGGCCTTGTAGCGGCCCTTCACCGGGCCGACGCCGAGGGTGACGTCGGCCTGGAACCGTGTGCCGGAGAGCTTCCGCACCCCGTGCGAACCGGGGATGACGGAGGCGAGCACGTCCGGGTCGAGGAGCATCGCCCAGACCGTCTCCGGCGGAGCCGTGACGGTGGCCGAGCCCTCCCCACGCAAGGTGCGGTCGCCCATCTTCGTGGCGGGCTTCGGGGCAGAGTGGCCGGCGGGGGGCGCTCGTTCCTCCCCGCCCGCCGCGAGGGCAGCGAGCTTGGCGGGGGTCAGGGGCAGGTCGATGGCCTCAAGCCCGAGGGCGTCGGCCACCGCGTTGGCGAGGCAGACCGGAGTCGACATGCAGTTGCCCTCGCCGACTCCCTTGGCGCCGAGCGGCGTGAAGGGCGACGGACTCTCGACGTGCAGGATGCGTAGATCCGGCACCTCGGTCGCGGTGGGCAGCAGGTAATCGGCGAAGGTTCCGGACAGGAAGGCGCCATCGTCGCCGTAGGAGAGTTCCTCGAAGACCGCCGCGCCGAGCGCCTGCGCGAAGCCGCCGCGCACCTGCCCCTCGACCATGCCCGGGTGCAGGATGCGCCCGCAATCGTGCATCGAGACGTAGCGATCGATGATGATCTTGCCGGTGACCCGGTCGATCTCCAGGCCGCAGATGTCGAAGATGAAGCCGTGGCAGAGGGAGGAGTTGATGTGGTCCTCGGCGTCCGGCGCCGTCAGTTCCGGGGGTGTCCAGAACACCGTCTCGCGGATCACCGCGCCGAGATCCTCGGGCACGAGGCCCGGCGACCAGTGGCTCGTGGCGGCCACCCGCGCGAAGGGCAGGCCCGCATCCGGGTTCAATCGCGAGGCGATGCGACCGCCCGCGAAGAGCAAATCCTCGGGACGCAGGTTCAGCTGCGCCGCCGCGATCCGCGCGAGCCTGTCGCGCAGGCGGGTGGCGGCGAGGTGCGCGACCCCCGCCACGGCGGCGGCGAAGCGGCTCGCGTAGTTCCCCGAGGCGATGGACCACGCATCCTTGGCGGTGTCGAGGTCGGCCGTGACCCGGACCTGCTCCATCGGGAGGCCGAGCACGTCGGCCACCACCTGGGCGAGCACCGTCCGGTGCCCCTGGCCCTGCGGCACCGAGGCGACCTGCACCGTCACCGAGCCGACGGGATCGAGGGTGATGGTGGCGGTCGATTGCGCGCCGTTCTTGGGCCCGGCCTTGGCGCGTTCCTCCGCCGTCAGCACGGTGGTGATGTAGCCCATGTTGGAGACGCTGGGCTCGACCGCCGCCGTGAGGCCGATCCCATAGAGGCGGCCCTCGGCGCGGGCGGCGTCCCGCCGCCGCTTCAGCTCATCGAGCCCGCCGTCCCGGGCGGCTTCATCGAGGGCGCGCTGGTAATCGCCGGAATCGTAGAGGGCGCCGGTCGCGGTGCGATAGGGAAAGGCGTCGGCCGGAATCAGATTCCGGCGGATCACCGCGAAGGGATCGAGGCCCAGCGTCAGCGCGATGCGCTGCATCAGCCGTTCGAGCGGATAGTACACCTGCGGCCCGCCGAAGCCGCGCACGAGGCCGGTCGGCGTCTTGTTGGTCAGCACCACCCGGTTGCGCACGGCGACGTTGCGGATGGCGTAGGCGCCGGTGAGGTTGCCGTGCATCCGGTAGAGCGTGGCGGGTTCGGGCGCCCGCAGGTAGGCGCCGCAATCCTCGACCTGATCCCAGTCGAGCGCGGTGACGCGCCCATCCGCGTCGAAGGCGGCCCGGAGGGTCGTGACCCGGTTCGTGGCGGAGACGGAGGCCGAGAGGTGCTCCAGCCGGTCCTCGATCCACTTCACCGGCTGGCCCACGAGGCGCGCCGTGGCGGCGATCAGCACGGCGTAGGGCGCGACGCCCTGCTTCACTCCGAAGCTGCCGCCGGAATCGGGGGGCGTGCGCAGGCGCAGGCGGTTGCCCGGCACCTTCAGCGCCCGGGCCACCACCGCGTGGATGCTGAACGGCCCCTGGAAGTTCGCCAGCACGTCGTAGGAATCGTCGGTGGGATCGTAGGAGGCGACGACGCCGTAGGTCTCCATCGGCGAGCCGGTGTTGCGCGGGTAGCGCACGGTCACGGACAGGCTGTGCGGGCTGTCCGCGAAGGCCGCCTCGGGGTCGCCGTAGCGGAAGCGGCGGTCGCTGACGCAATTGGCGCCGACGCCCTCGTGCAGGATCTCGCTGTCGGGGGCGAGGGCCGACAGCGGGTCGACCACCGCCGGGCGGACCCGGTACTGCACCTCGATCAGGTCGCAGCCATCCTCCGCGAGGTAGCGGTCGCGGGCGACGACGATGGCGACGGGCTCGCCGACATAACGCACCCGGTCCACCGCGATGGCGCGGGCATCGACGGCCGCCCGCAAGGCCGGGACGAGGCCGGTCGTGACGGCGTCGAGGTCCCGGCCCGTGACCACGGCGGTGACGCCGGGCAGCGCCTTGGCCACCTGGACGTCGATGCCAAGGATGTCCGCATGGGCGTGGGGCGAGCGCAGGATTGCCGCGTGCAGCGTGCCGGGCCGCGTGCCGAGGTCGTCGATGTAGCGGCCGAGCCCGGAGAGCAGGGCGGCGTCCTCGACGCGCTCCACGGACCGTCCGACATAGCTCGATGACACGATGCCCAAGCCGTTTCCTCCGCCGGACCTCTCGATGGGGTCCGTATCTCGGGGAGAATGGCGGCTCCGTGTGGGTGCGGCGATGCCGAGGCGTCTCGCGACTTACCGAAACGTCTCATTCTTTGATGACGGCGCCGTCAGGCAGCGGGCTGCCCGCCCCGCCGGACGATACCGCGGAAGATGCTCGGGGGTACGCTGACGTGGTCCCGGAAGAAGCGCGAGAAATGTGCGGGCGCGGCGAAGCCGAGGCGCATGCCGATCGCGGTGATGGGCTCCTCGCTACTCACGATGGCCTCGACGGCCTGCTCGATCCGGATCGCGTTCAGGAAGACATGCGGCGGGGCCCCGGTGGATTGCTCGAACAGGCGGTAGAACTGGGCGCGGGAGAGGCCCGCCTCGCGTGCCAGCGCCTCGGTGCCCAGCATGGCGCCGGGCTCCGCCCGCACCCGCGCGATGGTGCGTCGGATGCGCCAGTCGCCAGCGTTGCGCCGGGCGGCGGCGCGGAGGGAGAGGGGCTCCTCGCGCCAGGCCGTGAACCGCTCGATCACGGCGACCATCAGGTTCGACAGCAACTCGTCCTGGATGTGGGAGGAAAGCGGCGCGTAGACCATCTCGGCGGCGAGGTCGTGGGCGAGCCGGCGAATCGTTGGTGTGACGGCGCCCGACGGTTGTCCGAAGAAACCGGGCGCCCCGCTCGCAGCCCAATTCCGCCGGAACGCGCCGAGCCAGTCGGGCTCGATGTACAGAGCCAGGATCATCGCCTTGGCCCGCTGGGGATCGTGCAGGTAGGCGTGGGTCTCCCAGGCGTTGATCAGGACAGCCTGATCGTCGGTGAGCGCGACAACCTGATCGCCGACGAGGAACTGCGTGTCGTCTCCCTCGACCTTCAGGAGCACGTGGCAATGCGGGTGCGCGTGGCGGACGAGGCTGCGGTCCATGTCGAGGAGCGCGACGCGACCGAAGGCGCCATGGGCGATCTCAAGAGCCTCGGACATCTGCACTATTTAGCATGGTCCGCGGGTGGCAGCTAGATCGCCGCCGGGACGCCCGTCCCGTCAGGGCGCCGCAACCGGTTCGTTCCGGAGCGTAGTCCTCTTCCGGAGTTCGGCGGTACCCATCACCGCTAGGGGAATGACGAGGGCCACATAGGCGTTGTCGATTCCCCCGGGATCGCCGGCGAGGAACCAGCCGATCGTCAGGACGAGGGAAACCAGAATGCTGACGACGGCGGCCCGCGGGGTGCCGAAGCGCGGAGCGTAGAAGGCAAAGACGACCAGGACCGCCAGCGTCGCCCGCAGGGATTTCGCGAGGAAGGTCACCTTCAGGATATCCGGCGCGAAGATCGCCAGGGGAATCGGGATCAGGCCCACGAGCACCGTCATGCTGCGGACGAACCGCAGGGACGACGTCCCATCCTCGCCCCGACGGCGGGGATGATAGAAATCCTTGAACAGCAGGGTGGCGGCGCCGATGCTGAGGGCCGAGATCGTGCCGAACAGCGACCCCGCCAATCCCGCCACCACGATGGCGGCCAGTAGATCGTCCATCCGGGCGATCAGGCCCGGCAAAGCCTGGATCGCGGGGATTCCCGGCAGCAGCGCCGCCGCGCAGACACCGACCAGGGCGGCGCCGATGCCGAACGGCACGAGCAGGAAGGCACAATAAAAGCTGGCCTGCCGCGCCGTGCGCCCGTCCTGCACGGTATTGATGGCCTGGATCACGTATTGCGTCGAGAAGACCGCGCCGATGCCGGCGACCATCCACGCGAAGATCTGCGACCAGCCGACCGTATCGACCGCGAACATCGCTTCGGGCACGCGGGCCCGCAGGTTCGCGAGGCCGCCGACCTGAGACAATCCGAAGGCGACGGCCGCGAGGATGCCAAGATATTTCACGACGGCATGGAGGACGTTTGTATAGATGACCGAGCGCATCCCCCCGACACTGACATAGAGCGTCGCGACGATACCCGTGATGACGATGGCAATGGTCCGATCGACATTGAGGAGACCTGCCAGGATCATACCGCCGCCAGCATAAGTCGAGACTGCGACGATCTGAAGAGCGAAGATCATAATGACCGAGGTCGCGAGCTTGGTCGGGCGACCGTAGGCCTTATTCAACGCCCCGGAGATCGTATTCTCGCCGAGTTCCTTAAAACGGGGCGCGAGTAGGATGGCGTAAAGAACGAATCCGACGGCGAGGGCGAGGACGTTCCAGGCTGCCGACACCCCGACTCTGTAGGCCGTCTGTGTGGTACCGACGCTCGTGGCAGTCCCGATGAATTCCGACATCAACAGAAAGCCGATCAGGAACGCCGGATAGCGCGTGCCGCCGGAGGTAAAGCTTCCAGCGCTCCTCGCATGGCGTCGCACATAGAAACTGATCAGCCCCATCGCCGCCATGTAGGCCAGGGTCAGGGAGAGAACGATCCAGTTTGGCTGCATGGGTGCGGCCTAACGGCGACGCCGTAGCGCCTGAGCGCCAAGGGACCCCAGCATGTTTCCTCCGAAATCATTCGGGGCCGCAGCTTTCCTCGCAGGAACGAGAAGCAACGGCCATTGCGGGGGAAACTAGATTTCGGAGAGGAAGCGGACAAATATTCTGAATTGATCGGCGCCATCAGATTATCTGATTCGGCGCGATGGTATATATGAGGCGCACCCTAAGGAGGGCGCGGCAGGCCAAAAAAATTTTTATATTGATTTGGATTTAAAATAAATCTGATTTGCCGAATTAATAGACGTTATAGATCGTTGTGTACTCGACCGTCTACAAAACTAGACTATGAAATGGGTCAAGATATCATCAGAGCGCATTTGTATCGATCTTACGTGGGATAGCCATTAAGTAGCAGGCTAGCCGAGAAAGCTAACATACTTCTCGCGACCCGTGTCTGCCATCTCGGGCGGAGTTGGCGCATCCCGATAGCGGTCTTCCGCGGCAGTTGAGCAAAGTCAGCTTAGCTTGGGGCACGAGGGGGCGTAGGCCGTTGGTGACGGCGCGAGGGCAAGGCTGACCTCAACGATGGTGTCGTCAAAGGTCCACCGGGGGATTGTGTGCCTCGGAGCTTAATTCGTGAAGGCACCTGCGAAGCCTCCCTACGGAGATGCACTGTCGGATACATCGACAACCAGGCCATCGCTCAGCTGCCGATAGAACGTCTGCTTTCAGGTTGCTGCCCGGTTCGGCTGAGTGGCAGAAATGGGCGCTTTTCGGAAGGTCCGCTTTCCGGCCGAGCACCAGGGTCAGTTGCGGCACCGAGCGGAAGCAGGTGAGGCTCGACACGCGAGACGGCGAGAGCAAGATCAGACCCGTAATAAGATAGAGGGTGATTTTCCGTTGAGCGGAAAGGCGCGAATTAACCAATCCACCACAGATAGTCAGATTTCGGTCCAATAATAAGTAAAATTAGTGCTTGACGGACCTGTATAATGTGATATTTATACCCCTGAGTGCGCGGGCCGATTCTCTTGCCTACGCAATCGATTGGTTGGCGGTGGCAGCTTGCTGCGCACCCGGAGCCGCAAGGTCCATCCAACCACCAAAACCTCCGCTCTGAAAGCGGCTGTTTTGACGTGCTGCCAGTCCTGGCAGTGCGGCAATCGATTGTGTTTGGAGTTTTCGATGACCGCCGTTTCCACTCAGCACGCTGCCGTTCTCGCGCCTGCCCTCGCCACCATCACCGACACCACGTCTCTATCTGCGTTGATTGCAGCCAACCAGGACCTGATCGACGATAAGGTTCCTGAAGGCGGTGCGCACCCCACCGATGCCGACCGCGCTACCTGGCAGACCTCCATCACCGCGATGGGTTCAGTTGTGGCGATCGCCCGCAACAGGTCACGATTTGCCAACTGGACCTTGCTCGCCATGGCCATGCTGTATTTTCAGCATGCGCCGGACAACCAGTTCCCCGATGCGTTCGGAGAGGGCAAGTTTAAGAGGCCTGGCAGCAACCATATTTTTGCTCCAGCTGCCTCCGCTTTATTTGGCCTAAACGTTGGCGACCCCGTCAATAAGACAAGCAATAGCAAGCGATTGAACTCGCTCTGCGCGCAGTTCGACGGCTTGCTGCTCGCACTTCGAGAGCAGGGTCTACGTCTTGAGGATATGCCGCTCAGTCGAGACAGTGTTCTGCAATTGCTGAACGTCATCGAGAAGGCGGGTGGCACAAACGCTCTGGAACGCAAGGAGGCAGCCGACGACGATCAGTCGCCCCAACCAATCGGGCTCAGTGCCGAAGTGGTGAGGGAAATCCTGTATAAGCGCGGCCTTTCCGTACTCGGCGGCATGGGCGGAGCAACGCCCAAAGTGGTGCTTCAGGCGGTACACCCCGACGGCACCACAGAAGAATTGGGCGAGGTAGCTGAGAACCTGGTCACCAAGGCAGTGGCGGATTTCGCGAAGCCACTGCCTCGCACTCAGGCGCTTGGGGAAGCGATGGAGATGGGGCGATGCGTGATTGCAGAGCCCACTTCAGATGTCGCGCGACCGGGTACGGACCCGCACAATCCTCGTACACCACGGCGGCATGACGAGCCACAGATGGTATTTCACCCAGACGGAAAAATTACTTGGAGCCTTCTGTTGGGCGCGAGCAGTGTGATTGTCGAGGTTCGGACACTTGTGCCCGACATCATTCTGGGCTCCGCGGTTCTTGGACATACCCGGCTCGATACGCAGAGACGCAAGCGCGTTGAGGCGAACATTCTACCGATGGAGCGCCGAGATGTCTTTGATGTCGGTGTAGAGGCCTCTGAGACAATGACGGGCGTCGGCAAGTTGATGGTGTTTACCCACGCAGCCAGCGATGCAACCGTAGGCAAGGATCGAGTTGGAGTTCTGCTCCAGGGTCTTACCGGCCCTTTGCCGATGGAGCTGAACCCCAGCTTGACCTTCCTCGCAAGTTGTGAGGCTGTGCCAGAAGTGTTCCACGGCTACGCCGCCCCTTACGCGGACAACGCCACCAGGGCCGTGAAGACTGCTACCAGAACGGCTAAACCGCCGCCGGATGTCACCATTACGATTGGTGCTGTAGGATTTACATCCAGTGGAGCCATGGCTGACGCCCGTCCCGTTGGCATGGCGGTCAACGATGTTCAGGGCGCCAGCTCCGTGTCTGTCCGCCTAGACGACTACGTGGCATTCCTTAGAGCTTTCGCGAAGGTGCGCCCCGAGATCAAGGGCGGAGTGATCTGTCGAGTCGGCGATCACGGGGTTTGCTTCGATCTCGGCACAACTAGCTCCACTTATCGAGTGTTCATTCCATTGTCTATCAACGGCGTCCGGATGAACAGTGGCGTTCGCAAAATTGTCGTTGAGAAATGGCCAGAGGGGGCTTCGCTGACCCCCAACAACGAACCATCCAAGCTCTAGCGAGCATGCGAGGGGAGCCCTTTTAGGCTCCCCATTCATCACTCATTCCACTGATTGGACACTGAAATGGTCGCGCTTCATCAGCGTGCGAACGACTACGCGCGCTTTCTTCCCGCCATCAACGGCAATTTTGCTCGGTTTACACGAAAATCAGCATCCACCCACAAGAGGCCGCTACCTGCTGGTCTTACGGCTGAGCAGTTCGACTTTCTCGATCCCGGTGGGCTGTTCTATTATCCCTGGGCTCTCTACACAGCCGCCGAGGGAGTCAACGACACTCAACCAACTATGGTGAGCCATCGCGACCGCCGCACCTCGTTCGTCCTGGGCGATAGCGGCGGCTACTCGCTCATCAGCGGTTCCGTCAAGGAATCTATTGATACCTTTCGTGAACGTTCTCTCAGATGGATCGAGACCAACTGTGATGTGGGTCTGCCCGTTGACGTTCCAACTCGCGCCATCGATGCACAACCTGACGCCTGGACCTTCCGTAAGTGTTTGGATGCCACCCTGCACAACACCGACTACGCTGTCGCCGACGCTTGTGCGGGGACCCACCTATTAGCCGTTTATCAGGGGCGCAATCATCGAGAGGCTCGAGACTGGATAGCTGAGATGAAGACCCGACGCATGTGGGGCATTGCCTTGGGCGGCCACACGCGGCTGGACTTTTGGTTTTGGTGCAAGGCGATCAAAGTCCTCATCGACGATGGCTTTTTAGATCATATCCGCCACATCCATGTGCTGGGCACCACAGAACCCGGTGTTGCCGTACTCCTAACAGCCCTCAAGCGGGCGCTGCGCTCCTATCTCAAGCGCGACGACCTAGAGGTCACCTTTGACAGCAGCCGGGCTTACCGCATTACGCAAGCTTATGGACAGGTCACCCTAGGATTGAAGCTGGGGATGGCCGGCAACAGCGGCGCAGACAATGCCTTCGACTTCCGTTCGTTTACCTTCCCGCAGCAGGGCGGAAAGGTGAATCGGGCGGCGCAGTTTCCCTTTGATAGCCCACTCGGTCGACTATGCACGATCGGCGACCTCATGCCTGCTGTGAGCCCCGCCGTGCCCGCCTTTGACGCCGTAGGTTCGAACCTCCTCAGTCACCATGAAACCTACATGGAACTGAGCGCCATCGAACAGGCGAACCTACTATGTGACATGGACCAGAAGCAGGGATCGCTGGTGCCCTGGCACATCCAGGAGGGCGTCAGGGCCATCCATCACCTGTTCCAGACGGGCGACGCCATACACTTCAATCATCGTAAGGCGCTACTTCAGCACTACAACAAAGGCTCACTGGAAAGCGGTTTTGACGATTTCCGTTAAACGGAAAGCCGCCCCAGTCATAACAGCGACGCTGCGCAAACGTCGCTACACGCTTGTCCGTCAATAATCA
This sequence comes from Methylobacterium litchii, assembly GCF_038442315.1. Lineage (NCBI taxonomy): Bacteria > Pseudomonadati > Pseudomonadota > Alphaproteobacteria > Hyphomicrobiales > Methylobacteriaceae > Methylobacterium > Methylobacterium litchii. The sequence goes on along the minus strand of NZ_JBBXMY010000016.1, from coordinate 41,757 downwards.
CCAAATCATGACACCATAGTAGGAGTAATTCAGTGTGTGAAGATAAAAAGGTCCGCAAAAACCACGAGATGTCATCGCCCACCGTTACAGGCGGAGAAGATCATTCGCGCGTCACACTTGATGATCAACTTATTCAAACGGTGGCCTTCACCACCGTTGGGACGCCGGACACGCCCAGCACGTTCAAAGATCTGGCAGCTTCTTCCTTTCGCCAGCAGATGGCTGGGCAAGTCGCCCAGCAGTTCGGCGCATTCATCACGTCTTTCCGCCCGCAGGACGAAGCTAAATGGCGCAAGCGCAGGGATGCATTTGCTCGTCAACTCACTGCCTGGATGAACAACACGGATGTGCCCTTGCACCTTCGGCTTAGCGGATGGTGTCAAACAGACATCGACGCCTTTGAAGCCGACTACGATGGCTTACTAACACAGGTGAAGAAGTTCGGTGGCTCCTACAAGGCAGCGCCAGGAGCGCTTCTCATTCACAACCGCATCGCGTGCCTCAAGGCATTCTACGCGAGTGATTGCGACTGGGGCGTCATGATGGACGATGACGCGGTGCTCTATGACAAGGCGCAACACAACAGCGCTTGGAGCTTATTCCCCGAAATGGCGAAGAATGGTTTAGCCGCCTACGCTGAGGTGGACATTTTCTTCCCAAACAATCCGGGCAAGCCCGGGGGCGGCTTCAACGCTAGATATGCAAAGGAACCACAGCTATATACGAGAAATCACGTTTTCGAGCGCAATCCCGACCTAAAAGGAAGCATGTTCATCGTGCGGAATTTCCGCAAAGCCAAGCGACATGAGGTGCTACCCGATCCTTCCTACACGATCCACGGCGAGGACACCCTGTTCGCTACGGAAGCCATCAAGCAGGGCTGTACGGTAATGAAGTGTTGGAACATCAACCTCAAGGAGCTAATCAACGAGAGCGACAGCCACTTCGCGAAAAACCGCGTCCGAAAGATGATTGAGGCCCACAAGCGCATCGCGGAGATGTACGCGGATGAAGGGCTGCGCATGAAGCACCCGAATGACCCCGAGAGCAAAACGCTCGAGCGTAAGGATTTTTACGACCACTGCTGGAAGGCCCGACCGAAGAAATGGACATGGCCTAAGCCGTGAACCTCTATATGATTGGCGGCTTCTCTGCGCGAAGAACATGCGGCCCTTCAGCCCCGCGGGTACATATTTTGAGTGTTACCCGGATCCACGATTCTACCCGCCGCCCTTGCCGCCCTCGCATAAACGGAGATGGGATGCTGGGCTCGGAAGGAGAGATCGCGCTCCAACCCAATGACGAGACCCGCGCTGACCTCCTTGAGCTCATCCAGGCTGACATAGCCGAGTTCGGGTTCGCCGACGCCGAGGTCGCATAGCCCAAACAGGGTGTCGCCATCGGGTTCCATAGCGCAGATGAGCCAGGTTGCCGGCCCTGCGGGATTGAAAAGCTTGAGCACTGGGTGATGGTCGTACTCGCGCTTGAGCCCGTTGGCCAGGAGCAGTTCACGGGTCGCGGCATCGATCAAGGGCAGCATAGGCATCCTCGTGGGTGAGACGAGGAGCGTGCAGCCGCAGGAGCGCAAGGGCGAGCGAACCCCCGGTGGCAGGAGCTAAACCTAGAACATCATAAAAGCTACATTTTATGAGCTTTTACTCTAAGTCTCTGAAAGTGCTGGCTTAGAAGCGCTGCTCGCCCTCAGACCAGACTGGAAACATCATGCTTTGCTGCAAACAGCGAAAAGTGTGAGGTTCTGATGAAACAGGCGCGTGTGCCCACGGAAGCAGAGTTCAAGCGGCTGGTAGCCGTGGTAGGGCAAGGTAGACATGGCGCTCGAAACCGAGCTGCGCTGATGCTCAGCTACCTGGCGGGCCTACGCGTCGGCGAAATTGCGTCACTACGATGGAGCGATCTTCTCGACGGCGAAGGGAGCGTACGTGAGCAGCTCCGACTAAGCGCGGCTGTGACGAAAGGCGGTCACGCGCGTGTGGTCTTCATGAACGCGCGCCTGCGTCGCGAGATCGAGCAGTTCCGTGCCAGCCTGTCCGCCGCTCCCGATCTAACGCAGCCCGTGCTGATCACTCAAAAGCGCACGACCTTCAGCGCGAACACGCTGTGTCAGCTGATGCGTAGCTGGTACGATGACGCCGGTCTCGACGGTGGCTCCAGTCACAGTGGTCGGCGCTGGTTCATCACGCGCCTAGCCCACGCTGGGATCTCACCTAAAGCCATTATGATGCTAGCAGGGCATCGCCACCTTTCGACCACGCAACGCTACATTGACGTGAATGACGAGATGATGCGCGCTGCAGTTGGGGTGATATGATATGAGAAACCCTTAAAAGCGCATGTACGCCGTGGGTTCGAAACGATCTTCAATCACATACGTCGCAAATCGACCAGCTGGCTCAACATCGAGTGGAACATACCGTTGGGGTATACGGCAGACCACCTCCATATTTGGATGACTTAATGCTGCGATTCCAAGTCCTAGCGCGTGCGGCTTGGAACCTATTGCTACGCCAGTTACAACCTGCTCTTTCGTTGAAAAACAAAAATTGTCTGCTTGCTGAAGCAGTTCAACGACATTTGTTAGACTTATGTCACAGCGAACGATCCGTGGCTCAGCAAGGATCTCGGAAATCGCCAAGCGTTCAGGCTCGGGTAATTTATCAGGCTGCTGGATCAAGCTTTCCGAGATCAGCACAAGTCCCAGCCGATTTGGTTCGTATCGCTCTAAAAACGGTAGAGATAACCCAACCTCGCCCCCCATAGTGACAAATAAGTCGCGACCTGGAGGCAAAGCCGTTTCTGCCTCCAAATATGGTATCTGAAGAGATGTCCAATCGCCTTCGGATATAATGCCCTTCTTTTTTGCAGCGTCTGCATGCAAATCCGCATGGGATATATCCAGGGAGTATTCTCCCTCAGCGTAGATGCAATCCATGCGCGAGACATAGCTTCTAGTGAAGCACAGACCCAAAACAAATAGTAGGTATGCTTTTGGAAAGCAGGTTATATCCCATAGAATGCGGAGAGGTCGCCCCTTCGCCGCCGCCTTCGTTCTTAGCAATTCTTGGATTTGCCGGGAGTTTCCCAAAAAATCCAAAGAACTATTCAAATTTATTACCTTACAATCTGCACTCAACTTTTTAAATTCTTGAAGCTGCGCCTCTTTCTTCTCTGCAATGTCGGGGTCGCTTGACGCAAATCGGAGCAGAATCAATCCCGACTTAAGATTTTGAACCGCACTAATTGCAGAGGAACTGCGCTTTTCCCAACTCAGTGCCGCAAATGTAAGATCATAATCGGCTTGAAGATCAATTCGATCGAGATCTACATGCTGAGATATAAAAAGTTCTCCTGCTACGGCACTTTTAGTCATCTTGGTCAACCTGCGCGAGAGGTAATGATAGCTGACCAGCTTCCTTGGCGCTCGGATGCCTGGCCATCTGAAGTGCCCAGCCACGAGCATTGATTTGCGATTCGCGGTCGCACAGCGCCCAGAGATCGTTCCAATCCATGACTACCGGCTCATACGCGCCGCGGAATGAAAATCGAAAGTGAGGGGCAAATCGACGGTGGAGCCTAAAAGTAACTGTGCGACCCGCTATGCCGTCGGATATGATCGATGCGCTTCGGTCTCCGCCTCCCGCTTCAAATATACGAATATATCCAGAAACCTCCGCTCTTTTAATTGTATTCCATACAGCAAGTGTTGAGCTAATTTCTTTGTCATCGATTTTTTGCGGAAACCGAATGTTGAAAATACCTCTTTCCGCCCGACCAAGCGTTGTCGGATCGTCAGGATCAGATTGCAAAATCGCTGTATAATGTCCGAGCCCTTCGAGCAAGCGTGAGAGAACATCTGATTCTCTATCTGCTCTTGCGCTGACGCCATTAAAATAAGAATGGCTAGCACTATAAATTCCGTCGGATTGAATATCCTGAGCGATCTGCGAGCCAGAGACAACGAAACGATCAAGACTCGTTAAATCGGTTGGATCTATTTTATGTCGGCGCGTGTAATTTTCAAAAATCTCACCTAGTATCTCCAAAAAATCTCGCACTCCACCGTCAGCAAGAGAGACAACAATATTGCTACCTGAGTAAGGTATCTTGCGAAATCCGTAGGCACTTGCAAAGTGCAGTAGGGCCCCTCGTTGCTTCCGCCGCAGCCAGGCTTCAAATGCCGGGTCAGAAAATTCGGTAGCCAGGGAAAGCACGCGCTCTTCGTCACTCTTTGTAAAAGTCGTTGCAAAAGACTCGCTGCGCCCTCGCCATAGTAGCAAAACGTAAGTTTCGTACAAAGGCAAGACTTCGTCACGTTGACCGTATCTGGATCGGAGCTTCCGATTTACCCGTACAATTTTTTGCTTCAGTTTTTGACTTACATCGATTAGATGGGCGACATCCGGACTTGTGGAACGATTTGCCATCGCGAGCATTAGATCATTGATATTCCGACGCCCTAAACGAATATCTAATGGGAAAAAATCTCCAATCGCTTTTGGAGCACCTCTCTCGCGGATAGCTTCGGATACAGAGAAGAAAAGCCTCAGGCTTACTACTGCTTGACAAAGTTCACGGAAATCATTTTCACTCCGCGCATCGAGCGAGATGACTTTACGGTCCGCATCAGTCAAAGGCTGCCGAGCAAGGTATGTATCTGTGACGTCGTATAGCGATCCAACAAAACTTACGACCCATGATATCGGCTGTCTTGCGACTCGAACAAGCGAGTTGAGACTCTTTTGCTGCTGCGGGCTCAATACCTCACAGTCATCCAGACAGAATTTGAATCGAAGGCTCTCTCGACGCATCGGGCCGGCAGAATTTATCTGAAAAGCACTCGACAGCTGGCTCGCAACGTAAGTCAGAAACTCTCCAGGCTCGCGAGCGGGCAACAGATCGCTCAGATCTTTGATGGTACCTCGCCCTGAAGCCTCGTTCATTAGACGAACGATCATTCGAAAAAATCTCGACAGGTCTAAAAATGTTCGTGGCTCGCCCTGTCCAAAATTGAGAATTTTTGGAAACTCCAATACAATCTGCTGCGTGATCGTGATCTCCTGACTAGTGTTAATACCAATCTCGTTGAGCAATCGTAGCTCGTGGATTGCAGTTAGGACTCGTTCTGCGCAAGTGAGCTCCACAATAAGCGTGAAGAATTTATGGAACTCATACTCTGGATCTGCAGCGTTTGGATATATCTCCGCCCACCTGGACGATACGATTGCCGAACTGATGTGGTCGGGAAATCGGACATAGACACCGATGTGGCGGAAGTCCGACAATCGCTTTTGAAGGCGGAGCGATTCATTCTTAGCAAGATCTTCCCAACAAACACTTTTTAATAAAGTTGTTTTCCCGCTGCCGCGACTTCCTCGAACGTAGATTGATTTCTCCGATGCCAACTCGTCCCCGGTCCTTGTAAACCAAATCAGCTGGTAGCCGTCCCTTTGATGTTCCCAACGAGTTGGCCGAAACGGATTGAAGCTTGCTGTCGTCATAGTCCCGCGCCTATGATCCAGTTTGCTGGGGATCGGTCGTAATTATCAATTTTAATACGGCCGTCGGCAGATAGCAGCTCTATAGCTTCAACGACCTGTTCTTCGACTTCTGTAGTATAAATTTCGCTGGCTTTTGCGAGCAGTTCTGACCAATAAACTTCTCGTTCATCGAGGATGAATGAGTACAATCTCGACAACGCGCGATCATGTGATCGCCTTCGGCGTCCAATTAGTGGCAGCACGATAGCTTGGTGCATTCTGATGGTGCCCGTATTGTCAAGTCTCCAACGGTTGAGGTGGCAACCGAGCGGCGCCCCCGTCCTCGTGAACGTCAAATCAATCACGTTGAAACCATCGGTAATCAAAGGCGCTGAAATACATATAAGGGGATCACTGTCCGGTTGAGATATTATCTCAACAGGATCATCATGGATATGACCATGGAGATAAATGACTGGTCTTTTGAGTGAGGTAAGTACATCTCTTAGTGCGCCCGAATTTACCAGCTCGGTGTAGGGCGCAAGTCGAGGCTGACGCTGCGGAAGTAGGTTATGGTGGGCGCAAACCAGCAAGATAGATGAGTCTGCATTATCGGAATACTCGTTTGAGATACTTTGGATTGTCTCATCCGTAAAAGCGGGCGTATCAAACTGCCGCTCATAGTATGCTTCTGTGCTCTTCTTATTGCTGCCGTCCTTAATTGCCATTTCTATGGCTTCAGAAACACCTGCCCGAAATTCCTCGGGGATGTACTCTGCCGATCCACATCCCCAACAGCTATTCAAAAGAGCAATGGTTGCTGCTCTCCCCTCATTCAAGAGCTTCATTCGAATCGGAAGTTGGATCGGTAGTTGCGGGAGACCAACGTCGCTCAAAGAGCGCTGAAGAGGGGTAAATTTGGTTACATTTCCCGGCGCTTTAGCAAGCTCTCGACTTATATCGTGATTTCCTGGTAGGATACCGACCTGTAAATTAGAGAAAATCCCTTTGGTACCCAGCTGTAAACTTCGCGATATATAGCTAACACATGCTTCATATCCCTCAAGCTGACCGTAATCAGTGAGATCTCCCATAAATAGAATCGCATCGACTCTATCTCTAGAAATTAGTTCATAAATTTTTCGCAATACAATTTTTATTGGGATATCGGCTATTACTGTCTTCAATTCTCGCGGAAAGCGCGCGTCTTTATCATCCGCAAACGATCGTGTTTTACATGCCCCAGGAAGATGGATGTCTCCAACCTGGATGATGCGCATACGTTTCAGCACGATCTTCGCCGGCTCTCCCATCCCTTAGGTTGCATAAGCCATTTGCTGGCTTCGTCCTAGGGGCTGTGTGGCTCGGCAGGTCACGTTCGGCCGGCTCGCTTCGCTATAAACCGCGGATTGGCTCAGGACTCAAAAGCTTCATTATGCTCGAGTCCACTCCGGCCGCAGCCGGTCCACGACGCGCTCAAGACGCACTTGGCCGTAGTGCTTGTCGATCATGGCAAGCGAGGTCCGGCAGTTCCGCGCCACATCAATCACCTCAGCTCCGTTCGCAAGCTGCTCGCTGATATAGAAGTGGCGCAGCGAGTACGGGGTTCGCTTTATACCGCGGTGATCCCGTTCCAGGCCCGCGGCCTTCACCAGCTCGGTGAAGCCGTTTGCGATCGAGGTGATGCGCTTGCCCATCTCGCTCGCGAAGACCGGATCCGAATCAGCTGGCTCTCGGCCCATGCTTCGCTCGAACAGCATCCACAGGGTGTCGAACCACGGGATCGCTGCCTTCTGCGGGATGGCTTTGCCGCTCTTGCCCTTGCCTCGCACCTGCAGCCGGATGTCCCGATCATCCACGCTCTTTTTTCGACCTGCGCGGTAACCCAGCACGTCGCCCCAGGTGAGGTTGTACATCTCGGTGGGGCGCAGGCCTGAGAATGCGCCGATCATCACGTACGCGTGGAGCACGGTGCGATCGCGCCGAGTATGGTCATCCAGCCGCTTGATGCGCCAGCTGCGCCGGTCGATGGCGCGCACTTCAGCGCCGGTGCCGTCCATGATGGGATCAACCAGCCGGCTGAGGCTCACCGCCTCCAGCTTGGCGAACTCGTGTGGTTCGAAGCTCGGCCGCCGGTTGTCGGACGAGCGCCGGGACTTTATGCTGATCTCCGGCGGAGTCTTCAGGTAGCCCTGCCGCGAAGCCCAGCGCAGCAGCGCACGCAGCACCACGCTCTCTCCGCGTTGACGGCTCAGAGACGGTGTGGATCGCCGTACAGGTCGGCGAAGGCGATGACCGCCGCGCTCGTACTCGATATGCGTGACGAGCTTGCCCGGGCCGTCGGTCCAATAGGTGCGCCGCCATTCCGCGTAGTGCTCTAGGTCCGTCTCGGTGACCGCGTCGATGGGCTTCTGACCAAAGTAGCTGATGAAGTACCGGCGAATCACGGCGGGCTCGCTCTTGCCCTGGTCGGCTCGACGTTCCCCTCGTTCCACCTCACGCAGGATCTGTGCGATGTAGGCCTCGGCCACACTCTGGAAGGTGTGCGTCTTCGCGGTCAGCCCCTGCTTGGCGCGATAGGTGGCCTCGTACCAGATGGCGTCAGCCCGCCGTTCTGCCTCTCGTAGGTCATCGGTGTCGAGAGAGCGCTTGAACTGGCCCTGGCCCTTGATGCTGAAGCGCACCTGCCACTTGGTGCTGCCGGCGCGCTGGAACAGCTGGTAGCGTTCTGTTTGGACGTTGCCAGGGGTGCTCACGATGCGGCCCTGTCTGGTTACTGCGGTGCGAAGGACTGCGCTAGAAGTGCGCTAGGGTGCTTTCTGAGCCCCCAGCAAACCGTTACGCCCGCGCGATAATTTTTTGGCTGAGCTAGCGCTGTTCTAGGATTTAAAGCCGAGATCCGCAGAGAGCAAGGCAAACAAAAAGCCCCGCTAAGTTCTTAGCGGAGCTTCGGAAATTTTGGTAGCGAGGGAGGGATTTGAACCCCCGACACAAGGATTATGATTCCTCTGCTCTAACCAGCTGAGCTACCCCGCCCCAATGCGCTGCCGCCCCGTGGGGGCTGCGTGCGACCGGCGCGGTATAGGAAGAGGCGGCGCTCGGTGTCAACGGGGCGCGTGGCGGTTCCGGTTCAAATCGTGCGCGGGCGCGTCAGGGCGGCGGCGATGGCGCCGAGCCCGAGGCCGAACGTGGCGAGGCCGAGCCACAGCACCGTGCCGCCCCCGAGGGAACCGGCCAGCGACAGGGAGCCCGTCCGCCCGGTGGCGGCGTCGATGGCCGCGAGGCCGACGCCGACGAAGCTCTCGCCGACCAGAAGCCCCGAGGCGATCAGCACGCCCCGGCGACGGGACGGCTCGATCGCGCCGGGATCGCGCCGCCGCAACACGCGCTCGCAGGCGAAGCCGAGGATGCCGCCGAGGCCGATCGTCATCTCCACCGACAGGGGCAGGTACATGCCGATCCCGACCGTCAGCGCCGGGAAGCTGAAGCCGCGCCGCTTCAGCACCACCTCCAGCCCCACCGCCACGAGGCCGAGAAGGCCCCCGAGCAGCAGCATCGGCCAGGGGAGCGTCGCGTGGACGATGCCCTGCGTGATCTGCGTGACGAGGGCCGCCTGCGGCACCGCCAGCGCCTCGCGCGGGTCCATGCCCGGCCGGGGCAGCGCGCCGACGAAGCCGTAGGCGTTGTAGAGCAGCGACAGCAGCGGCACGATCACCACCGAGCCCACCGCCACCCCGAGCAACAGCACCGCCTGCTGGCGCCAGGGCGTCGCGTCGACGAGCTGGCCGGTCTTCAGGTCCTGCAGGTTGTCGTTGGCGATGGAGGAAGCCGTCACCACCACCGAGGCGGCGAGCAGTACCGCCGCCATGGCGAAGCGCTGGATGTCGGGCGAGGCGGTGGCGCCGACGACGAGGGGCACCGCCAGCGCCCCGACCATCGCCGAGAGGATGCCGATGCCGGAGATCGGGCTGGTCGAGGAGCCGAGCAGGCCGGCGAGGTAGCCGCACACCGCCGCCATCGCCGCCCCGAACAGGAGGCAGAACAGCACGCAGGCCGCCGTCACCCCCGCCGCCTCCGGGCCGGACAGACCGGCCGCGGTGCTGAACCCCATGAACAGCCACGCGAGCGGCAGGGTGAGGAGCAGCGTGCCGAGGCCCACCCAGCGGATCGGCAGGTCGCGCTCCTGCCGGGGCAGGTCGTGGACCGGGCGACCGGCCGCTTCGACCGCCGCGACGATGCTCGCGAGGATCGGCCGCGCCAGGGCGGCGACCGTCCAGAACCCGCCTACCGCGATGATCCCCGCCCCGACGAGGCGGACCTGCCCTGACCAGATTGCCTGCGCCGCCTCCCCCGGGCTCGCCCCGGCGACGGGCCCGAAGGCGGTGAGGAGCGGCACGAGGAGGCCCCAGGCGATGGCGACGCCGGTGAGCAGCGCGAGGCAGGCGCCGATGCCGACGAGATAGCCGACCCCGATCAGGGCGAGGGAGAACCCGCTGCCGATGCTGAACGCGGCGCCGCCGAGGGAGAAGGCCGTGAGGACTCCGTCCGCCAGCACCCGCAGCCCGTTGGTGAGGAACGCGACGAGGCCGGACCCGGCGGCGGCGGCAAGCAGGGTGGAGAGGCCGCCCCGCCCCTCCTCGGCATGGCCCGCGCGGAGCACCTCGGCGGCGGCGATGCCCTCCGGGTAGGGCAGCTTGCTGCCGGTGACGAGCGCCCGCCGCAGGGGGATCGAGAAGGCGACGCCGAGCCAGCCGCCGATGAGGCAGACGAGGCTCGTCTCCCAGAACGGAAACCCCTGCCAGTAGCCGATCAGCACGAGGCCGGGCAGGACGAGGATGACGTTGCACAAAGTCCCGGCCGCCGAGGCCTGGGTCTGCACGATGTTGTTCTCGAGGATGCCGCCGCCCGCGAGCCGCAGGGCGCCCATCGACAGCAGCGCCGCCGGGATCGAAGACGAGAACGTCATCCCCGTCTTCAAGCCCATGTAGACGTTGGCCGCCATGAAGGCGACGGTGATCACGGCGCCGAGGACGAGGCCCCGCACCGTGATCTCGCGCCCGTGCCGCCCGGCCGTGTCGGCGACCGTGTTCCTCGCGTCCATGGAACCTCGTGCATCCCGTTGCGCGCAACACACCACGTCCGCGCCGCCGCGACAACGTGATGGCCTTGGGCCCGGCCCTCCCCTATCTGACCCCGTGCGGGACGGGCGATCGCGGAGACGGATCGGGACACAATGAAGCAACTCGAGGCCATTATCGCCTGGACGCCGGCCCGTTGGGCCGCCCTCCGGCCGGAGACCGCCGGGCAGGTGGCCGTGCTGCCGCTGGCGGAGGCGGAGGCGGCCAAGCGCTTCGCCATGCGGGCCGGGGCGAGTTCGTCGGCGCTGGCCACGCTCACCGAGGAGGGGCGCATCGCCCGCCTGTTCATCGACTTCCAGACCCTCGTGGTCCGCGACGGAATCGACGCCCAGGCCGCCCACCGGGCCTTCCTCGCCATCGACGAGTACCGTTTCCGCATCGCCCCCGACACCGAGGGCGCCGAGTTCGAGGACCCGCCCGAGGAAGACTGACACGGCCCCCCACGCCAGAAGGACGAGCCCGATGCCCCTGTCTCGCCGCACCCTCCTCGGCGCCGCCGCCCTCGCGCCGGTCGCGCTCCGCGAGGCCGCCGCGGAGCCCGGCGTGATCCGCCGGCCGATCCCCTCCTCCGGCGAGATGCTGCCGGCGATGGGCATCGGCACGTCGCGCCGCTACGAGGTCGAGCCGGCGCCGGAGCCGGTGAAGCCACTGCGCGAGGCGGTGGAGACCTTCGTGAGGCTCGGTGGCACGGTGATCGACACGGCGCCGAGCTACGGCACCGCCGAGGACGTGCTCGGCCTGATCCTGTCGGAGGGCGACCTGCGCTCCAGGGTCTTCCTCGCGAGCAAGGTCGATACTAAGGGTCGCGACGAGACGCGGGCCGAATTCGCCCGCTCCCTCCAGCGCATGCGCACGGACCACCTCGATCTCGTGGCGGTCCACAACCTCATCGACACGAAGGACAACCTCGCCGTCCTGCGCGACCTAAAGGGCGAGAAGAAGATCCGCTACGTCGGCGTCACCGTCTGGCGGGACAACCAGTTCGACGGACTCGAACCGGTGATGCGCGCCGAGCCGCTGGACTTCGTGCAGGTCAACTACGCCATCGACAACCGCGCCGCCGCCGAGCGCATCCTGCCGCTCGCCGCCGACAAGGGCATCGCGGTGATGATCAACGTGCCCTTCGGGCGGGATCGTCTGTTCAACGCGGTGCGCGGCAAGGATCTCCCGCCCGTGGCGAAAGAGATCGGCTGCCGGAGCTGGCCGCAATTCTTCCTGAAATACGTCCTCGGCCACCGGGCGGTGACATGCCCGATCCCCGGAATGGCCAAGGCGTCCTACGTCGAGGACAACCTCGGCGCCGCCCACGACCCGCTGCCCGATGCCGGACAGCGCAAGCAGATGGAGGCCTTCATCGATGCGCTCTGACATGCTCTCGCGCCGCGCGGCGCTCGCCCTCGGCACCGCCCTCGCCCTTACCGCGAGCCCCGTACTCGCGCAGGATTCCGGCGGCAAGATCAAGATCGGCGTGATCGGCGGCGGCAACATCGGCGGCACGATCGGCGGGCTGTGGGTGAAGGACGGGCACGAGGTGATGTTCGCCTCGCGCCACCCCGAGAAGCTGAAGCCCCTCGTGGACGAACTCGGCGCCAAGGCGAAAGCCGGCACGCCGGAGGAGGCGATCCGCTTCGCCGACGCGGTGTTCCTGGCCGTGCCCTACAACGCCTATCCCGAACTCTCGAAGGAGGTCGGCCCGCTCCTGAAGGGCAAGGTCGTGCTCGATGCCGGCAACGCCACGCAGAAGCGTGACGGCGCCCTCTACGACGAGGTGCAGAAGGACGGCCTCGGCATCACCTCCGCGAAGTACTTCCCCGGCGCGAAGCTGGTGCGGGCCTTCAGTTCGGCGAACTACAAGATCTTCGCCAAGGAGGGCGCGAACGGCGGCAAGGACCGCGCGGGCGGCCGCATGGCGATCCCGATCGCCGGAGACGACCCGCAGGCCCTGAAGGTGGCCGAGGGGCTGGTCCGTGACGCCGGGTTCGACCCGGTGGTGATCGGCGGCCTGAAGGACGCCGACAAGGTCGCCATCGGCGCCCCCGGCTTCGGCCAAGACGTCACCGCGCCGGAACTGAAAGAGAAGCTCGGGCTCGCCAAGTGAGCGATGGGCAGGCGGCCGCGCCCCAACGCGGCCCCCTCGCGCGGCTCATCGACACCCGGCCCGGAGAAGGGCCGGCGCTCGCGTGGTCCTGGGCCTACATCTTCTCGATCCTCGCCGCCTACTCCGTCCTGCGGCCGATCCGCGACCAGATGGGCGTGGCGGGGGGTATCAAGAACCTGCCCTGGCTGTTCACCGCCACCCTCGTCGGCATGTTGGCGCTGAACCTGCCCTTCGCGTGGCTGGTGAAGCGCCTGCCCCGCGCGCGGTTCGTGCCGCTCACCTACCGCTTCTTCGCGCTGAACATCCTCGGCTTCGCGGCCGCGCTCTACTTGGCGCCGCCGGACTGGGACGTCTGGATCGGCCGGGTGTTCTTCATCTGGCTGTCGATCTTCAACCTGTTCGTGGTGTCGATCTTCTGGGCGACCATCGTCGATGTCTTCACCAACGAGCAGGGGCGGCGCCTGTTCGGCTTCATCGCGGCCGGGGCGACGCTCGGCGCCATCGCCGGCTCGGCGACGACGGCGGGGCTCGCCAGGAACGTCCCGAACTGGGGCCTCATGCTCTGCGCGGTCGTGCTGCTGGAGGCGGCGGTGTTCTCGATGCGCGGCCTCGCCCGGCTGGCGCAACAGCTGCACGAGGTGCCGGGGGGCGGCAACGAGGGGACCACGCGGGACACCGCCATCGGCGGCAGCGTCTGGTCGGGCATCACCCGCACCCTGGCCTCGCCCTACCTCCTCAACATCGCCCTGTTCCTGCTGCTGTTCTCGATCACCTCGACCTTCCTCTATTTCGAGCAGGCGGGCATCGCGGACCGCAGTTTCAAGGACCAGCAATCGCAGACCGCTTTCTTCGCGAGCGTCGACCTCGCGGTGAACGTGCTCACCCTCGGCGTGCAGCTGTTCCTCACCGGACGGATCGTCGGGCGGCTCGGGGTGGCGGCGACGCTGGCGATCCTGCCGGTCTTCAGCGTCTTCGGCTTCGCCGCGCTGGTCTATGCGCCGACCATCGGCGTGATCGTGGGGTTCCAAGTCCTGCGCCGGGCCGGCAACTTCGCCATCGCCCGGCCGATCCGCGAAGTGCTGTTCACGGTGGTGCCGCGCGAGGACCGCTACAAGGCGAAGAGCTTCATCGACACGGTGGTCTATCGCCTGGGGGATCAGGCGGGGGCGTGGTCCTTCACGGGACTCGGCGCCCTGGGCCTGGGCACGGCGGGCATCTCCGGCGTCGCCGTGCCGCTCTCGATCCTGTGGCTGTTCAACAGCCTGTGGCTCGGCCGCGCGCAGGAGCGGCGACGGGCGGCGCCCGAGTAAGGGCCGCCGCCCGCCCTGTCATTTCTCGGCAAAGCTTGTCCTGATTTGAGGAATCCCCACAGGGAGTGCTCTCAAATGAGCTTGGCCTAAAGCACACGGAACTCTGTCCATACAGATCCGTGCTTACAGAGAAGTTTGACCTTGTTCGCGAACGGCCCCTCACGTCCGCTCAGCTTCGCGTTTCCGTGTTCTCGACCGACTGCGGCTTCCGCGATGGCTCGGAGGATAACAAATTGCCCTCGTCTCACCGTCTCACCGTCTCACCGTCTCACCGTCACGGTTTTTCGGATTGAGGCGGCAGTACCACAGCCTGGTTCCGGAAAAGAATCTGCGCAGCACAGTCCGCAGCAGATCCGACAACCCGCCTTGGTGCACGCTAACATGAGAATTTGTCTTGATTTCTGTTACCTCTGGAGGGGCGGTCTCATTTAAGTTTATCCCGATTTGTAGGGAACGTGATCCGCCTCGCTCCCTAGACCCGACATGCCCAGGCGCGGATGCCTGGTCCAACCCTTGGAAACAGAGGCCGGCATCAAACCCGATGCCGGCTCGATCATAGGGCCGATGGGTCCAGACCGCGTCCTTAGCGTGATCTGCGGACCGGACCATGCCCTTCGGGTTGCCGTACTTTCTTTTCGGAATGGCCGCGAGGACACCACCGGCCCCCAACGCCGGGGGGCATCCGGTCGAGCGCCCTGATCGTTCAGGTCCGAGGAGGCGCCCTGGCGGTCGGCTCGGCTGGCTTCGCCGATACCGTCGCTGCGGTCCTCACGTGTTCGGATCGGCCGCTCCACGATGATCTGGACGGCGGCCCGGCATGCACGAGGAAGCCGCCTCGGGACGAGGCGAGCCGGACGGCTGGGACAGCCGAGGCAGACTATCATGAAAGCGTGTCCCGATTTACGGCCCTGCCAATGGTACGCACTCAAGAGAGCTTATCCCGATTGTCAGGGAAGCCTGTCCTCACGCCCGGGATGTGCTTGAAGCCGGTGGCCTCCGCAGAGGGGGTGGCCTCCGCAGAGGGGCGCCCGTGACCGCGCCGCCCCTCTGCGGACATGATGATTCCCGTGTTGGGCCTGAGCCAGGACCGCTGGCCGGGACGAAACCTTTTCGGTTTCGCGGCCTGATCGGGCATCCACTCCCCGGAATTGCCGCGCGCAGGAATGCTCTCCGCTTTCGACGGGCAGGGCGACACCCACGTCGGACGGGGTCTGCGGAGAGCGGGGAGCGTTTGCGAGGCGGTCGTCGAGCTCCCTGCCCTCTTCCTTCGTCGAGGTCACGAAATCGGGGACCGCGGGTCGAAACACCGGTCCTGGGCGGGCACAGCCCCGACGCCGTCGGTCATCGAGGCCGTCTCAGCTCGCCGCGCTCAGGTCCCTTGCCCTCCTGAGCACGCCGACCATGGCTGGTTCGATGTCCGTCGAGCGAGTGACCGAGGCACCCCCGCCGGGAACAAGATCCAGGTCGTGGCGGCGACCGAGCGCCGTGGGCTCGCTCATGAGGCGCCGGCACAGCAATTCCGCCAACGACGGATCCTCGACGGCACAGACGATCTGCCGGCCCGACCGCTGCAGGGCCGACAGGACCTCGACCAAGTGCAAGGCCCGGAAATCATCGATGTGCTGGACCGGGTCGTCGAGCATGAGCGTCCGCCAATTGCACCATGGCCGGGACAGGTGAACGGAGAGGAGGAAGGCCAGCCCGGCCGCACGCCTCTGCCCGCTGCTGAACACGAATTGCGGGTTCAAGCCGTTGCCGACCCGCAGGCTCAGGAAACGCCTGACGTCGCCGCGTATGCCGTAATCGATGGTCCGCCACTCGGAATGCGGGCGAAGCCGCTGGTACAGCTCGTTCAGCAGCGGGCTGATAACCGCCAGGCGCTCGTCGATGATCTCGGCATTCGTCCTGCGGACCGTACGATCCAGCGTCCGGGCGGTCGTCACCGCAGCGTGGGCGCGCGCGAGCCGGTCGCTCGCGTCGTCGGCCTCTGCCCGAAGCGCTTCGAGGCGCGCTTCGAGCTCCGTTACGCGTTCCACCGCCTGCGAAGCTTCCAAGGTGAGGATGCTCCGTTCCAGGTCGATCAACCGACTCCTTTCGGCCTCCACCACCTCCTCCAGGGCCTCTGGGTCGTAGGCCAGCTCTCCATCCAGGGAACGTCGCACGAGCTCGGCCGAAAGCGCCTCTTCCCGGGCTTCCAGCTCGGCTTGGGCGGACGCGAGGCGATGGACGACCGTCTCGGCCTGCTTCAGGATCTCGCCGGCATCCTCGACCCGGGTTCGGGCCGCCGCGACCTCGCCTCGCGCCTCCGGCACTGCCGACCGCCGGGCGGCGAGGCGCTGGCGCGCGGATGCGAGCCCCGTCTCGAACTCGGGGGCGCCCTGCGGCGCGCGGCATAGCGGGCAACGGTCGTCATGCAGGCCGATCCGGCTGCCGTGATCGACCAGGATCGCGAGCGACGCGGCGAGGCCGTCGCTTTCCTGTTCACGGTCCAGGCGCGCCTCGGCGGCCTGCAGCTGGCGGCGGGCTTCCTGGACCGCGACCTCGGCTTCGGCCACCGCCACCGCGTCCCGGCCTGCGCTGTCGCCGTGTCGCGCGACCGTGTCGCGCAATGCGGCCACCGCGCGAGCCTCGTCGGCGACCCATCCCATCTCGCCGAGGTTCGAACGGCGCCTGGCCAGCGTCTTCCGAGCTGCCGCGACCCGAGCTCCCAGGTCGGGGCCGGCCCCAGGCGTAAGCTCGTCCAGGGTGGCAAGGACGGCCGCGACGTCCCCGGCCTGCAGGGCGACGTCCCGGATCTGCTCCAAGTCGGTCAGCGCCGCGGTCAGACGTGCGCGCGCCTCCTCATAGGCCTGCGCGGCGGCATTGTGTACGGCCTCGGCGGAGGACAGGGCCTCGCGAGCCTTGGCGGCGTAATCCGGACCCTCGATGGCGCCCAGCGCCGCGCGCACGAACTCGAACCGTTGCGTTTCCGTCAGGTCGAGGCTGAGCGCAGCGATCCATTCGTCGCGAATGATGGATGTCCTGCAGACCTGCTGGAGGGCCCGCTCGGGCTGCGCGCCCGGAACGCAGAGCATCGCCTCGATGCGTGCCGCGTCCCGGTCGGCGCCGGTCTCGCGCGAGCGCGTCACTGCGAAGCCGCTCCCGTCATCGGCGCGGAATCCCACGGTGACGAAGTGCGCCTCCGGGTGGCCTTCGCCGCGCCACCAGACGTAGTCGTCGAGGCTTTCCTTCGCCGCCTTGTCGACGAGGTACTTGTCGATTTGGCCGGTGAGGGCGAACTCGACCGCGTCGCACAGCGTGCTCTTCCCGACGCCGTTGCGTCCGCAGATCACGGTGAAGCCAGTGCCGAAATCGACCCGCTGGCGCTCCAGGAAGCCCCGGAAGCCGCACAGTTCGAGGTAGTCGAGCCTCATGGCGCATCCACCAGGATGCGCGCCACCTCGGAAGCGCTCGCCGCGCCCAGGAACGCGGCCACAGCGTCGTCCGGCAGGTCGCTCAAGCGCGCCCGCAGACGGGCCCGGTAATCGGCCCCGCCGATCTCGGGTGCGCTGAGGACCGGCAGGAGGGGCAACAACGTTCTTCGCAAATCGGCCACCGTGCGCAAGTCGCCGCGCGCGATCTTGCGGGTCATGGAGAAGTCCTCCTCGATCCGCTCGATCCGCCGCGCGAGGGCCGGTTCGGAGCCGCAAGCCAGGAACAAGGCGTAAACGTTCCAGGCCTTTGTGCCTGCAGAGCGCAACGAGGCCGCATGCCGGCCGAGCGTGGCCTGCTGGATTTGCTGCCAATCGGCGAGCAGGCTCTCGCCGCTCGCGAAGACGTGCAGGAATCCGACGACCGCCGCGTTCTCGAAGCAGACGACCGGCACGCTGCCGCCCGGCCAGGTCCAAGTCTCATAGCCTGCCGACCGGAGGAGCACCTCGGATTGAGTCGCTATGTCCATCACACGTCGAGCTCCCTGCGGGCGGCGGGAAGGTCGAGCCATGCCGCGGAGGCGCTCGGCCGGATTATGTCGCCCGGTCGCCCTTCCCGAACGACGTTCAACGGCAGGCCGACGTCGGTGGCTCCGGCGCAGACCACGATGTCGGCGACCTCGAACGGCGTCTCCCTGAACCGGTCCTGCACCGTCTGGAGCAGCATGCCCGAACCGTTCACGACCCTGATCCGGCGGCCCGCGAGATCATAGCCGACGGGGGTCTGGCTGGCACCGGCACGCCGCAGCAACAGGTGCGCGTAGCCCAGGACCTCGGACGGCCCCGGGTTCCGCAAGGTCGCCGCGGCGGTGGCCGGCACGCCCTCGGCGTCCCGTCGAAGGTCGTAGAGTTCCTCGCTGCCCAGGTCGGGCGGATCGAGCCAGCCCGCCTCACACTCCGCTCCGAGCTCGCTCTCCAACGCGGCGCGCCCGGCGTGCAGGACCTTGCGTAGGTACGCCTGGGAAAACGCCCTCCGGAGTTCGTCTAGGACTTCGGCCCCCGAACGCTGAACATGCGTGAACCGGACGTTCTCCGAATTGGCCAGGGTCCAGAGTTCGGGCGCCTTGGCCTGCAGGACGTCCTCGGGCGCCAAATCGACCAGCGTCACCGACAGCGGCGCGACGCCCGTCAATGCCTCGGCGAGAACGGTGTTGAGATAGGACCAATCCGACCAGAAGCCGACGACGAGCAGGTCGCTCTCGCGGAGGTGGTGGGCCATCCACGTCTTCGTCTTCTCGATGCGCGCGGCGATCACCCGGTCCTCGGTGAGCTGTGAGGCCGTCCAGACCGTGGCGCGCCGCTCGCGGACGGAGCAGCCATGAAACTTGAGCAGGGGCGCGTGCTTGCGGGCCTGGACCTTTGCCTCGTCGCCGTCGAGGGAGGCGAGGAGATCGAACCCGTATTCCTGCGCGCGGCGCTCGATCAGGGTGTCGTAATTCGCCGACACGACACCGGCGGCCAAGCGCGTGATCAGGAAGTCCGCCACCGCGGCGTGCCCGACGTTGGGCGGCCGGACGAAATCCTCCCAGGGCACGAGAGCGTCGATGAAGACCGACCCGAGCATGTCCTCCTTGGCGAAGATCTCCGCCAGGGACTCCAGGTCGCCGCGCAGTTCCTGCGGGCACTCCGGATCGATGCTCATGACATAGCGGTCGTAGCACCTGGCGGCCACGGTCCAGGCCGACGGCAGGGAACTCGGCGGCGCCATCGACAGGCCGGCGCCGCAGAGGAGGACGAGGCGCCCGGCTTCCATGGAGGCGAGCAATCGCGCACGAACCGCCGCGTCCAAACCGCCCCCCTTCGTCCGCCGGATCTTCGCCAAGGCGATAGACCGGAGGCACGCCTAAGGTAAAGCAAGGTGATCCGGCTTCCCGTTGCCCGCCCCGAGGGTTCACCGGTGCGTCGCACCCTGGAAGTCTCGCCGGCATAGGTGCGCGTGGCCGCCGGGGCGATGGGAAGGTTCGAGGCGTCTCATCCCGGGCCAGCATACGAACACGTGCTGGTGCGTCATGCCTGACTTGGAGGCCCGCCAGACCAACGTCGGGAAGATCCGGCTGCGGTTTCCTTACGGCAGCGTGAGTTGCACCGCGTGCGGAGCTTTGGCGGGTAGGCCGTACAACTCGCCCATCCGAGCGACGAACTCGGTCTGACCTCCGTAGCTGGGATGCCGGACCCGCTCGGCCGCCATACCCAAGTCCGCCAACGCCGCCTCGGCATCCCTCCCGATGGCGACCAGGACCCGGGGCCGCAATTCCGACACCAGCCATTCGAGGAGGTGGCGGGACGCCTGCCGTTCCCGACGGGTGTGGCAGCGATTGGACAGCGGGTCGCCCGACGCGTGCGGATGGAGCGGGAAGACGTTCCAGAGGAAGATCGGACGTCGCAGGTCCCGGAGAACCTGCCAGATCACCGTCGCCGTGCGCTCGGTCATCGCGGGGCCGCGGGTTGCCCGCGCCAGCGGCAATTGACCGTAGAGGCCGGCATGGGCGGAGAGGTGGGCCTCGTCCGTGAGCGCCAGGCCCGTGCGCCGCCCGCCACGGTACCCGAGGTCGCGCGCGATCCAGATCGAGTCGACGCCTCCGGCGAGGGCCGCCTCCAGCACGAGGCGCAGGTTCTCACGCCGGACCTGGGGCGCACCGACGCCGTCGTGGTCCGGGCAGGCCTCGGCGTAGGGGTTGAAGGTGTCGCTGAAGCGAAGCGCCGCGAGGGCCTCGATGAAGGCGCCAGGTGTCATGTCGGCAGGTCCTCGACCAGCATCTTCCGCCCGACCAGATCGAGCCGAAGGCGCCCGCGGCGCTTCTCCCGCAAGAAACGAAACGCTTCGTTACCGGCGAGGATGGCCTCTTCCCAAAGCCAGAGCGGGCAGGCCTCGACCTCGTAGCCGCGCACGAATTGCCTCACCGATTTCAGGAAGGCGAAGCCCAGGTCGCCCGGGCGCTGTCCTTCGAAGAAGCCGAGCTGCTTCGCCTCACCGAAGACGAACGTCGCCACGCCCTCCTCGATCAGGATCGCGCGCGCTCCGTCCTGCCCCTCGTCGACGCGGGCCTCGCTTTTCCTCTTCAGGCGGAACAGCGCGCGCGTCACCGGCGACCAGCCGAGGACGGCGGCGTAGGCATAGTGGAAGGCGTCGTGGAACCGGTAATCGTCCGGCTTCATGATGTTGTCGGTCAGGCGGTCGCCGATGAAGATGCCGTTGCATCGCTGCACGACGTACCGCCTGTCGTTCCCGCCGGTGCGCTCGAAGATGTCGATGGTCAACGCGCGGGGTAGGCGCTCTTCGTCCGGGAACGCCTCGTCGAACAGCGGCGGGGCGACGCGCGTCGCCGGCCAACGGTCCTCGGCCTTCGCGAGGTTGCGCATGGCGGCCTGCTCCAGGGTGACGCCGGCCTCGTTCGCGGCCGCGACGAGAAGGCCGAACACTGCGGAGAGACGCTCCAGGAGGTCCGGGCTTCCCGCGAGGTCGCCCCGCGCCCCCAGCGCGGCCAGCCGGCCGACGGCCCCGGCCAGCTGTAGCAGGGTGTGCTCGAAGGCGACGGTCGGGACGTGCAAAGGCAAGGCACGCTGCGGCTGCACGTCCGCGAAGGTCGGCTCGGGTCCCCCGGCGAGGTCCCGGCCGGCGAGATCCCCCAAGCGCAGCCCGGCGTGATCGGCGATCACCGCCAGGTACCAGAGCGCGTCGCCCATCTCCTCGACGACGCTCGCCTCGTAGCCGAGATAGGACCGCGCGTCGCGCTGCTTCTTCTTGGTCTCGCTCAGCAGGCTGCCCGTCTCGCCGAAGAGGCCGAGCACGGCCAGGTCGAGGCCGGTGCCCTTCCCTCGCGTCCGGTCCGTCCGGACCGCCCCGGCTTGATAACCGTTCAGGCTAAGCGGCGCCGTATCCATGTCCCCTCCCCGCTCCAGGTTGGCCTATCCTCAGGTTGCCATCGTCGGACCTTTCCGGCGCTCAGTCCAGGGTGCCGGTGCCCACCCGCGCCGCCGCGGACGGACCCTTGCCATACCGACCGCGGCTGACCACCTAAGCTTTACTGAGCCAGGCTCCCGGGCGTAATGCGCGACGGAAGGACCTGGGCACCGGGGAGAAGCCGCACATGCCGAAGGTTTGCGTGCTCGGTCCTGTCGACGACGAGGAACGCACGGCCCTGCTCAAGCTCTTGGCCGAGGCGGGCTGCGATGTCGTGGACGAGGAGGTCGCCGCCGTCGAGCCCGGCGAAGGGGAGGACGACGAGGGGGAAGACGGCGAGCACGTCGAGGATCCCGTTGCGCCGGAAGACGACGAGCCCGCACCCGCGGATGACGAGGCCCCCGCCGGTCACGCCGAGACGCCGGACGAGGACTTGGGGGTGATCGTGCTGTCTCCCGATTGCCTCGCGGACGAGGAGCTGGGGCGCGTGATGCAGCGGGCCGCCGCCCAGGGTCGTCGCGTGATCGGGATCTGGCCTCCTGGAACCCAGGACGAGACGCTGCCGCGCGCGTTCGAGGATTACGGCGGGGATACCGTCCCCTGGGATGCGGGCAGCCTGCGGGGCGCCCTACCGCGGAGGAACGCGAAGCCCGAGTGGTTGAAGCCCGACGCCCAGCCGCGGGCGGAGCGCCAGACCAAGCGGAACAAGTGCTGAGGCCGGCGTGCGCGTCCACTCCTACGTGATCGACCACGACCTCGGGTTCGCGCCCAATCCGTTCCACCGGGTGTGCACGCTGAGCGCGTGCAAACCGCTGATCCGGCAGCACGCGAGCGTCGGGGACTTCGTGGTCGGGACCGGCTCGATCCCGAACGGGATCAAGGACCGTGTCGTCTACTGGATGCGGGTCGACGAGATCCTCACCTTCGACCGGTACTGGGACGACGCTCGCTTCGGCGCCAAGCGACCGGTGATGTCCGGCAGCCGCATGCAGATCTACGGCGACAACATCTATCGCCGCTCGGCCGACGGCACCTTCGTCCAGGCCGATTCCTTCCATAGCGAGCCCGGGGGCGTCACCAGCCTGCCGAACCTGGTGCGCGACACCGGTCGGACGGACCGGGTGCTTCTCGGGCGCGAATACGCCTACTGGGGCGGTTCGGGCCCGCTGGTCCCCCAGGAACTGAGCGATCTCGTGCACAGCACGCAGGGCCATCGAAACCAGTTCACGCCCGAGCGGGTGAGCGCCTTCGTGACATGGCTCCGCGGCATGCCGGGCCGCGGCTTGCTGGGTCGGCCGGCGAACTGGCCAGCCTGAGAGCCGAGCGCCCCGGCGGCCCCACCGCCGGCGAACCCGGCCACGAGGCCATGGGCGTGACCCGCTACGAGGTGGCCTCGCCCCGGTCCTTCGGCGACATCGACGCCGCGCGCCGGCTGCCCCCGACGGGCGGCTAGGAAGGCGGCGCTTGCCGGAATGAGCCTGGCTCAGAAGCCTCTACCGCCGACTTGTCCCGTGCGATGCCAAGGGGCTTTCGAGTAGGGGTGACGGGCGGCGACCTTTCATCCGAGCCGGTCGGAAGTCCGGGCGGACAGCCGCTCGTGGCCATGGATCTGGCCTCGATCCGTCGAGCCACGGTGGCGGGACGCGAGCCGAGACCAGGCGTTCCCAAAGGCGTTGAATGGCGGCGGCACACATCGGGTTACGTCGTCCCGCCGCGTGCGCGCCGTCTCACTCGGTCCGTGGCAACCTCGGTGATGCCGATCCTTGCGCGCGGCTGCGCAGGACACGCTCTCAAGAAAGCTTGTCCCGTTTGCAGCACCGCGACAGCGGCGCTCTCAACACAGCTTGTCCCGATTTGCCCGGAACCTTGTCCCGCCGCGATGCGGACGCCCCGATCCGACCGCTCGCGGGGCCGTCCGGCTAAGGTGTTCGTGGGTCGGCCCACGCCACGACATGGCCTCGTGGAGCGGACGGGAGGGACGCCTTGGCCTTGCCGAACCGGACGTAGAGCGCCGGAAGGACCAGCAGCGTCAGGACGGTCGCGCTGGCCAAGCCGCCGATGACGACGGTCGCCAGCGGCCGCTGCACCTCCGCACCTGTGCCCGTCGCCAAAGCCATCGGCACGAAGCCCAGGGCGGCGACCAAGGCCGTCATAGCCACCGGCCGCAGCCGGGTCAGGGCGCCCTCGCGGACGGCATCCGGAATCGCCGTCCCCTCCGCCACGAGCGCGCGGATGTGGTTCAGCAGCACCAAGCCGTTCAGGACCGCGACGCCCGAGAGCGCGATGAACCCGACCGCGGCCGAGACCGAGAAGGGCATGTCGCGCAGCCACAGGGCCGCAACGCCGCCGGTCAGGGCCATCGGCACGGCGCTGAACACGATCAGCGCGTCGCGCCCGGACCCTAGCGCCCCGAGGAGCAGGAGGAAGATCAGCGCGAAGCAGGCCGGCACGACCGCCGCCAAGCGCTGGCGAGCGGCCGTCAGGTTCTCGAACTGCCCGCCCCACTTCACCTCGTAACCGGGCGGCAGCCGCACCTCGGCGGCGATGCGCGCCTGCGCCTCGGCCACCAGCGAGCCGATGTCGCGCCCGCGCACGTTCGCGGTGACCACGACGCGGCGGCGGCCGTTCTCGCGGCTCACCTGGTTCGGCCCCTCGCCCAAGGCGAACGAGGCGAGCTGCCGCAGCGGCACGCTCGTACCGCCGGCCGGCCCGGGAGCGGCCGGGACCCCGGTGCCCGTCCGCGCGGGCGCGGCCTGCGAGGGCGGTAGCGGCACCGGCAGGTTCCTCAACGCCTCGACGTCGCCCCGGGCGTCGTCGGCCAACCGGACCACGATGGCGAAGCGACGGTCGCCCTCGAACACCAGCCCGGCGTCCTTGCCGCCGACCGCCGTGCCGATGACGTCCTGCACGTCCGCCATGCTCAAGCCGCGCCGGGCGATCTCGCGCCGGTCGACCTTGATCTCCAGGAACGGCAGCCCGACCGCCTCCTCGACCTTCACGTCGGCGGCGCCCTCCAGGCTGCGCAGGATGCCGGCGATCTTGCGGGCGCCGTCGACCATCGGGCCGAACTCCTCGCCGAACACCTTCACCGCGAGGTCGTCGCGAACGCCCGCGATCAGCTCGTTGAAGCGCATCTGGATGGGCTGCGAGAACCCGAGCAGCGTGCCCGGGATCAGCTTCGCCTCGGCGTCCATGCGGGCGATCAACGATTCCTTCGCCTCGGACGGGTCCGGCCACTCCGCTTGGGGCCTCAGGATCAGGTAGGTGTCACAGGCGTTCGGCGGCATCGGGTCGGCGGCGATGTCGGGCGTGCCGCAGCGCGAGTAGACGAAGGCCACCTCCGGGAACTTGCTCATGGCGTCCTCGACGCCGAGCTGCATGGCCTGCGACTGCGAGATAGCCGTCGAGGGGATGCGCCGCGCCTCCATGACGATGTTCTTCTCGTCGAGCGTCGGGGTGAACTCCTGGCCGAGCCGCGTCGCCAGGGCCCCGGCCAGCCCGAGGACGACCACCGCGCCGCCTATGAAAGCCAAGGGCGTCCGGACCGCCCCGCCCAGCACCGGTCGATAGGCCGCCTTCAGTCCTCGGATCAGCAGGTTGTCGCCCTCGCCGACCCGCCCGGTGATGAAGGTCGCGACCATCGCCGGGACGAAGGTCAGGGACAGCACGAAGGCCGCCACGAGCGCGATCAGCACCGTCAGCGCCATGGGTGCGAAGGTCTTGCCCTCCACGCCGGTGAACGTCAGCAGCGGCACGTAGACCAGGATGATGATGGCCTGCCCGTAGACGCTCGGCTTGATCATCTCCTCGGCCGAGACGCGCACGGTCTCCAGCCGCTCGTCGAGGCTCAGCGTCCGTCCCAGCGCGTGCTGGCGCTCGGCCAGGTGGCGCAGGCTGTTCTCGGCGATGATGACCGCGCCGTCGACGATGAGCCCGAAGTCGAGCGCGCCGAGGCTCATCAGGTTGGCGCTGATGCGGCCCGCAAGCATGCCGGTCGCCGTCAGCATCATGGCGACGGGGATGACCAGGGCCGTGATGATCGCCGCCCGGATGTTGCCGAGCGCCAGGAACAGCACCGCGACGACCAGCAGCGCACCCTCGGCCAGGTTCCTGGACACCGTCCGGATCGTGGCGTCGACGAGGTCGGTCCGGCTGAGCAGCGTCCGGGCCTGGATGCCCGGCGGGAGAAGCTTGTTGATCTCCTTGATCTTGGCGTCCGCGGCCGCCGAGACGGTTCGGCTGTTCTCGCCGATGAGCATGAGGGCGGTGCCCAGCACGACCTCGCGGCCGTTCTCGCTGGCCGAGCCGGTCCGGAGCTCGCGGCCGATCCCGACCTCGGCGACGTCCCTCACCAGGATCGGTATCCCGGCCCGGGTCGCCACGACGACATCGCGGATCTGGTCGACGTTCTCGATCAGCCCTCCGGCCCGGACGACATAGCCCTCGCCGTTGCGCTCGACGTAGTTGGCGCCTCGGGTCACGTTGTTGGCTCCGATGGCCCGGGTCAGGTCGGCGAAGCCCAGGCCGTAGCCGACGAGCTTCATCGGGTCGGGCTTGACCTGGTACTCCTTGACGAAGCCGCCGATGGCATCGGCACCGGCCACGCCCGGCACGCTCTTCATCTGTGGCCGGATGATCCAATCCTGGACCGTGCGCAGGTAGACCGTGCGCTCGAAGTCGGACCTCAGCCGCTCGCCCTCGGGCGTCAGGTAGCTGCCGTCCGACTGCCAGCCCGGCAGGCCATCGCGGACCGGGGCGCCGTCGCCGGCGGCCTGGTACTCGACCGCCCACCAGTAAATCTCGCCGAGGCCGGTCGAGATCGGCCCGAGCCTGACCTCGACCCCGGGTGGCAGGGTGTTGCGCACCTCGCCCAGGCGCTCGTTCACCTGTTGCCTGGCGAAGTAGACGTCGACCTTGTCGCTGAACACGGCCGTGAGCTGGGCGAAGCCGTTGCGCGAGAAGGAGCGCAAGCTCTCCAGGCCCGGCGTGCCGGCGAGCGCCCGCTCGACCAGGACCGTGACCTGCTTCTCGATCTCGACCGGCGTCAGCGCCGGCGCGATGGCGTTGACCTGGACCTGGTTGTTGGTGACGTCCGGCACCGCGTCGATTGGCAGCCGCGCGAGCGACCAGGCCCCGAAGGCGGTGGCGATGAGCGTCACCAGGATGACCGCGTAGCGGTTGGCGACGGAGAAGGCGAGGATCGGGCGGATCACGGTTCAGTCCTCCGCCGCGGCCTTGCCGAGCTCGGACTTCAGCGTGAAGGTGTTGGCCACCGCCACGGCCTCGCCGGGCTCCAGCCCCTCCGTCACCTCCACGGCGGCGTCGTCCGACCGCCCGAGCTTCACCGGCCTAGCCTCGAAGCCCGCGGCCACCCGCACGAAGACGTTCGGTCTGCCCTCCAAGGTCTGGATGGCCGAGGCCGGGATGAGCACCCGCACCGGCTTGTCGGAGATCACGATCTCGGCACCCACGAAAGACCCGGGCCGCCAGGTCTCGTCCGGGTTGGCCAGTTCCGCGACGACCCGCGCCGCGCGCGTGGCCTGGTCGAGGACGGGCACGATGATGACGATGCGACCGCGCGCGGCCTCGCCGGTCGCCTCGGCCCGCACGGCCACCGCCTGGCCCTCGCGGACCAGCGGCAGGTCGCCGGGGCTCACCGCGAGATCGACCCAGACCGTCGACAGGTCTACGACGCTGTAGAGCTCGGTCTCCAGGTTGTCCCGGCCGACGGCCGCCCCGAGGTCGACGCGCCGCTCCACGACCTTGCCACCGAGCGGCGAGCGGATCTCCTGGCGCTCGAACTGCGCCTCCGGCTGGTTCGGCAACGCCTGGATCTCGGCTTGGCTGAGGCCGAGGAAGGTCAGCTTGCGGCGGGCCGCGTCCTCCTTGACCTTCAGGTCCTGGTAGCTCGCCTGCGAGCGCAGGTACTGCTGCTCGGACGAGATGCGCCTGTCCCAGAGCTCCTTGTCGCGCTCGTAGAGCGTCTTCTGCAGGGCGGCCGACACGCGTGCCGCCAAGTATTCTCCCTTGGCGTCGGCGATCTCGCGGCTGTCGAGGAGCGCCACGACCTCGCCCTTGGCGACCTTGTCGCCGAGCCCCTTGCGCAGCTCCACCACCGTGCCGGTGGTCTTCACCGCGATGCGGGCGGTCAGGTTGGCGTTCGGGACGATGGTGCCCGGCACGTGCAGGTGGCGCGAGAGGTTCCCGCCACCGACCCCGTCCGTGCGGATGCCGGCTTTGCCGACTTGGTCGTCCGTCAGCTTGACGAGGCCGGATCTCTCCGGCTCCGGACCGGCCGCCGCGTGCGGTTCGGGCTTGGCAGGCGCGGCGGCCCCCCTGGCGCCCGCCAGCATGGTGCGGACCGCATCGGGAGCGCCGGGCCACCAGGTCGCGATCAGGACGCCGCCGGCGAGGGCCAGCAGAACGGGGATGAGACGTCTGGACATGTCGGTGCCATGGACGGGCGGCCGCACGCGCACGGCGCCGTCGTTCGAGGATGGGAAGTGGCGGAAAGCCTCAGGCCCTCGGAGGCTCGAACGGTCCCTGCGCCCCGCCCCCGGCTCGGAAGACGTCGTCCAGGCGGGCGAACGACCGCGCCGCCGACGTGGCCACGCTCGCGGGAGCCTTGGCGGCGACGGGCATCACGCCCTGCGCGTGCGATTGCGCGTGGTGGACCAGGTCATCGGCATCCTGGTGGGCCTTGGCGTGGTCCTGTCCCGCCACCGGCGGCATGGCGAGCGCGACGGGACCGGAGGCCGCGTGCCGGGCCTCGGCGAGCAACGGCATCACCGTCACGCCCGCCAGGAGCAACGCGACGGCCACCGTCATGAGACGCCGTCCGAATGACACCCGACACCCTCTTCCCGGCGAGCGCCGTCCATCCCGGCGCGTCGAACACCCTTCCCTTATCCCCTCCGGGGGGATAGCATGTCAACATGGATCACGTTCACGCCTCCCACCCGGAGATCATCAAGCGGCTGAGGCGCGCCCACGGCCATCTCGCCGGCGTCATCGCGATGATCGAGGAGGGCCGCCCCTGCGTGGACCTCGCCCAGCAGTTGCAGGCGGTCGAGAGCGCCATCGCCAACGCGAAGCGCACGCTGATCGAGGACCACATGGAGCACTGCATCGGCGACGGCGTCGCGGACGGCGGCAAGTCCGCCAAAGCGGCGCTGGCCGAGTTCAAGGCGCTGGCCAAGTACCTGTGAAGGCCCCGTTGCTGAGCGTCCTCGCGAACCGCACCTACCGGCACCTGTTCGCCGCGCAGGTCATCGCCCTGGTCGGCACCGGCCTGCTGACGGTGGCCCTCGGCCTGCTCGCCTACCGGTTGGCCGGGGCAGAGGCCGGGGCGGTGCTGGGCACGGCGCTCGCCATCAAGATGGTGGCCTACGTGCTGGTGGCGCCCATCGCGAACGCCTTCACCGGGCAGTTGCCCCGCCGCGCTTTCCTGGTTGCGACCGACCTCGTCCGGGCCGGCGTCGCCCTGATCCTGCCCTTCGTCGACCAGGTCTGGCAGGTCTACCTACTGGTGTTCGTGCTGCAAGCCTGCTCGGCGGCCTTCACGCCGACCTTCCAGGCGACCATCCCGGACATCCTCCCGGACGAGCGTGACTACACCCGGGCGCTGTCGCTCTCGCGCCTCGCCTACGACCTGGAGAACCTGCTCAGTCCGACACTGGCCGCCTTGCTGCTGACGGTCATCGACTTCCACTGGCTGTTCGGCGGCACGGTCGTCGGATTCCTGTGTTCGGCCGCCCTGGTCGTCTCGGTGGCGCTCCCGTCCCCGACGCCGCCCGAGCGCCAAGCGGGGGTGTACGAGCGCACCATGCGGGGGCTGCGGATCTACCTCGCCACGCCGCGGCTGCGCGGGCTTCTCGCCCTGAACCTCGCGGTGGCGGCGGCCGGCTCCATGGTCATCGTCAACACGGTGGTGATCGTGCAGGCCCTCCTGCAACGGCCCCAGAACGACGTCGCGGTGGCGCTCGGGCTGTTCGGGGGCGGCTCGATGCTGGCGGCTCTGCTGCTGCCGCGGGTGCTCGACCGGCTGCCCGACCGCACGGTCATGCTCCCGGCGGCGGCGTTCCTCGGCGTCGTGCTGCTCGGCTTTGCCGCTACGACCTGGGGCGGCGTCATCGGCTGGCCTATGCTGCTGGCCGCCTGGCTGGCGCTCGGGATCGGGTACTCCGCCGCGCAGACCCCGACCGGACGGCTGCTCCGGCGCTCCGCGACGCCCGGCGACCGCCCGGCCGTGTTCGCCGCCCAGTTCGCGCTCTCGCACGTCGCCTGGCTCTTGACCTATCCACTTGCCGGCTGGCTCGGCGCGAAGGCGGGCATGCCGGTCACGCTGGCGGTGCTGGGCGCGCTGACCTTGGTCGCCGTCGCCGCGGCGGCGGCGCTCTGGCCGGCCTCGGACCCGGACGTCGTCGAGCACGCGCACCCCGGCCTCGAATTTGGCCATCCGCACCTGGACGGCGTCGGGACGCGCCGGCATGCCCACGCCTTCGTCATCGACGACCTGCACCAACGCTGGCCCGCGGCCCGGCCGGGATGAACCGACCCGGATGTTCGTCGGGCGCTTCGGTCCCGAGGCCGTGGATGCCACGCGCCGCGGCTCTAACCGAATGGCGAAGGTGCGGGGCTATGCGCCGCCGGAACCCCGCCATGCGGGTCTTCGCAGTGGCAGCCCGGTCAGTCCGTCGACTTGCCCCACGCGTCAGGAGGCTCGACCGGTTCGCTCCGAGCGGGCAGCCGCGTCCATCTCGGCCACATCCGCCGATGCACCGGCGCTTCGACGGCTGTGGGCTTTCGCGGCGAGGACCGGCGGGGCGACCAAGCCCGCCGGGACCGCGCTTACGATGGGCTGATCGATGGGTCGATCCCGACCGCGTGCGCCGCGGGGTCGGGATGGATGCCCTGCCAGCCAAGCCAGCCGGTGTAGAGGCCGACGAGCACGATCAGGGCTGCCGAGGCGTAGGGCGCCCGACGGGCGAAGGCACCGAACCCGGACCACCGCGACGCGACGTGCTTGACGCTGAGGGCGGCCAGCACCCCGGCCGAGACCATCGTGACCGCGAGGCCGATGCTGAAGCAGACGACCAGCGCGAAGCCGAGGCTGAACTGCTTGAGCTGGATGCACAGGAGCAGGACCGTGATGGCGGCCGGGCACGGGATCAGGCCGCCGGTCAGCCCGAACAGCACGATCTGTCCCGTCGTCACCTGACGCCCGGCGAAGCGCCGCCGGATGTCCTCCGCATGCGCTCGGGCATGGGCGTCGTCCTCGTCGCCCAGGTTCATGTGACCGTGGTCGTGATCCTGCTCCTCGAACGCGACCTCGTGGGTTTCCGCACCCGCGGGCCCGTCAAGGCGCAGTCGCGCCGTGAAGGCGTGCGGCTCGGGGATCTCCTCCAGGCTCTCCAGGAAGTCGCCCCCATCGGCGAAGGCGAACGTCTGCCGCCCGCCGTCCGGACGGACCGTCTCGACGGTGACCGCACCCGGCGCGGGCAGCGGACCCGTCCCGGCCCGGAGGCGCCAGCGCGGCGGCACGCCGTCCTCGTACACCTCCAGCGTCAACCGGCCGTCGCCGGTCACGACGTGCCGGTGCTCGCCATGGTGATGATGGTGACCGTGGTGCTGCTCGCGCCAGGTCCGCCACGCCATCCAGAGCGCGATGCCGACGATGAGCACCGCCGACGCCAGCTGGAAATACGGCTCGGCCGTGTCGCCACCCCATTCCTGGCCGAGATACTGTCCGCCCAGCGCGATCACCCAGACGACCGCGGTGTGCGAGAGCGTGGCGGCCAGCCCGAGCAGGATGGCCTGCGTGACCGTGCCCCGGACCGCGATGATGAAGGCCGCCATCATCGTCTTCGAATGACCGGGCTCCAGCCCGTGCAGGGCGCCGAGCAGGATCGCGCTCGGCACGAACAGCCAGGCATGCGCGGTCCCTTGCTGAAGCAGGTCAGGCAAGGAGGTCATGGGGGCTCGTCACTTGAGGTAGGTCCGCACCACCTCGATCAGCTCGGCCGCGCCCCGGGCGCGCTCGGCGTCCGGCTCGGCGTCCGGGTTCACGACGTGGTGGCGGATATGGTCTTCCATCAGCTCGGCGGTCAGCCCGTTGATCGCCCCGCGCATCGAGGCGACCAGCATCAGGACGTCGGCGCAGCCGAGTTCGGCCTCCAGAGCCCGCTCGACGGCCTCCGCCTGTCCCTTGATCCGGCGCACCCGCGCCAGCAGCTTGGTCCTGTCCTTGATCGTGTGAGCCATGAATGGCGTCCTCGTCCTCGCAATACATAGGGGGGTACCCTATCTGTGTCCAGCGACCGATGCGTCGCGTGGCGGGGAGGCCCTAGCATGAGGAAGGACGACCCCTGCATCGGGGTTTGCCAGTGGGATGGGCGGACCGGCTGGTGCCTCGGTTGCGGCCGCACGGTCCCGGAAATACGCGCGTGGCGGAAGATGACGCCGTACAGGAAGGCCGCCCTCGCTCGCGAACTGCCGCGGCGCGTTCGGCAGGTCGCCGTCGCGCAGGTCGAAGCCGAGCCCGGCAGGACCCCGAGCCGCTCCTAGATCGCAGGATCTGCCGGGCGGAACGGCGGCCCCGGTCAGATCGTCCCCGACATGGGTTTCGTCCAGCCGGACGCCCCGTCAAGCCACCCCAGTGTAGCCGAGCCGGAATCGAAAGGCGTCGTGACCGGTGACCGTCACCGCCGCGATTGCGTCCGGCACGTCGGGCGGCATGCGTCGGACGATGCGCTCCATCCCGCAGCAGCAAGCCCGGCGGACGAGGACGGCGAGCCCCGATCCGTTTCCGGCGGTCGCGGTCGCCGTCTTTTTGCGCCGGGACACGCCGGGCCAGACCACGAGGCTGACCAGCCCCGCCGCTGCCGATGCCCGAGGCGCGAACCGAGCCCGCCGGCGTCGATGGGCAGGTGAAAGCCTGACCGCGAGGGTGGACGTCGGCACCGTCTCGGCCTCGCAGGCCGGCGGTGATCTCATAAGCGCGTTGGAGGCCGAACCCGAGCGGCGGCAGGACGGAGATCCGATCCAGCCAATGCCGGGCGATCCGGCAGGTCGCCGCCTGCAGCGCCGCCAGCGCCGCCAGCACCGCGACGCCGGTCGCACCGAGGACGGATCCGAGCGCGAGGCCGCGCCAGCCGAACCGGTGGGCCGCCGCCGCGATCACGGTCGCGGCGATGATCCGATCTGTTCACGTCCCCTGGAAGGCGACGGGGTCCCCGAACCAAGACGACGTCACATCCTTCCTCGGTCGACGCCCCGCGCAGATCCTCATCGCCCCGCTCATGGCTTTGCGCCGACGGCGCTCGCGCGGCACGGCGGTCCCGGCGTGCTCCTAGGGTCGCGGCGTGTGGGTCCTTGCGATGCGGCGCCGAAGGTCCGTCGGGACATCCATCCGGCGCCATACCGTCGTGGTCTTTCGGCCCGTGATCGCGAAGGCTGGCCTGACGCCGGCCCGATCCAAGGCTTCCCGCACCCACCGCGCGCCGGATCCCATCTCCCTGGCGAGCGCACCCGTGGTGGCGTACTCGGCCTCGTAAGCCGCGAGCGCATCGTCCCGCACCAGGATCTCCCCGCACGGCATTGCTGTCCCCGCCATGAGGCCTGCCCGGACGATCAGGCCGACGCTGTCCGTCGGGACCGTGAGCCGCCGGCCGACCTCTTCGAGGGTGAGACCCCCACCTTCGCGCGAACGCCGCGCGACCCTGATGTCCTCCGGGTCGACCAGGAAGCCCGCGAGGCCGGGTACGTCCCGCAGGACCGCCCTGACCCGAAGCTGGCCGGCCAGGATCATGTCGCAGGTGCCGCGCACGCCGTCGACCTTGCCGTGCTGGCTGGCTCGCGCGAGCGGAAGGAGGCCGGCGGGCATGGCCCCGACGGTCGGCGCCGAACCACGGATCCGGGATAGCACGGCGGCCACGGCATCCCGGTCGAAGACGTCGGCCTTGATGCCGGCGCGCGCGTGGATCTCGGCGGGCGGAACGATCCGCGCCGCGACCAACATCCGCGTCTGGCGCTTCGCCAGCCCGAGCGCCGCCGGCAGATCCTCCGCGCGGAGCGCGCGGTCGAGGATCGCCCGGATCTGGGCGGCGGTCTCGCGGGCGATGCCGATGGGCGTACCCCTCCTCGTCCGTTGCGGCCAGGCGCCCAGGGCCTTGACGTAGCCGGCGATGAACTCCGGCCTTCGGCCGCATTCCGCGGCGATGTCGGCGAGGCTGACCAACGGGACGTCGGCATGCCGGATCACCACCGAGGTCTTGTGAACCGGGCCCCGACCGGCGTGATGCGCGTATAGGGCCGCCCGAACCGCATCCCCGCTCGCTCCCGCCGGCAGCCGCTTCGCCCAGAGATACAGGTAGCCATAGACCTGTTCGGCCCCCCAGGCGCCGAGGCCGACATGGTCGGCTCTGGCCATCCCGTCGAGCAGGGCGTCGAAGGCGTGCGGCCAGTCCCGGGCGGCGGCGAGACCGGCCGAGAACACCTCCGGATGGCGCTCCGCCGGAAACTTCGAGAGGGCCCCGTCGGCGCCCCCGAGCAGGGCGACGCCGAACCGCTCCATGGCGTCGCAGGCCTCGGCGAGCGTCAGGCCGTCGAGGAGGGGCACGCTGGTCCGGGCCATGCCGCCGAGGCGGCCGACCACGTAGGCGTCCGCCAGCGTCGTCGCGGGCGGGACCCTGGCGCCGTCGCAGGCGAGAAGGGAATGGCCGTTCCTGCAACGGGTCAGTGAGCCGGCTTCCCAGGTGACGCCCGTCCGGCAAATCGGGCAGGACCCCTCCAGGCGGACATGATGGAGGGGACAGGTGCCGACGGCGGCCACGTCCCACCAGAAGCGCCGGTGGATGTTCCAGTGCGCGTGTCGTCCCGACGGCGTCCTGCGAAGGTCGTCCTGCCAACAGCAGGGGCACCACCGCCGCACGTTCGTCGTCCAATCGTCCCGGTGGACCACCTCGTCCGCGATCACGACCTTTTTCTTGGTGATCTCGGTGGGCGTCCAACCCCGGAACGCGTCCTCGCCACGGCCGAGCCGATCCGCGAGGGGGCCGGCGGCGCGGCCCTGCAGGATGTCGCTCATGGAATGGCCCGCGGTCCTGAGGCGTTCGCGGCTCCACGGCTCGCCGTTGACGTCGAAGGCGCGCAGCAGGTGCGCCGCGGCGGATTCCCCGTCGATGACGGGCGGGATGATGGTCAGCCGCATCGGTTTCCCCCTACGCGTCGTCGGCTTGCGTCTCGACCCCGGCCTCGGCGGTCCCCGTCAGGCGCGTGAGCCTCTCGAACTCGATCTCCTTCATCTTCGGCAGGGTCGAGATGTCGACCACCAGGAACGGGTTCCTGCGCGGACCGAGCTCGAAGATCTCCTCGAAGACGAAGCCGAGGTGGTCGACCTGCCCGATGCTCGGCTTGCCCGACTGGATGGCGCGGAAGGCCGCCTTCTTGACGAGGTGCATCATGCGACCGGTGTAGCCGTTCGAAGCCTTGAGCATGCGCTGAACCATGTCGTGCTCCGACAGGCCGCACGCGGCCGGGAAGCCGAGCCTTGCCTCGACCAGCGACAGGAATTTCGTGGCCTTCTTCACGCAGGCTTCCGAGTGACCCAGCGGCTTGATCGGCTTGAAGACGCAGCGCCGGAGGAGCTGGAAATCCTCCTTCAGCACCTTCTTGAGCCAGGGCATGCCCGAGAGCACGAGGGAGACGGGGCGCAACTCCGCACCGGGCGGCCGAAGCGGATCGTCCGGATCCGGGATGACGAGGTTCTTCAGCGTCTCGACCAGGGTGCGCCGCTCGTCACCGGTGCGTCCGCGGAAGGCATGGTGGAATTCGTCGATCATGATGATGGAGACGAGTTGGGCGTGCATCTGGTGGCGCACCCGGGTCCAGATATCGTGCTCCTTCAGGTTGGCGCTGAGCTCCTTCTCCGTCATGGCGAGGTACAGCGCGAGACCCAGCGTCTTCAGCGTGCAGGGGCTCGGCGCCTTGATGTAGACCAGCGGCCGCACGGGGCCGAACTCGTCGCGGAACGGCACGAGCGCCGGGCGGAGCTGCAACCGGGCGAGCAGATGCGACTTCCCGGCCCCGGAAGCGGCCGGGATGACGAGGCACTGACCCTCGACATCGTCGCCGAGGTCCTTGAGCATCTCGTCGAAGCGCGCGACGGTCTTGATCACCACGTCGGTGTTGACGTGGATGGTGTCGACGCGTCGCTTCCAGGCCCGCCGTTCGAGGTCCTGCGGGCTCAAGCGGATCGCGAACCGCTCACGGCGGACCGGGGCGGCCTGGGGGCCGGGAAGGATGGTGACGTCGGGGCGGAAGGTCTCCCCGTCCTGGCTTTGCGGCATGCGATGGCCCTCACTCGGCAGTCCAGTTGTCGGGATCGTCGGGGTCGAACTCGGCGCCGACGTCCGCCGTCACGCTCCGCGGATCGGCCTCGGCGGCGACGGGCCTCGGACCGGCCGGCCGGGCCGCCGGCGCGGCGTCCTGCGGGGCGTCCTGCGGGGCGCTGGCCGGGCGCGGCGCGGTCTTGCGGCCACCCTGCCCGACCCGGGGCGCGGGTGCCGCGTCGGCCGCGGCCGGCGGCGCGGCCTTCCGCGGGCGCCGGGTCCGCAGCCGCTCTTCCTCGTGGGCGCCCTCGTCCGCGACGTCCCAGGCGACCTCGAACATCGGGTCGTCGGCGTGGTCGCGGAACCAGTCGACGTCGGCGCTCGCCAGGCGCTTCGGCTTGACGCCGGCCTTGCGGCATTCGGCGCGCAACAGCTCCATCGCGCGGACGAGCGTCGCGCGAGCGACGCGCTGGCCTTCCTGCGTCATCCGACGCGCCGTGCGGACCACGTCTCGCCACTCCGCCAGGGAGGTCCCGTCGGCCAACCCGTCCTCGCAAGGGACCTTGATCCAACCGGCCTCCTCGTCCACCAGGACGAGGAGGTGGCCGAGATCGGACGCGTCGGCCTTGACGAGGAATTCGTCGCCGAAGTGGAAGCCCTTCCTGCGACGGACGCCCTTCAGTTCGTCGGACTGGTAGGTGAGGCCGAGGAAGGTGATCCCGTTCCGCTGAATGGTCCGCGGGACCACCAGGGCGATGAGCGGGTCGAGGTCGTCGGCCGACGGCGGCAGGCGCGTGCCGTAGCCCGCCAGGTCCTGCCAGCGCAGCAGGGGCGTTCGTCCGAGCAGCCCGCCATGCTTGCGGTTGTGGTAGATGTCGACGACCCAGATCGTGAAGAACTCGACGAGTTGGGCCAGGGTCAGGGCGGCCTGCCCGACGCTGTCGTAGTCGCCGCGCTCGCGCACGTCGCGGAAGGTCCGGCCGGGAAGGTAGGCGCAGAAGTCGCGCGCGATGGTGCCGAGGGCGCGCTCGACCTTGCCCTTCAGGTGGGGCTTGCGCCGGGGCATGTAGCGGAGCTCGAACCGCAGCTGTCCGGCGGCCGCCTTCATCGACCGGGAGTGGAATTCCTTCCCGTTATCGAGCTTGACGACCTCCGGCACGCCGAACACGGGCCACGCCGTGTCGACCCGGATGCCGGTCAGGTCCTTCGGCAGCACCGCCATGCGCAGGCAGTGCATCACCGAAGTCCAGGAGGGACGCTCGTCACTGAGGTGGAATCCCACGATCATGCGGGTCGCGGCGCAGATCGCGACCGTGAGCCAGACCCGCCTCGTGCGCTTGTCCTTGCGGCGCCGGTCCCGCGCCGGCGTGCCGTCGCCCTCCAGGACCAGCACGTCGAGCGGCGTGTGGTCGACCTCGACGATTTCGAGCGGCCGCGTCGCCTGGGGGGCCTTCTTGACGTGCCGGAAGGCCTGCTCCGCCGCCGCGGGGCCCTCGCGATGGTAGATCACGTCGAACTGGCTGACGTTCGCCTTCACCCAACGCCGGATCGTCATGCCATCGGGCACGTCGAAGGGCACGGTGCGCGTCTTGTTCTCGCGCTCGATCCTGCCCTGGATGAAGACG
This sequence comes from Methylobacterium litchii, assembly GCF_038442315.1. Taxonomy (NCBI): domain Bacteria; kingdom Pseudomonadati; phylum Pseudomonadota; class Alphaproteobacteria; order Hyphomicrobiales; family Methylobacteriaceae; genus Methylobacterium; species Methylobacterium litchii. Next base: position 4,390 of record NZ_JBBXMY010000016.1, on the reverse strand, counting down.
ATGACATGGCTCAGCGGCGGTCCGTTCCGGGTGAGCCAGTCCTCGCGCACGCGCTCCGCGATGATCATCTCGACCTCGGGATCGAGGCGGAAACCCGCCCGTCCCTTCAGGTCGTCCAGCGGGATCAGCGCCACGATGGACTTGCCGCCCTTGCGCCAACGCCCGTACCAACCCTTCAGCGAGGAGCCGCTCACCCGTTCGAGCGGCACGTCGTCGGGATGGGAGCCCTCGTTCTCGATGGCCCGCTGCCGGCGCTCGGCCGCGACGAGCCTCGCGATATCGGCGTAGCCCTTCGGGACCTTCCTATGGGTCCGCTCGGCGAAGCACCGGTCGCAGGCCTGCACGTAGTCGAGGCGCATCAGCGCCGCGTCCTGCTGGCGAACGTCGAAGGTGTCGATGTTGCGAAGGAGGTTGTCCCTGACGCCTTGGGGGAGCCCGGCGGCGGTGTCCTCCACCAGTTGGAGCCGCCTGGGCTCGCCGAAGTAGAGGTCGGCCAACTCGGCATGGGTCTTCGTGACCGTGACCGGCCTCGCCCCGAGCGTGCGCAGCGTGACGCCGGCCTCGTCGCGCGAGAGCACCTTGTGGTAGACGCCCTCGACGATGACGAGCGCGTCCGCTTGGAGACGGATCTGGCACGCGCCCATGGTCAGCGCAGCCCCCCGCATGCGCCGGGTCCCGCCATGCGCACCCTCCCGCCGCGGTGGAGGTCCACCAGGACGGCGTCGCTCAGCAAGACGGTCTCGGAACCGCCCGCGAGCCTGCGCAGGGCGAGGCCCGCCCGCTCGCGGGCGACGGAGGCGTAGGGGACGCCGTCGACGACGACGACCGCGCCGATGGGAAGGCGGAACTGCTGGTCGAGCCTGTTCAAGGTGCACTCCTGAGGTTCGCGGGGCGGCGGATCATGGCGTGGTCGTCGAAGGGTCGGCCGGGGTCGGCCAGCTCGGCCTCGCCGCGCGCGACCAGGGCCACGACGGCCCGGAAGGCGCGGGCCTGGAGCCCCGACGCCGCCCGGAGTTCCCGGACGAGACCCCGGCCGCCGAAGCGGTCGAGGACCACGCGCATGGTGTGCTGCTCCGCCTCGTCGACCATGAAGGTGCGCTCGCTCGCGACGAGCGCGGCGTTCGCGACGCGGAGCGCGTCGATCTCGACCTCGGTCCAGAGCTCGAAGCCGTCGTAGCCGGCGGCCCTGGCGCCGGCCTCGATGCGGTGCCGGATCCCGTCCCAGCCCAGCCTGATCACCCTCTTCCGCGGCTTGACCTCGACGGCGAGGCGCCGCCCGTCGTCGATCTCGACGCCGAAGTCGGCCGTGTAGCTGCGCCACCGGACGCCGTCGTGCCAACGGAAGGGTGCGGGCTCCTCCTGGTAGCGCAGGACGGCATCGTCCTGCTCCAGGATCAGGATGAAGTCCCGCGCGAGGAGGCCCTCGTAGGCCACCATGCGGTAGCCCATCCCCGCCTTGCCGGATGGGACCTCGCCCGTGATGCAGTCCCGTCGGCCGGTGACGATCGGGCGCGACGGGCTCGGCTTGCCGACATGGCGGCTTCGCAGGGTCGCCGGCATCAGGACCTCCGCCGGGCGTCAGGGCCGTCAGGTCCCTCGGCCGCGTCGGCGCCACCCGATTCCTCGCCGGTCGGGATCGCGGGGGTGGCCCCGGGCGACAGCCGGATCGGATAGCGCGCGCCCCCCTCCTGCCAGCGGTCCAGCGGGGTCGACCGGTCCGGTCCGGAGCGGCGGACGTCGAGATCGGCGAGCCAGGCGTGCGCGGCCGCCATCAAGCCTCCTGCGTCCTCGACCACCTCCCCCCGGGCCGTCAGCCAGCGCTGCAGGCCCGCCACCCGGCAGGGAGCGCCCGGATCGTCGACCGCGGCGAAGTGCAGCCGGATGCCGAGCGCCGCCGCGGAATGCCGGAACGTGGCGCCGAGGAAGGCGGGATCCCGGTCCAGCACGATCACCTCCGGCAGCCCCATGCACAGGCGGGCGGCGCCGAGCGGCTCCGGGGCCGCCGTCGCGGTTTGCGCCCCGAACAGGCCGAGCAGGTCCTCCCCGTCCGGCGGCGCGGTGCCGAGCGCCGCCGCCACGATCACGCCGCTGTAGCTGTCGCGTGCGGTGACCAGGTGAACGCGGTCGGCGCCGAGTTCCGGGACGGCGACCCGCAGGGCTTCCCGGGCGACGACGACCTCGGCGAGAGGACGCCCGCACGAGAGGTGCCGGAACCGGTACGCCTGCTGCAGGGGACGCAGACGGTCGCCCACCATCCGCACGAGGGTGCGGAAAGCGGGAACGTCAGCGGCCGCGCCTCCCCGCGCATGCGACGCTTCCAGGCACCTCGCCTGTGCGAGGCGGGCCATGGCCGTCAGAGTGACGCCCCGGCGCGGGTCGGCCTCGGCCACGACCTGGTCGACAAGCTCGCCGATCCACGGGGCCCAGTGGGTCTGCTGCCGGGGCGACCGCGCCATCCGCCGGTGGGCGAGGCCGGCCGGGTTGCCGTCGGCCTCCCGGAGCCGCGCTTCCCATGCCCTGACCTGGCGCGGCGTGGGCGGATCGACGTCGTCGCTCAGCTCGCAGACGGCGCGGATCGCGACCCGCAGGTGGCGGTCGCCCCGCCGTCCTGGCGGGAGGTCCTCGACCGCCCGCACGTAACGGTGGCGGCGCAGCGCGGCGGCGCGCTCGCGCTCCGTCATCTCGTTGAGGGCCTGGATCTCGGCCCGGAGCCGGTCGGTGTCGGCGGTCGTCGCGGGAAAGAGTTCTAGCTGCTTCATGATCGCGCGGGTCCTCGAAAGGCGGACGGAGCCAGCCTTGGTGGTGGGATGGGCGGTGACCCCGGCCCGGAGGCCGGGGCTTCGGCGGCGGCTCAGAACTCGGTGGGCTCGCTGGCCTCGGTCTCCGGCTCGAACGTCCCCCGCGGGACGCCGAGCAGCGCGGCGACGTCCCCGTCCCAGGCATCGAAGGCCCGGTCGATCAGGGGGGCGAGGGGCGGCTGGAAGTCGGCCGTGAGGGTCTCGACGCGGTACGGCTCGTTCATGGTGCTCTCCTCGGATGGGGTCGCGCGGGGCCGGTCCGGATCCGTCGCGGGGACGGTCCGGGCGCGGCCGGCTTGGGCCGGCGGATCCCGAGGAGGCGGAGCGCAGCCCGCTTGCTTTCGCAGGCGAGAGCTGGCATACGTCATCGGTCTCGAATGTCGGCCTTGTCCCGGTGGTTGGCCGGTTTGGTATGCGGCGGTCGTGATCACGAGGTCCGGCGGTGACGTGGTCGAGAGGGCTCAAGCTCTCGTCCGGCGTGCCGGACCTTACCCGCTACAGCCTTTCGGCTGCGTAGCGGGCAAGCTCAAAGCGTGCGGCCCGGATCGGGCCGTGCGCTTTTATTTTGCCTCGACGATCACTGCCTGGCCCGGAGGGTCGCGGGAGCGCGCGCGGAGGGCTGCGCGATATCGGTTGCGCATCGAAATTCTCCTCGATAATTGATGAGTTGTTGGATCTAGACTGATCTTATGACGCTCAGGCCTTCGTTGGATCTTTCAGATACCAATGTTGTGCCTTCCGATCATGGTAAACGAGGTTTTTATTCTTAAGACGGGTCTTATTTTTCTCCGAGGCATCGAGCGTGTAGCCGGCGTCCCGGACCGCGTCGTTGACTTCAGTCCCCGACAACCCCTTGGCGCCAGCCTTCGCGAGAGCGTCGACGATGACCTGGGCGACCAGGCCGGAGACTTTCGGCGCCGGCATCCGTTCGGCCTCGTCCGGTACCGGCTCGTCGTCCGGCGCCGGCCGGGCCTCCGCTTTCGTCTCGGCCTGGTCGGCCGCCTGGGCCGGTTCCGGGGCGTATGCCGCCCCTTGCTGCAGGGTCGCGATCATCTGGTCGAGGCGGGCCGCCTTGGCGGTCTCCGCCGCGATGGCGCTCACGTGTTCCAACATGAGCTCCTGAAGCTGCCGCGTCCTGTCCGCGGCGGCTTGCCGGGCCCGGTCGCGCTCCTGGCACATCTGGGTGATCACATCCATTCGGCACCCCCGACCAGGTCCAGGTCCGCATCCAGGTCCGGAGGAGCTCCGCGACCTGATGATCGGACCATAGACCGGGTGCCCGCCCAGCCGCAAGTTCTTTCGCCCAGGTCCACCGGACGTGGTAAACGGAAGCTGACCCGGTCGACCCGGTTGAGTGGCTGAATAAAACCGGGTCGCGCCCCCGGCCAACCTTGTCCGTCCCGTCCCCGGGTCATCCTCCGGCCGAGTGTCGCTTGTCTCCAACGGCGGGCGGCCGTCGACGTACCCTAGATGTTTGGTCCCGGCATTTGGTGGAGCGGGTTTGACCTGAAGCGTTCGGGCTCGGCGGACCATGCTTTGCAGATAGCCTCGTAGGGCGTGAGGCCACGCAGGATCTTGAGGCGGCGGCCAAA
>NZ_JBBXMY010000015.1:0-98385 GCF_038442315.1 Methylobacterium litchii | reverse complement strand
TTCGCCCAGTTCCGCCGCCTTGCCATCCGCTACGAACGACGGGCCGACATCCATCTGGCCTTCTCGACCCTGGCGGCCGCCCTCATCGTTTGGCGCTTCATCGAACGATGGTTTTGTTAGGCGCTCTAAGAGGCCGCACTCCAGCAGGATCGCGCGGAGCTGGTTCATCAGCATGGTGCGCATGCCGACCAGCCGCGAGCGGACCCGGTGCAGGCTCTGCATGTCGAGCTGATCCTGCGCCTTCAATGGCACGAAGCGCATAGTCGGACGTGTGGCGGCCTCGGCGATCGCCTCGGCATCGCGGTCGTCGTTCTTCTGCGCCTTGACGTAGGGTCGGACGTACTCGGGCGACATCAGCCGGACGGCGTGCCCTTACGCGGCGAGCAGCCGGCCGAGGTGGTGGGCGCCGCAGCAGGCCTCCATCGCCACCACGCAGGCCGGTAGCTTGGCCGTTTGGCCGACGAGACTGCAGCTGTTCTTGCCAAGGTCGATGCCCAGCACCGTGACTGAACTCTTTGCCATTCCAGATCCCTCCAGGTGTCCCTGGCAGCAGCATGCCACCGACAGTTCCGTGAGGGGCGGGCCATCCCATAAGCCATCGGCATCTTCGCGGAGATGCCCAAGTGACCTTCGCCTTCATCGAGCAGTATGCGCGGACCTGGCCGGTGCGTCTCATGTGCCGCGTGCGCGGAGTTTCACCCAGCGGCTTCTACGGATGGCGGTTACGGTCTGAGAGCGTCCGCTCGGCCTCCAATCGCCAACTCCTGGACGACGTCCGGCGCATCCACGCCGCCCACCACCGACGCTAGGGTGTCCCACGCGTGCATGCCGCCCTGCGAGCCGAGGGCCGGTCCGTCAGCCGCGGGCGGGTGGAGCGTCTCAGGCGCCGGCATGGCATTCTTGTGCTGGCGGGGCGTCGGTTCCGGCCCTGTACGACCGACAGTTGTCACGATCTCCCCATCGCGCCCAATTTCCTCAAGCAGGACTTCTCAGCCGCGCGATCCGACATGGTCTGGCAGGCCGATATGACCTACCTGCCGACCGGCGAGGGCTGGCTGTACTCGACCGCCGTCCTCGATCTGGCCACGCGCAAGATCGTCGGTTGGTCGATGCGCGATCACATACGCGCCGAGCTGAGCGTAGCGGCATTGATGATGGCCGCCCAGCGGCAGCGGCCGGCCGCCGGGCTCATCTGCTACTCGGATCGCGGCAGCCAGTACGCGGCCGAAGGTTATCGGAAGCAGCTCGCCGCAATGGGGGCTAGGCCCTCCCTGAGTCAGACCGCCGGTTGCTACGATAACGCCCCGATGGAAAGCTTCTTCCACACGCTCAAGGTCGAGCTCGTCCATCAGCGACGATGGGCGACCCGGGATGAAGCGCGGTGCGATCTGTAAGCCTACATCGAGGGCTACTACAATCGGCAACGCATCCACTCGGCACTCGGCTATCTCACGCTCGAACAAGCCGAGAGGACCGCGAAATGCTCTCCCTGTGTCCGCGACATCGAGACAGGATCAGGGCGCGCTGGGCGTACTTGAGCGGACGGGAGCGGTCGCTGACAATCGACACTAGTCGCTCCGCGTCGGTTCGTTAGAGGAGCACGCATACCGTCTGGGTTCGGGCCCAGGCTCGCAGGTCTCACTGACTACGTGGATCTTCCGTCCGCGTCACTACACTAGATCACAACTTTGGGTTCCGACCATATTGTATCTGTTTGGTATTGAAGTAAGGAGGTTGAGATGCATAGGCGGCCGATCGCGAATCCTGCACCGCACCGTGTTGGCTTCGACTACAGCCAGCTGGACGAAGATGCTGCGGGGGAGGCACGGGCAATCGTCGGACGTTACCATGCTCGCCAGAAGGCCTACATAATTGATACGGGGCGGAACCTGCTTGCCGTGAAAGCTCGACTCGAACATGGGCTGTTTCTAGAATGGTTGCGGTCTGAGATTGGAATGACGCCTCGATCGGCTCAGCGGGCGATGGGCGCAGCGGAGGCCCTAGGCGATAAAAGCGACACGGTGTCGTATTTGCCCCCATCGGTTCTCTACGCTCTGTCTTCCCCGTCATTGCACGCTCTTGTCCGACAAGAGATTGTAGAGCGCATTGAGACGGGGGAGGACATGTCGCCTCGCAAAGTAGAAGCAGTATTGAATGAGGCTCGCATCAGATCCCGGCAGGAAAAAACCCAGGCAAGATCAAGGCCTGAGGAAAGGCAACGGCAGGAGGCACCGAACCACGATGCCGAAGCTCGGCGGGGACTTGAGCACGAGAGGTCGCCGGCTGAACAAGCCCGGCACTTAAAATTCAAGAAGGCAAAGGCCAAAGAGCTCGCTGCAATTTTGGCGCCTCTGTTAAGCGCAGATGTGTACAACCACGTCTATGGGCTGCTTTTCGTTGCCGAAAGAGCCGATCTACAGGAAGCTCTGAAGGAAACTTGGAAGAACACTGAAGCCGGGATCAAGCATTCAGACCATCAGCGCGCCGAGCTGATAAAGAGCATTAATGGCTGACACTTGTCATGATAAATTGAACCATGGCGGCGTAGAACTCTCTACTGAAGTCGCTACCATCGTTCGCGTTGATTAGAAAACCAATAAGCGCTCGCCACAAGTTCAGTCGACATTTAGGATCCTGCTGGGTAGTCGGATGCAATTCTCAAGCTCTCGGACGATAAGTCTAGGAGCTTGAGGATGGCCAAGCCGAAGCGGTGCAAGCTGACCCCGGAGCAGTGGCAGCGCCTCGCCTCCCTGCTTCCGGGTTAGTCCGGGGACCCCGGCCCCTCGGGGGCGGACAACCGGGTGGCGGTCGCACCGGGGCCGACCCATGCAAGACCGCGCATGACTCCCAGGTGAACTGCTTTCACCCCTGCGAACGGCGCATCTGCTCCCGAGATGTTTCGGCGCCCGAGGTCGCCATGCCACGCCTTGGCGACATGGCAACTCGTCAGGCGGTCATGACGAGTTGGATACCTAACGCTCGCACGTCACCCTCTGACCGAGCCAGCGTCACCGGCTGACCCCACACGTCACGCGGTGATCGGCCAAGTCCCTGCCGTTTGGGTTTTTCGTCGGTGTCGTATCAATGGGAGGCCTCTTGAACGGAGGCAGGCCATGTCGAACCACGACCCCGATCCGAACGTCACCCCCGAGGAGGGGCCGAAGCACCCCGAATGGACCCCGAGCCGCCGCCTATCGCGGAAGGGCATGTCCCGAGCTCGCAGCGAAGATCTGACCGCCCATGCGAAGGTCGAGGCCCGGCGTAAAGCCGACCGCCGCGAGACCCGGACGCCCAGCCGAGACGACGTTGCCCGTGCTGCCCTGCACTCCCTCCTCGGCGCCCTCGCGAAGGATGGTAATTCTAGAGCGGCCCAAGCCTTTCGAGATTTGACCCTCTATGCCCTGGAGTGCGCCCAGTTCGATCCGGAGGAGGCGCGTCGTGTCCTGGCCGACATGATCGTGCGGGCCGACCATGACCAGAATGAGTGGGTCTATGGTCGTCTCTTCCGAGCTTGGCGTGCCGGGGGTTGCAAAGGCCCTCGACCGAGGCGTTCGGCTGAGGCCGTGGAGATCCCGCGTCGTCCGAACGGCACGATGCCTTGGACGAACACCGAACCTCGCCCGCCGGGTTCGAAGCGCCCAGCTGCATCACCGGATGATCCCGCCTGACAATCACCTGCTGACGCCTACTAACGGGGGGCCGAGGTGAATCCTCGGTCCATCGACGAGGAGAAATGTCGACCTCAGAAGGCGAGTGTATCCACACACCCATCGCCGGCCGAAGTGCTTCGGTGGATTGCTGTCGGGCGGTCTCGCTCGCATCCTGGGTCCATGCCTTCGCCTGCGCCCGATAGTTCGAGCCCCCTGGCCTGAACGACGATCGCCCTACTCGCCGGCAGCCTGCCGGTCTAACTGATCTGGTAGTACCTGAAGGCGATGCGCGCCCCTCGCCGCAAAAGCCCCGGGATCGCCTGAACTGGCTTCAGGCGTCGTACCCGAACCACCATGACCTGCCGACTTCAGCTCGACAGGCGCCATGGATGCCGACACCCCACAGACGGAGGGCCGGCCGGCTGGTGATCTACGCGCTCCAGGCTGGCGCGATAGTGTGTCTGACGATCGCGATGACATCCGACCTTACCAAACGCGACGGGAAGATGCCGAACTTCGCCGGCATCGCCGTGATCATGATTGTCGTCGTCGCCTTCACGACGGCCGAGCTCACCAACCTATGGGAGTGGGCGTACGGTCAGCTTCAGGGCCTTCCATTCCGCGCCGGCGGCGGCGTCGGAGCGCTGCGCCATGCCGTAGCCCCGCAGCGCGCCATCCAGCGCCATGACGGTGAGGCGGATAGCGCCTTTGGAGCCCAGCGGCTGGGTCGTGAGGCGGCGAAAGGTCGAACCCATCTTCGGTTCAGTGAATAGCTGCGCCAGCTCGTCGAGACCGCGGCCCAACCGCCACTGCTCAATCCGGTCCATGATGTGGCCGGGGAGCTTCACGCAATCGGTCATCACCGCGACGCCAGCCTCCGAGAGAGCCTTGCCGGCCCCCAAGTTCCACGTCGATCGCGTTGTTGAACGACGTGCCCGAACCGATCGCCTGCGGCCTGATCTAAGCATAGTAGATGTCGAGGAGCCGCTGGATCCCCGTCCACGTCTTCTCGCCGTCTGGGAAGGAGCGGATCGCCGCTTCGACGCTCGCCCACTCGCCGGAGTGGCCGACGAGCCCCAGCGAGAACTTCGCTCCTCCAGCTTGATTGGCGCCGGCCTCGAGCCGCTGCGTCGCGTCTTGAAACACCTGCTCGACGTGCATCCGCACGAGGTCCTGAGCGGCGCGGGGATTGTTCCTGACCATGCCCTGGCCCCCTTGCGCAACCTCCTCGGCCTAGACGCCCTTCGCTCCGGTCGGGAAGAGAGCCTGTATCGCCTCCTGCACCTGCGGCTGGTTCGCGATCTTGCCGAGCGAGGAGCGCATCACGCGCTCAATGCCATCGTGCGCCGAAGCTATGTCTTGGAGCTGATCCCGTGCCGCTGGGAACTGCCGGAACAGGTCCTCGTGCTGCCGGGTCGCCGTGCGACTGTCCTGCGCCCAAGTCGCCCCCGGCTGATCCGTCGCCGCGTCGAGGATCTGGGTCGCGAGCCGGCCCTCCATGGCTTGGCGGGCCTCGGGCGGGGCCACGTCGTTGAAGGCCCGGGCCGGCGTTGGTCCCTCGGCGATCGCGTCCGGCACTAGGTCGGGGGGCACCGTCGAGCGACCGCTCTGCTTGTCCCGGGCGGCGATACAGCCGAGCGCCGTCCCTTCACCGAAGGGGTCGAGGTTGCGCGAAGCGGCCTCGAACCTGGAACGGGCATGCTCCTCCGGGACGGCGGTCAGCGCCTGGTCGATCCGCTCTCGCACTCCCATGAGCACACGCTGCGCCGATGACCCTGACCCAGCAAACTGGTCCAGGCCGAGCGCAAGTTTTTCGGGCATCCTGAACCCTGAAGGAGGGTGGATGCCATGCCTCGCAAACGCTTCACGAACGAGCAGATCGCCTTCGCCCTACGTCAGGCGGAGAACGGTGCGACGGTGGACGAGGTCTGCCGGAAGATGGGCGTGTCTGAGCCGACGTTCTACCGCTGGAAGAAGCAGTTCGTCGGCATGGGCGTGCCGGAGATCCGGCGGCTGAAGCAGCTGGAAGACGAGAACAGCAAGCTTAAGCGGCTGGTCGCTGACCTGACGCTGGACCGCTCGATGCTGCAGGACGTGCTCAAGCGAAAGTGGTGAGGCCCGCCGTTCGTCGTGAGGTCGCCGGCCACCTGCGGATGGCCTACGACATCAGCGAACGTCGGGCCTGTCAGGCGGCCGGGTTCGGTCGCTCGTCCCAGCGCTACAGGAAGCGGTCGGATCCGCAGGTGGCGCTGCGCATGCGGCTGAAGGAGTTGGCGGCGCGGGTGCGCTACGGCTACCGGCGGCTGCACATCCTGTTACGGCGGGAGGGCTGGGTCGTGAACCACAAGCGCACCTACCGCCTCTACCGGGACGAAGGGCTGTCGATCCGGTCCAAGCTACTCAAGCACAAGCGGGCTTGGCGCTACCGCCAGGGGCGACCGGCGATCGGCGGTCCCAACGAGGTCTGGGCGATGGACTTCATGTCTGACGGCCTGTTCGACGGACGCCCGTTCAGGATCCTGACGGTGGTCGACTGCCATACACGAGAGGCGCTCTCGTTGACGCCGAGAGCCAACTTCCGCGCCCTTAAGGTCGTCGAAGCGCTCGACGCCCTGGTTAGGCTTCGTGGCCGTCCGAGGAGCCTCCGGGTGGATAATGGGCCGGAGTTTGCCGGACGCATGCTCGATCAGTGGCCTACCTGAACGGAGTCGAGATCGACTTCTCTCGACCGGGCAAGCCGACCGACAACGCTTACATTGAGGCCTTCAACGGGCGCCTGCGAGCGGAATGCTTGAACGCCTCGTGGTTCCTGTCCCTAGCCGATGCCCGCGCGCGCATCGAAAAATGGAGGTGTCACTACAACGAAGACCGACCTCATACGGCTTTGGGCGGCTTGACGCCCCGAGCCTTCGCCGACCAAGCTCTTACAGCCCGACAGTTTGCATAGGCTGTGGACCACAAACGGGGTCAACTCCAACTGGCCCGCAGGCCATACCTCAGGGCGGACCACTTCGATGGGGGCGGATCACCGGTCAGCGACGCTTCCCGCTTCCTGCGCCGCAATCCAGTTCATGCACGACGCTTCGATGCGCATGCCGCTTGCCTGACAGGCCCTTGCTTCCGGCCCGGTTATTTCACCGGTGGGCGCGGCTTCCAGATCCTGGAGGCCACGTCGGCCTTGGCTGAAAGGGCGGCGTGGAGCGTGGGGTCGGCATCCCGTCGCCCCTCCCGGATCGCACGGACGAGCGCATCGGCTCCCTCCCCGGCAAGGAGGTCGGTCTCGGCGGCAGCGAGCCCATCTCCCTCCCCGATCTCGCGGGCGGCGATGCCCAGCGCGTTCGCCACCATCAGCGCCACGTAGCGCGGGCGGCCAGTGAGGCCGGGCACGACCTCCTCGGCAAGCGCCCGGCGGGCGGCTTCGATCAGGTCAGCGCCGGAGGGGTCGTCACGCATCGAATTGGCTCCGTGGCCAGGCGGCGGGGGCGGTGGCGGCGAGGATCGCCTGTTCCAGTTCCGGCACCATCCGCCCGGTGAGGGCGAGTTCGAGGGAGAATTCGCGGCCCGAGACGTGCCGCGCCCCCTGCTCCAGGGCGATCACCGCCCAGCGCAGATGCGCCATCACCTCCCAGTAGGCGACCCGCTCGCGGTCCACCGACTGCCCGCCCCCGGCGGCGTAGCCGCGCTCGAACGCCTCGCGTGAGCCGATGCCCCCCGCCTCCTTGTCGTGGCGGCCGAAGCGCCAGCAGGCGGCGCAGAACCAGCCGAGATCCTGGGCTGGATCGCCCCACCCGGCGAATTCCCAATCGAGGATCGCGGTCAGCCCCGCCTCATCGACCATGTAATTGCCGGTGCGGAAGTCCCGGTGGACGAGGGCCGGCGCCGGGCAGGACGGCGCGGCGGCCTCGGCCCAGCGCAGGCCCCATTCGATGGCCGGGCGCTTGGCGCCGATCCCGTCGAGGTTTTCGCGCAGGCGCGCGATCTCGGCGCGGGCCGGATCCGGCTCGGGCGGGCCGAGGAAGGCGAGCGCGGGCGGCGGGTCCTGGCGCGGGTCGAGGACGCCGTGGATCCTGGCGAGTTCGCGCCCGAGGTCTTCGGCGAGCTTCTCGCGGTCGCCGCCGAGGGTGAGGTCCTTGGCGATGCGCGGCCCGAGGCCGACCCCCGCCACCAGCCCCATCAAGGCGAAGGGCGCGCCGATCACCCCCGCGTCGTCGCAGAAGCCGATGGGCTCGGGTACGCGCACCCCCGCCGCGTGGGCGGCTTCGAGCAAGCGGAACTCCTCCCTCCGCGAGCGGCTGGAGGCGATGGTGGCGGCTGCGTCCCGGCGCAGGACGAACGCCCGCACCCCCTCCCCGCTCCGGCAGCGGATCAGGCGGTTCTCCTGGATCGAGCCGCCGCCGAGGGGGCGGCTCTCCTCGATCCGCAGGTCCGGCACGCCGAGATGCGCGGCGATCCAGGCGCTGAGCTGCGTCTCGTCCATGCTCACAGCCCCGAGACGAGGTGGCCGCCATCGACGGCGAGGACCGAGCCGGTCATGTACGATCCGGCCTGCGAGGCGAGGAGCAGCAGCGCCCCGTCGAGCTCGCCGGCCTCGCCCAGCCGCCGCTGCGGCACGCGCTTGATGAGCGCCTTGCCCGGCTCGGACTCGAAGAACGCGGCGTTCAGTTCGGTGCGCACGTAGCCCGGCGCCAGGGCGTTCACGCGGATGCCGTGGCGCGCCCATTCGAGGGCGAGGCTCTTGGTCAACTGGATCACGGCGGCCTTCGAGGCGGCGTAGGACGCGAGCCCCCCGGCGACCCGCAGCCCCAGGATCGAGGCGACGTTGACGATGCTGCCCCCCTGCCCCGCCGCGACCATGCGTTGGGCGGTGGCCTGGGCGACGAGGAACACGCCCTTCAGGTTGGTGTCGAGCACCCCGTCCCATTCGGCTTCCGAGAGGTCGAGGGCGGGGGTCGTGGTGGTGACGCCCGCGTTGTTCACGAGCACCGACACCGGGCCGAAGCGCTCCTCTGCTTGAGTCAGAGCCGCCTCGATGCTCGCCCGGTCGGTGACGTCCATCACGATCGCCCGCGCCTGCCCGCCCCGCGCCTCGACGGCGGCGACGGTCTCAGCCAGCGCCTCTGCGCGGCGGGCGCCGAGGGAGAGGGTCGCCCCGGTCGTCGCCAGCATGGTGGCGAAGTGGCGCCCGAGCCCGCTCGACGCGCCGGTCACGAGGATGTGCCGGCCGGTCAGGTCGAAGATGCCGCTCATGCTCGCCTCACTGCACGCGCTCGAAGGCGACGGCGATGCCCTGGCCGCCGCCGATGCACATGGTGGCGAGGCCGTAGCGGCCGCCGATGCGGGCGAGTTCGTAGAGGGTCTTCACGGCGATGATCGCCCCGCTGGCGCCGATCGGATGGCCGAGCGCGATGGCGCCGCCGTTGGGGTTCACCCTCTCCGGGTCGAGGTCGAGGACGCGGGACACCGCGCAGGCCTGGGCGGCGAAGGCCTCGTTCGACTCGATCACGTCGAAGTCGGAGGCGCGCAGGCCGGTGCGCTCCAACAGCCGCGTCACCGCCGGGACCGGCCCCATCCCCATCTCGGACGGGTCGACGCCGGCATGGGCATAGCCGACGATGCGGGCGAGCGGCTTGGCGCCCTCGCGGGCGGCCTTGTCGGCGCTCATCAGCACGAGGGCGGCGGCGCCGTCGTTGAGGCCGGAGGCGTTGCCGGCGGTGACGCTGCCGGTCTTGGCGAAGGCCGGGCGGAGCTTGGCGAGGTCGTCGCGGCTCGTGGCCTTGGGGTGCTCGTCGGTGTCGAAGGGCACGGTCTCGCGCTTGCGCTGCACCGGGATCACCAGGATCTGGTCGCGGAACCGGCCCTCGGCGATGGCCCTGGCCGCGCGGGCCTGGCTCTGTTCGGCGAAAGCGTCCTGATCCTCGCGGGAGATGCCGTAGCGGCTCGCGATGTTCTCGGCGGTGACGCCCATATGCCCGTTGCCGAAGGGATCGGAGAGCGCGCCGGTCATGTAATCGACGGCGGTGATGTCGCCCATCTTCTGGCCGAACCGGGCCGCCGACAGGAGATGCGGCGACCGGCTCATGCTCTCGGCGCCGCCTGCGAGCGCGGCGTCCGCATCGCCCAGCATCACGGATTGGGCCGCCGAGACGAGGGCCTGCAGGCCGCTGCCGCAGAGGCGGTTCACGGTCATTGCGGGCACCTCCTGCGGGATGCCGCCCTCCATCGCCGCGACGCGGGCGATGTAGGCGTCGCGCGGGGTCGTGGGGATGACGTGGCCGAAGACCACGTGGCCGATCTCCTCACCCTTGGTCCCGGAGCGCTTGAGCGCCTCGGTCACGCATCGCGCGGCGAGTTCGGAGGGCGGGATCGCCGCCAGCGACCCGCCGAAGGTGCCGATGGCCGTGCGCACGGCCCCGGTGATGACCACGTCCGTCATGGCGACCATTCCTTGTGTTACGCGCCCACGTCCCAAGTCCAGAAGGCGTCGCCCTCGGCTTCCAGGTTGCGGTTCAGCACCATCTTGTGGACCTCGTCGGCCCCATCCACGAGCCGCGCCTGCCTTGCGTAGCGGTAGATCCATTCGAGCGGCGTATCCGTGGAATAGCCCCGCGCGCCGTTGATCTGGATCGCCGTGTCGGCCGCCGCGTGCAGGAGGTTCGCCACATGAACCTTCGCCATGGAGACCTCCTTGCGGGCGAAGCTGCCCCGGTCCAGCGCCCAGGCGGCCTTGGCCACGAGGAGCCGGCCGATCTCGATGCGCATGGCGAGGTCGCCGAGCATGAGCTGAATGCTCTCCCGGTCGGCCAGCCGGATGCCGAAGCCGTGTCGCTCGGCGGCGTAGGCGCGGGCGATCTCAACGCAGCGCTTCGACAGGCCGAGCCAGCGCATGCAATGCGTCAGGCGCGCCGGACCAAGGCGGATCTGCGTGAGCTTGAGCCCGTCGCCCTCGTTCATCAGCACGTCGCGCGCGGGGATTTCCAGCCCCTCGAAGGCGATCTCGCAATGGCCGCCGTGCTCCTCCGGCCCCATGATCCCGATGCGCCGGACGATGTGCCAGCCGGGGCTGTCCCGGTGGAACAGGAAGGCGGTGAGGCCCCTGCGGGCATCGTCGGAGGTCCGCGCCATCAGGATGAAGTGGGCCGCGTCCTCCGCGCCCGTGATGTACCACTTGCGGCCGGTGACGACGTAGCTGTCCCCCCGCCGCTCGGCGCGGGTCTGGATCATGCCGGGATCCGAGCCGCCGCCGGGATGGGGCTCCGTCATCGCAAAGGCGGAGCGAACCTCGCCGCGCACGATCGGATCGAGCCAGCGCGCCTTCTGCTCGAGGGTGGCGACCTTCTCCAGCACCATCATGTTGCCGTCGTCGGGGGCGGCGGAGTTGAACACCACGGGCCCGAAGATCGAGCGATTCATCGCCTCGTAGCAGACCGCCATGCCGACCTTGTCGAGGCCCGCCCCGCCGGTCTCCGGCTTCAGCTGAAGGCACCACAGGCCCTCGGCGCGGGCGAGGCCGCGCAGGCGCTCCAGCTCCGGCAGGGCGATGTTGCCGTGGCCGTCGTAGGCGGCCTTGTCCCGCTCCACGGGGATGACGTGGGTGTCGACGAAGGCCGCGATGCGGGCGCGGTACTCCTCGACGCGCGGGGAAATCGTGAAATCCATCGGAAGCAGCTTCCCCAGATCGTCGAAAAACGAGCGAGCGCTCGCTTTTTTAGCGTTTGAACCCGGCCGTGGCAACAGGCTATGAGACCCTATGGGCGAGACGATGGACCCATGACGCTGGCACGGGATCCGGATGTGAAGGGCGCGGCGGTGGAGGCATTCCCCAGGCACGCCACGACGACCGAAGCGATCTGCGTCCGCATCCTCGAACGTCATCGCGACCACGTGAGCGTGCGCAAGCCGCACCTCGCCACCGCCAACCTCGCCCGGATCATCGAGGCGGTGCTGAAGCTGTCGAGCCGGCAGAGCTTCCACGAAATCAGCCTGCGCGACCTCGCCCGCGTCACCGGCCTCAGCATGGGCGGCCTCTATTCCTACTTCGACAACAAGAACACTCTCCTCGTCATGATCCTGACGGAGGTGTCCGAGACGGTGGAGGCGGTTTTGCGGGATGCGCCCGCCGGACTCGAGGCCGATCCCGCCGCGCATCTGCGCTGGCTGATCGAGACGCATATTCGGCTCACCGAGGCGATGCAGCCGTGGTTCGTCTTCGCCTTCATGGAGGCGAAGGGCTTCCCCGCCGCCGCGCGGGCCTTCGCCATCGAGAGCGAACTCGCAACGGAGCGGATTTTCGCGGATGTGCTGGCGCGTGGGGTCGAGCGAGGCGTCTTCGCGATCCCCGATGTCAATCTGACGGCGGCGCTCATCAAGCCGTTGCTGCAGGATTGGTACGTCAAGCGTGCGAAATACCGGAAACGCGGCACGCCCATCGGCGCCTATATTGCCAGCGTAATCGCCTTCGTCGAGCGCGCGATCACGAAGGCGTAAAGGGGGGGGAAGAGTCGGGATGAGCCGGCACCCAGTGCGCACTGCTATTCGGCAGTTGCAGGATCAGGGGCTGGTCTCGCGAAACAAGAAGGCTGGGACGTGGGTCGAGGCGACCGCCCCGGCCAGCGGATACCGGCAGGCGTTGGCCTCCCTGGAGGACATCATTCAGTTTGGCGAGGCCCACGTCCGCGACGTTTAGGCGATCGGCCTGGTGACGGGCGATGCCGGCGTCGCGGCGGAACTCGGGCGCGCCGGGAACGCACCGGACGGTCACTGAGAACAATTGAGAGCGAGACGGAGCGCCGTAGATCTAGAATCCTGTACGTTTTCACTCGCCGCTTAACGTGCGATTGAGATCCGCGTCTGGAGGTTCGGTCGATGAAGACTGGCTGCCACCCTGGCCTCTCAGGCCGATGACGCGGTGGTGGGCTTTCTGACCTCGTAATCGCGCAGGCCGGGTCCCGGGCCTTTGATCTCCAGACCGCCCGCATCTCCGAGCGCCTGGATACGGCCGAACAGAACGATGTCGCTGACCGCCTGACCGGGTGGGTCAACCTCGACGGCCAGATGTTGCATCGTGCGCCCGATCACCTTCGCCGCGACTTCCCAGTCTGCTGTGGCTTGGGAGATGAGCGCAGCGTCGAAGTGGGTCAGTGGAGCCGACACCAAGCGGCCGTCGCGCACGATGCGCAAGGGGGCATCCTCGCTCCTCAATGCCGCCCACGCAGCGGCGGCGGCGGCGCACTCGGCCCGTGAGAAGACGCGTCGCTTGTCCTTCAGGCCAGACGCGACGATGTCCTCACGCCGCATGATCCCGAGCGACCAGGGCCTTCGGACGCCGTCGCGCGTGACGAAGTCGAGGTCCGTGGCGTCGATGACGTCGAAGGGGCGGCCATTCATCCGGAACGCGAATTCGAGGAAACTGGCGTGTTCGGCCGCGTCGCTTCTGCAGACCCAGTAGACGGGATGCACCCGAGCCGACGTGGCTTCCGCCCAAGGCTCCTCCGCCTCGCGCTGATCGGCGTAGGGATCGGGCCGCAAGACGGCTTTGAGCCAAGCGTGCCGAACATCCGGGTCCGGCGGGTTGATGGGGCCGTAATTCAGGGCGCCCGAGAGCGCGATGACGCGCGCGTCGTCGCGCTGCGATCGGAGCGCGTCACGGATGGTATCCGCTCGGCTCACCCCCCACGTCACATGGACGATTTCGGCAGCATCGGACATCGGCGACCCTCATCGCCGCGCGGTCGTCGGGGCGGCGGAGATCACAGTCGCCTTCCGACGTGGCGACAATGTTACCCGTCGGGCCCGCCGTGTAACGTTTCATGACAGCACACCGAAAGTCCCGCCCCCCATGGCCTCCCACGGAAAACGGGGCCAGACGACGACCCATCAAAGAGCTTCTTGGACAACATCGAAACTCGTTGGCCGAAGCCATCCGAATTCGTCGGTATAGCGATGTAACCCGGAGGGTGCTGCGACGAATTCTGCTCTGTGCCACGAACGCGGCATTGAACGGCAGAAACTCAGAGATGACCAATCTGTTCCGTCTCGCCTCAGCCGTCTTCGTGTCGACAAATTCAAGATGCGAAAGACTATAAAAATCGGAGGACGACCTCTTCAAGCCGCTTAACAACCCCTTACATCATGAACGCGGCTGGGGTGCCGCGAAGGACAAGATCACCATGATGAAGCGTGTCGCGATGGCCGTGGTGGCCGCGAGTTCTCTTCTGGTCGCCAGCCAGGCGGCCGAGGCCAAGGGCTGCATCAAGGGCGCCATCGTCGGCGGCATCGCCGGTCACTACACCGGGCACGGCGTACTCGGGGCCGTGGGCGGGTGCGCGGCCGGTCGGGTCCTCGCGAACCGGCAGGCGCGGAACCGGCAGGTCGCGCAGCCCTCGACCGGCAACGGCATGGCGCGTCCGAGCCGGGGTGCGGGCGGCTACGTCGGCTACTGATCCCACCGTAGCGGCTGACGCCGGTTTCGGTCAGGTAGCTCAGGCTCGAATAGCCCGTGCCGAAGCCGTCGAGCGCGATGCGGACGCCGGTCGCGCGGAGGCGGTTCAGATTCTCCAGCACCTCCGGCCCGTGATCGAGCAGGACCGATTCGGTAATCTCGATCTCGAGCTTGTCCGGGCCGAGTCCGGTCTCGCCGAGGATGGCGGCCACCTCCGCGTGAAAGCCCGGCATCCGGATGTGCAGGGAGGAGATGTTCACGGCAACCCGCAGGTCGGGCCAGCCTCGGGCATCCGTGCAGGCGCGCCGCAACGCCCAGCGGCCGATCTCCACGATGAAGCCGGTCGCCGACGAGATGGCCGCGGCTGTCGTTGACGGCCTAATCCGGTCCTCGTTGTTACCGAGGATTGTCTCGCCCGCGTGCCCAGCAAGACGACGCGTCTCAGTCGCTCAACTATGGGTGCGGTGGCGCCCGCGTGGTCCAACCGATACGGGCGTGTTGTCCCGGTTCTCTTCGGCGAGCTTGCGCCACCGGGTCACGCGCTCCGGTTTGATCGCGCCTTCGGTGATCGCGGCGGTCACGGCGCAGCCGGGCTCATGGGCGTGGGTACAGTCGCGGTATCGGCACGACGGTGCGCGTTCGACGATCTCGGCAAACACGATGTCGAGCCCGTCCGCGGCTCCACCGAGATGCAGCGTTCGCATCCCCGGCGTGTCGATGACCCAGCCACCGCCGGCCATGCGATGCAACGAACGGCCGGTGGTCGTGTGGCGTCCCTTCGCATCGTGCTCGCGAATGCCGCCGGTCTCCTGGGCAACGACCTGATCGGGACCCGCCAGCGTGTTCACCAGAGTCGATTTGCCGACCCCGGAGGAGCCGACCAACGCCACCGTCCGCCCCATCCCGCACCACGGAGCCAGCGTGTCGGCAGCCGTGGGGAGACGGGGATTGACCGTCACCACGTCGAGTCCGCGTTGCAACGCGGACGCTTCACGCTGGTAGGTCTCCAGATCGTCCGTCGTGTCGGCCTTAGTGAGCAGGAGCACGGGTTGTGTGCCGCCTTGATTGGCCAGGGCCAGGTAGCGCTCCAGGCGCGCGGGATTGAAGTCGGCGTTGCAGGACGTGACGATGAACAGCGTGTCGACATTGGCCGCCGCGGCCTGAAGCGTCTTGCTGCCTTCCGTGCGTCGCTCCATCACCGTCAGGCGGTCGAGACGGCGGTGCAGGGTCCGGGTCTCGGGCTCGACGAGGATCCAATCGCCCACCGTGACGTCGCCCGCGTTGGCACGGACGGCCAGCGTCAACGCGACCGAGCCGGCCTCCGACAGGGCGGTCAGGCGAGAGCGGTGGATCGCGGCGATCCGCATCGGGGCGAGATCGACCTCGTGGGGCTCGCGCTGGTCTTCGAAGAAATCGGACCAACCCAGACTTGCAAGGTCGATGGATTGGGGGGCGGTCGGATGATCGGTCACGGTCCGGCCCATGACACGCGATCCCGCGCCTGGCCAGCCATCCGCCTCATGCTCCGGCGATAGCGGGGCGCCAGCGGTCGAGTTCGCGGTCGATGGCGCCTTCGGTGGCGCGCAGGAACTCGGCGGTCGGCAGGTTCCGGTCGAGGGTGGCGAGGTAGCTCACCACGACGGTGCCGGCCCGGGCCGGGCCGCCGCCGGGCCAGAAGAGGCCGGAATTCACGGCGACCGGCACCACCGGCAGGCCGAGGCGGCCGTAGAGCAGTTCGACGCCGCGCTTGAACCGCACGGGATCGGCCATCTCACCCCGGGTCCCCTCTGGGAAGATCAGCACCGAGCGGCCCGACGCGACGGCCGCTTGGCATCCGTCGATCATCGTGCGCAGGGCCTGCGTGCCGTTGGCGCGATCGATGATGATCATCGGCGAGCGGCGCAGGAACCAGCCGACCACGGGAATCGCCAGCAATTCGCGCTTGGCGATGATGGCGACGTCGGGGACGAGCACGAGGAAGGCCAAGGTCTCCCAGGCGGATTGATGGTTCGCGACGATCAGGCAAGGTTCGGCGGGGATGTGCTCCCGCCCCTCCTCGACGTAGTTCAGCCCGACGAGGCGGCGCAGGCCGAAGAGGATGCCGTGCGCCCACAGACGCGTCGCCGCGCGGATCGGACGGGTCGGCGATCCGGCCAGGGCGAAGACCGCCAGCGGCGCGAGGAACAAAGCTGTCCACCCCATCCAGTACGAGGCGAACAGAAAAAACCGGACGCGTGCCAAGGTGGGTCCTCTTGATCGGGCCCGAGCCGGGGCAGATCGTCTGAATAGCGTCTCGCGGCGCGGGACGCACGACGTTTCGGCCGCGATCCGCCGGCTCGGGCGGTGAACCGCGACGCGATGCCGTCCGATCATGACTGAATAACGTCCGTGGTCCCGGATCGTGCGGGCGGCGCGGCGGTGGCGAGCGCCCGCCGCACGGTGGAGCGCGCCGCCTCGATGGCGACGGTGGCGGCGCCGAGCGTGCGTGGTTCGGTCGGCCGGTTCAGGGCGTGGCGCGCGATGCTGCCCGCGAGGTCGTCCACCTCCCCCGCCATCGCCTCCAGGCGCACGCGGTCGGTCTCCCGCCGCGCCTCCGTCCGCAATTCCAGCAGCCGGGCGGTCGCCACCTCGATCCGCTCCCGGCGGATCCGTCCGAGGCGCTGGCGCAGCCACGCCGCCGTCGAGCCCAGGCCGCCGCCGAGGATGGCGACGAGGTAGATCCAGCTCTCGTAGCGCTCGATGAAGGTTTCCTGTTCGCGCTCGTAATAGTCGATGGCCCCCGGATGGATGGGCAGGCGGGCGCTCGTGGCGTCCGCCGTGTCCTCGTAATCCGGATGCACGACGTCCTCGGCCGCCGGTACGGTCTCCGCCAGGGTCGAGCGCATCTCGAACAGGTGCTGCGTCACCTCGGCGGCGACGCTGCGCGACAGGCCGGCGCGCCCCATCAGGCGGTAGGACGAGCCCACGGTGGCGACGTCCTCGGCGGGCAGGCGGGGATGGCCGCCATAGAGCCCGGCCGGCACCGTGACCGGCTGCAGGCGCGGCCAGCGCGCCAGCACGGCCGCTGCGTCGGAGACACCGAAGAGGGCGACCTCGCCGCCCTCGGCCGCGTCGGCGACGGCGCCGACCGCCCGTCGCGCCGCCGGGAAGGTGGGGGTCGTCACGAGGGCCAGGGCGTCGATGCGCCCGTCCCGGATCGCGGCGGTGACGTCCGCTTCCTCGACCGGGACGAGGGCGACGGCCTTCGGGCCGATGTCGCCGGCCGGCGCATCGGCGAGGAGGTCGAGCCCGTAATGGGCGACGAGGTTGCGCAGCAGGGTCCGGTCCGCCGTGCGGCCCGCGAGCATGCCGAGCCGCTTGCCCGCGAGGTCCGGCACGGCCTTGATGCCGGAGGCCCCCGGCGCGACGACGAAGGCGGCCAGCGCCCGCAGCACCGCGAGGGTGAGGCCGTTGCCCGGCAGGGCCACGTCCGGCTGGACCACCGCGAGGTCGGCCTGTCCGGCCTTCAGCGCCTCCGCGCTCTCGCGCACACCGTCGAAGCCCACGACCTTCAGCCGGATTCCGAGCTTCCGTCGGGCGAGTTCCGCCGCGTAGGCCCGCAGCAGCGCCGGCTCCGTCCCGCCCTGTGGGGCGACCGCGAGGGTCAGGGTCGTCGGGCGGGTCAGCCAGTACGCGGCGACGCCGCCGAAGACCAAGAAGGCCACGAGGCCGAGGGGCAGCAGGGCCTCGCGGAGGCCGGGCAACGCCAATGTCCGCAATACGCTTCCCCCCGCGACCGGTCGGCGCCCGAAGTCCGGGAGCCTAACGGCAAACCCGGTCAATCCGCTCCGCTGGCCGTCACGGGCCGGTCGGGAAGCGGCGCGGCGAGGACCTTGTCGATGCGGCGGCCATCCATGTCGATGACCTCCAGCCGCCATCCCTCGGCCACGAGGGTGTCGCCGGTCGCCGGGATGCGTCCGAGGCGATAGATGATGAAGCCGGCGAGCGTCGCGTAATCGTCCATGGCCGGCGGCTCGGCGAAGGCGAGGCGCTCGAAGGCCTCGGCGGCCGGCATCATACCGTCGATGAGGAGCGAGCCGTCCTCCCGCTCGACCACGGACGGATCCTCACCGGGCTCGGGGATGTCACCCGCGATGGCCTCCAGCAGGTCCGTCTGGGTGACGAGACCTTCCAGGCTGCCGTACTCGTCCACGATCACCGCCATCTGCACCGGATTGCGCTGGAAGCTTTCCAGGGCGGCGAGGACCGTCAGCGCCTCGTGGATGACGTTCGGGGGCTGGGTCGCCGCCTCGACGTCGGGCGTCAGGCCATCGAGGATCTGGTGGAGCAGGTCCTGCTTGCGCAGCACGCCGACGAGTTCGTCGATGCCGCCCCGGCTGACGACGACATGGGCGTGGCTGCAGGCCCGCACCGCCCTCAGGATCGCGTCCGGCGGCGCGTCGAGATCGACCCATTCGACCTCGTGGCGCGGCGTCATGATCTCGCGGACCCGGCGATCCCCGAGCTTGAAGATGCGCTCCACGGCCTCCTGCTGCGCCTCGCGGAGGAGGCCGGCCTCGCGGCTCGCCTCGACCAGCAGGTTCAATTCGGCGGTCGAGTGGTGGCCGCCCTCCCCGTGGCCGGGTTGCAGGCCGCACAGGCGCAGCACGCCGTTGCCGAGCCCGTTGAGGAACGAGATCGCCGGGCGGAAGAGGATCAGGAACAGGCTGAGCGGCCGGATGATCGCCAGCGCCGTGCGCTCGCTGCGCTGAAGCGCGAGACTTTTCGGCGCCAACTCGCCGAGCACGATGTGCAGCGCGGTGATGATGGTGAACGAGATCACCACCGCGACCGTGTGCGCCGCCGCGTTCGAGAGCGTGTCGGGCAGCCACACCAGGACGGGCTCGATCAGCCGGGCCAAGGCGGGTTCGCCGACCCAGCCGAGGGCCAGCGACGAGATGGTGATGCCGAGCTGGGTCGCCGCGAGATGGGCGTCGAGATGGTCGGTCGCCCAGAGCAGCGCCTTGGCGTTCAGGCGTCGCTCGGCGACGAGTTCGGCGACGCGGCTGCGCCGCACCGCCACCAGGGCGAACTCGGCCGCCACGAAGAAGCCGTTCGCAAGAACGAGGGCGAGGACGGCGAACAACCCGACGAAAGTGCCCCAACCATCGTCAGAAATCGCCGCCTCCCGCCAAGCCCCACGCCCCGCGGGTCCTTACAGCACGGACGGCGTTCAGCCTACGGGCTTTCGCCGTCCGTGCCGCAGAGCCGTCGACCTGCCTTACGGCATGTTCTCGGCGCTCGGGTAGGCGCGGACGCGGCTGCGCCCATCGACCATGCCAGCCGAGGACAGGCCGGTGCCGGAGGGCGACGGCTGCAGGTCCGTCGGCTGGGTCGCGGCGGTGGCCGCCGGCATCTCCCAGCCGTCCGACTTCCAGTTCCGCGTCCGCTCGTCCATGTCGATGGAGCCGTGCTGCTCGAGGATGTCCATCACCATCGGCGACCGCGAGTCGTCCGCGCGCACCGTCACGAGGGTGCCGCCCCGGCGCACGCCCTCGGAATAGACATGGGCGTCGCTCTCGTTGAGCCCGGCCCCCGCCAGACCGCCGACGAGACCGCCCGCCGCCGCGCCGATCCCGGCGCCGGTGAGGGCGCTGACCAGCCAGCCGGCCGCCACCACCGGTCCCACGCCGGGGATCGCCAGCAGGCCGAGGCCGGCGAGCAATCCGGCCGCGCCGCCCGCTACGGTGCCGAGGGTCGCCCCGGTGCCCGCGCCGGTCTCGGCGCCCTGCTTGGTGTCGTGATCGGTGCCCGAACCGAGGCGGCCCGCGTGCCTGTCACCCTCGTTGTTGCTGACGATGCTCACGTTCGCATGGGGGATGCCGCCGGCTTCCAGCTTGGCGACGGCCTCTCCGGCGTCGTCGTAGCTGTCGAACAGGGCGGTAATGGTCTGCTGTGCCATGGTGGCCTCCTGACTGGATTTCGGGGTGCTGGCCGTCCGGTGCCGCTAGTGGGGAGCGGCGACGTTGCCCTTGAAGTCCACGCCGACGGGCACGGCCTTGCCGTTCATCATCGCGGTGCCCCGCCAGATGCCCTTGTCGTCCTTCTTGAGATCCTTGGCGTCCTTGAAGCCGGCCTCGTCCAGACGGTGGCGGACCTGCGCCTCGGTGAAGCTGTTGGCGCCTTCCTCAAGCTTGGCGCCCGAGGCGGTCGCGGTCGTGCTCGGAGTGTTGGCGTCCGGCCGGTCGGTGTTGGGCCGGGCGACGGCCTTCTGGCCGCCCGACGACTCGCTCGTCGCGGCATCGGGGGCAGGCTTGCCGGTCACGGTGGTCTGGGCGGCGACCGGGCTCAGACCCAGAAGGGTCAGCAGAGCAACGGTGGTCAGTGTCTGGCGCATTACGCATCTCCCACGCGGTTTCACGGAATGAAGCCATGTCGCGGAGGAAGCGTTCCGAAAATAATGGACGATCCCGGCCCGTTGCAACGAACCTCGGCCATAGACAACGGCCGGTACATGGGATCGGCAAGTATAACTTCAATTAGCACAGCAAGGATCGTACCACGCATTGCCCCGGCCCCGGGGAACCGGGGGACGCGCGGGCTCCGTGGCGAAACCTGCGCACCATGGCATGATTTATTTCACGGCGCCGCGACACATCAATAAATCATCGTTTGTTTGTACATTATCGTCCGCGAATGATGTGTTCGCCGCGGGCTTTGGACGATCGAATTCAGACTTCGGTAGCGCCCTGGGCCGATCATGAGGCCACGATCGAGCCCCGTGCGGCCGCCTCGCGGCGCCGGGCTCGCCGCACGCAACAGGGATCCCGTCATGCTCGACTTCGTCGCCCGCCGCCGCCACGCCGTCATGCGTGCCGCGACGCTCGCGGCTCTCCGCACGCCGGTGGTGAATCTCGACGGGAAGGGCCTCGTCACGGCGATCAACCCGGCCATGGCCGACCTCCTCGGCGGCCTCCGGCCGGGGGAGGTCGTCGGCCGGCACATCGACGGCCTCTGCCGCGACACGGACGGACGGTCCCTCGCCGCCCTGGACGGTCGAGGGGCGACGGCCGTGGCCATGCTCGGCGGGCGCCTCTACGACGTCACGGCGGCGCCCGTGACGGTCGAGGGCGAGAATGTGGGCCAGTCCCTCGCCTGGAGCGACGCCGCGCCCCGCCTGGAAGCCGGGGACCATGCCCGCCGCCTCGCGGCGGTGGAGGCGGCGCAGGCGGTGATCGAGTTCCTGCCCGACGGCACGATCCTGACGGCCAACGGATTGTTCCTCGACCTGATGGGCTACACCCTGGACGAGATCCGGGGCCGCCATCACGGCCTCTTCGTCGATGTGGCCTATCGCGACAGCCGCGACTACGCCGTGTTCTGGGACGGGCTGCGCGCCGGACGCGCGGAGGTCGCCGCGTTCAAGCGGATCACGAAGGCCGGCAAGGCCGTGTGGATCAAGGGCGCCTACAACCCGATCCGGGACGAGGGGGGCCAGGTCGCCAAGGTGGTGAAATACGCCACCGACGTCACGGCGCAGACGGTCGAGGCGGCGGCGCTGCGGGGGCAGGTCGATGCCATCCGCAAGTCGCAGGCGGTGATCAGCTTCGACCTCGACGGCCACGTCCTGGAGGCGAACGCGAATTTCCTGAACGCGGTCGGCTACACGGCCGGGGAGGTCGTCGGCCAGCACCACGGAATGTTCGTCGATCCCGCCGAGCGCGCCGGCACGGACTATGCCCGCTTCTGGGAGGCCCTGCGCCGGGGCGAGTTCCAAGCGGGGCAGTTCCGCCGCATCGGCAAGGGCGGCCGCGAGGTCTGGATCGAGGCGAGCTACAACCCGGTCTTCGACGCAGACGGGCGGCCGGTGCAGGTGACGAAGTTCGCCATCGACGTCACCGCGCAGGTCGAGCAGCGCGAGCGCGTCCGCCTTCTGGAGGAGGAGGCCGCCCGGGAGCGGGCCGAGGCGGAGGTGCGCCACAAGGCCGAACTCGCGCAGCTCGCGGACGCCTTCGAGCAGACGGTGGGTGCCGTCCTGTCCTCGGTCGCCTCGGCGGCGACGGAGTTGCAGGCCACCGCCTCCAGCATGTCGGGGATCGCCGCCGACACCGCGCGCCAGTCGACGACGGTCGCCGCCGCCGCCAACCAGGCCGCCGCCAACGTCAACACCGTCGCCGCCGCCGCCGAGGAGCTCGGGGCCTCGGTGGACGAGATCGCCCGGCAGGTGTCCGGCTCGGAGGACCTCGCGGGGCAGGCCGTGACCGAGGCCGACCAGACGGCGATGCTGGTGCAGGAACTCAGCGAAGCGGTGCGCAAGATCGGCGACGTGGTGTCGATGATCTCGGCCATCGCGAGCCAGACCAACCTCCTGGCCCTCAACGCCACGATCGAGGCGGCGCGGGCCGGCGAGGCCGGGCGCGGCTTCGCCGTCGTCGCGGCGGAGGTGAAGGAGCTGGCGAACCAGACCGCCCGCGCCACCGAGGACATCACGAAGCAGATCGGGCGCATCCAGGGGGCGACCGTCAGCGCCGTGGGGGCCATCGACGGCATCCGGCACCGCATCCAGGAGATCAACGCGGTCGCCTCGTCCATCGCCGCCGCCGTGCAGCAGCAGGGGGCGGCGACGCAGGAGATCGTGCGCAACGTGACCGAGGCCGCCGCCGGGACCGGTGAGGTGACGAGCAACATCACCGGCGTCGCCCGCGCCTCGGAGGAAACCGGCGCGGCGGCCACGCAGGTCCTGACGGCGGCCTCGGACCTGTCGCGTCAGTCCGAGCACCTGGGCGGCGAGGTCACGCGGTTCCTGACCAAGATCCGGGCCGCGTGAGCGGCGACAAACGGCCGCTGCGAATTCGACCCTCGTTCTTGCTGGCGCCCCGCCGAAAAGACAGTCATTTAATCAAATCCTCATCGATTTGACCCGCTATTCACGCATCGGCTTGAGGGCCGTGGCAGTCGTCACCGTGCAGAATGGCGGGAACACAGGAGACGATCCTCCTTCCCCGTGGAGACTTGAGATGCTGCTCCCCAATGCCGAGTTCAGATCGAAGCTGAACGCGCTCGACGCCTCCCAGGCACTGATCGAGTTCGATCTCGACGGCCGGGTCGTGAACGCCAACGCCAAATTCCTCGCCGCCCTCGGCTACCGGATCGAGGAGATCCGGGGGCAGCACCACGCGATGTTCGTGGACCCGGCCGAGCGCGAGGGCAACGCCTACCGGCAGTTCTGGGCGGCTTTGCGCCGGGGCGAGTTCCAGCAGGCCGAATACAAGCGCATCGCCAAGGGCGGCCGCGAGGTCTGGATCCAGGGGAGCTACAACCCCCTCATCGGGCGCAACGGCAAGCCCTACGGCGTGTTCAAATGCGCCACCGACATCACGGAACAGAAGCTGCGCAATGCCGACAACGCGGGCAAGCTCGACGCCCTCGATCGCTCGCAGGGCATCATCGAGTTCGCCCTCGACGGCACCGTCCTGACGGCGAACCCCAACTTCCTGGCGGTCGTCGGCTACGGCCTCGACGAGGTGCAGGGCCGGCATCACGCCATCTTCGTGGACGAATCCGAGCACGGGAGCGACGCCTACCGCGCGTTCTGGGACGGGCTGCGCCGGGGCGAGTTCCAGCAGGCCGAATACAAGCGCATCGCCAAGGGCGGGCGCGCCGTCTGGATCCAGGCCACCTACAATCCCGTCCGCGACGCCGCCGGCCGTCTCGTGAAGGTCGTCAAGTTCGCCACCGACATCACCCCCGCCGTGGAAGAGCGCCAGTGCCGGGCGGAGCTGCACCGCAGCATCGATCACGATCTCGATGGCATCGCCGCCGCCGTCTTCCAGGCCTCCCAGCAGGCCGTGGGGGCCGCCAGCGCCGCCGAGCAGGCCTCGGGCAACACCCAGGGCGTCGCGGCGGGCGCGGAGGAACTCGCCTCGTCCGTCGGGGAGATCGGCCGGCAGGTCAGCCGTGCCCTGCAGGTCACCGGACGCGCCGTCGAACAGGCGAACGCCACCTCCACCGTCGTGGCCGGGCTCGCCTCGGCGGCCCAGCGCATCGGCGACGTGGTCGGCATGATCTCGAGCATCGCATCGCAGACGAACCTCCTGGCGCTCAACGCCACCATCGAGGCGGCCCGCGCCGGCGAGGCCGGCAAGGGCTTCGCCGTGGTCGCCGCCGAGGTGAAGGACCTCGCTGCGCAGACCGCCAAGGCGACCCAGAGCATCGGCGGCCAGATCGCCGAGACCCAGGACGCGGCGAACCGGGCGGCCTCCGCCATCACCGGCATCGGCGAGACTATCGAAGAAGTGAACGCCATCTCCTCGGCCATCTCCTCCGCCGTGGAGCAGCAGGCCGCCGTGGCGCGGGAGATGTCGGTCAACATGCAGGCGATGACCGGCGCGGTCTCCGAGATCAGCCACAGCGTCGGCGTGATCGCCTCCTCGACCCGCGAGGTCGATGCCGCGACGCGCCTCGTCCGCGACGCCTCGCGCAGCATGGCGGCCTAAACCGAGGAGGGCGGATCGCGGCGAACCGTCCTTCCCCTGGCGTCGCGGGCACCGTAATCTTGGCCGACGCTGCTTCGCGGCGACGGGGGCGGGCCACGTGCGGGATCGGGGGGACCGAGCCAGGGCGACTTTGACCGGCTTGCAGCGGAACCGTGCCGGCCGGCGCGGGGCCGTCGCGTACCCGGCATGATTCCCGCGCGCGCCGAGACTCCCGCGGCCTATGCGGGCGATGCGGGACGCCTGGCGGCCCTCACGAGCTACGGCCTTCCCGGCACGCCGGGGGACGGGACGTTCGACGGCCTCATCCGCCTCGCGACGGAGGCCTGTGCCGCGCCGGTCGGCATGATCACCCTGGTCGCCGCCGAGCGGCAATGGTTCAAGGCCCGCATCGGCTTCGAGAAGGCCGAGACCGGCCTCGACCGGTCGATCTGCGTCCACGCCCTGCCGGAGACGGACGCCCTCGTCATCCCGGACCTGACGCGGGACCCGCGCACCCGGGACAACCTCGCCGTCACGGGTCCCTCCGCCTTCCGCTTCTACGCGGGCGCCCCCCTGCGCAGCGCCTGCGGCCACGGGTTGGGCACGGTGTGCGTCATCGACCGCGCCCCGCGCGAAGGCGGCCTGACGCGATCCCAGGCGGACCTCCTGCGGGGGTTGGCCGATCAGGTCATGGCGCTGTTCGAGGCCCGCCGCACCCTGCTGGCCCGCGAGGAAGAGGCGGCCGGGCTGCGGGCGAGCGCGGCCTTCCTGCACAGCGTGCTGGCCGCCTCGCCCGATTGCATCAAGGTGCTCGATCTGGAGGGGCGCCTCGATTTCATGAACGGCCCCGGCCTCGTCGCCATGGATGTCGAGGATTTCGCGACGATCCATGGCGCTTACTGGCCTCGGTTCTGGGCGGGACCGTCCGAGGACGAGGCCCGCGCGGCCGTCGCGCGGGCCGCCGCCGGCGGCGAGGGCCGCTTCGAAGGCTGGGCGCGCACCCTGCGCGGCGTCGTGAAATACTGGGATGTGTCTGTCACTCCCATCCGGGGCGGGGACGGACGGCCGGAACGGCTGCTCGCGGTCTCGCGCGACCGGACCACGGAACGGCAGGCCTCCGTGAGGCTCACCGCCCTGACGCGCCTCGGCGACGACATTCGAAACATGGCGGAGGCCGATTCCGTCTCGGCCCTCGCCGCCGCGACGGCCGGGGAGACCCTTGGCCTGTCGCGGGCCGCCTACGGCGCCGTGGACCGGGCCGAGAGCGGCATCGACTTCCAGCGGGACTGGACGCGGCCGGGCCAGCGCAGCGTCGTCGGGCGCCACCGCTACGCGGATTACGGGCGCTACATCGACGATCTGCGCCGGGGCGAGACCGTGGTGATCGCGGATGTCCGCACCGATCCACGCACCGCCGCGAGCCTCGACGCGCTGCGGCGCTTCGACATCAGCGCGCTCGTCAACGTGCCGGCGATGGCCGGGGACCACCTCGACGGGGTGCTCTGCCTGCACGAATCCGGGCCCCGTGCCTGGACGGCGGAGGAGGTCGCCTTCGCCAAGGCCGTCGCGGATCGGACGCGCCTCGCCCTGATGCGGATCGGGGCGGAGGAGCAGCGCCAATTGCGGACCCATGAGGTCGGCCACCGCCTGAAGAACCTCCTCGCGATGGTGCAGGCCATCGCGACGCAGACCCTGCGCTCGGCCGACGACCTGACGGGGGCGAGCGAGGTCCTGGCGGGCCGCCTCGCGGGGCTCGGGCAATCCTACGATCTGCTGCTCGACGGCGAGTTGGCGACGAGCCCCATCCGGGACGTCGTCACCCGCGCCCTCCACCTGCACGCCGATGCCTCGGGGCGCTTCGACGTCTCGGGACCGGAGATCCTGGTCGGCGGTCAGGTCGCCCTGTCGTTGTCGCTGATGCTGCACGAACTGGCGACGAACGCGGCGAAGTACGGCGCCCTGTCGAACGTGACCGGGCGCGTCGCCGTGGAATGGCGGGTGCGGGAGGCCGGGGGCGGCGCGCGGCTGCGGCTCGCCTGGATTGAACGCGGCGGACCGCCCGTCAGCCCGCCCAAGCGGAAGGGGTTCGGCACCCGGCTGATCGAACGCGGCTTGGCGGGTCAGGTCGGGGGCGAGGTGACCCTCGCCTACGAGCCCGAGGGATTCGCCTTCACCATCGAGGCGCCGCTGGCTGCGTTCCGCTCGGAGAACGCAGTGCAGGACGACGCTCCGGCGCAAGCGGTCTCGACCCCATTTTGACTATTGGTATTTGGTATGCCATGACTCTTCGCGTGTCGGATGGTCGCCTATGCCCCGCGACAATGATGGACGCGGCGCAGGCTCCCTCGGACGCTTCACGGCACAAGGCGAACAAGCCCCCGTGAATCGAAGCCAGATAGGCTCACATCGACGGAGGAAGCCATGATGGGCGCGCCGCTCGCGGGCGTGAAGGTTCTGGACTTCACGCATGTTCAGTCCGGCCCGACATGCACACAGTTGCTGGCTTGGTTCGGCGCTGACGTCATCAAGATCGAGCGCCCGGATGGCGGCGACGCGACGCGCCAGCAGTTGCAGGACATCCCCGGCGTCGACAGCCTCTACTTCACGATGCTGAACCACAACAAACGGTCGATCACGATCGACGTGAAGCACCCGACCGGCAAGGAGGTGCTCTGGCGCCTCATCCGCGAATGCGACGTCCTCGTGGAGAATTTCGCGCCGGGCGCCCTCGACCGGATGGGCCTGACCTGGGACGCCCTGCAGGAGGCCAATCCGCGCCTCATCCTCGCCTCGGTAAAGGGCTTCGGGCCGGGCCGCTACGAGGATTGCAAGGTCTACGAGAACGTCGCCCAATGCGCGGGCGGCTCGGCCTCGACCACGGGCTGGCGCGGCGACAAGCCGATGGTGACCGGCGCGCAGATCGGCGATTCCGGGACCGGGCTCCACCTCGCCCTGGGGATCGTCACCGCCCTCTATCACCGCGTTCAGAGCGGGCGCGGGCAGCGTGTCGATTGTGCGATGCAAGACAGCGTGCTCAACCTCTGCCGGGTGAAGCTGCGCGACCAGCAGCGCCTCGCGCGCGGGCCGCTCCCGGAATACAGCCAGTTCGGCGAGGGTGTGCCCTTCGGTGAGGCCGTCCCGAGGGCCGGGAACGATTCCGGCGGCGGGCAGCCCGGTCGCATCCTGAAATGCCGGGGCTGGGAGCAGGACCCGGACGCCTACATCTACTTCATCGCGCAGGCGGCGGTCTGGAAGCCGATCTGCGACATCATCGGTGAGCCGGACTGGACGACGGACCCGAACTACAGTTCACCCCAGGCCCGCCTGCCGCATCTCAACGAGATCTTCACGCGCATCGAGGCGTGGACGATGAAGCACGACAAGTTCGAGGCGATGGATATCCTCAACGCCTACGACATACCCTGCGGGCCGATCCTCTCGATGAAGGAGATCGCCGAGGACGAGGCGCTGCGCGCCAGCGGAACGGTCGTCGAGGTCGATCACCCGACGCGGGGATCCTACCTCACGGTCGGCAACCCGATCCGCCTGTCGGCGAACCCCGTCGCGATCGAACGCTCGCCGCTGCTGGGCGAGCATACCGACGAGATCCTGCGCGACGTGCTCGGCTGTTCCACCGCCGAGATCGACGCGATCCTGTGGTCGGGCGCGATGGGCCGGGCCACGAAGATCGCGGCGGAGTGAGGCTGGCCTCAGGCGTAGCGGGCGTGGCTGGCGGCCGGACGCTGCCGGCTGTTGCTCTCGTCGGCGGCGCCGGGGGTCAGCTTGTCGGCGACGTAGACGACGAGCAGGCACTGCACGGAAGCGAAGAGGACGAAAGCGGCGAGGGCAGTGGCGAGCATCGTGGTCTCCGGGGCCTATGTTGCGCTGCGGTAGCCCCGATATAAAACCCGCCTCCTTGTATACCAAGTGCAAAATACCAATCTCGCGCATGCAAATTGTGCATGGCAACACGGGGACTAATCCGGCCCCGCGGCGCGCAGCCCTCCGGAGCCGAGGGTGAGTTCGGCTGTGACCGGCGGCCCGTCGGGGGCGGTCTCGTCCTCAGGGCCCCCGTCGAACAGGCCGATGGCCTCGCAGGTCGCCCGCATCGCGGCGTCCGTGCAGAGGCGGTCGAGGGTCGTGCGGTCGCGCGCGACCAACTTGCCGCGCTCAAAGCGCGCGTAGACGCGCCCCGTGCCGCGCTCGGCGAACCGCACCTCTCCGAGCCGGCCGAGGCAGGCCTTCAGGAACCCGACGTTGCGGTCCGGCGCATGGTCGATGCCCGCGTAGACCTGCGCGGGCGTCTCCGCATAGACGTTGATCTTGCGGAAGCGCTCGATGTCGAGGAGCGCGACGGGGTCGAGGACGATCATTGCGTCGTTGCCGCCGAAGGCGATGGTGCGCGGCACCTCGCCGTTCGGGACGGTGTTGTCGAGGAATTCGAAGGCGACCACCTTATCGCGCCGCAGCGCCCACAGGAAGAACAGGCGCGGGATGCCCGCGAAGGCCTCGACGTTGTGGGCCAGCAGGTCCTCGACAGCCTTGTAGCGGCCGAATTCCTGGCCCCGCTTCCAGGCCCGCTCCACCGTGGCCTCGGGGGGCGTGACCATGAATTGCAGATAGATCGTGTGGCCGAAGCGGGTGAGCAGCTGGCCCGGCCGATCCGCCGCCGCATCGACGGCGAAACTGTCGAAGCGGAAGCGGTCGATCAGCAGATGGGACATCCGCCCCTCGGCTGCCTTGCGGCTCATGTAGAGGTCGAGCTTTTCGTCGACGATCTCCACCTCGTAGCCGGTGAGCGGACCGGCATAGCGCCGCGCGGCCCCGAGACTGTCGTAGTCGAGGAGATACTTGCGCCAAACGTCCGGCGTGATCACCGCGAAATCCTGCCAATCCGCACCCGTCCGCTCGGCCAGCGCCCGCTGGTAGGGGCGGATCGTGCTCTTGCCGGATGCCGAAGCGCCCTTCACGTTCATCACCACGGGACGCTCCTGCGCCCGGACCCGGCGATAGCCCTCGGCGGCGACGACGGCGTCGAACCAGGGCGCGATCAACTCGCCGATCCGGCGGCTTCCGTAGCCGTTCGAGACGAGGATGGCGGCGAGCTTGCGCAGCAGGTCCGCATTCCGGGGCAGATGACCGTGCCGGGCGACGAGGCCGGCGGTGACCGTCGCCAGGGCGTCCTGCACCGCCCGCTCCAGGCTGCCGGGCTCGGCCGGTTCGCGCCGGGCGGGCGCCTCGACCGGATCGGGCGTTCGGGCACGCAACCTGAAGCTGAGCCAGCCGCGCCGGATCGGCACGGTCTCGCGCACCGGCCCGTCGAGGAGGAGCGCGATCTCCCGCCGGAGCAGGGTATCCGCCTCCTCCCGGATCGCGCGCAACGCATCCCGGATTTCCGGCAGGTGCCCCTCGATCCCGGCGCGCCAGATCGTCGCCACGATCCGGCGGAAGTTCACGCCGAGATCGGCGTAGACCGTGCCGAGGGGGATCGAGAGATCCGCCATGACCCGCACCAGCAGCTCATGGACGACGAGGCGTTCCGCCCGGAACTGAGTGAGCCGGCTCGCGGGAATCCCGCAGACGTCACTCAGCTCCTCGCTCTCCGCGAAACACGTCTCCGTGTTCTCGTCGCGAAAAATCGTCGCCAGGGGACGGACGTGACGGGGTAAACCGGAGGCGAGACCGGGATTCCAAGCATGGAAACCGGTTTCGCCCGACACCGGATCAGGCGGCGGAGGCGGCGTCGATCGCCTCGAACCGCATCTGGTACTGGTCGCCCCAGATCGCATCGGCCTTCTCGGCCCAGTCCTTGCCGAAATATTTCTTGGCCTGGAACTCGCTGCTCCAGATACAGACCGAGGTGATCCGGGTATCCAGCACCCGGATGTGCTGACTTTCCAGGCCGGAGGTCACGCCGAAGCGCGGCAGCATGTCCTTGCTGGCCAGCGCATGCTCGTTCTCGGCCGCATAGACGACCGGACATTCCACAATCGTGAGGTATTTCATCGGGTTGCTCGCCGGCTCGGTTGCGGTCTCACGCGGACGATCAGCCATGCCTTGGGTGCTCCACGGCAGTCTTCGGCTTGGCGATGTCAGTATTCGGACACGAATCCGGCGCGGCGACCCAGTCGGTGGCCATGGCGTCGTGGGTCCCGCCTGCTCGGCTGGCCATCACGCTCCTCCTTCGGGTCCGCCCTCTCGGAGCGGTTCCTCGACAAAGATTGGTATACAGAATACCTGTTGTCAACAGCGGATCGGGCTCCTGCATGGCAGGAGCGGGTCGCCTTGTGTTTCACAGGCCGAACGAGCATCCTCCGGGGCGTTGCGCGGCGGCGCCTACCTGCCAGCGTCGCTCCCCTGTCAGCGCAGAAGTGTTGTAGAACAGCATGCAGAATCTTGCGATCAGCCCGATCGTTCCGGCGACAAGTCTCCGTACGCTCGCCTACGAAGCCCTCAAATCCGCAATCACCCAGATGGATATTTACGGCCAGGCCGGCGACATCCGCCTGGACGAGCGGAGCCTATCGCAGTCCCTCGGGGTGAGCCGGACGCCGATCCGCGAGGCGCTGACGGTGCTGGAACAGGAGGGCTTCGTGCGCAACGAGCCCCGGCGCGGCATCTTCGTGGTGAAGAAGACCCGCAAGGAGATCGTCGGCATGATCCAGGCCTGGACGGCCCTGGAGAGCATGGCCGCGCGGCTGGCCTGCACCCGCGCGACGGACGACGACCTCGCCTGCATCCGGCGGATGTTTCCGGAGTTCTTCGACCAGAAGCCGGAAGATCACCTCGATGAGTATTCGGAAGCGAACATTCGCTTCCACCAGAAAATCCTGTCGCTGGGCCAGTGCGACGTGATCAACGGCCTGTGCAGCAACCTGCTGATGCATGTCCGGGGCATCCGCAACACCGCCCTGAGGCAAGGCGACCGCGCCTCGAAATCCATCGGCGAGCACGTGAAGATCATCGAGGCGCTGGAAGCGCGCGATGCCGATCTCGCCGAGCGGCTGGTGCGCGAACACGGCCTCGGCCTCGCGACCCATGTCGAGACCTACGGCAACCATCTCGACTGAGGCGTGAGTTCTAGCCGGCGCGCCGTCCCGCCTGACGGCGCTCGGGCGAGGCGTGCCCGGCATGGTCGTGGGCGATGTCGGCCAGCATGGCGCCGATCAGGTCCATCTGGTCCACGATGCCGATCAGCCGTCCGTCCGCGCCGATCACCGGCGCCTGACGCAGGCCGCCTTGCATCATCAGCCACGCCGCCTGCCCGGCGGCGGTGTGCGGTTGCAGGGTGACCGTACCCGTCGTCATTACGTCGGCCACCGTCCCCTGCGGGGCGCGGCCGCGCTGGAGCATGAGGGCGAAGCGCCGCCCGAGGCCAAGGCGCGGAGCCCGGCGCTCCCAGCCGATGGTCTTGTCGATCAGGTCGTCCTGCGTGACGATTCCGAGCACCCGCGCGCTCTCGTCCGTCACCGGCACCATCGTGACGCGGTGCTGACGCAGGCTCGCGAGGGCGTCGCGCAGGGGCGTGTCGGGAGCGATCGCGCGGATGCCGCGTGTGACGAGCGCCCCGCAGGTCGTCTGGCCGGATTGGCGCAGCGAGGCGTGAACCTGCGCCCGGCGCAGGATGACGTGAAGGTCGCCGGGATCGATGTCGAGGACTTCGTCGAATTGCGCGAGTGCCGCGTCGATATCGGCCGTGGTCAGGCCGGAGCCCATCGCGGCGCCGGACTCGCCCGTATCCCGCGCGGCGACCGACGCGGCGTGCGGGTAGCGGCGCCCGGTCAGGTTGTTGAACAGCAGCGCGCAGATCAGCAGCAGGAGCGAGTTCGCCCCGACGGGCCAGAGGACGAAGGTGTAGCCGAGATCGCGGATGGCGGGGCCGCCGAGCACGGCGGTGAGCGCGACCGCGCCGCTCGGGGGATGCAGGCATCCGAACAGCATCATCACCGCGATGGCCGCCGACACGGCGACCGCGCCCGCGAGCATGGCGTCACCGATATGGGCGGCGGCGGTGACGCCGACCAAGGCGGCGACGATGTTGCCGCCGAGGATCGACCAGGGCTGCGCCAGCGGGCTCGCGGGGACCGCGAAGAGCAACACCGCCGAGGCCCCCATCGGGGCGACGAGGATCGGCAGGTCCGCCCCCGACCCGACGGCGGCGCGGGCGATCAGGCCGGTGCAGAGGAGACCGAGCAGCGCGCCGCAGGCCGAGCGCGCGCGCTCCAGGAGGCTGACCGGCGCGAGGCGGGGGACGAAGCGGTCTCGGAAGCGGGTCATCATCGTTCCGTGCCGCGGGACAGGAAACGGGGGCGGACCGGGTCCGCCCCCGCCGGGCCTTGTACTGCTCAGACGGCCTTGGCGTCGTGCAACTCGGCGATCTGCTGCTGAGAATAGCCGAGCTGGGCCAGGATGTCGTTGGTGTGCTCACCCAGCAGCGGCGAGGCCTTGATGTCGACCTGAAGGTCCGAGAACTTGATCGGGCTTCCGACGGTCAGGTACTTGCCGAGCTTCGGATGCGCGACCTCGACGATCGTGCCGCTCTCGCGGAGCGACTTGTCCTCGGCGATCTCCTTCATCGTGAGGACCGGCGAGCACGGAATGTCGAACTTGCGCAGGATGTCGACCGCCTCGAACTTGGTCTTGTCGGCGAGCCAGCCTTCGATGGTGTTGAAGATGTCGAAGATCTTGTCCTGGCGGGCGCGGGCCGTGTTGTAGGCCGGATCGTCGATCCACTCCTCGCGGCCAATGGCCTTACAGATCGGCGCCCAGGCATGACCCTGGATGGTGAAGTAGATGTAGGCGTTCGGGTCGGTCTCCCAGCCCTTGCACTTCAGCACCCAGCCCGGCTGGCCGCCGCCGCCCGCGTTGCCGCCGCGCGGCACCACGTCCGAGAACGTGCCGTGCGGATATTGCGGGTATTCCTCGAGGTATCCGATCGCATCCAGGCGCTGCTGGTCACGCAGCTTCACGCGGCAGAGGTTGATCACCGAATCCTGCATCGACACGGCGACCTTCTGGCCCTTGCCGGTCTTGGTCTTCTGGTGAAGCGCCGTCAGGATGCCGATGGCGAGGTGCATGCCGGTGTTGGAATCGCCGAGCGCGGCGGCCGACACGGTGGGCGGCCCGTCCCAAAAGCCGGTGGTCGAGGCGGCGCCGCCGGCGCATTGCGCCACGTTCTCGTAGACCTTCAGGTCCTCGTAATGGTGGCCGTCCGAGAAGCCCTTCACCGAGGCGAGGATCATGCCCGGGTTCAGTTCCTGGATCCGCGCCCAAGAGAAGCCCATGCGGTCCAGCGCGCCGGGGCCGAAATTCTCGACCATCACGTCGGACTCTCGGATCAGCTTCTCCAGGACTTCCTTGCCCTGCTTGGTCTTGGTGTCGAGGGTCAGCGAACGCTTGTTCGAGTTCAGCATCGTGAAGTAGAGGGCGTCCGCGTCCTCGATGTGGCGGAGCTGGTTGCGGGTGACGTCGCCCGCGCCGGGACGCTCGACCTTGATGACGTCGGCGCCGAACCACGCGAGGAGCTGCGTGCAGGCCGGACCCGCCTGGACGTGGGTGAAGTCG
The DNA here is from genome assembly GCF_038442315.1 of Methylobacterium litchii. NCBI lineage: Bacteria > Pseudomonadati > Pseudomonadota > Alphaproteobacteria > Hyphomicrobiales > Methylobacteriaceae > Methylobacterium > Methylobacterium litchii. The sequence continues at coordinate 64,279 of NZ_JBBXMY010000015.1, read as the reverse complement.
ATGATCTTGATGCCTTCGAGCGGCTGAGACATTTTAGTTCCTCCCGTGGATAGAATACTGACTCTCGGAAATACTTCGACTTTCAGGTCGGAATGCACTCTTTGCTTTCGGCTTCTAGGTCCGAAATTCGCTGGCGGAGGCGCTTCTCCTCGCTCCAGCGCTCGGTTTCGTCGCGGATGACGGCGACGATTCCGGTCACCGTGCCGTCCTCGTCCTTGAGGAGGCCGACGGTGAAGGCGATGGACAGGCTGTGCCCGTCCTTGTGCAGGGCCGGCACGCGCAGGAGCTTCGTGCCGTACTTCGTGATCCCCGTGCGCATCGTGTTGGCGTAGCCGTCCCAGTGGCGGCGCCGATGGCGGTCGGGGGTGATCAGATCGAGGGGTTGGCCCAGCGCCTCGGCGGGGGAGAAGCCGAAGATGCGCTCGGCGGCCGGGTTCCACACCACGATGGCTCCGTCGGGATCGGACACCACCACGGCGTCGCCGACGGCATCGACAAGCCCGGACAGATCGAGATGCTGTGCCATGGTGCGCTCACGCGCTCGGCCGGTCTGCGACGCTCGGCTCGGTCATGGCGTTCTCTCCCTTGCTTCCTGCACGAGAGGCTCTCCCTCCCGACGGGTGACTCGGTGATTGGTATCTGGTATGCCACATATCGAATGGCAGTCAAGCCGAATAGGCGATGCGGCGTTGTCGAAATCGCGTGACGATCAGGGAAGGAGGCGGCCGGCATGACGCTCGGACCCAGCATCACGATCACCCAGATCGAGGGCTTCAAGTTCGTCGTCGATTTCGGCGCCGCCTTCCCCACGCTGGCGACGGACGAGCCGGAACCCATCGGGCGTGAGTCCGGCCCCTCGCCGGAGCAGGTTCTGATCGCGGGGGTGAGCAATTGCCTCTGCGCCAGCCTCGCCTTCGCCCTCGGCAAGTTCGGACAGGACGGCGGGGGCGTCACGGCGACGGCGTCGGCCGCCATCGTGCGCAACGCCGAGAAGCGCCTGCGCATCGGCGGGATCGCCGTCGACATCACCCTGGGCGCCGCCGCCGAGGCCATGCCGCGCATCGAGCAGGTGCTTGCCCAGTTCGAGCGGTTCTGCACCGTGTCCGAAAGCGTGAAGGCCGGCATCCCCGTCACCGTCGCGGTGCGGGACGGACACGGAATGCCCTTGCGATGAACCACCGGGAGGAATCGATGGACGATCACGCACGGACGAGGGACGGCGCCAGGGAGCCGGGCGAACTCGCATCCCTGTTCAACGCCCGCGCCAATGCCGGCGATGTGGAGGGTCTGGTGGCGCTCTACGAGCCCGAGGCGGTGCTGGCGGCCGGCGATGTCGTCGCCACCGGCCATGACGAGATCCGCCGGTTCTACACGGACCTTCTCGCCCGGAAGTCCGACTTTCCGCAGGCGGAAACCCTGCCCGCCCTCGTTCAGGACGGCCTCGCACTGACCTTCGCGAGGCTCGCGAACGGCGTCCTGTCCGTCGAGGCGGCGCGGCGCCAAGCGGACGGGACGTGGCTGTGGGCCATCGACCAGTTGAAGATCAAGCCCCGTGGGGAGGCTCCCCCTCGGTCATGAAGAAATCGACCGCGCGCCGTACGACCGCCGGGTCGTAGGCGTGCGGTCCGTCGTATTCGACGAAGGTGACGTCGTAGCCGGCCTCGCGCAGCAGCCGCGCGTGGGTGCGGCCGCTCCGGTCGATGGGGATCTGCTCGTCCCGCGTGCCGTGGGAGATGAAGACGCGCGGTGTCCCGACCTGCGCCTGGACCGACATGAACCCTGCGGAGGACACGATGACGTGGCTGACGAGGTCGCCGTTGGTGAGCCCGAGGGAGAGGGCGTAGCTCCCCCCATCCGAATGGCCCGCGAAGGCGATCCGGCCGGGATCGAGCAGGAAATGCGCGGAGAGCGCCTGGAGCGCGTGTTCGAGCCGGTCACGGTCGGGGCCGTTGCCGGCAATGACGAGATCCCAGGTCGGATGCAGCGATTGCGGGACGAGCAGCAGGAAGCCGCGCGCTTCCGCGTGGACCGCGAGCATCGGCATGATCTTCTCGGCGCTGCCCCCGCCGCCGTGGAACAGGACCACGAGCGGGACGGGGCGGCGCGGCGCGAGGCCTTCGGGCACGTAGAGCCGCGCGTCGCGCTCGGCGAAGAGGCCGAGGATATGGCTGCCCGGCGGAAGGGGATCCTCCGTCGGGAGCCGGAGCGGGACGGTGAGCCGTCCCGCGAGCTTGGGGTCCGTCACCGGGAATGCCCCATGGCGTCCGCCCTCATTTGCGCTTGATCACGCTCTGCGGGTTGAGGCTGCCGATATTGCCGCTCTCGCTGCCGGCGGCGGGGTCGATCACCGCGTTGATCAGCGTCGGCTTGCCCGAGTCCATCGCGGCCTCGACGGCGCGCTTCAGCTCGTCCGGCGTGACGGCCTGGGCGCCCACGCCGCCGAAGGCTTCCATCATCCGGTCGTAGCGGGAATCCGGGACGAAGGTGGTCGTGCCCGGGTCGCGGCCGGTCGGGTCGGTGTCCGTGCCGCGATAGATGCCGTTGTTGTTGAAGACCACGATGCAGATCGGCAGCTTGTACCGGCAGATGGTCTCGACCTCCATGCCGGAGAAGCCGAAGGCGCTATCGCCCTCGACCGCGAGGACGGGCTTGCCCGTCTCGACGGCCGCCGCGATGGCGAAGCCCATGCCGATGCCCATGACGCCCCAGGTGCCGACGTCCAGGCGCTTGCGCGGCTGGTACATGTCGATGATGCCCCGGGCGAGGTCGAGGGTGTTGGCGCCCTCGTTCACGAGCATCGCGTCCGGCCGCTCCTTGATCACGGTGCGCAGGGCGCCGAGCGCGGAGTGGAAGTCCATCGGCGCGGTGTTCTTCATGAGCTTCGGGGCCATCTTGGCGATGTTGGCCTCGCGCTTGGTGCGGATCGTCTCGACCCACTCGGCCGGCGCCCCCGTCCAGCCGTCGCGCATCCCGTCGAGGAGGGCGGCGACGCAGGAGCCGATATCGCCCACGACCGGCGCGACGATCTCGACGTTCGAGTCCATCTCGCGCGGCTCGATGTCGATCTGGATGAAGCGCTTGGAACCGGGCTCGCCCCAGGTCTTGCCCTTGCCGTGCGAGAGCAGCCAGTTGAGGCGCGCGCCGACCAGCAGCACCACGTCGGAGTCCTTCAGCGCTGTCGAGCGCGCGGCACCCGCCGAGAGCGGATGCGTGTCCGGCAAAAGCCCCTTGGCCATGCTCATCGGCACGTAGGGGATGCCGCTGCGCTCCACGAGCTCGCGGACGAGCTCGTCGGCCTGGGCGTAGGCCGCCCCCTTGCCGAGCACGATCAGCGGACGCTTGGCGTTCTTCAACTCGGCCAGGGCGCGGGCGATGGCGGACGGCGCCGGCAGCTGCGCGGGCGCCGCGTCGATCACCTTCACCAGCGACTTCGCGCCGGCCTCGGCATCCATCACCTGCGAGAACAGCTTGGCCGGCAGATCGAGATAGACGCCGCCGGGACGGCCCGACACGGCGGCGCGGATCGCCCGCGCGATGCCGATGCCGATGTCGCAGGCATGGAGCACGCGGAACGCCGCCTTGCACAGGGGCTTGGCGATGGCGAGCTGGTCCATCTCCTCGTAGTCGCCCTGCTGCAGGTCGACGATCTCGCGCTCGGACGAGCCGGAGATCAGGATCATCGGAAAGCAGTTGGTGGTGGCGTTGGCGAGCGCCGTGAGGCCGTTGAGGAAGCCCGGCGCCGAGACGGTGAGGCAGATGCCCGGCTTCTTGGTGAGGAAGCCCGCGATGGCGGCGGCGTTGCCGGCGTTCTGCTCGTGCCGGAAGGACAGGACGCGAATCCCCTCGGCCTGGGCCATGCGGCCGAGGTCCGTGATCGGGATGCCCGGCACGCCGTAGATCGTGGTGATGCCGTTGAGCTTGAGGGCATCGATCACGAGGTGGAACCCGTCGGTCTGCTCCGTCTGCGAGTAGAACTCGCTGATGGCAACGTCGGCGGCCGACATGTCGATCTTCTTCGCCACTGCGGTCATTGGTTGGGCCTCCCAGCAGGTTTCTTGGGTCGATGTTGGCCGGCTCGATGAACCGGCTTTTGGCATAATGTATACCAGAAACGGCGACAAGGTGGTGCGGTTGGAGGGGGTGCGCGCCGGCACGGGACCGGCGCGCACCGGGATTTACGCCATCCGGGCGGCCTGGACCTTAGCGGCCTCGGCGGTGCCGGCGGGCTCCTCGGTGAGGTAGCGACGGCGCAGGGGCTTGAGGACGAACATCGCCAGCGACGCGGCCACGATGTTGAGGCCGATGATCAGGGCGAAGACCGCCGACCAGCCGAAGCTCGCCGAGACCATGCTCGCGAAGGGCACGAGGAAGGCGGCGGTACCCTTGGCGGTATAGAGGAGCCCCGCATTGCTCGCCGCGAACTTCGATCCGAACGTGTCGCCGCAGGTCGCAGGGAACAACGAGTAGATCTCGCCGAAGACCCCGAAATACACGGCCGTCGCCAGAATGAAGACGTAGGGGTTCGTGCCGACGTTGAGCAGGAGGATCATCGCCATCGCCGCGATGCTGAAGGCGATGAACATTGTGTTCTCACGGCCGATATTGTCGGAGACCCAGCCGAAGAACGGGCGGCCGAAGCCGTCGAAGACACGATCCAGGGAGATCGCCAGGGTCAGGGCGGTCATCTGGAGACCGAACAGGCTGACCGGGACGCCCGCGACCTTGAAATCGTGGGCGATGGGGGCGATCTGCGCCGCCGCCATCAGGCCCCCCGAGGCCACCATGACGAACATGGCGTACATGACCCAGAAGACCGGCGTGCGCACTGCCTGCTTGGGCGTGCGGTCGACCTTGGTCTGGGGCACGCGGACGCTGCGCTTCTGCACCGGGCTGAGGGTGGACGGCTTGCGCAGCAGGAAGGACACCAGGACCACGACGAGGCCCTGGCCGATCCCGAAATACAGGAAGGCCGTCTCGTAGCCGCTGGACGCGATCGTCTTGGCGATCGGCACGACGGTGATCGCCGCGCCCGCCCCGAAGCCCGCCGCCGTGGCGCCGGCCGCGAGACCGCGCCGATGGGGGAACCATTTCAGGGCATTGCCGACGCAGGTGCCGTAGACCGACCCCGCGCCGATGCCGCCGACCACCGCGCCGAGATACAGCATAGCGAGCGAATCGGCGTAGGCGTTTAGCACCCAGGCCGAGGCGATCATGATGCCGCCGAAGCAGACGACGAGGCGCGGGCCATACCGGTCCACGAACCATGTCTCAATGGGAACGAGCCAAGTCTCCGTGGCGACGAAGATGGTGAAAGCGATCTGGATGGCGGCGCGGCCCCAGTGGAACTTGCTGTCGATCGGATCGACGAACAATGTCCAGCCGTATTGCAGGTTGGCGATCATCGCCATGCAGACTACGCCGAAGGCGAGTTGCCACCATTTGGCGGAGTCGGCATCTCTCGGGGTGTCGGGGTGTACCGCCGGTGAGCCGAGGGCTGATCGGTGTTCCATTGGCTTTCTCCCGCGGTGGCTTCTTCGAGCTCGCGCGGCTGCATCCTGCACGATCCGTACAGGTATGCAATATACCAGAGTCGAGAAATTGCGGACGCAGCACTATCATGCAGCCTCCCCCACCGGGGGTGACGCCCACCAGACCGCGTGGGTCCGGCGCCTTTGGCTGCCGGTCCTCGCCCTCCTCCTCGCGGGCTGTTCGGACGACGGGGCGGAGCGCCGCCGCGCGTTGGGCGAGGCGCCGAGCTTCACCGCACTCATGCGGGTGGCCGATGCGGAGCGGGGTGGCCGTCTGTTCGGAGCCTGCGCCGCCTGCCATTCGATCAGGCTGGGGGCCGGCGACAAGAATGGACCCGCCCTTCACGGCGTGATGGGCAAACCCATCGCCGGAAACAGCCGGCGCTTCGCCTACACCGGGGCGCTCCGGGCGCTCGGCGGCATGTGGACGCCAGAGCGAATGGACCGATGGCTCGCCGCGTCGGCGACCATGGCGCCGGGCACCAGCATGACGTTCCCCGGCGTCCCGGATGCCCTCGACCGGGCGGACCTCATCGCCTTCCTGCTCTCGCAATCCGACGCGGGCGGGACTGCACCGCATCCCTGACCTGGCGATTGCCTGTTATCAGGCTAGCGCATACATTAAGCGGCTTAATGTCAGTGCTAGTGGTATGAACACGACGGCCATCCTATCGACCGAGGAGCTGGAGAGCCTGCGCCGGCTCGGCGAGCGCGTCCGCCGTGCGCGCCTGCGCCGGAACCTGTCGCAGGTCGAGCTGGCCGAACGGATGGGCGTGCATCGCCCGACGGTCATCAACTTGGAGAAGGGGCGACCCGGCGTGACGCTGGCCGTCGCGATCAAGGCGCTGAGCGTCTTCGGCTATGCCGAGCGGATCGGCGACCTCCTCGCGACGGACCCCGTCGGCGAAGGGATGGAGACGGCCTCCGGCCGGAAGCGCGCGGGCAGCAGGTCCCATGTGGCAAACTTCTAGGACCGGACGGCTCGACTATCTGGTCGTCTACCGCTGGCGCGGTGACGGCTACGGGCCGGTCGGCGACCTGACGTTCGAAGGCTCGGGGCCGCGACGCAACGGGCGCTTCCGCTGCCGCCTCGTACTTCGGCCAGGACGGGGCGAAGGCCATCGATCCGGTCGGCCTGCCGCTCGTCAGGAAATCGTATGCCGCCGCGCCGGAGGAGGTGCCGCTGGCCTTCCACGATGCCGGGCCCGACGGCTGGGGGAAGGAGATCCTGACGCGGGCGTTCCCGACCAGCGTCCTGTCGATGCCGGAATATCTCGCCCTCGGTGGCCTCGGCCGCACGGGCGACCTCGCATTCGGCCCGACGCCGACCAGCGGCCCGGTGACGTGGACGCCCCCCGAAGCGCCGCTCGTGGACCTGCCGGACGAGACCGACGACCTCGACGCGCTGATGGATGCGGCCGCCGCGGTCGAGGCCGGCGATGCCGAGGGGCATCACTTCAAGCTCCTCTTCCGCAACAGCGATGTCGGCGGCGCCCGGCCCAAGGCCAGGATCCGGTCCGAGGGCCGGCAGTGGATCGCGAAGTTCCCGACCTCCATGGACAAGTTCGACGACCCCCGGGTCGAGGCGGCCTGTCTCGACGTGGCCGAAGCGGCCGGCTTTCCGGTTCCGCGCCGAAAGATCGTGGTCGCCGGCCGCCGCGCCGCCCTCTTCGTCGAGCGCTTCGACCGGGACGAGGGCATCGGAGGGCGGCCATACGCGTATCTCAGCGCGGCGACCCTCCTGAAGCAGGCGTCGGCCAGCTACGCCACCGCGCGCACCTACACGGACATCGCCTCGGTCGCCCAGGCGATCGGCGTAAAGGATGCGCCGGCCTCCGTCTTCGGGCGGCTGCTCCTCAACGCGTATCTCCACAACACCGACGACCATCTCAGGAACCACGCCTTCCTCGACAGGGGCGACGGCTGGACGCTCTCCCCGGTCTTCGACCTCGTCCCGCATCCGGATCGCGCCCGGCACGTACCGGCACCCGCACCGGGGATGTCGCCCGCGTGGGACGTCGAGGCCGCGATGCGCGCGCATACGGCCTTCCGCCTGGACGCGGGGGAGGCGCAGGCGATCCGCGAACGCGTCCTTCAGGCCGCGCGACGGCTGGGCGAGTTCATGGACGCGCGCGAGGTGCCGCCGAAGGATCGGCGGTACCTGAAGGATGCGTTTCCGAGAGAGATGAGGTTCGCCCCGTAGCTGCGGAGTGCGTTCGGTCCACCAAAGATGAAGGGCGCGGCCCCTCACCCAAGGCGCAACCCGCGCCGCGCCTTGCGCCGCTGGAGATACAGGCTCGCGGCGAGCGCCGTCGCGATCACCGCCAGGGACATCCCCGTAGTGAGGGTGCCGAGCGCATAGATCTCCGGCGTCGTCACCGTCGTCGTCAGGCCCTGCAATTCGAGAGGCAGGGTGTTGCGGCCACCGATGGCCTGGCTGGTGCGGGCCAGTTCGTCGAAGGACAGGGTGAAGCCGAACAGCGCGACGCCGACCAGCGACGGCCCGAGGATCGGCACCACGACGTGGCGCAGGATCTGCGGCCCGGTCGCCCCGAGGTCCCGCGCGGCCTCCTCGTAGGCCGGATCGAACCGGTTGAAGACCGCGAACATGATGAGGAGGCCGAAGGGCAGGGTCCACGTCAGGTGGGCGCCGAGCGCCGAGGTGTAGAGCCCCATCAGGGTGCCGTGATCCTGCGGCCAGCCCCAGCCGGTGGCGGCGGCCACTGCGTTCACCGCGTCGTCGAGGAGGCGGAATTCCAGCCCGATGCCGAGGGACACGACGATGGAGGGCACGATCAGGCTCGCCACCGCGACGGTGAACAGGGCCCCCTCCCCGGCGAAGCGCTTGCGGAAGGCGAGGCCCGCGAAGAAGGCGATCCCTACGGTGAGCGCCATCACCACGAGGCCCAGCCGCAGGGAGCGCCACAGGGCGCCCCAGATGTCGACGATGCCGACGCCTGCCCAGAGCTTCCCGAACCAATGGGTCGAGACGCCGTTCATCGGGAAGGTCAGCCCCCCCTGCGGCCCCTGGAAGCTGAGGACGAGGATCGTCAGCGTCGGCCCGTAGAGGAAGGCGACGAAGAGGGCGAAGAACGCGGCGAGGCCGTAGAAGGCGGGGGAGCGGGGGCGGTCGCGCATGGCGCTCACAGCTCCTTGCGCAGGTCGATGAGCCGGGTCATCGCGACGATCATCAGCATCACCGCGCCGAGCAGCACCACGGCGTTCGCCGCCGCCGCCGGGAGTTGCAGCGCCGACATCTGCACCTGGATCACCTTGCCCACGGAGGCGATCTGCTGGCCGCCCATGACGCCGACGGTGACGAAGTCGCCCATCACCAGGGTGATGACGAAGATCGAGCCGATGGCGATTCCGGGCTTCGTCAGCGGGACCACGACGTGCCACAGAGTCTGCCAGCCGCTGGCCCCGGCATCGTAGGCGGCCTCGATCAGCGCGCGGTCGATCCGGGCCATGCTGTTGAAGATCGGCACGATCATGAAGACCGTGTTGAGGTGTACGAAGGCGAGCACCACCGCGAAGTCGGAATAGAGCAGGCCCTCGATCGGCCGGTCGATCAGCCCGAGCCCCTGGAGGCTGTCGTTGACGAGGCCGTTGCGGCCGAGGAGCGGGATCCACGAGATCATGCGGATCACGTTCGAGGTCCAGAACGGGATCGTGCAGACGAGGAACAGCGCCATCTGCATGGTCGCCGAGCGGACGTGGAAGGCCACGAAATACGCCACCGTGAAGCCGATCAGCAGGGTGAAGGCCCAGGTCAGCGCGCAGAACTTCAAGGTCGAGAGGTAGGTCCTCACCGTCGTGCAGGGGTCGGCGACGCTGAGGCAGCCGTCGAACACGTCGACGTAGTTCTGCACCGTGAAGGACGGGATGATCTCGTACTCGTTGTACTCCCAGAAGCTGACGATGAGGGTCAGCAGCAGCGGCACGAGGAAGAAGGCCGCGAAGACGAACGCCATCGGCGCCGCCTGGACATAGGCCAGGGCCCGGCGGCGCCGGGTCTTGGCGGTGAGGCTCGCGGCGGCCGGCGCGGCCGGGGTTTCGGCGAGGGCCGGCAGGACGGCGTCGGTCACGCGGCGATGAACTCGTTCCACTTGCGGACCATGTAGGTGTTCTCGTCCATCACCGCGTTCCAGCACGCGACGGACCCCATCCGGGCCTCGAAGGAGCCACCGTCGCGCACCGCGCCGGCCTTCTCCAGCACGCTCCCGTCCGGCCCCTTGATGTCCTTCTCGGCGGGCTTGCCCTCCATCCAGTAGGCCCACTCATAGGGCTCCATGTTGGCCTTGGCCGTGTCGAGCACCGCCGAGTAGTAGCCCTGGCGGTTGAGGTAGGCGCCGGCCCAGCCGGAGAGGAACCAGTTGATGAAGTCGTAGGCCGCGTCGAGCTTGCGGCCCGCCAACGGCTTGGGCAGGCCGAAGCCCGTCGCCCAGGCGCGGTAGCCCTCCTTGAGGGGCTGGTAGGTGCAGGCCACGCCCTGCGAGCGCACCTTCGTGACGGCCGGCGACCACATGGACTGGATCACCGTCTCGCCCGAGGCCATCAGGTTCACGGATTCGTTGAAGTCCTGCCAGAAGGCGCGGAACTGGCCGGCGCGCTTGGCCTCGATCAGCACCTTGATGGTGCGGTCGATCTCGGCCTTCGTCATGTTGCCCTTGTCGGGATAGGTGTAGTCGCCAGTCGCCTCGATCACCATGGCGGCATCCATGATGCCGATGGAGGGGATGTTGAGGATCGAGGCCTTGCCCTTGAACTCGGGGTTCAGGAGCTCCTTCCAGCTCGTGACCGGGCGCTTGATCAGGTCCGGGCGGATGCCCAGCGTGTCGGCGTTGTAGGTGGTGGGGATCAGGGTGATCCACTCGGTCGGCGATGAGGCGAAGCTCTTGGAGTTCTGCCCCTCCAGGTAGAACACCTTCTTGGGCGCCGTGCCCTGGTCGCCGATCTTTTTGCCGCCGACCTCGCCCTTGGTGAAGACCGGAGTGATGTTGTCCGCCTGCTTGATCCGGCGGGCGTCCATGCCCTGGATGTTGCCCGAGGGGATAAGTTTCTTGAGGCTGAAGAACTCGGTGTCGAGGAGGTCGAAGGAGTTCGGCTGCGTCACCACGCGCTTGGTCACCTCGTCGGTGACGACGGGGATGTACTCGATGGTGATGCCGAGATCTTCCTTCACCTTGCGGGCGATGTCGGCGGACTGGTTCACGGCGGTGCCGAGGTAGCGCAGGGTCACGGGCTCGGCGGCGATGACGTTCGGGAAGCCGGTGATCGGCCCGGCGCCGAGGGTGAGCCCGGTGGCCCCCGCCCCCCGGAGCAGGGTGCGGCGGCTGAGCTTGATCGTGGTGGTCATGCGCAGGGTCCTCGACGCGTTGGAATTCTTAGAGATCAGGCGCTCAGGCGGTGGGCGGCTGCCGCATCCCACCCGAGCGGCACGGTCTGCCCCAGGGCGAGGGGACGGCCCGCATAGGCGCCGTCCGCGATCACCGCCGTGAGGGCGGCGGGCGCGCCGCCGCCGAGGCCGTCGGCCTCGAAGCCCACATGCACGCTGGTGCCCTGGTACTCGATGGACACGACCTTGGCCGGCACCGCTTCGACGCCGGCGTCGGGTCCGAGGCGCATCCGGTCGGCGCGCACGGCGATCTCGGTAGCGTCGGGCAGGCGGATGACGTTGTGGCCGCCAATGAAGCGCGCGACGAAGGCGGTGGCCGGGCGCTCGAACACCGTGCGCGGGTCGGCGGCCTGCTCGATGCGCCCGCCGTTCATCACCACCACGAGGTCGGAGAGGGCCATCGCCTCCTCCTGGCTGTGGGTGACGTGGATGAAGGTGAGGCCGAGCTCGGCCTGGATCCGCTTCAGCTCCGTCCGCATCCGCACCCGCAGGAACGGGTCGAGGGCGGAGAGCGGCTCGTCGAGGAGGAGCACCTTGGGGCCGGTGACGAGGGCGCGGGCAAGCGCCACCCGCTGCTGCTGGCCGCCCGAGAGCTGGGCCGGCAGGCGCTCGGCGAGGTGGGCCATCTGCACGAGGTCGAGCATGGCGAGGGCCTTCGCCCGCCGCTCGGCCTTGCCGACGCCGCGCATCCGCAGGCTGAAGGCGACGTTGTCCCGGCAGTTGAGATGCGGGAACAGGGCGTAGCTCTGGAACATCATCGCGGTGCCGCGCTCGGCGGGCGTCGCGTCGCCCACCGCCTTGGGGCCGATGACCACATCGCCGGACGAGACCGTCTCGTGCCCGCCGATCATCCGCAGGGTCGTGGTCTTGCCGCAGCCCGAGGGGCCGAGCAGGCAGCAATAGGCCCCCGACCGGACCTTCAGGTCGATGCCGTCCACCGCCACGGTCTGGCCGTAGCGCTTGGTCAGCTGGATCAGCTCCACATCCATGCCATTCTCCCCGCATCCAGCCCAGCAAGGGACGGGCCAGTCGGCCCCCGAGCGGGCCGGGAATCGGGCGATCAGAGCGGGGGTGTGGCCTGCACGGACCGGTCGAGCACCCGGCCCCGTCCGGGCTCGCCGACGACCCGGCCGTCCTCGGCCACGACCTCCCCCCGCGCGAGAGTCATCACCGGCCAGCCCGTCACCCGGAACCCCTCCCAGGGGGTGTAGTCCGCCCCGTGGTGGAGGTTGGCCTGCGTGATCGTCTCCTTCCGGTTCGGGTCCCACAGGGTCAGGTCCGCGTCGAAGCCGACGCCGATGGAGCCCTTGCGCGGATAGAGGCCGTAGAGCTTGGCGTGGTTCGTCGCGGTCAATTCCACGAAGCGGTTCAGGGAGAGGCGCCCGGCCGAGACGCCCTCGGAGAACAGGATCGGCAGACGGGTCTCGATGCCGGGGATGCCGTTGGGGACGTAGCGGAAGGAGTCCTTCCCCCGCGGGTTCAGCTTTCCCTGCGCGTCGTCGTAGCGGAACGGGCAATGGTCCGAGGAAACGATCTCGAACACGCCCCCCTGCAGCCCGCGCCAGATCGCGGCCTGGCTCGCCGTATCGCGGGGCGGGGGCGAGCAGACGTACTTCGCCCCCGCCATCGGGTCTGCCTCGCCCCGGCCCTTCAGGTCCTCGGCGGTGAGGGTCAGGTATTGCGGGCAGGTCTCGGCGTGGATCTTCAGCCCCCGCCCGCGGGCCCAGGCGATCTGCTCCATCGCCTGCTCCCCCGAGACGTGGACGATGACGATGGGCAGGTCCACGAGTTCGGCGTGGGAGATCGCCCGGTGCGCCGCCTCGCGCTCCACCAGTTCCGGCCGCGACAGGGCGTGGCCGTAGGGCGCCGTCTGCCCGGCCCGCTCCAGCTTCTCGCTCATGTAGCGGATGGTGTCGTAGCCCTCGGCATGGACCATTACGCGGGCGCCCTCCCGGCGGGCGAGGTCGAACACGTCGAGGATCTGCCGGTCGTTCAGGACGAGGTCGTCATAGGTCATGAAGACCTTGAATGAGGTGTAGCCCTCGGCGATCAGAGCCGGCAACTCCTGGCCGAGCACCGCCGGGGTCGGGTCCGAGACGATGAGATGGATCGCCACGTCGATGTGGCATTGGCCCTCGGCGAGGGCCCGGTAGGCGTGGGTCGCCTGCCGCAGGGACGCCCCCCGGGGCTGGAGGGCGAAGGGCATCACGCAGGTGTTGCCACCGGCCGCCGCCGCCCGTGTCGCGGAGGCGAAGTCGTCGGCCATGACGATGCCGGGCCCTGAGGCCTGCGCGATGTGGACATGGCTGTCGATGCCCCCCGGCAGCACGAGGAGGCCGGAGGCATCGACGGTGCGGGCGGCATCGGTGATCCGCTCGGCCACGGCGGCGATGCGCCCGTCGCGGATGCCGATATCGGCGCGCAGGGTGTCGGCGGCGGTCACCACCGTGCCGTTGCGGATGGCGAGGTCGAACTCGGGCACGGCGTCAGTTCCTCACGCGGGCGATGATGGCCACCGGGCCGCCGCCATCCGGCCCCTGATGCTCGGCGCCGCCGGAGACGAACAGGTCCGTCCGGCCGAGGGCGGCGGCGGCCACCCCGCCGACCAGGGCGCGGGCGTGGCGGGTGGCGTTGATGTCGCTATCGTCGTTCATGATGTGGCGTTGGCCCCGGATCAGGCCGTCGTGGGACGGCTCGGCCTTGGCCAGCAGGGCGATCACCCGCGCCGACGCCTCCGGCGGCAACTGCCCCGCCCCCGGCAAGCCGAGATCGGTGAGCACCCCCAGGATCGCGGGCAGGTCGATGCCGTCTTCCATGACCCGGTGGGCGATGGCGAGGGGGCCGGTCCAGCCCGGCGCATTGCCGAGCACGATGATCTCGTTGCGCATCAGTTCGATCCCCGCTGAAGCGCTGGCGCGGCCGGAGAACAGGTCGCGCCGGGCGCCGATGGCCGAATCCGAGAGCGCGTCGCGATCGACCTCCCCGAGGGCGACGGCGATGCCCAGTGCCGAGGCGCCCCGGGACAGGCCCATCGAGGCGTAGGTGTCGTGCGTGGCGACGCCGTGGCCCCGGGCGGCGGCTTCGGCGATCCGGGCGCTCGTCAGCAGCGGGCACTTCACCTGCACGAAATGCACGTCGGCGGGGTCGGCGAGCCCCGCCCCGGCCATGGCCCGGCCGACCGCCGTCGCGGTCGCCTCGACCTGCGCCATCCGGCCGATCTCCTCCGGCCGGAACTCCGGGGTGAAGTCCGTGCCGATGGCGAGCGCCCTCCCCTCCCCCGCCGCAGGGCCCTCCCGCCGGGCGAGGACGAGGAAATGCGGCGACAGCCCGCCCTCCGTTCCGCCGGACATGACGAGAGCGATCCGGGCTCCGACTTCCGCCGCCGTGCAGCCGATGGCGCCGGCGAGCGCCGTCTCCAGCGCCTTCACCGCGAGTTGCCGGGTGAAATCGTTCACGCAGCCATTGCCCTCGGTCTTGCCGAAGATCGCGACGATCTCGGACGCGCCCACCATCCCGGAGGCGACGAGGTCCATCACCCCGGAGACATCGGCGGGATGCTGCGCGGGCACGCGGAAGACGAGGCATTCGGGCATGGGGGAACCGGATCGGGGTGGGACGGAGCGCGGACCCGTCACCCGTCCGCGCGACAAGCGGCGGGAGGGGCTGGCACGGCCGGGACTGCCCCTCGCGGGCAAGCACGAAGCGGACCATCACCGGTGAAACTGGGGCGCCCCGCCGGGGCCGGGTTTCCCTAACCGGGGCTGAACGGCGCGGTTCAGGGCCGATTTCGACACCGTGATCCATCAATCGGGCTCACCCGGCGATCCCGGAGTGACCTCGCACGTTCGATACCCCGGCGCAGCGAGGCGCCCTTCCTTGAGGAATGGATGATGACGAAGACCGCCGCCCTGCTCGGCGCCACCGCGCTGCTGTTCGCCACCGCCGCCGTGGCGCAGCCGGCCCCGCCCCCGCCCGACGGCCCGCGCGGTCGCGCCGAGGCCCCACCGCCCCCGCCCCCCGGCGGTCCCCGTCGCGGCCCGGACGCCCCGCCCCCTCCCCCGCCGCCGCCGCCGCCGCCGTCGAAGGGCGCGCACTTCGCTGTCGAGCGGGGCGATACGCGCATCGATGTGAAATGCGCCGACGACGAGCCGATGAAGGCCTGCGCCGACATCACGCTCCAGCTCCTCGACAAGCTCTCGACCCTCAAGCCCGCAGACGCGCGCTGACACCGAGTCCGACCGGGCCGCGCAGTCCGTCGCGGCCCGGACCTTCTTTGGAGAACACCACTCACATGAACGACACGCAGGAAGTCTCAGGGACGGTCTGGGCCGTCTTCGGTCATCGCCTGGCCATCGAGGGAACCGGGGGGCGCTTCCTCGCCGACCTCGGCCCGAAGGGCGCGGAGGGTCTGACGGTCGCCGTCGGCGACACAATCTCCCTCAAGGGCGAGCGCAGGCCGACGGAGATCAAGGTGACGTCCATCACCTTGAACCAGGACGCCGCCCGCGCAATCACATGGCCGGCGAAGCCGGATCAGGACGAGGCCGACCCGTCGGCCGCCATCGCGGCAGCGAAGGACGAGGGATACGCCGTCGAGGGCGAGCCGAAGCGCAAGCCCAAGCACTTCGAGATCGTCGGCACGAAGGACGGAGCCCGCCACGAACTCCACGTCGCGTTCGACGGCACGATCCGCAAGGTGAAGCCCGTCGCCGCCTGAGGCGGCACAACCGTGCCCGGGCACGGGCCGTTCAGCGAGCGTGAACTCGCCAACGGCGACGGGTCGCCGTCGCCATCGTCGAACGCGACGGCAAGGTCTCCGTGATCGTGAAGGAGCAGGCCGCCTAGTCGATGACCTCGACCACGCGGCGCGTGCGCGGGTCCACCAGCACCGGGTGGTCGTTCACGACCGTGTAGTTGTAGCTCGGCAGGGCGAATTCGGGGGGGACGTCGTAATAGACGACGCCGTCCTCCGGCAGGACGGTGCCGACGCTCACCCGGCCCGGATAGGAGAAGGACGGACGGCGCTCGCCCGTGGCGTAGATGCGGAAGCGCTCTCGCCGGTCGATGCCGAGGATGCCGTTGGCCGTGCCAACCGCCGCCCCGACCGCACCGCCGACGACGGCGCCGAGCGGGCCTGCGATCATCTCGCCCCGGTTCGCCCCGTCCCGGGCCCCGCGTTCGAGCCCCTGGGCATGCGCGGCCCCCGTCCAGGCCAGAATCGCCGCCATCGCGGCCCATGCGAGTTTGCAGGTCATCGTCATTCCCCCAAAGTGCCGGCGAGTCCGGCCTCGTCGTCGTGTGTCGGCGCGCCGGGTCAGCGCGCCCCGGTCATGGCCCGCACCGGTGCGCCGGCGAGGTCGACCGTGGAGCCGACCGTGTCCCGGAGCCCCGAGCCGACATGGGACAGGTGCTCGCCGTAGGTCTCGCGGGTCTGCGGATCCACGAGGGCCACCGGGGCCGCCACCGCCAGGGCCGCGCCGGTCGCCACCGTGGAGGCGGCGCCGGCCGCCGTGCTCACCAGCCTGTCGCCGATGCCGACCTGCCCGTCCGAGATCGGTTGGCCGTCGGCGAGGCGCTTGCCCAGCAGGGCGACCACGTCCCCGGAGGCGAACTTGCCGTGATTGAGCGGATCGTCGCCCTTCACGGTTGAGAGATTCAGGACGCCGATGTTCTGGCGCTCCAGCTCGGACTTGTACGGCTCGGCCGCCGGGTCGATGGCCCCGAGGCGCACGCTGTCGCCCCAGACGAGCCGGGAGACCGCCAGGGCCTGGTCGTCGCCGGACACCATTAGGGTCAGCCGGGGCCGGTTCGGGCCCATGTCGCGGAACGCCTCGCGGGCGAGGTCCATGTCCACGTCCGGCGCGGCGAGGATGACGTTGCGGATCTTGGGGGCCACCCGCCGGTCGCGGATGGCCATCTGGCGCAGGCTCTCCAGGGTCAGCCAGTTGCCCATGGAATGGGCGAGCACCGTGACCTCGCCGACATTCGGGTCGCGGGCGAGGTCCCTCAGCACCGTTTCGAGGCCGTTGCGGGAGAAGTTGGTGCTCTCCCGGTCGTAGCCATAGGCGAGGACGGAGCCCTTGGACGGCCACGTGAACAGCACCGGGGCCACCTCGGCCCCGGAATCGTGCACGATCTGCGCGAACCGGAAGACGGCATCCTCGAACTTGTTGTTGAAGCCGTGGACGAACACCAGAACATGGCGCTTGGCCCCGCGCCGGACGGCCCGGCCGGTCCAGGCGGGGACGTCGGCCCGCGCGACCGGCTCGACCCGGAGCGCGACGAAATCGGTGGCGGGGTTTCCGGGCAGCGTCCGGGGCCATTGCACGGAACCGGGCTGGCGCGTCCCATCGGGCGGGATCGACACGGACAGGTCCGTGTACGTCACCGCGTCGCCGCGCTCGCCGGAGAACAGCACGCCACGGTCGGAGGCGGATTTGCGGGTGGTCGCGACCAGCATGTCGACCCGCGAGGCGCCGGGGATGGTCTCGACGGCGGCGACGGGAAGCAGCACCCCGGTCGGGCGGCCGGCGCACCCGGCCAGCAGCGTGAGGGCGGCAGCGGCCACGAGGCCTCGCACCGCTCCCCCTGTCCCCATGAACGTCCCGTACACCGGCATCCCCGCGACACACCTCGGTAAGGCAGGGCGGGATAATGGTTTACCAAATCCTACCCGGACCCGGATGCCCGATGATTGCGGCGGCGCCGGGTCCGGCACGGCCTCGTTTCGGGGGTGCGTCCGTTCGGCCAGTGTCGGGGTCGCGGGCCAGCATGCGCTGGTAGACGTTCTCGACGGGCGTGAGCGGCGCGCGGTCGCCGAGCAGGATATCGAGGAATTCCAGGCTGTCGACGTGGCGGCCGAGCACCACGAGGCAGACGGTGAACGGGGCAGCCGGGATCAGGCCGTTCGGCCGATCACCGCCCAGAGCGGATCGCCGGGGCCGCCGTCGGGCAGGACGGCGTAGGCTTCGATGCCGGTGAACCCGGCCTGCCGGAGATAGAGCTCGATGAGCCGGGCCTGATCGTCGCCGCCGACGGCGCGCCAGATGGCCACCGCCTTCGTCGGAAAACACCGGTTGGAGAACGTGATGACGACGCGGCCGTCGGGCGCGAGCACCCGCGCGACCTCGCGCAGGACGGCCACGGGATCCTGAAGGTATTGCACCCCGACACAGACGAGGGCCGCATCGACGCCGCCCGTGTCGAGGGGCAGGATCGGATCGGCGTTGAGATCCTGCACGAAACGCTGCGTCAGGCGCGGGTTGGCGGCAAGTTCGCGCGCGTTGAGGCCATGGCCGATCACGGCGTCGTAGGCGGCTTCCACCGGCAGGTGGCTCACCCAACTCGACATCAGGTCGAGGATCCGTCCGCCGGACGGCAGGTACGTGCGGTAGAGGTCGGTCACGGCGGCGATGGCCGCGTCGTCGATATGCGTGACGAAGCGCGGCTGCGCGTAGAAGAGGGTGTCCGGCGTCTCGTCCTGCTTGGCGAAGGCTTCGGGGGGCAATCCGGTCAGGTCGCTCATGGATCGTCCCCGCTCGCCCGCTGCACCCGACAGGCCTGATGTAGGGCATCCCGGCCGGATTCCCCTCCCCCGCCTCACGGGGATACGCTTCGATCCAGGCCCATCTGCCAGAAGTCGGCCTCCAGCCGCGAGGCGGCGGCGAAGGTCGCCACGAGATCGGGCCAGCGGGCCTCCGTCAGGGACCGCGCCGCGAGGGCGTCGAGATGGGCGCGGGCCCGCGCCGCGACGGCGCGATAGGGTTGCCCGGCATATTCGCCGATCCACTCGCGGTACGGGTGGTCCGCCAGGGCCGCGACGCCGTCCGGCGCCAGGGCCTCCCCGATCACGGCGTAGCCCACGACGCAGGGTGCGAGGGCGACGTGCAGATCGAGGAGATCTCCGGCCGCTCCGCAATCCAGCACGAAGCGCGTATAGGCGACCGTCGCGGCCTCCTCCGGCGTGGCGGCGAGTTCGTCCACCCCGATGCCCCAGCGGGCGCACAGCCGGATATGCAGTTCCGTCTCGTCCAGGATGGCGGCGAGCCCGGCCTGCGCGGCCCGGATGTCCTCCGTCGTCCGGCTCTTGTAGGCGGCCAGCGCATAGGCCCGCGCGAACTGGATCAGGAACAGGTAATCCTGCACCAGATAGGCGCGGAAGGCCGCCTCGGGCAGCGTCCCGTCGCCGAGCTGGCGCACGAAGGGATGCTCGACGTAACGGGCCCATTCGTCGGGCGCCGCCGCCCTCAAGCGCTCGAAGACGTCCATGCCGGCTCCCCGCTGAATCGAACACATCATGAACAAACGTCGGTCAGAGGACGGGGTCGGCCGCCGCCGCGAGCCGTCCGGCCGCGATGGCATCGAGGAAGGTCTGGTAATCCTTGGCGTTCCGGTCCCCGTAGAGGCTGGCCCAGTCGGCGATGGCCTCGCGGAGGTCGATGCGCCCCGTATGGCCGCAATAGCCCGCGATGGCCGCCGCGTCCCCCGTCCGGGCATGGGCCTTGGCCAGCAGCGCCCCGTAGGCGTGGGAGAAGTAGAGCAGGGATTGCCCCGTCATCCGCGCGATCGGGATCTCGCCCTTCATGTTCTTCATCTGCCGCACGTAGAACGGCCGCCCCTCGATCGAGGTCCACCCGAGGAGCGGATCGCCCACCGCCTGCAGCAGGCGCTGCCCGTAGATCACCCGCTCGCCCTCGTGGCTGGCATAGGGCTCCGGCATGCCGCGCAGGTACGGTGCATGGGCCGGGCGCACGGCCTCCTTCACCTGCAGGAAAAGCGCATCTTGATCCGAATTGCCGAAGAGCAGGGCGACATAGGCCCGGGTGCCGACGCTGCCGACGCCCACGACCCGGTGCGCCACATCCACCACCTGATAGCGGCTGAGCATGAAGCGCCGCTCGCGCGGCAGGGTTTCGGCGTAGCGCTCCAGGCCCGTCGTGATGGCCTCGCGGGTCGCCTCATCGACGCGGACGAGGATCGGCGGCTCCTCGCGGAAGCGCCAGCCCCCGTCCGTGCGCCGCTCACCCACCCGGTCGAGGAGGCTCTTGTTGTTCTTCCGCCGCGCCTTCTCCACGGCCTTCGCCACGACGGCCTGGGAGCGGGCATCGATCTCGACACCCGCGAAGGTGAGGTCGTCGGCCCGTGACGCCCGCCGCCACACATCGAGCGACCCGCAGGGCGCCAGATCGTCCATGGTGAACTGGTAGCCCGACACGGCGCTCACGACCGCCTCCCGGCGCTCGGCGACGGGGAGGTCGGCATCGCGCCCCGCGACCTCGATGCTGGCGCAGAGCCGCTTCAGGTCCCACTCCCACGGGCCGACCGTGACCTCGTCGAAATCGTTGAGATCGAGCACCACGTCGCCCTGCGGCGAGCCGAACAGGCCGAAATTGGAGATGTGGGCGTCCCCGTTCATCACCACGTTGATCGCGGTGCGCGGACCCTGTGCCAGATCCCAGGCCATGACCTGCGCCGCCCCGCGCAGGAACGCGAAGGGCGAGGAGGCCATACGCGCGACGCGCAAGGGCAGGAGATGCGCCTGCCGCCCCTCATGCGCGGCCTCGATGAGGCTCACCGGATCGGGGCGATCCGAACCGGTCGCGAGGATGGCATGGGCGGCGTGCGGGATCTCCATCCGCAGCGACTTGCCGGCCGCACGGCGCTTGTCCCACGGCTCAACGCCGGCCCGCAGGTTGATGCGCGGGAAATCCGCCAACGGCTCAAGCACGCCATCCTCCGCCGCCTCGACCAGCCCGTCCCGTCGATCGTCGATGTCCGGGGTCGTGCCCGTGGCTTGCGTAGACCGTTCCATCGCCCTCACCCGTGTTCCGCCCACGCTAACGCCCCAAACGTCGATTCACTGCATCCGCCGGCACGGGGTTCTCCCGCCCCTTCAACCGCGCCCGGATCAGGGCTTGCAGGACCGGAGCGAGGCTGTACTCCCCTGCCCTCTTCCGCTCCACCAGCGACCGCAGATAGCCGCCGGGGCTCTTGATCTGCTCGCAGCGCT
Organism: Methylobacterium litchii; assembly: GCF_038442315.1. NCBI lineage: Bacteria > Pseudomonadati > Pseudomonadota > Alphaproteobacteria > Hyphomicrobiales > Methylobacteriaceae > Methylobacterium > Methylobacterium litchii. Next base: position 43,344 of record NZ_JBBXMY010000015.1, on the reverse strand, counting down.
GCAGGATCGCCGCCACCGTCACGGCAGCGGTATCCGCCCCCATCACGTCCTGCGCCTCGCGCCACGCATGGGGACTGATCCCCAGGGCGGAGCGGGCGACATCGGCCGTCTCCACGAGATCGCGCCAGGTGCGGATGCCCTCCCGCGCATAGTCGGTGATGTCCGGGCAGGCATCGAGGACGATGCCCAGGGGATACGTGGCCCCCCTCACCCCGCCGGAGCGTCCCGCATCCACCGCCTTCGGTTCGAGACCCGCCGACGGTTCCTTCTCCACCATCTCGAAGGCCGGTTCAGTATCAGGGAGTTTGGGGTTTGAACTCTGTTTGTGCCGCTCATCCTGAAAGGCATTGCCGCTCGAATCCGACGCATCCGCGTGCGCGAGCAACAGCTTGCCCACATCGACGCTCAGTTCGGACAAGGCCTCCGTTGCCGTGCCTAGATCGGCGAGCCCGGCCGACCGGCCGAGGGCCGCGAGGATGGTCCGGTACCGGGTCCGCAGGGGCTCTGCGCTCCCCTCCCCGCCTTCCGCCTCCAGAGCCAGGATCAGCTTCATGCAGTCCCGCCGCAGCAGCGTCAGGCGTTCGCGGGCGATCCGCAGGGCCAGGGCTGCAGCGCGCACCGCCTCGGCCTCGGCTGCGAACTCGGCGGCGCGGGCGACGAGGGGCGTGATGTCGAAGCCGAAGGCCTGCGAGACCGCCCCGCCCTGCCCCCGACGCGCGTAGCGCTTGCCGTTCGGGCTGTCGCGGCGGATGACGATGCCGGCCTCGACCAGGGCCGCGAGATGCCGCCGGAGGCTAGGCTCGGCCATGCCATGCGCCCGCAGGGCCAGCGCGGCATTCGAGGGGAACACCACGAGTTCGCACCCCTCCCCGCGCGTCAGCGTCGTATCGGGATGGAAGGTCAGGAGCGCGTCGAGGACGGCAAGCGCCCGGTCTGACAGGCCGAGCCTGCCCCGCGCGGCGGCGATGTCACGGAAGACGGACCACTTGTTGACGGTGATCGCGTCCGGGCAGCCGGCCGCCTTCGCCTGTGCATCGATCTGCGCAGCCGTCAGCGGACGCCGCCCAAAGGGCGTCGTGAGATGCAGGTTCATCGTCTGGCCGAGCACCGGGCAAAGACCGGGCGTTCGCCGAATCGACGTCAAACTGCTTGACGATGTGCCGGGAGATGTGATTCTCTACGTTTGCTTAGGACGAGAGAGGGTCTTCCGGACGCGGTTCGGGGGGCCCTTTCTTTTTGCGGTGATCTCGTCTCCTTTCGTTGGTGCCGCAGGTCGGGGTTAGCCCTTGCTCTGCCGGTAGGCCGCAAGGATCTCGGGAAGCCGATCGAGGACGTAGTCCGCCAGACCCGGTTCGAGTGTCTCATCGAACGCAAGCGCGACCCGGTCGGTCGAACGCTCCACGCGGGCGAGCTTCCGCCCCCGGTCGTCCTTCCAGACCTGCGCCTTGGGCTTGCGCTCCTGCTTCGGGGCCAGCGTCGCGAAGATCGCCGCGAAGCGCTCGTCGGTGCCCTTGGCCTGGAACGCTGGATCGCCCATCAAGCCCGTGAGTGCGGCGCGCTCGGCGCCCTTGATGCGCTCGGCCAGCAGCATCCAGCGCGGCCGTCCGGCGGCCGGGGCCGGGCCGATCGCCGTGAGGACATCCTCCGGCACGCTGCGCGCGACCGAGATGAGGGTCGAGAGGTCGCCCTTGCCTACGCCCATCGCGGCGGTGATCGTCTCGCGCGGGAAGCCGTGCTCCTCCAGGCGCAGGGCGAAGAACGCACGCTCGATGTAGCTGAGGTCCCGCCGCTCCAGGTTCTCCTTGCCCTGCGCGATGACGAGCTCGGCATCCGTGAGAGGCCGGACGATGGCCCGCACCGGCCGTTCCAGCACCTGGGCGGCCCGCGTCCTGCGGCGGCCGAAGGCGATCTGGTAGCGGCCGCTCGCCGTGGGGTGAGGGCGCACCAGCACGGGGACCTGCTGCCCGCTCTCGCGAATGCTCTCAACCAGCGAGCCAAGCCCGACATCGTTCGCATCCGCTACGCGGTCGGCGATGAACGACGCATCGATCAGGCTCGGGTCGAGGTCGATGACCGCCGCGCCCTGTTCGAGGATCGCGGCGGCATCCGCCTTCGCGGCGAGGCCGCGCAGGGTGTTGCTCATCGCACCGATGGCGCCACTGCGTCGGCGCTCCGGCGGCGGGGCAGGGGGGTTTGCAGGTGCAAACTCCGCCGCCTTTGCCTCAGGGTTTGCATCTGCAAACGCGTCCGGGCTCGCGGCCGGCTTCGGCGCCGGCTTGGCCCCGAACAGGGCGTCGAGGTTGGAGCGTCGGCTCATGCCCGCCCCCAGGCGGCGCGGATCAGGCTCTCGATCTCGCTGTTGACGGCATCGAGCGCTTCGAGCGCCCGGTCATAGGTCGAGCGGGTCACCCCCTCCCGGCCGATCTCGTAGAGCGTCTGCTTCGACAGGCCGGCATCCGACACCGCCGAGGATTTCAGCATCGGCGCCGTCAGCACCGCGTCCTCGAACAGCGTGCGAAGCATCCCGACGATGCGGGTCTGCGGCGCGTCGTGCTGCTCGTAGCGGGTGATGAGGTAGCGCAGCCAATCGTATTGCAGCTTGCCGCCGTGCTCCGTCACCACGCCGAGCAGATCCTCCGTCATGGCCAGGAACTGGCTCATCGAGGCGACGTCGAGCATCTGCGGATGCACGGTCACGAGGAGCCCCGAGGCGGCGCAGAGAGCGGAGAGGGTGAGGTAGCCGAGCTGCGGCGGGCAATCGATCACCACCACGTCATAGCGGTCCTCGACCGATTCGAGGGCGCGCGCCACCCGGTCGAAGAACAGCGGCTCGCCGGGGCGTCGCTCGCCGAGGGCGCGGGGGGTCTCGTGCTCGAACTCCATCAGTTCGAGGTTGGCGGGCACGAGGTCGAGCCCGGTGAAGTAGGTCTGCCGGATGATCGCCTCGAGCGGGCGACGCTCCGCATCGTAGCGGATCGCGCCGTAGAGGGTCTCGTTCTCGCCGACCTCCAGTTCCGGCTGAACGCCGAGCAAAGCCGACATGCTGGCCTGTGGATCGAGATCCAGGGCAAGGACCCGGTAACCTTTGAGGACCAGATGTTGGGCGAGATGGGCCGTGGTGGTGGTCTTGCCGGAACCGCCCTTGAAGTTGGCGATCGCGATGACCTGCAGGTGATCGTCCTCGCCCCGCCGCGGCTGGTAGCGCCGTCCGCCGCGGGTGTTCTCATCGAGATAGGCGCGCAGGGCGTGGACATCGGCGAGGCTGTACGAACGGCGACCGGTCGAGGACACCTCCGGCTGCGGGCCGAGCCCTTCGGCGGCGAGTTGCTGGATCCGCGAGACGGTGACACCCACCATCCGCGCGACCTCGGTCGAGGTGAAGCGGCGCAGGGTCTTGGCCGAGCTCGGCGGGAACAGGCCGGAGGAGATGGCCTGAAGTTGCTCGCGCAGGATCGTGGCATGCCCGCCGATCATGGCGGCGGGCGACACGGGGGGAGGGGGGGCGACGCTGTGCGCGCCCGTATGCTGGTTCATCCTCTCGGGCCCCGCTTGCAGAAAAAGCGCCAGAATGGCGAACAAACTGCAACTGACCCTAAGCAGCCACGATTCGCAAGCGAGAGTCGAGTCCCCCGTCGCGGGAAGGCAAGCTTGGCCGGAGACTCGCCTGTGGGCGAATCGGCGTGTGCCGCGCCCTAGAACGCGTACCGCACCTCACAATAGGGGAGGGCGGCCCCGTGCCAGGCGAGCAATTGGTCGAGCCATTTGCGCTTCCAGCCCGACCGGTAGCGCAGGTTGCGCATGCCGCTCTGGCTCCACTTCGTCTCCTGAAGGTCCGGGCGCCACAGCAAGTCTTCGCCCTTCGGATGCCAGGCGAGATTCGTGTCGTGCAGCGTCTCATTGTGCGTGAGCATGATGATCTCGCACTTGAGTTGCGCCTTCGCCCGGTCGGTGAGGGTGCCGTCGATCTCGGCGAACAGCGCCCGCCATTCGGGCTCCCAGCCCTCGTGCACGATGACCGGGCTGAAGTTGACATGCACCTCGTAGCCGGCCTCGACGAAGTCGTTGATGGCCGCGATGCGCTCGCCGATGGGCGAGGTGCGGACATCCACCACCTTCGAGACGGCCTCCGGCATGAGCGAGAACCGGATGCGGGTGCGCCCCTGCGGGTCGTAGTCGAGGAGGTCCCGGTTGACGAGCTTCGTCGCGAAGGAACCCTTGCCGTTCGGGATGCCCCGGAAGGCCGCGACGAGATCGCGGACGTTGTCCGAGACGGTGGCGTCGAGGGAGAGGTCGCCGTTCTCCCCGAGGTCGTAGACCCAGTCGACGGGATCGATGGTGTTCGGCTCCGGCTTCGCGCCCAGGCGCTTGGCGTGGCGGGCGATGGCGGCGGCGATCTCGTCCACGTTGACGAAGACGCTGACCGGGTTCGCGTAGCCCTTCCGGCGCGGCACGTAGCAATAGGAGCAGGCCATCGCGCAGCCGTTCGAGGACGAGGGCGCGATGAAATCGGCCGAGCGCCCGTTCGGCCGCATGGTGAGCCCCTTCTTGACGCCCAGCACGAGGACGTCCCGCTTCATGCGAAGCCAATCGCCGGCCAGTTCCGGATCGTCCGTCAGTTCGGGGATCTTCCAGTGGCTCGCCACCTCGACGAGTTCGGCGTCGGGGAAGCGCGCGAGCACAGCGCGGCCCCGTTCATACGACCGGACGGCGGGCTCGAGGTAGATCCGCCTCGGGTCGAGGAGCGTGCGCGGCAGGGCCATCCCCTGCATATGGGGAGGAGGAGGCCGCGCGTCAGCCTGTCCATGCCGCGTGAACGGAACCCGTGGCCGTATCCGGCTTCGAGTCGCCGATGAAGATTACGATCGGGCCGTGGGCGTCGCGCCGTGGATCGTAGAAGTCGAGTAGGTCCGGGTGGAGGCGCTGGATGAATTCCGGCCGGCGGCCGCTGCGGCGGAGCAGATGGTCGATGACGACCTGATCGCCGTGGACTGCGTTCGGCACGGGGCCGCAGGAGCCCGGCGCCATCCACCGCTCCGGCTCGGCCGCGAAGGTGTCGTAGAGCGAAGCGAGGTCGTCGCCGGACCAGCGCAGCAAAGCGCTGGAGAGCCTGCCTTTATGAAGATAATCCTCCATCGCCGCGAGGCCCGGCGTGGCCAGGGCGTCGGCCGGGCCGGTCAGCACCGTGTCGAGGTCGCAGAGCAGCGTCGGGCCCTCGCTCAGGCCAGGCCGGAACGCCTCCATCTTGGCCCACCAGACCGGCCAGTCGTGCAGCAGGGGCACCCGCTCAACGCCCTCGACCGCCAGAGGGAGGTCGGTGAGGCAGAGGATCCGTTCGAAGGTCGGCGCATGGCGGCGGATGCCTCTGGCGAGGCGTTCGACCCAGGTCGCGTCGTAGCGTCCGCCGCCCTTCAGGACGGTGATCAGCGTGGCCATCGGGTTCAGTCCTTCAGGGGGTGAAGGCGGATCTGCCCAGCGGCCTCGGCGGCGGCGAACCACGCCCGCTCGGCCGCCCAGGGATGGCCCGGCCAGCCATCGAAGCCGAAGCCGTGGGCCTCCGCTGCCGACGCCTGCGCCGGGCGGCCGAGAATCAGCGCGAGGGTGACGAGGAAGCCGGTGCTTGGGTTCGGTTCGCCCTCCGTCCCGGCGGCGAGGAGAGCGTGCGCATACCCGTGCAGGGCATCCGGCAGGATGTGGATCGGCCGTCTCAAGGGTTGCAGCAGGGCCAGCATCTCGCGGGTCCAGCAGATCGGTTCGGGGACGTTCTGCTCCGGCGGGAGCATCGGGAAGGGGAGGATGAAACTCTCCGCCGCGCGGATCACCGGGCGGTCGAGGAAGCCGGGATCCTCCAGCCATTCCCGCGTCTGGCCGCCGCGATTGACGAGGGCGAGATGCGTGACGCGCCGGCCCGTCCTCCCGCCGAACCCGGCGGCGTTGTTGAAGCGGATCACGCTGGACGCCGCATCGACGGCTTGCCCTACATCTCCGATCCCGGGCGCATTGCCGACGATGGCGAGGGTCGGGCCGGTGGGCAGGCCCAGGGCGTCGGGGAAGGGGAGGGCGGCGGTCAATGGCATCAGGGACAAGGCGCGAGGGGTGCGGCCGGGGGAGGGCGCGGGCCTCCGACAACCCGAACGGCGCGAAATCGCCCCACGCGGCCTGACGATCATGCGCCGCTGCTTCGTCTGCGATGCCGCCATGATCGGGCCGACCACCCGCCGGCTGATCGTCGCGAACGGCCGTGCGCGCGCCTTCCCGTTCGCCTGCCAATCGTGCGGCGTCCTGCTGGCGGACGCTGCCGACCGCTCCGCGTGCCGGGAGCACCTGACGCATCGCCTCGCCGCGCCGGTCTTCGAGTCGGACGCTGAGGCGCCCTACGGCCTCGACCTCTACACGCTGCGCACCGCCGCGACCCGCCTCGGGCTCGGCGTCCGGCCCCTCGACGCAGCGGGCCACGTGGCCCTGCGCCATCCCCACGACGCCCATGCGGCGCGGGCCGGGCTCGCCGCCCTCGCGGGGGAGGGGAGGCGCCCGGTCTCCCTCGGGCTCCTCTGCCGCCCTGCCGAATGCGACGCAGTCCTGGCCGCCCTGCCGGGGCAGGGGGGCTGGACGGACGACGTCGTGATCCTCCTCGACGGGCCGGCGAGCGCCCTCCGCACGGTGCCGGTCGCGGGCTTCCCGGATGGGGCGGTGCGCGTGGCCGCCCGCCCCCTCGACGGTGATTTCGCCGCGCAGCGGAACGCCCTTCAGGACCTCGCGCGCCATGGCTGGATGCTGCAGCTCGACGCCGACGAATCGCTGAGCCCCGAGGCCGGCCTTCTCATGCCGGCCCTCGCCGCCCTGGCCGAGGCGGGGGAGGGGGTCTCGGTCGGGTTCGCACGTGCAAACCACGTCGATGGCGTGCTGTCCGACGTCTTCCCCGACGTGCAGTACCGGCTCAACCGGAGGGGCGTGCGCTTCGCCGGGCGGGTGCACGAGCGGCCCGTCCTGGACGGCGGCTGGCCGCGCGGCTTCATCAGCCTGCACGGTCCCATCGTGCATCACCTGAACGGCGCGCATGTGCGGGCGCGGTCCCGACGCTACGAAGCCCTCGACCCCGGTCGCGGTAGGCCGGAGGAGGAAGAGGCTCTGCTGCGCCCCTACGCCGAGTGACGGGAGGCCGCGATGGCGCGGCGGTAGAGCGCCAACGTCTCGCGGCCAAGGCTGTCCCGGCTGAAGCGACCGGCCGCGGCGAGGGCCTTGTCTTGATAGGCGCGGCGCAGGGCGGGATCGCGCAGGAGCGGGCGCAGGGCGTCCGCGAGCGCGGCGCCGGTCGCGGCCTCGGCGAGGGGGCCGGCGCCCGGCTCGCCGACGAAGGCGCGGGCGCTCGCATCCTCCGCGCAGGCGACGACCGGACGGCCATAGGTCAGCGCCTCCTGATAGACGAGGCCGAAGCTCTCGTAGCGGGAGGGAGCGACCACCGCATGGGCCTCCGCGTAGGCCTGCGCCAGCGCCGGCCCGTCGATGCGGCCGCAGGCCCGGAGATGCCGTCGCGCCGCATCGGGGATACTCGCCGGGAGATCGCCCGGCGCCACGCCGACGCAGTCGAGCCGGAAGGCCGGCACGGCCCCCCGCGCATGGTCCTCGGCCAGGAGGGCCAATGCGGCCATCAGAACGTCGAACCCTTTTCGCGCCTCTGCCCGCCCGACGAAGAGCAGGCGCACCGGCTCCGCCGCCTCGGGGTAGGTCGCGCCGCTCGCGCCCGCCGCGATCTCCGGCGGGAGGCTGAGGCCGATCACCGCCTCGGGCTGCCGGCCGTCGAGGCCGTAAGCGCGGGCGATCACCGCCCCATGCGCCGCGGTGTTGGCGATGAGCCCGGCGCTGCCCCGCACCTGCCGCCGTTCGAGGGCCTCGGCCGTCCACCCGTCGAGGCGGTTCCGCAGCGTGGTGGCGCCCTCGCGAGTAAGGGCGGCGGGGGTCGAACTGCGCGTCACCAGCGGCAGGCCGGGACGGGATGTGAGCAGCGCGGCCGGCGCGTACCAGTTCGTTGCCTCGATGACGGCGAAGGGCGCACGGGCGTGGGCGTCCAGCACCGCGCGACGGAAGGCGAGGGGCGCCGCGAGATGCCCGGCCGATCCCCACAGGCGCAGCCGCGCCAGCGCCCCGCCGGGCGGCAGGGCTAGCCCGACGACGGTGACGCCGCCGGTCCTGACCTCTCTCACCCTGTCCAGGGTGAAGACCGTAACCTCGGCGCCGGCCTGGGCGAGGCTTTCGGCGATCTCGCGGGCGGCGGTCGAAAGACCGCTCGGGGCCGGCGGATAATCCCAGGCCAGGAGGGCGGTACGCATCAGGCGGCGAGGAGGCGCCGGTAGACGGCGAGGTAGTCGCGCGCCATGCGCTCGGCGGTGAAGCGCGCCTCGAACCGGCGGCGGACGAGGGCGCGGTCGAGCCCCGCGACGCGAGCGAGGGCGGCGACCGCCTCCTCCTCGCTCGACACGATGAAGCCCGTCACCCCGTCCTCGACGATCTCCGGCACCGAGCCCCGGTTCCAGGCGATGACCGGCGTCCCGCAGGCCATCGCCTCGATCATCACGAGGCCGAACGGCTCGGGCCAGTCGATGGGGAACAGGAGGGCGCGGGCGGCGCCGAGAAGGGCGCCCTTGGCGGGGTCGTCCACGGGCCCGAGATAGGTCGCGTCAGGTCCGAGCAGCGGGCGCACCTGCCGGTCGAAATACTCAGGGTTGCCGACGTCGATCGTGCCGCCGAGGCGGATCGGCACCCCCGCCGCCCGGGCGACGCGGATCGCGACATCGGGCCGCTTCTGGTCGGTCATCCGGCCGACGAAGGCGACGTGGTCGCCCGGCCGGGACGAGAACGCGTAGCGGTCCCGGTCGATGCCGTGATGCACGACGCCCGCTCGGTTCGCCGCCGGGATGCCGGCCTCCTGCGCGGCGGAGATGGCGGCCACCGGCAAATCGGGAAACCCCGCGAAGAACAGCGCCCGGTCGAGCTCGTCCACCCGCCAATGCACCGTGGTCAGGCTGCGGCGACGATGCGTCCCGAGCAGCGCCGCATGGGCGAACTCACCATGGCAATGCACGATGTCGAACGACCCAAGACGGAGGCGAAGTGCCTCCAATTGCAGGGCATCCAGGGCGGCCGGGACACCCGGCGCGACGCGGCCGTGCGCCCGTTCGAGGGCCGACAAGCTCGGATAATCGCCGATGCGAGGTAAGTCTGTCGCACTGTCCGATGGCGCAAAAAGTGTTATTTCAATGCCCAAGCTTCGCAATGCCACACATAGATCGTGCACAACTCGTTCTGTGCCGCCGTGATGATTTGGGGGAACAGGAAAAATGTTAGGCGCAACTTGGGCAACGCGAATCACAGGGCGCTCTTTGCATAGGTTAAGTCGTCGGAGACGTGCGAAAGCGTACGTTTGATGTTCGTCCTGCATATCGCCTTGCAGGGCTGCCTGCGCGGCGACGATGTCGTCTACGGCCTCACCGCCGATACCGGAGGCCATATCCGGTACTTGCTCGATCTCGTCGCGGCCTCGGCGCAGGATCGCGATGTGACGCGGATCGTGGTGGCGACCCGCCGGTTCACCGGCCCGCTCGGCGCCGCCTACGCCGTGCCCGAAGAGCGGCTCTCCGACAAGGCCACGCTCGTGCGGCTCGTGAGCGCGTCCCCCGACTACCGGGTGAAGGAAGAGATGCACGCCGAGGTCGCGTGCTTCGCGGACAACCTCGTCGCCTGGATCGCCGCGCAGGACCGCGCCCCCGATCTCATCCACGCCCATTACGCGGACGCGGCCACGGTGGCGGCCCTGGTGGAGGATCGCCTCGGCATCCCCTTCGTCTTCACCGCCCATTCCCTCGGGCAGGTCAAAGCGATGATGCTGGGCGCGTCCCCCGTGCGCCCCGATCTCGCCCGCCGCATCGCCACCGAGGAGGACGCCCTGGCGCGGGCCCACCTCGTCATCGCCTCATCCCGTGACGAGGCGGAGGTGCAATACGCCGGCTATGACGCCTACGATCCCGGCCGGGTCCGCGTCCTACCCCCCGGCAGCGACCTCGCCCGCTTCGCGGCGGCCCGTCCGCATCCCCGCGTCGATGCGGCCATCGACCGCTTTCTGCACGACCCGGCCAAACCCACGATCCTCGCCCTCGCGCGGCCCGTCGCCCGCAAGAACCTCGCGGCGCTGGTGCGGGCCTATGGCGAGAGCGCCGCGCTCCGGGCGCGGGCCAACCTCGTGATCGTCGCCGGCACCCGCGAGGACATCGACACCCTCGACGGCGACATGGCCGAGACGATGCGCGACCTGCTGGTGCTCATCGATCGCTACGACCTGTACGGCCGCATTGCCTACCCCAAGACCCATAGGCCGGAGGACGTGCCGGCGATCTACGCCTATGCCCGCGACCGGGGCGGCGTGTTCGTCAACCCGGCCCTCAACGAGCCCTTCGGCCTGACCCTGCTCGAAGCCTCGGCCGCCGGCCTGCCGCTGGTCGCCACCGACAGCGGCGGGCCGAACGACATCGTCGAGACCTGCGGCAACGGGCTCTTGGTGGATCCCCGCGCCCCCGGCGCCATCGCCGCCGCCTGCCTGCGGATCCTTGGCGACCCCGCCCTCTACGCGCGCTGCGTGGCCGGCGGCGCGCGGGCTGCGGCGACCTACGATTGGGACCGGCACGCGGCGCGCTACCACGGACTGCTGCGCGACCTCCTGGCCCCGCAACCGGTCGCGCCGCCGACGCGGCAGCTCCTCGTCTGCGATATCGACAACACGCTGATCGGCTGCGAGGCGGCCCTCGGCATCTTCCGCCGCTGGCGCAGCCGGCAGGCCGGGCTCGCCTTCGGGGTCGCCACCGGCCGCTCCTTCCACAGCGCCATGGCGGTGCTGGAGCAGCAGGAGAGCCCCCGGCCGCAGGTGATGATCACCTCGGTCGGCTCCGAGATCTACCATCTCGACGGAAACGGCGTGACCTACACGGTGGACCTCGCGTGGCGGCAGACCATCGCCGCCGGATGGAACCGGGCGGGGGTCCACGACGCCCTGTGCGGCCTCGACGGGCTCGTCCCCCAGGGGCCGTTGGAACAGCGGGCGCTGAAACTCAGCTATTTCGGTGACGCGGCGGTGGCCCGGCGGGTACGGGACTTGCTGGACGAGGCGGGGCTTCCCGCCCGCGTCATCCACAGCCACGGCCGCTATCTCGACGTGCTGCCGACCGCCGCCTCGAAGGGCACCGCCGTCGATCACGTCCGCGCGCTCTACGCCCTGCCGGAGCACGCGGTGTTCGTGGCCGGTGATTCCGGCAACGACATCGAGATGCTGCGGGTCCGCACCCAGGCGATCATCGTCGCGAACTATTCCGACGACCTCGCCAGCAACGCGGCCCTCCAGCATTCCTACGTCGCCCGCCGGACCCATGCGCGCGGCATCATCGAGGGCGTCTCGCATTTCCGGCGGATGCTGGCGCATGTCGGCTGACGCCGCGCCGAGCGTCTTGACCCTGGTGCGGGGCCGGGCGGAGTGCCTGCGCAACCTCATGCGCGGCCTCGCGGGCCAGACCTTGCGCCCGCGCGAACTCATCATCGCCTGGATGCAGCCAGAACCGGCGCCGGACCTGCCCGATCCCGGCTGCCCCATCCGCCATGTGATCGTCCCCGGCGAGCGGATGCCCCTCGCGGCGGCCCGCAACCGCGCCGCCGACGCCGCGTCCGCCGACCTGCTCGTCTTCCTCGACGTCGATTGCATCCCCTCGCCGACGCTGGTCGCGGCCTATGCCGGGGCCGCCGCCACCGCGCGGGGCCTGTTGCTCGGCGAAGTCCTCTACCTGCCGCCCGGCGCGTCGGCCCACAATCCGGCTACCCTGGACCGGCTCGCGCAGGCCCATCCTGCCCGGCCGGCGCCGCCCGCCTCGGGCCTCCGGCCGGAGCCCGATGCCGGCCAGCTCTGGGGGCTGTCCTTTGCGGTGGCGGCGGCCGACTGGCGCGCAATCGGCGGCATGGACGAGGCCTATGACGGCTATGGCGGCGAGGAGACCGATTTCGCGGCGCGGCTCGCCGCAACCGGGCTGCCGACCTACTGGGTCGGGGGGGCCCGCGCCTACCATCAGCATCACCCGGTGCACGTGCCGCCATTGCAGCATTTCGCGCCGATCCTGGCGAACGCGGCGCGCTTCCATGCCCGGCACGGGCGCTGGTGCATGACCTACTGGCTCGGCCAGTTCCGCGACGCCGGCCTCATCGCCTGGGACGAGGACGCCCCCGCGATCCGCCCGATCCGCCCCCCGACCGAGGCCGAGATCGCCGCCGCCCTGCGGCCCGACGCCCTGTTCTCCTGACCGCGAGCCCCATGACCAAGCCCATCGCCTTCTTCGTCCACCACCAAGGACGGGGCCACGCCAACCGCACCATGGCGGTGGTGAGCGAGTTCGCCCGCGAGCGCCCGGTCTCGGTGCTGACGGCGGATCCGAGCCTGTTCGATGGCTTCTCCCGCGACATCGAGATCGTGCCCCTGCCGAACATGATCGGCGCCGCCGTGCCCACCCCCCGGCTCTACGCTGAGCCGACGCCGCAGGTGATGCATTGCGTGCCGCTGGGCCTCACCCCCATGCGCCGGACCATGCGGACCATCCTCGACCATCTCGACGACCGGGGCGTCGGGCTGTTCGTGGTCGATGTCTCGGCAGAGATCGCGCTCCTGTCGCGCATCGCCAGCGTGCCCGCCGTGCAGATCCGCATGCATGGCGACCGCTCCGATATCGGGCATGTCGGCGCCTACGAGGCCTGCGTCGGGATGCTCGCCCCCTTCGACGAGCGCTTGGAGCAGGACGATTACCCGGCGGGCCTGCGCGCCAAGACCTTCTACAGCGGCGGCCTGTGCACGAGCGTCGATCGCGTGCCCGAGCGCGCCGAGGCGCGGGCGCGGCTCGGCCTCGATCCCACGCGCGAGATCGTCGTGGCCGTGACCGGCGGCGGGGGCAGCGGGACGCCCTACGCGCCGCTGACGGTGGCCGCCCGCGCCGCGCCGGACGCGCTCTGGCTCACTCTCGGCCCGACCCATCGCGAGGGCCACGAGACCGACTTCGCCAACCTGCGCGAACTCGGCTGGGTGCCTTCCGTCACCGATTACCTCGCGGCGGCCGACATCGTGATCGCCTCGGCCGGCGACAACACGGTGCACGAGGTCGCCCGCGTCGGCGGGCGCCTCGTCGTCATGCCCGAATGGCGCTACTTCGCCGAGCAGACCCGCAAGGCCGAGGCGCTGGTCCGTCTCGGCGCCGCCGTGCAGGCCCCCGTCTGGCCGGGCGACCTCCAGGGCTGGCGCGACCTCCTCGACCGCGCCCGCGGCCTCGACGGCACGGCCCTGCGCAGCCTCTACGCGCCGGATGCGGCGGCGCGCGCCGCCTCCTGGCTCGAAGGCCTTACCGACGCCCTCTGGGACGGGGCCGAGGCGGCCTCGCTCCACTCCGTCGCGGCCGAATGACCGCCCCCTGTCCGCCCCCATCGGAGCCCGAGGCCCGCATGTCCACCGTTTCCGTCGTGACCCTCGCCAAGGGCCGGCCGGCGCACCTGCGCAACGTGCTCCTCGGCCTCGAACGCCAGAGCCAGCTCCCCGTCGAGTTCATCGTCGCGGTGATGCAGGACGCGCCCTACGACCTGCCGGAGACGCGCTTCCCCGTGCGCCAGATCCTCGTGCCGGGGCGCGAACTCCCCCTGGCGGCGGCGCGCAACCAGGGCGTGGCGGCGGCGAGCGGGGATATCGTGGCCTTCCTCGACGTCGATTGCATTCCCGCGCCGGACTTCGTGGCCGATTACGCGCGGGCCCTCGATGAGCTCGACGGTCTCATGATGGGCGAGGTGCTGCATCTGCCCGAGCGCGCGACGGCCGGCGCCTGGGATTACCCCGATCTCGACGCGGTCGCCGAACGGCATTCCGACCGGCGCGGCCCCCCGGCCTCCGGCATCGAGATCTGCCGGGATTACCGCTGCTTCTGGTCGCTGAATTTCGCGATCCGCCGTGCCACCTTCGCGGCCACCGGCGGCTTCGACGAGCGCTATGTCGGCTATGGCGGCGAAGATACCGATTTCGGCAAGATCCTCGACACGCAAGGTATCCCCATCGCCTGGACGAAGGGGGCGCGGGCCTATCACCAGTACCACCCCCACCACATGCCGCCGGTCCACCATCTCGACAGCGTGGTGCGCAACGCGGAACTCTTCGAAGCCAAGTGGGGCTACCGCACCATGGGGCATTGGCTCTACGCGTTCCGCGTGATGGGCCTGATCGACGACACGCCCGACCGGCCGATCACGATCCTGCGTCGCCCCGACGCCGCCGACCTCGCCCTCACCGGCCAGCAGAGCGACCAGCCCTATACGAACTCCGCCTCGGTCATCCGGGCCATCGAGGCGCGGGAGGCTGCCCTGTCGGCATGAGGATCGCGCTCCTCGCCCATCTCCGCCACCCGATCGCCCCGCCTTTCGCGGGGGGGCTCGAATCCTACACCTGGCACCTCGCCGAGGGCCTGAGCGCCCGCGGCCACGACGTGGTGCTGTTCGCCTCCGGCGACAGCGACCCGCGCTTCGCCCGCGATCCGGTGATCCCGGTCCATCAGGAGGCCCGCTTTCCCGGCCTCGAACACCGGGGCGATGCGGGCCTCAGGGCGCATCTCGACGGGGGATACGCCGCCGCCTGCGACCGGATCGCGGCGGGCGGGTTCAACGTGCTGCACAACAACAGCCTGAGTCGCCTGCCGCTGGAGCCGCAGCGTCTCGCGGCGACGCCGACCGTCACCTCGCTGCACGTGCCGCCCTACGACGCCCTGCGCTGGTTCGTTCACGCGAGCGCCGTGCCGGGGCACCACCTCACAGCCACTTCTGCGGCGCTGCTGCGGGATTGGTGGCCGGAAGGCCCGCCGCCGGGGGCCTCGGTGCTCCACAACGGCATCGATCCGGCCGCCTGGCCCTTCGTCGCGCAAGGCGACGGCAGCGCCGTCTGGTGCGCGCGCCTCGCGGCGGTAAAGGGGGCGCATCACGCCATCGCGGCGGCGCGGTGCGCGGGCCTCGCCCTCACCCTGTTCGGCCCCATCGAGGAGCCCGATTACTGGGCGGAGCGGATCGCGCCGTTACTCGGCGGGCCGATCCGCTACGGCGGCCATCTCGCCGGAGCGGAGCTTGCGGCGGAGATCGGCCGCGCGTCGGTGTTCCTGTTCACCCCCTGCTGGGATGAGCCGTTCGGCCTCGCCGCCGTCGAGGCGATGGCCTGCGGCCTGCCGGTCGCGGGTTTCGCCAGGGGCGCCGCCGCCGAGGTCATCGGCGAGGCGGGCCGCCTCGTGCGCTGCGGCGACGCGGACGCGCTGGCCGCGTCCCTCGGCGAGGCCCTGGCGATCCCCCGGACGGTCCCGCGCGCGCGGGTCCTGCGCCTCTTCACCCGCGACCTGTGGCTCGACCGCTGCGAGGCGCTCTATGCCCAACACCTGATCCCCAGCGAGACATGACCCGACAGGACCTCATCGCCGCCCTCTGGCACGGACGCGACCCGTTCGCCGATCCCCCGGCGGATCTCCGCCCCCTCGACCTGCAGGGCTGGCGCAGCGTGCACCCCTATCTCGCGGAAGCCGTGAGCGAGTTCCGCCCCCGGGTCGTCGTCGAGATCGGCACCTGGAAGGGGGCGAGCGCCCTTTACCTTGCCCGCACCATGGCCGAGCAGGGCGTCGAGGGGACGGTCATCGCCGTCGATACGTGGCTCGGCGCCGTCGATCACTGGGCCGACGAATCCCTCTTCGCGGAACTCGCCACCGAGCACGGCTTCCCCAGCCTCTACCGCACCTTCCTCGCCAACGTGGTGCGCGAGGGCATGACCGGGCGCGTGCTGCCGCTGCCGCTCGATTCCGTGAACGCCGCCGAACTCCTGCGGCTGCGCGGCGTCGCCGCCGACGTGATCCACCTCGATGCCGGCCACGAGGAGGCGTCCGTCGCGGCGGATCTGCGCGCGTGGTGGCCAATCCTGCGGCCGGGCGGCCTGCTCATCGCCGACGATTACGACCGCTTGGGCGGCCGCTTCCCCGGCGTGACCCGGGCCGTCGATGCCTTCTGCGCCGAGCAGGGCGTCGAGGGGCCGTGGTCGCAGCGGGGCAAGTGCAAGTTCGTCAAGCCGGCTTAGGCTCGGAGCCGACCGGCGCCTCGGAAGCGGGGACCTCGCCGGCTTCGACGGGGACATCCCCGAAGACGAGGCCGCCGAGGGCCCGCGCCTGAGCCCACCGGTGCCGCGCCGCCTCGACCAGGGCGCCGCGGCGCGAGACCGGGACGCGGTAGCAGAGGACGTCGTGGCAGACGCCCCGGCTCCAGAACTTCTTGTTGTTCTCCAGGCCGCGCCCGAATTCGACCGCCAGACCGCGCTTCATCGCCCAGCGCAGGCAATACTCGTTGAGCAGCAGGCCGGGCGAGTATTGCCCCCAGGCGGGATCGAACGCCGCGATGATCCAGTCGACGTGGCGGGTGCCGACGCTGGCGAGGAGCGCGGCGATCACCGCGCCGTTCACCGACAGGGTGTAGACGACGCAATCCGTCGCGCCGGGATCGCCGGCCAGCTCACGCAGGAAGCGGTCGTATTCCGGCGCCGTCAGCCAGGGGCCGTCCTTGCCGGTCTTGCGGGCCCAATGGCGCTTCTGTTCGAGGAGCCATCCCGCGAGGGCGGAGCGCCGCTGTGGTTCGGATGCCGCCTCGAACGTCACCTCGCCGGTCTTGGCGAGGCCCCTATGCTTCTTGTTCTGCATCTTGCGCGTGTAGGCGCTCAGGGACGCATAGTATTCAGCCCAGCCGGTGCCCTCGTCCCATCGCAGGTAGGGGGCGACATCCGGGTTCGTCCCGGCCTGCCCGCGCCTGTCGGCGGTTTCGGTCATCACGTGGTGGAGGGGCGAGCCGAGGGTAATGTAGTCGAGCCAGACGATGTCGGCCTGCCCGGTCCGCCGCAGAAAGTCCCAGGCGCCTTGCGTGCGCGCCTCCCGCTCCGGCCCCGGCTCCGTCAGCACGGCGGTGAGTTCGGCGGCCTGCGGGCCCAATTGGGAGGCGAGGTTCCACAGCCCGTGCCGCCGCCGGATCACCAGCGGCCAGAGGAAGACGAGCCGGCCGTCCTGCCAGCCGGTGAGGGCGCAGAGCCGGCGGGGAGACGGGTCCTTGTCGTTGTGCCACGCGTGGAAGCAGGCCCGCTCCGTCTGCACATGGGCGCCGTCCGCCGCGCGCCACAGGGCATCCCAGTCCGGCTTGAGGCGCCAGAGCTCGGCCGGGTCCGTGACGGCCCGCCAGACGAGAGATGCCCCTCCGACCTTCGGCCCCATCATGGTTAAGTTTCCGCAAGTGCAAGACGAGTACAATACTGTCTACATTACGGCCAGCAGGCGTTTACAAGTTGTTGCCTTCGCGCCACGGAAATGATCGGGACATCAAATAGCATGGGATGACGGCCTAGCCGAGCAGCGTACTGAGGGCCGGAGCGAGATGGACGGTCTCCATGGTGACGGGGGCCGGGCGGGCGTAGGGCGCGCGCGCCGCCGCGAGGCAGGCCCGCACGCCCGCCTCCACCGAGCACAGGACCGGCACCGGCACCTGCGGTTGCAGCCGGGACGCCAAGCCGGCCAGGGCCGCGCCGCCGAGGATGACCGCCTCGGCGCCATCCTTCTCCACGCAGTCGCGGCAAGCCGCCGCGAGGGCCGCCAGGGCCGCGTCCGGGTCCCTGGCGATCTCCCCGCCGGTGCGCTCCACCGTGCGGATGCCGGCGAGGCCGTCGCCGAGCCCGAACCCGGCGACGATCTCCTCCAGCATCGGCTTCCACAGGGCGCCCCCCGTGACGATGCCGTAGCGGCCCGCGCCGTGCCGCGCTTCGAGGCAGGAGGCTTCGAGCATCCCTACCACCGGGACCGGGGAGATCTCGCGCAGGGCGAGGAGACCGGGATCGCCGAAGCAGGCGATGAAGACCGCATCGCACCCCGCCGCATGCTCCGCGAAGGCGTCGAGGGCCGCATGTCCGGCGATGGCCAGGGCCGTGCGGCTCGCGATGTAGGCGGCGCCGAAGCGGGCCGTCACCGGCACGAAGGTCGCCGCATCGCCCGCCACCGCCGCGACCCGGTCGGCCACCAGGGTGGTGACCGAGACGCTGGTGTTCGGATTGAGCAGAAGGATCCGCATCGGGGTCTCGTCTCTCAGGCGGGGCGCGCAACCGACGCCGGGCGACGTCGCATGATGAGGGCGTAGAGCACGAAGCCCAGGCCGCAGCCGATGAACCACGTGAAGTTCGCGACGCTCTCCAGGCCGGGCAGGATCACGCAGAGCACCGGGATCAGGGCCGAGGGCACGATCGCCGTGATCGCCGCGCGGTTGTAGCCGTTTTGGTACCAGTACGTGCCGGCGGGGTTCATCGTGTAGAGATCGTCGACGACGACCTGTTCCTTCTTCACGAGGTAGAAGTCGGCGATCAAGATGCCGAACAGCGGGCCGATGAAGGCGCCGAGCACGTCCAGCGTGTAATGGATCACCGCCGGATTGTTGTAGAGGTTCCACGGCGTGATGAAGATCGAGGCCACGGCCGCGATCATCCCGCCCATCCGCCAGGAGATGCGGCGCGGCGAGACGTTCGAGAAGTCGAAGGCCGGCGAGACGAAGTTCGCGACGATGTTGATGCCGATCGTCGCCGTCATGAAGGTGAGGGCGCCCAGCACCACGGCGAAGGTGCTGTCGATGCGGCTCACCGTCTCCACCGGATCGGTGATGAGATGGCCGAAGACCGGGACGGTGGCCGAGGCCGTGATGACGGTGAGGAGCGAGAAGCCGAGGAAGTTCACCGGCAGGCCCCAGAAATTGCCCTTCTTCACCGCCGCGAAGCTCGACCCGTAGCGGGAGAAGTCACCGAAGTTCAGCATCGGGCCGGAGAAGTAGGATACGACCAGCGCGACGGCGTTGATCATCACCGGCAGCGCGTCCCAGCCGGTGTACTTCACGGCCCCGAGGTTCAGCCCGATCTGGTCGAAGCCGGCCTTGGCGACGAGGTAGGCGGCGAGCGCGATCATGACGACGTAGACCGCCGGCCCCGCCCAATCGATGAAGACGCGGATCGCCTCCATGCCGCGCCAGAACACCAGAGCCTGCAGCACCCAGAGGGTCATGAAGGCGGACCAGCCCAAAGCCGAGAGGCCCGCGAAGCCGTATCGCGTCACGTCCGCGTAGGGCATCAGCTCGGGGTAGAAGCGCAGGGCGACCACCGTGAGCGCCGCCGAGGCGAGGTAGGTCTGGATGCCGTACCACGCCACCGCGATCAGCCCCCGGATGATCGCCGGGATGTTGGCGCCCTTCACGCCGAAGGAGGCGCGGCAGATCACGGGGTAGGGGGTGCCGGTGACTTGGCTCGGCTTGGCGACGAGGTTGCAGAAGACCTGCACGATCACGATGCCGACGAGGAGGGCGATCAGCACCTGCCAACTCACGAGGCCAAGGGAGAACAGGCTCCCGGCGGTGACGTAGCCGCCGACGCTGTGCACGTCGGACATCCAGAAGGCGAAGATGTTGTAGGTGCCCCAGGTCTGCTTGCGCAGCGGGGCAAGGTCCTCGTTGACGAGGTCGGGATCGTAGCCCGGCTTGATGACGACGGTTTCCGGCCCGTCCGACACGGCGGCGCTGATCCCGGCCGCTTCCACGTGTGCGTACATCGCGTGTCTCCCTAGTGGTGGGGCGGCCCTGTTGCCGGGCCTTCTCGTGTGCGCCGTGCCGCGTGACGCCTCACCGGCCCCGTGTCGAGCCTTGGAAGAAGCGTCGGCGATCCCGGACGGGACGGCGGGGGACCATGGCGTGATCCCCCGTCCCGAACGATGATAAGTCGGCCACCGAGCCATCGTCCAATATGTTGTTCGGCTCGATTGATAGGTTTGGCGGAAGGGTCATCCGCCCTGGAAGCGCGTGGCCAGGCCTGCGGCCTCCGCGCGGAGCAGCGTGAGGAAGGTGTCCACCACCGGGCTTTTCCGCCGATGGTGCAGGGCGTGGACATCCGCCGACAGGAACGGCGGATCGAAGGGCAGGACGACGACACCGGGATGGTTCAGGCGCCCGACGAATTCCGGGATGATCGCGAGCCCGAACCCGGCGGCGACGAGGCTGACGAGCGACGAGGCCTCGCGCACCTGCTGCGAGATGACCGGGGTGAAGCCCCGCGCGACGCAGGCCCGGTGGATCTCCTCCGCGAAGCGCGAGCTGTCGAGGCGCAGGGAGATCAGCCGCTCGGTGCGGAAGATCTCCACCGGCACGCTGCGCCCCGAGGCACGGGGATGCCCCACCGGCAGGGCGACGCAGAGCCCTTCCCGCCACGCGACCTCGCCGGTCAGGTCGGGGTCGTCCGGCGGGCTGCGCAGGAAGCTGAGGTCGGTGCGGTGCGCCTTCAACGCCGCGATCTGATCGCCCGGCGACATCTCGTGGATGCGCACGTCGACGCCCCGGTGGCGCTCCTCGAAGGCGCGGATCAGGGAGCCGAGGGGGCCGACCAGCACCGAACTCGTCATGCCGATGTTGAGGATGCCGGCGGTGCCGGTGCCGATGGTGCGCGCCCGGTCCACGGCGTCGGCCGCTTGGACGAGGATCGCCCTGGCATTGCGCAGGAAATCCTCCCCCGCCGCCGTCAGGGCCACCCGCCGGCTCGTCCGCTCGAACAGATTCACGCCGATTTCGAGTTCGAGATCGCGGATTTGCTGGCTGAGGGGCGGCTGGGAGACGCCCAGCGCGTTGGCGGCCGCCGTGAAGCTCAGATGATCCGCCACGGCCGTGAAATACCGGAGATGCCGAAGCTCCATGACCCAAGCCAGATGAAACGCGAATGGATGAGACCACAGACGGGGTTTGGCGTCTACGTGCGCGCGGGGACGCCACGGACGGCGCAGGCAAGGAACAGGGCCGCGACGGCGCCCGCGGTGAGGGTCGAGCCGACCACGGCCGCGAACGGTCCCGCCAGCGCCGAGCCGGCCACGTCGCCGAAGTTCATCGCCGCCATGTAGACCTGGAACTGCGTCGCCGAGGCCTGTCCCGTGCGGCTCGCCAGCAGCACCGTCGGCAGCAGCGCGACATAGAGGAGGGCCGGCACGACGCTGGCGAGCCCCAGGATGACGGGCCCCGCCACGGGCTCCCATCCGGCCCCGATCAGCGCACCCGCGCCCCCGAACGCCACCGCGCAGGCGACGAGGAGGCCGCGCAGGGCCCGGTGCGGCCCGATGCGGTCGACGGCGGCGCCGAGGCCCGCCGCGCCGATCGTCCCGCCGAGCAGCGCCAGCCCGGCCTGGAGGCGGGAAAGGTCGTCCGCGTTCCAGCCATGGACCTGCACCAGGGCGACGGCGAACGGCACTTGGAACAGCGCCAGCCCGAAATCGATGGCGAAGCACATCGCCAGCAGGATCGCCGCGTCGCGCCCCCGGAACGACGCGAGGAGCCCGCGCGCGAAGCGAAAGGACTCAGCGAGCCGCCCCCGCTTCGGTCCCGGCGCGGGCGCGTCCCGGCGCAGCGACAGGAGCCGGTCGTCCGGATTCTCGCGCACGAGGATCGGCATCAGGGCCAGCGGCAGGGTCAGGGCGAGGAGCGCCCCGGCCGCGCCGGGAAAGCCGACGTTCGTGAGAAGCCACGCGAAGATCGCGGCGCCGGCCGCGCTGCCGATCACGAAGCCCGCGCGCGTGCCCGCGCTGGTACGTCCCAGTTCGTCGGCCGGCACGGTGCCGGCGATCATGCGGTCGGTGGCGGTGTCGGCGAGGGAGGCGGCGAGGCTGTGCAGGAACAGCGCGGCGCTCACCGCCGTGAGCCCCGGCTCCGCCCCAAGGAGGAGGAGGCCCGCGAGGCAGACCTGCGCGACGGCGAGCGACAGCACGAGCCAGAAGCGGCGCGGCCCGATGCGATGGTGCGTGGCGCGGTCGATCACCGGCCCCCAGAGCAGCGGCTGCAGCACCCAGGGGAGGCCGACGAGGGCGAGATGGCGGCCGACCTCCGCCGTGGAGGCGCCGGCCGCCGCGAAATGGTTCGCCAGCGCCGTCAGGGCGAAGCCCGCGACCAGCCCCTGATAGAGGTAGAGGAGCGTGAACAGGCCGAGCCGCCAGCGCGACGATTGCAGACTCGGCGGCCCTCGGCGCATCGGCAGGTTTCTCCATCGCCCCGTCGCCGAACCGGCAGTGCTTGCCGTGGCGTCCGAGACAGCGCTTCTGTTCATGCGGTCCCGAAGTTGTGATCAGTCTTTAATCTATTTGTACGACGCTGTGGAACGCCAGAACCGACCCCGCATCGTGCGGAGGTCGTCAGGATACCTTTGCGTATGCAACGCTTCTCCATTCGCACGCAGTTGATCGCTGCATTCAGCGTCGTCGCCCTGCTCCTGCTGGGTATGGGCTGCGTCGCCCTCACGGCGACCGCGTCCATCAACGCGCAGCTCGTGCGGGTGAACACGAACTGGCTGCCGAGCGAGCAGAAGGCCGGCGAGATCAACGCGACGCTCGCCCGCTACACCATCGCCAGCTTCCGGCAGGTCACGGCCGACGGCATGGGCACGCGGCTGAAGATGGATGCGCTGGTCGGCAATCTCGGCGTGAAGATCCAGAAGCTGATCGGCCAGTACGACGGCCTCGTCGCTTCGGCGGAGGAGCGGCAGGCCTTCGAGAAGCTCAAGGCGGCCTGGACGGCCTATCACCGCGAGGTCGAGCCGGTGATGGCGCTCGCCCGCGACGGCGAACAGGCCCAGGCCATCGACACCCTCGGCGGCAAGCTGAACGAATTGCAGATCGCCGCGACTCAGGCGATCCAGGACCTCGTGACGCTCAACGTCCGGGGGGCGGAGGCGTCGCGCGTCCAGTCGGACGAGGAGTATGCCCAGGTGCGGCAGGTGGTCTTCGGCGTGCTGGCCTGCGGCCTCCTCGTCTGCGCCGGACTCGCCATCCTGATCGTGCGCGGGATCGGCCGGGGCATCGCCTCGGTGGTGCGCCCCATGACCGCCCTGGCGGCGGGCGACCTCGATGCGCGCATTCCCGCCTACCGCCCCACCACCGAGATCGGCGCGATCGCCGAGGCGATCCGGGTCTTCAAGGACGGGCTCATCAGGATGCGCCATCTGGAGGAGGAGACGGCGCAGGCGCGTCTCGCCGCCGAGGAACAGCGCAAGATCGGCATGCGCCAACTGGCCGACCGCTTCGAATCCGCGATGGGCGGGATCATCGCGACGGTCTCGGCCTCCGCCACGGAATTGCAGCAGACGGCGGGCGCGATGAGCGGCACCGCCGCCGAGACCGCCGCGCAATCCTCGGCCGTGGCCTCGGCGGCCGAGGTGGCCGCGAGCAATGTGAACACCGTCGCGGCGGCGGCCGAGGAACTGGGCTCCTCCGTCCAGGAGATCGGCCGGCAGGTCGATGGCTCCGCGACCATCGCGCGCCAAGCCGTGACCGATGCCGACCGGACCGGCGTGCTGGTCCACGAACTGAGCGAGACCGTCGAGCGGATCGGCGACGTGGTGGGGCTGATCTCCTCCATCGCCGGCCAGACCAACCTGCTCGCGCTCAACGCCACCATCGAGGCGGCGCGGGCCGGGGAGGCGGGCAAGGGCTTCGCCGTCGTCGCCGCCGAGGTGAAGGAACTCGCCGGGCAGACGGCGCGGGCGACGCAGGACATCTCGGTTCAGATCGGGCGGATCCAGGGCTCGACGGGCCAAGCGGTGGCGGCCATCGCCAGCATCACCCAGCGGATCCGCGACATCAGCGCGACCTCGACCTCGATCGCCGCCGCCGTGGAGCAGCAGGGCGCGGCCACGCAGGAGATCGTGCGCAACGTGACCCAAGCCGCCGCCGGCACGGGCGAAGTGACCGGCAACATCGCCGGCGTTGCGAGCGCGGCGGAACATACCGGCGCGGCGGCGAGCCAAGTGCTCGGGGCGGCCTCCGCCCTCTCGCGCCAATCGGAGGAGTTGGCCGGCGAGATGGGCCGGTTCCTGGCCTCGGTGCGGGCGGCCTGAGGCGCAAACCGACCGAGGCGGGTCGCGATGGCCACCCGCCTCGGTCGTCGGACGCGCAGGCGCCGTTACGACTGGGACTTGAGGTAGGCGATCAGGTCCGTCAGCTTCTTGTCGTCCGCGATGCCCTGGAAGATCATCTTGTTGCCAGGCACCTTGGCCTTCGGGTTCTTCAGCCACTCGCGCAGGTTGGCCTCGTCCCAGGTCAGGCCCGAGTTCTTGAGGGCGGCCGAGTAGTTGTAGCCCTCGTAGGTGCCCGCCTTGCGGCCGACGACGCCCTTCAGGTCCGGGCCGACGCCATTCTTCTGGAAGTTGTGGCACGCCTTGCAGGGCGCGAACGCCTTCTCACCGGCCGCGACATCGCCGGCGTCCTGGGCGTGGGCCGACAGGCCGGTGAGGGCGACCAGGATGGCGCCGAACGCAAGTGAACGCATCGTTTTCCTCGTGTTTGTTGATGGGCCACACCCCTCCTCGCCGGCCGACAGCGGTGAGTGACAGAGGCGACGAGACGGTGTGCGTGCCGAGGAGTGAACGGGCGCTCGCCGTGCTTAATCCCGTCCGGCCGCCCCGCCTTTCCCAAAACGTCGCATGTCGCGCCGTGATCGAACCAACCCCGGCGAATCCCGTTGGGGGCTGATGACAGATCAGCCTTCGCCCGCCCCCCTAGATCAGGTCGCCGATGCCCGTCGGCGCGAGATGGCCGTGGAGCATCTGCTCTTCGGCACGATCCGCTTCCTCGCGCAGCGCCACCCGGAGCTGCTGGACGAACTCGACGGGAGCCTCGGGCATCTCTGGGACAAGTCCGAGGGCGAGGCGCGCGACGACGAGGCCGTGCGGGAGATCGCCCGGAAGTTCATCCGCAGCCTGCGCGCCGAGGGCTGATTCCGGCGCAGGCGCGGGACCACGACGGTCGTGACTGGGAGAGAGACATGAACGCAGCACCGGACGGCTCGGTCATCCAGCGGGACGCGCCGCGTCCCGACCTCGTGGCCTTCGAGATCAAGGACACGATCACCAAGGCGGACATCGAATGGATGTCGGCGGTGACGGATCGGGCCATGCAGACGCACGACAAGATCGACATGCTCCTCATCATGTCGAACTACGAAGGTTCGGATTTCGGCGCGAAGTTCGACGGCTACGCCAACAGCGTGAAGGCGCGCTCGGTCGCCCATATCCGGCACTACGTCGTCGTCGGCGCACCGGCCTTCGCGGAGGCGATGATCAAGCTCTCCGGGCTGGTCCTGCCGGTGGAGACGAAGACCTTCGACCTCGAGGACGAGGCGTCGGCCTGGGCCTATCTCGCCGAGGCGGGCCACACGTAAAAAAATGCCCGGCACGGGGGCCGGGCAGTCTCAATCCCTTTTGCACGGGGACATCACGATCGGGACTTTGGAGAACCCCGATCGCAATTGGTGATCAGAAGTCGCGCTGGACGCGGAAGCGCGCCTGGAAGACGTCGGTGCTGGTGATGGTCTTCACCGGGATACCCGAGTTCACCTGGGCGGCGGTGTAGCTGAACTTCTGGGTGTCGAGCACCCGGCCGTTCTGGACACCGTACTGCGCGTAGATGCCCTCGACACCGATATCGAGGTCCTTCACTGGCGACCAGATCAGGTTCGCGCCGGCATAGAGCATGTACGTGTCGCGCAGGTTGCCGTTGAGGTTGTAGAACCGCGTACCGGGCGTGCCGACCCCCAGCGTGGAGATGACGGTGCTGCCGGCATTGGTGCCGCCGGCGCCGGGGACGAAGCCGAAGTAGGCGCCCTGGGCGGCGCGGGCGCCGTTGGCGAAGGTGTTCTCACCGTAGGACGCGAACACCGCCGAGCGCCACTCGGGGGCCCAGTAGTGCAGGAACGAACCGACCACCGAGAAGCTCGTGGAGAGCTGGAGCTGGTTGGTGAACGGGTTGACCGTCGCGTCGGAGAAGTTCTGGTTGAACGACGCGCCCTGGATCGAGGTCGGGTTGATCGCGTAGGAGCCGCTGTACGAGCCGTTGCCGGTGTACATCTGCGCGCCCTCGGCATAGGCGCCCTGGAGGTAGAAGACGTCGCCCGGCGCGATGAACGGGGCGTTGATCTTCAGGCCGCCCTGCACGGCCCAGCCGTACTCGCTGTGTGTGCTCGGGGCGACGGCGTTGGTGGCGGTGAGGGCCTGACCGGCGCTGTTGAAGCCGAGGAAGCCGCCCTGGGTGATGACGTTGCCGGTGTTCAGCTCATGGACGGCGGCGGAGATCTGCGCCGAGCCCCAGGGCTGGTCGTAGCGCAGCACGCCGACGAAGTCGGGCATGCGGTTGCGCTGGATGCCGTCGGTGAAGCCGAAGCCGATGGGCTGGCCGGCGGCGTTGACGCCGAGGACGACCGGGATCAGCGAGTTGGCCTGACCGAAGATGGCGGTGGAGGTGCTGCCCACCGTGGCGGCGAGGGCCGAGGTCGGCGAGTAGATCGGGGTACGGCGGAAGCTCGGATCTTCCATCGACAGGGTAGCGGAGAAGCCGTTGCCGATCGTGGCGGTGTAGGCCAGCAGGTTCGTGGACGAGACGTCCGAACCCGACGTGCCGCCGACGAACTCGAAGTCATGGGCGTAGAAGTCGAAGAACGAGGACGCGCGACCGGCGGTCAGGCCGGCGAACTGCACGAAGGCCTTGTCGGTGTTGAAGTACTGCTCGACACGACCGTACTGATCGATGCCGGTGCCCGGGAAGGCGTTGCCGATACGGATCTGGGTGCCGGAATGCACGGTCGGAATGCCGGTGCGGCTGGCGGCCTCGATGCGCAGGAAGGCGCGCAGGGTGCCGTAGCCGGTCTGGGTGCGGGCATCGAGGTTGATGCGGGCGAGACCGCGGTAGCCGCTGTAATCACCGTTGCCCTGGCCGCGGCCGAGGGGAGCCTGGTAGCCGTACTCGAAGCGGGCACGGCCCGAGAGACGGAGGCAAGTATCGGTGCCGGGAATGTAGAAGAAGCCGGCGCCGTAGGCCGAGCAGACGCGCACGAATTCGATCGGGACCGCCTTCTTGACCGGCAGGTCGGCGGCCTGCACGGCGCCGACGGCGGCGAGCGCCGCAGCCGACCCGAGCAGAGAGCTCTTCAAGAGTTTCATTATAGACCCCAAAGCTTCGAGACCAGAATGCGACTTGCCTGTTCGTGCGGCTTTGATCGCTTATTGAGGACCCGCGTCTGATCGACGGGTCTTACTGGGCCTTCCTTTTGCGGCGGCCCTATATCCTACTCAAATCATAATCTGGCCTGAGTCTGCAATGTGTTTCTATCTGAAACATTGCAACACGCCCAGGGTGTTGCTTGCACGACACTTTTTCACTATTGGAAATCGTTGAGAAACACGTCGATTACATTTGGGAAACAGTATCTCCGGCGCCGCTCACCACGGTGGAACACCGGAGGTCCGGGCCGGTCAGCCCTTCGCGACCGCCATGATGCGCCGCGAGACCGTCCCGACGAGGACGAACCGGTCGCCGACCTGGATGAAGCCGAGGGGATCGCTCGCCTGTCCGAGCCCGGACAATTCGGGCGGCATCGGGTGCAGGTACACCTGCGCCGGGACGACGGTGCCGGGATCGAGCGGGAACGTCATCCGCGTGACCGGGCGGACATGCCGGCGTTCCGCCTGCGCCTTCAGGGCCTCGACCTGGGCCAACGTCAGGGTCGGGCCGGGGGCCCCCTCGGTCGTGTCGCGCGTGCGCAGGTCGTCGAGGGTGCGGGACACCTCCCCCAGCACATCGGGCGACGCCGCCGCGCCGCTGGCGGACGGGGCGGGGAGGGGGGTCGTTCCCTCGCGGGGGCGAAGCGGGATGGAGCGCACCGGATTGCCGGCAGCCTGCTCCTTGGCAGTCTCCGGGACGCGTCCGCCGCGTCCCACCAATTGATAGGCCAGCACGCCGACCGCCACCAAAGCGGCGAGGAGGCTGATCAAAAGTAATCGACGCATCGTGCACCCACGGTGGGAAAGGCACGACCGTCTAGCCCGCGCCCCGCGCGAGAGGTAGCCCGGCCTCAGCGGCCGCGGCGCGTCAGATCCGGAGGGTGACGAGCCACACGAGACTCAAGGCGCCCACGAGGAAGGTGGCCGAGGAGACGAGCACGGCGACCTCTTCGCGGTGCCGGTGGACGAAGGACTGGGAGAAAGCGAGCATGGCGGTGGCATCGGCTGTGATCTGTTCAGCCTCGCGCCCGAACCTTGATCATTCGGAGGCAAACGGCGTCATCCACAAGCGGTCCGCGACCAGTGTCGCCCTGCGGCCACAACCGCCCGCCGTCACCCCCGCGCGGCGGGTGCGGCCACGCGGAGCCCCCGCTCCGGCCCGCGATGGCGCCCGATCCAGAAGACGAGGGCGCAGCCGAGGCCGGTGAGGGCACAGAGGGGCAGGAGGGCGATGGGGAAGCTCCCGGTCTGCTCCCGGAGGACGCCGATCAGCGAGGTGATCGCGCCGGTCCCGAGATGCGCCAGCGTGTTGATCGCCGCGATTCCGGCCGCGACCTGGGCCGGCGGCAAAGTCTCGGTGGCCAGGGCGAAGAACGGTCCCTTGATGGCGTAATTGCCGAGCAGCACCAGGGAGAGCAGCACCAGCGTCACCCAGAGCGAGCCCGTCAGCAGCGTCAGGGCGAAGCTGAGCGAGGTCAGCGCCAGGGGCAGGGCGGTGCTCCAGATCCGCTCGCCGCTCCGGTCGGCGCGCAGGCCCCAGAAGATCATGAAGGCCGAGGCGATGCCGAACGGGATCATGTTCAGCAACCCGGTCTCGAGGTTGCTGAGACCGAAGCCCTTCAGAATCTGCGGCATCCAGAGCGACAGCGTATTGCTGGTCGCGGAGCTGCCTGCATAGATCACGGCGAGCAGCCAGACCTGACGGCTGGCGAGGACGGCCCGCACCGCCCCGAACCCGTGCGCGGCATGGGGCGACGCCGCCTCGGCGGAGCGGCGCTCCGTGTCCAACCGGGTCGTCAGCCAGTCGCGCTCCTCCTGTGTGAGGAAGGTGGCGCTCGCCGGCCGGCTCGGCAGCAGCGCCAGGGCGCCGAGGCCGAGCAGCACCGCCGGGACCGCCTCCAGGATCAGGAGCCATTGCCAGCCGCGCAGGCCGGCGGTGCCGTCGAGGGTGAGCAGGGCCGCCGACAGGGGCGAGCCGAAGAAGCTCGACAGCGGGATCGCCACCATGAACATCGCCACGATGCGCGCCCGGTAGGCCTTGGGGAACCAGTAGGTCAGGTAGAGGATCACGCCGGGGAAGAAGCCGGCCTCGGCGGCGCCGAGGAGGAAGCGGGCGACCGCGAAGCTCACCGGCCCGGTGACGAAGGCCGAGCCGATGCCGACGAGCCCCCAGGTGATCATGATCCGCGCGATCCAGATCCGCGCGCCGACCCGCTCCATGGCGAGGTTGCTCGGCACCTCGAACAGCACGTAGGCCACGAAGAACAGCCCGCCGCCGAGGCCGAAGGCCGCCGTGGAGAGGCCGAGGTCGCGGTTCATGGTGAGCGCGGCGAAGCCGACATTCACCCGGTCGACATAGGCGATGAAGTAGCAGAGCACGAGGAACGGGATCAGGCGAAGCCCGACCTTGCGCATCGTCCGGCTCTCGAACGCCTCCTCGGGCGTGGTCAACGCGGCCATGGTGGTCTCCTCGGGTCAGGCGTCGAAGCGGAAGAGCTGCGCGGGCGTGCGGCCGAGCACGATGGCCCGCTCCGCCGCATCGGGAATCCAGAGCGCGAGGTCGGAGAGCGCTCTTGCCGGGCTCGCCACCGTCTCGAATTGCGTGTGCGGCCAGTCGCTACCCCAGACGAGGCGCTGCACGCCGAAGGCCTCGCGCAGGCGAGCGGCCGCCGCGCTCGCATGGCGCGCCCCGTCCTCGCCCTTGCCGATCCGGTAGGCGCCGGACAGCTTCACCCAGACGCGCTGCCCGGCGCCGAAGGCGAGGAGTTGCGCGAAACCGGGATCGTCCGTGCCGAGGGCAGGGTCGATGCGGCCGAAATGATCGACCACCACCGGCACGCCGGCCTCGACGAGGGGCGGCAGCAAAGCCTGGAGCCGGCGCGCCTCGGCCTGGACCTCGATCTGCCAGCCCAGCGCCTTCACCCGGGCCAGATGGGCCTGCCAGACCGGGCTCGCCAAAGCGGGATCGGGCTTGCCGATGAGGTTGAGGCGCAGGCCCACCACGCCGGAGCCGGCGAGGTCGCGCATCGTGGTGTCCTCGGCCTCCGGGGCCAGCACGGCGATGCCGCGCAGCCGCTTCGGCTCCCGCTTCAGGGCCGAGACCATGTAACTGTTATCCGTGCCGAGGAAGCTCGGCTGGATCAGCACGCCGTTCGTCATGCCGTTGCGGTCGAGCATGGCGAGGTAATCGGCGATGCTCGCGTCGTAGTCGGGGGCGTAGCGGCGCTCGCCCGCGAGGGTCAGGTCGCGGGTGAAGACGTGGGCGTGGGTGTCGATCCGGACGGGATCCGCGGCGCGGGCCCGCGCGGGCAGGGCGAGGGCGAGGCCCCCGGCAAGCAGGTCTCGGCAGAAGGAGCGCCGGTTCATCGGATCGTCTCTGGCGTCAGGGGAGAGGAGGGGGCGTCGGGCAGGAGCGCGACGGCGAGGAGCACCAGCCCGTAGGCCGACAGGGCCGACACGCCGATGGCGGGGCCGAGGCCGAGGATCTCGCTCAGGAGGCCGACGCCGAGGGGCAGCAGGGCCGAGGCGAGGCGCCCGGCATTGTAGCAAAAGCCCATCCCCGTACCGCGCAGGCCGGTGGGGAAGAGCTCGCTGAACAGGGCGGCGAGGCTCGCCGGGATGCCGGCGGTGCAGAAGCCCAGGGGCGCGCCCAACAGCAGCAGCGCCGTGCCGCTCACCGGCACGAGCAGATAGAGCACCACCAGCCCCATGCAGCCGACAGCGTAGAGGGCCACCGTCCGACGCCGCCCGAGGCGGTCCACCAGCCCGCCCGCGACGAGGCAGCCGAGGCCGAAGGAGACGATGATGTTCGCGAGATAGAGGCCGGTGCCCAGCACCGACGCCCCGCGCTCGGCGCTGAGATAGGTCGGCAGCCACGTGAACAGGGCGTGGAAGCCGCCATGGGCGCCGAGGCCGAGGAGCGTGCCCGTCACCGTGGCCCGGCGCATGGCGGGGGAGAAGATTGCCAGCGGCCCCGTCCGCGCCGGGACGGCCTCGCGCGGGCGCGGCGGCTCCGGCACGGTGCGGCGGATCACGAGGACGAGCAGGGCCGGGGCGAGCCCGCAGGCGAACAGCACCCGCCACGCCGCCTCCGGCCCCAGGGCCGAGAAGGCGGCGGTTGAGAGGAGCAGCGCCGCGCCCCAGCCGAGCGCCCAGCCGGACTGGACGGCGCCGAGGGCCCGGCCGCGATGGGCGGGGCGGATCGCCTCCGCCATCAGCACGGCGCCGGCCGCCCATTCGGCGCCGAAGCCCAGCCCCTGCACCGCCTTGAGGACCAGCAACTGCGCGAAGCTCTGGGAGAACGCGGCGAGGAAGGTCGAGACCGCGAACCACAGGATCGTGACCTGAAGCGCCCGGACGCGCCCGATCCGGTCGGCGAGCACGCCACCGATCCATCCGCCCAGCGCCGCCGCGACGAGGGTGACGGCGCCGATCAGGCCGGCATCCGTGCGGCTCAAGCCGAAGGTCGCGATCAGGGCGGGGATCGCGAGGCTGAACATCTGCACGTCCAGGGCGTCGAGAGACCATCCGCCCAAACAGGACCAGAAGGTACGACGCTCGGCCGGACCGATCTCGCGGTACCAGCGGAACAAGGGCTTTCCTCCGTCCCCTTGAGAGGACTAGTCATTTATATGAATATATGACCGCGTGGCGAACCGGTCGTCAAGACCCTCAGCGGATGTCGACGTGGTACCGGAAGCCCGCCGCCGGTCCCCGCGTCAGACGCCATTCGATGGGGCGGTTGTCAAAACCGAAGGCAAGGCGCTCGATGAGCACCACCGGGGCGCCCTCGTCGAGGCCGAGGAGATCGCCATCGCCATCGGCGGCGGTCGCGGAGCCCACCGTCAGGGTCTCCTCCGCGCGGGCGACGATCTCGCCGCAGATCGCCTCGTAGGCGGGGTAGAGGAGGTCGCCGATCTCCGTCAGCGGGGCCGTCAGCAGGGGCGCGAAGCGCGCGGCCGGCAGCCAGATCTCCTCGGACAGGACCGGGCGCCCGCCGATGAGCCGCGTGCGCAGGAGGCTCAGTGCCTCGGCGCCGGCCTCCAGTTCCAGCGCCCGACGCACGGCGTCGGGGGCACGGCAGCGCCGGCGGTCGCGGATGCGGCCCTCCGGCACGGCCTGCGCGCCCTCGGAATCGAGATGGCGGAAGAAGCGGAAGAGGGAGCGGTCGAAGCGAGGCCGGCGGACGAAGGTCCCCCGGCCCTGCTGTCGCTCCACAAGGCCGTCGGCGACGAGGCTGTCGATGGCCTTCCGCACGGTGCCGATGGCGACACGATGCGTCGCCGCCAACTCGGCCTCCGTCGGGATCGGCTCGCCCGTGCGCCAGACGTTGCGGGCGATCTTGTGGGCGATCTCGTCGCGCAGCCGTTGGTAGAGCGGCAGGCGCAGATCGGATGGAAGGGTGGCGTTCCCGGTCATGTGTATGACTGTATGACCTTCGCGTCCCTTCGCCAACGTGGCCGTGGGCGTGACGTCTACGGGCGGGCGCGGTCCAGGCGGTAGGAGACCGCCCAGATCGCGAGACCGCCGAGGGCCAGCGCCACGCCGACCCATCCCGTGCTGGGAAGGCCGAATTTGGCCGCGAGGGCCAGACCGGCGAGCCACGGGCCGAGGGCGTTCGCAACGTTGAACGCGGAATGGTTGAGCGCGGCGGCCAGCGTCTGCGCGTCCTCGGCTACGTCCATCAGGCGGGTCTGCAGGATCGTCGCGAGGCCACAGCCGCAGCCGATCAGGAACACCGTGGGCGTCAGCGTCCACAGGCTCGCCGAGGCCCACGGATAAAGCGCGAGGGCCGCCGCGCTCCAGACCAGGGTCGCCCCGGCCGCCGGCATCTGTGCGCGGTCGGCCGCCCAGGCGCAGATCAGGTTGCCGGCCGTCATGCCGAGGCCGAACACCGCCAGCACGGCGGGAATCGCGAGGGGAGGGGCGTGCGTCACCGCCAGCAGGGTCGAGGCCAGATAGGTGTAGACCGAGAACAGGCCGCCGAAGCCGATGGCGCCGGTGGCCAGCGTCAGCCAGACCTGCCCGCGCTTGAGCGCGCCGAGTTCGCGCAGGGGGCTCGCCCCCGCCGCCGGGGCGCCGAGGGGCGCGAAGGCGCGCACGAGCACGGCAGTGAGGAGCGCGAGCAGAGCCACGAGGCCGAAGCTCCAGCGCCAGCCCACGACCTGGCCGATGCCGTTGGCGAGCGGCACGCCGACCACCGTAGCGATGGTCAGCCCCAGAATGACCCGCGAGACCGCCTGCGAGCGCCGCTCCCTCGGCACCAGCGAGGCGGCGACCAGGGCGGCGACGCCGAAATAGGCGCCGTGCGGCAGGCCCGCGAGGAAGCGGAACGCCAGCATCCAGCCGTAGCTCGGGGCGAGGGCCGAGAGCCCGTTGCCGAGGGCGAACAGCACCATCAGGCCGATGAGCAGCGTGCGCCGGGCGATCTTCGCCGCCAGCACGGCGATGACGGGGGCGCCGACGACGACGCCCAGTGCGTAGGCGCTGATCACGTGCCCCGCCGTCGGGGCATCGAGGCCGAGATCGGGCGCAAAGGCCGGCAGCAGGCTCATGGCCGCGAACTCGGTCGTGCCGATGGCGAAGCCGCCCATCGCCAGGGCGGCGAGGACTAAGGTCGGGTTGCGGCCGGGCGCGGCCACGGGCGGCGCGGCCGCCGCCGCGACCTCGGTGTCGAGGGGCGTGGTCTCTGGAAGCGCGACAAGGGTCATCGGTCGGGATCAACTCCCTGCGGATCAGCAGGCACACGGAATGGAAGCGACACCGGGCCTATCAGCCCCGGCGTGTCCGTACCTACATGGCGAGGGGCCGGCGATCGTCGCGGCAGGGCTGCCCTGCATTCGGGGCGGGTCTATGGAGAATGACGAGGACCGTCGGACGACTCGTTTTTCGCGCTTATCGGGTCTTCGTCAGAACTCTCCACATCCCCTAAAAGTATTCGCATAAGAAAGATTATGGAACTAGAGTCGGTTTTCGATGGAAGTGTCGGCTCTTGCAAACCCAACTTATTCCGCCGCGAGGCCGAGCGTGGGCTCCTCGACGAGATAAGCGCCGCAGGCCGTCATCAGATCGCGAAGGAGAGACAGAGCCTCTTCGACCTGCGCCGGTGTGGTGAGCCCTTCGCGCGCATGCGTGCCGCCGCCGGCCAGCGTCACCGTGATGGTGAACCGTCCCTCGGGGTGTTCGATGATCCGATAGGATGCGCGGCGGGCCATATGCTCGAGTGCCGACGATGGTTGCGAAGAGGACAACTCCAGTCATGCTAGGTCAAGCCCCGAACTTCAAGCGATAATCTCGCTGTTCAGGCCCCTGTGACTTGGGCGTGACCAAAACGATCGAAGCAAACCCGATTGGAGCACGACAAGCCTGTAGGGACTGTAATCGCTGCGTACTTGTCTGATGTCTTCAGCGACGCCCCGGTGGCGTTCCGCCCGTGCCGCGTAAAGTGTCAGTCGAAGCCAGGGCCATTTTCGAGCGCGCTGTTCATTCCTCATACAAATACCCAAGGGCACGGCATGGGCCGCGCGCCACGGTGTGTCCGCCACTGACCCAGATCACGTCAGCGACGGATACCAGGCTCCGGAGAAGGCCCGCGAACGGTTTGGCCGCGCGATCGGCGGATCGATCCCTCGCGCGGTGGCGTTTGAGAAGTCTCGGACGCCAACATGAGGGGTGCATGGCGCGCGTGGTCACGTACAGCATCGTCGATTGCGTCGACGGCCGGTTCGCGGTGGTCGCCGTGGCGGCGTCCGGTGCCTCGTATCGGCGCGGCGAATTGCTGACGCTCGCGGAGGCCGAGGATTGCGCCGAAGACCTGCGCGTCGCCCTGGCCGGGTGTGGCGTCGTCCTCGCCCGCCGCGACGCGACGCCCCCCGGAACCGGCGTGACGGGCATCGCCCTGAGCCGCCGCTGGTAGCGGCGAGTCCCCTACTCCGTCAGGCTCGTGCAGAGCAGGCTCGGCCGGTAGAGCGTGCGGAACCCCGCTCGGGCGTAGAGCGCCTCGACCGGCCCTCCCGCCGGGCATTGCAGGAACACGAACGCCGCGCCGCGCGCCCTCGCCTCGCGTAAGGCGGCGTGGACGAGGGCGGCGCCGAGACCGCGATTCTGCCGGTCGATGCGGGTGCTGACATTATAGAGCCCGGCCGCGCCGTCGCGCAGGGCGAGGGTGGCGCAGGCCGCCGGCCCCGCCGCGTCCTTGAGGATCATGTGCCACAGCGCGAGGCCGGGGCTCGGCTTGGCCCTTCGCAGGGCCGGCAGGTAGGTCCGGCGCAGGTGCTTGCGCACCGCCCCGTCGTCGAAGGACTGCGCGAAGACCTCCTCGAAGGCCGCATCCACCCGGGGCGAGAGCGTGAGCGCGGCGGGATCGGCGGCCCGCGTCGGCACGGGCGGGGGCCGGGCCACCATCCAGCTCGCCGGAAACGTCGCCGCAGGGGTGAACAGCGCGCGCAACCGGTCGTGCTCGGCTTCGTCCCTGGCGAGGAAGGCCGGCGGCCGGCCGCGCCCAAGGGAGGCCGCGCCCGCCCAGGAGAATTGCGCAGGCGTGCGGATGCCGTAGGCGAAGTTCAGGGTCGGGTCCGGGATGGCCCGCGACCAGACGAAGCCCGCCCCATCGGGCCCCCGCGCCGCGCCGTCGAGGAGGGAGCCGGTCAGCGCCGCGACATGCGCCTGGAGCAGGGTCTCGAAGGTCGGATCGCAGGCGATCTCCAGGCTCACGCGGCGCTCCACGACGGCGCCGGCTCCGTCAGGGCGGCGATCCGGGCGTGGAGGGCGGGGGAGAGCACGATGTCGAGATGGTCTGTCTCCGGCACGGTCTCGACGGAAAGGAGGCGCGACGTTGTCGGCGCCCAGTCGATCACCGGGAGGCGGTGGGCGAGCGATGCCTCCGCCACGAAGCTGCGGATCGGGACAGACCCCGGCTCCAGCCGCAGGGCGCGGAACTGCAGGGCGTGATCGACCAGCGTCCAGAGGATGCGCTCCCGGCTGCCGACCTCGGGGCCGTCGGCGGGCAGGGGTTGCGGCTCACTCGCCATGAAGCGGAGGAACTGCGCCCGCGCCTCCGCATCTATCCGCGCGCGCAACGCCTCCCAGTCGGCGCGCATGGGCGAGCGGTCGAGCCAGGCCGCGAGCATCGCCTCGTGGGCGGCGCGCTCGTCCGGTGGGAGCGGATGGCCCGCGCCAGGGGCGAAGGTGGGTTCGAGGCCGCAGGCATCGAGCATCCCGACGTAATCCAGGGGAAAGCCGGGCCCGAGTTGCCGGGCGGTCTCGTAGGCGAGGACACCGCCCCAGGACCACCCCAGGAACACGCAGGCGCCGGAGCGGCCCCGCATCAGGTCGCGGACCCTGTCCGCATAGGCGCGGGCGAGGTCGGCGACTGGCGGCAGAGGGCGGACCTCCTCGACCAGGGACGCGCAGAGGAACCCATGGGCCTCCTGATCCGGCCCCAGCGCCGCGACCAGCGGCTCGTACTCGCGGGTGCTGACCAGCAGGCCGGGAAACAGCACGAGGAGCGGTCGCGGGCTCCCCGGCCGCCCGGCGGCGAGCCGTACCGTGGCGGCCGGGCCGCCCTCCTCCGTGGCCGAGCCGGCCTCGATCCGCTGGGCCAGTTCGGCGAGCGTTGGGTTGCGCAGCAGGTCGGCGATGCCGATCCCGCCCTGTGGCGCCATGAGGCGCAGACGTCCCACGAGCCGCAGGGCCGAGAGGGAATCGCCGCCGAGGTCGAAGAAGCGCCGGTCCGCGACGCGCACCGGGAAGCCCAGCACCTCGGAGCAGATCCGGGCGAGACGCTGCTCCGTGGCACCGGAGGGTGGCCGCCCTGCCCTATCGTCGGCGGGGTCGGGCAGCGCGGCCCTGTCGAGCTTGCCGTTGGCCGTCACCGGCATCCCGTCGAGGAGCGTCAGGCTCGACGGCACCATCGGCTCGGGCAGGAGGCGGCCGAGGGCCATCCGCAGGCGCCCGGCCTCCAGATGCTGCCCCGGCGCCGGCACGACGTAGCCCGCCAGGACCGCGCCGCCGACGCCGCTCCGGTGCAGCACGACGGCCTCCGCCACGCCGGGGAGGCCGCGCAGGGCGGCCTCGACCTCGCCGATCTCGATGCGGTGGCCGCGGATCTTCACCTGATCGTCCGCCCGGCCGGCGAAGGCGAGGCTGCCATCCGGGCGCCGCCTCACGCGGTCGCCCGTCCGGTACATCCGCCCGCCCGCGGGGAACGGGTTCGGCAGGAAGCGCTCCGCCGTGAGGGCCGGGCGGCGCCAATAGCCCTCGGCGAGCCCCCCGGCGATGAAGAGTTCGCCGGTCTCCCCCTCCGGCACGGGCTCCAGGTCCGGCCCGAGCACGTAGACCGCGCGGGCCCCCACCGGCCCGCCGATGGGCGCGTAGGGCTCCGGGAAGGTCGTCCCCGGCGGCACCTTCCAGATCAGCGGGGAGATCACGCATTCGGTCGGGCCGTAGCCGTTGATGAGCAGGCGTGGCTTCAGGGCCCGGCCGAGGCGGGCGAAGGTCTCGCGCGCCATGGCCTCGCCGCCGAAGGAATAGACCGCGACCGGCGGCGCCTCGCCCAGGCGCTCGGCCCAATCCGCCACCTGCCCGATGAAGCTCGTCGGGAAGCCGGCATGGGTGACGCGGTGGCGGCGGATCTGCGCCAGGGTCTCGGCGGCGGTCCAGAGGTCGGGCCCCCGGAGGACGATGCATCCGCCGGCGACGAGGGGCGTCATCCAGCGCTCGTGCGCCCCGTCGAAGGCGAAGGACAGGACGTGGAGTTCGCGCGACTCCGCATCCATCTCGTAGGCCGCCGCCGTCGTGCGGCAATGCATGGCGAGCGGCCCGTGCGCGACGAGCACGCCCTTCGGCCGCC
The DNA here is from genome assembly GCF_038442315.1 of Methylobacterium litchii. Classification (NCBI taxonomy): domain Bacteria; kingdom Pseudomonadati; phylum Pseudomonadota; class Alphaproteobacteria; order Hyphomicrobiales; family Methylobacteriaceae; genus Methylobacterium; species Methylobacterium litchii. The sequence continues at coordinate 5,344 of NZ_JBBXMY010000015.1, read as the reverse complement.
CCGACGAGCCCGAGGTGTAGATGAGATAAGCGGGGTCCCCCGGCTCCGGCATCCGTGCGGGGGCACCGGCCGGGTCGGCCTCCGCGAGGGCTGCGGGATCGAGCCGCGTCACCCCCGCTGGCAGGTCGAGGCGGGCGGCGATGGCTTCGGTCGCGATGCACTCGCCGATCCCCGCATCCTCCAGCATCATCCGCACGCGGGCTGGGGGATAGGCGGGATCGAGGGGCAGGAAAGCGGCGCCCGCGCGCAGGATTCCGAGCAACGCGGCGATGAGAAGCGGCGAGCGGTCGAGGGCCACCGCCACGAGGTGCCCGCGCCCGATCCCCCGTCGGACAAGCCCCGCCGCGAGGGCGGCGGCGTGGCGATCCAGCCCCTCGCGGCTGAGCGTCTCCGCGCCGAAGATCACGGCCGGGCGCCCCGGATCCTCCGTCGCGAGACGAGCGAGCCGTTCCGGCACGCTCTCCCGATCCGCATCGAGCGGGAGCGGCCGGTCGCCCTCGGGGACGGGGGCATGGGCATCGATCCAGTCCCGCGCCGCCGCGAGCCCGCACGGGCCGTGCGCCTGCCGCCAGCCCGCAGGCAGGGGGCGGCCGGCGGGCCAGAAGGCCCCGTGCCCGGCCCCGTCGAACGCGACCACGAGAGGCCCCGCCATCCATTCCGCCACCGATGGATCGTGGTCCTGCCCGGTCATGCATCCTCTCCCGTGCCCCAGGGGGCTCCGACAGACCAGACGAATGACGGCACGCGGTGTTCACGCCGCCGCCGTCCGAAAAAATCTGCTGAACCGGGGCGGGGTCCATCCGTCAGGGAGGTGCCGAGGACACACGGGAAACGGATGACGGACGTGGCGAGACCCGACACAGGAGACGAGCCGGCCGGGCTCGCATGGGCCGGCAGCCGGGACATTCCGGTCGTGCGATATTCCGGCGCGCCGTCGCCCGAGGCGGTCGAGGCGATCCTCGCGGGCGCCGAGCGCCTGACCGCCGCCGACACCCGTGCGCAGCGCATCCTCGTGGAGGCGGACCCGGCCATCGGCGCGCGGCTCTGTGCCCTCGGCGCGGCCCGCCGGGTCCGCGACGGCGTGGAGATCCTGCCGGGCCTGCTCTGGCAATGCGCCGGGCGCTGGCTGCCCCAGGCCCGCCCGGCCTTCCCCGAATTGTTCACCGTCACCGCCGGGCGGCGGCATCCCCTGCGGCCGGAGACGCCCTCCGGCATCGTCTATGCCCGCGCGATCCCCTGGCTCGGCCGGACGCTGACCTTCCGCACCCTGACGGAGCCCGGCGACATCGCCCTGTTCTCCGGCTGGATGAACGACCCCCGCGTCGCCGCGATCTGGGAGGAGAGCGGGAGCCTCGCCGCACATGCGGCCCTGATCGCCCGCCTGCAGGCCGATCCGGCCACCCTGCCCCTGTTCGGCTGCCTCGACGGGCAGCCCTTCGGCTATTTCGAACTGTACTGGGCGCGGGAGAGCCGCCTCGGCCCACTCTACGAATCCGGGCCCTACGATCGCGGCTGGCACGTCGCCATCGGCGACCCGGCGGTGCGGGGGCGCCCCTACCTCTCGGCCTGGCTGCCCTCGCTGATGCACTACCTGTTCCTCGACGAGCCGCGCACGGCGCGCATCGTCGGCGAGCCGCGCGCCGACCACGCCCAGCAGATCCGCAACCTGCACGCCTCCGGCTTCGGCACGGTGGCGACCATCGACTTCCCCCACAAGCGCGCGGCCCTGGTGGCCCTGTCGCGCGAGCATTTCGTCCGCGACCGGCTGTGGGTGCCGGGGGCGGCCGCCGCCGACGCGGCGCCGCGCCCGCCCGCCGTCCCGGTCGAGGACCCATCCGAGGAAGCGTGCGCATGACCGACCAGCCCACCACCGACGACATCCTCGGCATCGGCTTCGGCCCGGCCAACCTGTCGCTCGCCATCGCCCTGAGGGACGCGCTCGCGGGCTCGTCCCTGCGGCCCTCCTTCCGCTTCATCGAGCGGCAGGCGCGCTTCGGCTGGCACCGGGCGATGATGCTGCCCGGCGCGGACATGCAGATCAGCTTCGTGAAGGACCTCGTGTCCCTGCGCGATCCGACGAGCCCCTTCAGCTTCCTCAACTACCTGCATGTGAAGGGCCGGCTGAGCACCTTCCTGAACCTCAAGACGTTCACGCCCTCGCGGATCGAATACAACGACTACCTCACCTGGGCGGCGGAGCACTTCGCGGAGGCCGTCTCCTATGGCGAGGCGGTCGAGGCGGTGCGGCCGGAGATCCGGGACGGACGCCTCGCGGCCTTCGTCGTGGAGGCGCGGGACGGGACCGGCGCGCACCGGCTCAGGCGCTGCCGCCATCTCGTCGTGGCGGCGGGGGGCGATCCGTCGATCCCCGAGCCCTTCGCGGCCCATGCCCGCGACCGGCGGCTGATCCATTCCTCGTGGTACCTGCCGGGAATCGCGCAGGCGCTCGGGGAGCCGCGCCTCGACGGGCCGGACGCGCGGATCCTCGTGGTCGGCGGCGGGCAGAGCGCCGTGGAGATCGCCACCGATCTCGGCGCGCGCTATCCCCGCGCCCTGATCGACCTCGCCATCCGCGGCCCGGCGCTCAAGCCCGCCGACGACAGCCCCTTCGTGAACGAGATCTTCGACCCGGCCGCCGTCGACACGGTTCACGACGCCCCGGCTCCGCTGCGCGCGGACCTGATCGCCGCCCACCGGGCCACCAATTACGCGGTGGTCGATGCCGACCTGATCCAGTCCTTCTACGCCACCCTCTACGAGCAGACGGTGAGCGGCGTGACGCGCTTCCGCCTGCGGCGCTCGACCGAGGTGACGGCCCTCGACGCGACGGACGGGGGCCTTCACGCGACCCTGCGGGATCGCCTGACGGGGGCGCTCGATCACCAGACTTACGCGGCGGTGATCTGCGCCACCGGCTACCGGCGCGCGACCGTGCCCGCGATCCTCGATCCGCTGCGCCCCTTCCTGGCGGGCGAGACCGTCGACCGGCAGTACCGGTTGCCCCTCGTCCAGGCCGATTCGCGGGTGAGCCTGCATCTCCAGGGCTTCAGCGAGCCGACCCACGGGCTGACCGAGACCCTGCTCTCGATCCTGCCGGTGCGGGCGGGTGCCATCGCGCGCACGATCCTCGGCGAGGAGCAGGCCGCCCGCTCCGCCATCCGGCCGGCGGCGATGCAGCGATGAGCCGGCCGCTCGCCCTCGACGACGCGCGGGTCGCCGTCCTGATCCTTCGCCTCGCGGGGCCGGCGATCCTCGGTATCTCGGCGCACGCCCTCCAGATGGTGGTCAATGCGTGGTTCGTGGCCGACCTCGGGGCGACGGCCATCGCCACCATCGCCATCGCCTACCCGGTGACGCTCCTCGTGGCCGCCCTCGGCTACGGCGCGGGGATCGCGGCGGCCTCGCAGGTCTCGCGGGCCCTCGGGGCGGGGGACGGCAACCGGGCGGGCGCGGCGGCGGCCCTCGGTTTCTGGCTGGCCCTGCCGGCCGGCTTGGCCGTGACCGTCGCGATCCTCCTCGACACCCCCGCGTGGCTCCGGCTCCTCGGGGCGGATGAGGCGCTGGCCGCCGCCGCCGCGCCCTACACGGCGCTGGCGACGGTCGGCACCGGGCTGATGCTCGTGATGATCGTCGGCGGCTTCGTGGTGCGGGCGCAGGGCCATGCCCGCCTCAGCGGAGCGATCATGGTCGGCGGGTTCGGCCTCAACATCGTCCTCGACGCGGTGCTGATCCGCTTCTGCGGCCTCGGGACCCTGGGCGCCGGCTGGGCCATCGTCGGGGCGCAGGTGGCGGCCGCCCTCGCCTATCTGTGGGTCTTCGCCCGCGGGCGGGGCGCCCTGCGGCTGGTCTCGCCGCGCCGGGGCGGGCCGGGCCTCCTCGGCGAAGCCCTGCGCCTCGCCGTCCCGGTCACGGGGTCGAGCCTGCTCGCGGCCTTCGCGATGGCGCTCTTCGTGGAGGCGGCGGCCCCCTACGGCGCGGCGGCGGTGGCGGCCCAGGGGATCGCCCTGCGCCTGACCCTCGTGGCGGCCTTGCCCCTCCTCGGCCTCGTGGCCGGCGCGCAGGTCGTGTTCGGCCACGCGGCGGGGGCGGGCTTGCCGCACAGGCTGCGCCGGGCGCTGGGCTTCACCGTCGCCGCGTCCCTGGTCTACGGCCTCGCGGCGGGGGGCCTGATGATCGCCCTCGCCGCCCCCTTGGTCGGGCTGTTCGCGCAGGAGGCCGAGACGGTGCGGGCGGGCATCGAGGCCGTGTCGGTCTTCGCCCTCGCCTTCCTGCCCATCGGGCTGCAGCTCACCGCCGCCGCCCTGTTCCAGGCCATCGGCGCCCCGCGCCGGGCCGCCGCCGTCTCACTGGCGGCGCAGGGGCTGGCGCTGATCCCGCCGCTGCTGATCCTGCCGCCGCTCCTCGGCTACGAGGGCGTGCTCGTGAGCCGCGTCGTGGCCGAATACCTCGCCGACGGGCTCGGCCTCGTCCTCCTCCTGGCGTGGGCGGCGGGCGCGCGCCGGGCAGCCGGCGCAGCGCGGATCGAGGGCCGCAAGGCACTGCTGATGCCCGCGCCGCACGAGGCCGCATACCAGGGCCCGTGAGACGCCGAGCCGCCGGGCGATCTCGATCTGCGGGACGCCCTCGACCCGGTGCAGGCGGAAGGCGGTGCGCATCGGCTCCGGCAGGGCCGCCACGGCCGTCTCGACCCGGCGCAGGGCGTCCCGCGTGGCCGTCGTCGCCTCCGGCGTTCCGGTGACACCGTCAGCCGTGTCCGGCGCGAGATCGAGAGGGCAGAACAGCCGCCGCTCGAAGCCCCGCCGCCGCGCCCGGTCGAGGGCGAGGTTGCGGACCATCCGCCCGACATAGGCGTCCGGCTCGCCCGCGATGCCCTCCGGCGGCTCGGCGATGAGCCGCAGCATCACGTCCTGCACGACGTCCTCGGCCAGCGCGGGGCAATCCAGGATGCGCCGCGCCCTGTGCAGATGGGCGGCGCAGCTTCGCGCGAGCGCCGCCCCCCGATCGCTGCCCGACAGGGTTCGGGAGGCCATGAGTTTTCTCACAAGATCGACCCAGTCCGAGGGGCTTACACAAGCAAGACCTGACCAACAATCAGGATGTTTTCTAATTGGATTTATTAAAATCTGCGGGAATATCGAAGACGAAAGTATTGTTATTGCTATCGGCATGAGCGTCGATGATTTAGAGACTCTAACAAAACCGGGTTTGGCGCGTTGGGTGAAGATGGCGAGACCGCTCCTTCCCGATGGCCTGTGGGCCGAGATCGCACCGCTGCTGCCGCCTGAACGGGCCAAGCCGAAGGGCGGTCGGCCTCGAACCTCCGACCGCGCGGCACTGACGGGGA
>NZ_JBBXMY010000014.1:0-127738 GCF_038442315.1 Methylobacterium litchii | reverse complement strand
GCCCAGTTCCGCCGCCTTGCCATCCGCTACGAGCGACGAGCCGACATCCATCTCGCCTTCTCGACGCTGGCGGCCGCCCTCATCGTCTGGCGCTTCATCGAACGATGGTTTTGTTAGACGTTCTTAGCAAGTTAGTCCAACTCTCTACTTTGGGCGGATGGAGGCATTGGGCGATCCAGACTGTACGTCTCGCCTCGTCTGACATCCAAAATGTTGGGGTGTTGAGTAAAAGGTTGCTCCCGCCGCGCCCGAAGCCAGACGCTACTTTTCATCGATCCGAACGCCACGCTTGCGCTCTGCATGAAACAACCGTGTGAGACGGCCCGCGAAATCGAACCAATCGCTCGCCGCCGCTGGCGCGCCCTACGGGAATCGAACCCGTGTTTTCGCCGTGAAAGGGCGACGTCCTGGACCGCTAGACGAAGGGCGCTCGCGCGGGCTGGGGTTCTATAGTCGGATGATCGGCCGGGGGCAACCGCCGGTTTTGACCGGCGGTGAAGTTCGGGCGAAGAGGGGGCATGTCGCCCCCTCCACCCCGCCTCACCCTCGTCCTCGGAGGCGCCCGGTCCGGCAAGAGCGCCCATGCCGAGGCGCTCGTCATGGCCTGCCCCGCGCCCTGGCTCTACCTCGCCACCGCCGAGATCTGGGACGACGAGATGGCCGCGCGCGTCGGCCACCACCGCGCCCGGCGCGGGGAGGGGTGGATCACCCAGGACGTGCCCCTCGCCCTGCCGGAGGCCGTCGCCGCCGCGCCGGGGCCGGTGCTGGTCGATTGCCTCACCCTCTGGCTCACCAACCTCATCCTCGGCGAGGCCGACGTCGCCGCCGCGACCGACCGGCTGGAAGCCGCCTGCGCCGCCGCGCCGGGACCGGTCGTGCTGGTCTCGAACGAGGTCGGCCTCGGCATCGTCCCCGACAACGCGCTCGCCCGCCGTTTTCGCGATGAGGCCGGCCGGATGCACCAGCGCCTCGCCGCCCGCGCCGACCGCGTCGTCCTCACCGTCGCCGGCCTGCCCCTCGTCGTGAAACCCCAAGCTCCCGCAGGATCGCCCCCATGACCGACGACGCCGACCGCCATCGCGAGAAGATGGAGAAGCGCAAGGCCGTGCAGGATGCCGAGGTCGCCGCCAAGACCATCGAGAAGGGCCTGCTCATCGTCCATACCGGCCCCGGCAAGGGCAAGACCACGGCGGCGCTGGGGCTGATGCTCCGGGCGCTGGGGCGCGGGTGGCGGGTCGGGATGGTGCAGTTCATCAAGGGCGGCTGGGACACGGGCGAGCGCCACGCTGTCGCCGCCTTCGGTGAGCGGGTCGCGTGGCACACCCTCGGCGAAGGCTTCACTTGGGAGACGCAGGACAAGGCGCGCGACATCGCCGCCTGCCGCCACGCCTGGGAGGTCGCGACCGGGCTGATGGCCGATCCCGGCCTCCGCCTCCTCGTCCTCGACGAACTGAACATCGCGCTCCGCTACGAATACCTCGACCTCGCGGAGGTCGTGGCGGTCCTGCGGGCGCGGCGGCCGGACCTGCACGTCGTCGTCACCGGGCGCAACGCCAAGCCGGCGCTGATCGAGGCCGCCGACCTCGTCACCGAGATGGGCAGCGTGAAGCACCACTTCGCCGCCGGGGTGAAGGCGCAGGAGGGGATCGAGTTCTGAGCGCCCCGGCCCCTTCCCCCCGCGCCCTGATGATCCAGGGCACCGGCTCCGATGTCGGCAAGTCGCTGATCGTGGCGGGCCTCGCCCGCGCCTTCGCCGACCGGGGGCTCCGCGTGCGCCCGTTCAAGCCGCAGAACATGTCGAACAATGCCGCCGTCACCGCCGACGGCGGCGAGATCGGCCGCGCCCAGGCGCTGCAGGCGCGGGCGGCGCGGGTGCCGCCCTCGGTCCACATGAACCCGGTGCTCCTCAAGCCGCAGAGCGAGATCGGCTCGCAGGTCGTGGTCCAGGGGCGGATGGTCGCCACCGTGAAGGCCCGCGACTACCAGGGCTGGAAGCCCCGGCTGATGGCCTCCGTCCTCGACAGCTTCGGCCGCCTGCGGGCGGAGGCCGATCTCGTCCTCGTGGAGGGCGCGGGCTCGGCCTCGGAGGTGAACCTGCGCGCCGGCGACATCGCCAACATGGGCTTTGCCCGCGCCACCGATACGCCCGTGATCCTCGTCGGCGACATCGACCGGGGCGGGGTCATCGCCAGCCTCGTCGGGACCAAGGCGGTGATCGACCCGGAGGACGCGGCGATGATCGCGGGCTTCCTCGTCAACCGCTTCCGGGGGGATCCGTCGCTGTTCGCGGACGGGATGCGCCTCATCGCGGAGCGCACCGGCTGGGAAGCCCTCGGCCTCGTGCCGCATCTGCCCGAGGCGGCGCGGCTGCCGGCGGAGGACGTGCTCGGTCTCGCCGGCTCCGAGGCAACGGGGGAGGGCGCTCTGACCGTCGCGGTGCCGGTGATGCCGCGCATCAGCAATTTCGACGACCTCGATCCCCTGCGCGCCGAGCCCGGCGTGCGGGTGGTGCTGGTGCGGCCGGGGGAGACGATTCCCGCCGAGGCCGCCCTGGTCCTGCTGCCGGGGTCGAAGACCACCATCGACGACCTGCTCTTCCTGCAGGCGGAGGGCTGGGACGTGGACATCCGCGCCCATTGCCGCCGGGGCGGCCACGTCCTCGGCCTGTGCGGCGGCTACCAGATGCTCGGGCGCCGCATCCGCGATCCGCACGGGATCGAGGGGCCGCCCCGCGACGTGCCCGGCCTCGGCCTCCTCGACGTCGAGACCGTGCTCACCGCCGACAAGCGCCTCGCCTGCGTCGCCGGCACCACCCTGACGGACGGCCTGCCCTTCACCGGCTACGAGATGCATGTCGGGGATACGGCGGGGCGTGACGCCGCGCGACCGCTCCTGCGCCTCGCGGACGGGCGGCCGGATGGGGCGGTCTCGGCGGACGGGCTGGTCAGCGGGACCTATGTCCACGGCTTCTTCGCCGACGACGCCCAGCGCGGGGCGTGGCTCGCGCGGCTCGGCGCACGCCGCCTCGGCGCCTCCTACGAGGCCGGGGTCGAGGCGGCCCTCGACCGGCTCGCGCGACACATCGAGACCCACGTCGATTGCGACCGGCTGCTCGCCCTCGCGCGCTAGGCCGGGCTTGCGCTATAACTCTGAGTAATAGGCCCGCACGACGCGACGGGCCATCGCTCCGAGGAAACGCGACCATGGCGATCGAGGCAGGCCCGGCCGAGGCGGATCTCGGCGAGGGCACGATCCGCACCGTGACCCTGCGGCTGATGCCGCTGCTCGGGCTCATGTACCTCGTCGCCTATATCGACCGGCAGAACATCTCCTACGCCAAGCTGGAGATGGTGGGGGCGCTGGGCCTCAGCGAGACCGCCTACGGGCTCGGCGCCTCGCTGTTCTTCCTCGGCTATTTCCTGTTCGAGGTGCCGGCCAACGTCTTCCTGGAGAAGGTCGGGGCGCGGGTCTGGTTCGCGCGGATCATGTTCACCTGGGGGCTGGTGACGATCCTCCTCGGCTTCACCCACGGCACGACGATGTTCTACGTCCTGCGCTTCCTGCTCGGGGTCGCGGAGGCGGGGTTCTTTCCTGGCGTGCTGTTCGCCCTCACCCTGTGGTTCCCGCAAGCCCACCGGGCGCGGATGATCGGCTGGTTCATGATCGCTTCGGTGTTGGCCAACGCGGTCGGCGCGGCGGTCGGCGGCGCGCTCCTCGGGCTGGACGGGGTGCTGGGGCTGGCGGGCTGGCAATGGGTGTTCCTGGCGACCGGCGGCCCGGCGCTCCTGCTGGCGGTGGTGGTGCTCGTCGTCCTGCCGGACGGCCCCGCCACGGCGCCGTGGCTCGCCCCCGCGCAGAAGGCGTGGCTCACCCGCACCATCGAATCCGAGCGCACGGGGACGGGCCATGTCGACCACGGCAACCCCTTCGCGGCCCTCCTCGACCGGCGGGTGCAGATGCTGGCCGGGGTCTATGTCTGCCTGCCGCTCGCGGCCTACGGCCTGAGCTACTGGCTCCCCACGGTGGTGAAGGGGTTCGGCGTCTCGAACCTCGCCAACGGCTTCATCAACGTCATCCCCTGGCTCGGGGCGGCGGTCGCCCTGTGGTGGGTGCCCCGGCACGCCGCCCGCACGGGGGCGACGGGCAATGCCCTGACGCGGCACGTGGTCGGGCCGGCGCTGGTCGGCGCGGCGGGGCTGGCCTTGAGCGTGATCCTGCCGGGCAACGCGGTGAAGTTCGCCTGCCTCTGCGTCGCGGCGGCGGGGGCGTTCTCGGCGCAGCCGGTCTTCTGGTCGATGCCGGGCACCTTCCTGCGCGGCGCCTCGGCGGCGGCGGGGATCGCGGCGATCAACTCGGTGGGCAATCTCGGCGGGTTCGTGGCCCAGAACGCGGTGCCGATGATCCGCGACGCCACCCGCAGCGACCTCGTGCCGATGCTGTTCCTCTCGGCCTGCCTCGCGGCCGGGGCAGGGCTGATGTTCCTCGTCCTGTCGGCCCTGCGCCGGGATGCCGCCCGCCGGGAGGTCCGGGTGGCCTGAACGGAATCCGTGTCCGCGCGTTCATCATGAACCGGCGCGGCGGGCTCCTCACGGAATCCGACGGATACGCGATCTGACACAGCGTCCTTCCGCCGGAGGGGACGCCGGGAGGACGCGGACATGAGCAACGGTTACCCCCTGCTGTTTCTGGCTTTCGGCACGATCGGAGCCCTGTGGTTCCTGGGTGCCGCCGCGCGCAAGCAGGTCGCCGACCTGAAGGGCCATCCGGGACGGTCCAGCGTGATCCGCGATCATGGCGGGCCGGCCCGCCCGAACATGCCCGGCACGGAGCATTGAGGCGCTAGTGCAGAGACGCACTCACTCCGTTCAAGCGTCTCTGCACTAGCTCTTTGTTTTTGCATCAATTTTTCCAGACACGGCTGACGCCTTCGTCTGGATCGATGCACTAGACTCCGGCGGCGATCCTCCGGCAATGGTCGAGGGCGGCACCGATCAGGTTGTCGCTCGCCTCCGGCGTGCGGAAGGCCGAATGCGCCGAGAGCGTCACGGTCGGGAGCCCCGCGAAGGGGTGCCCGCCCGGCAGGGGCTCCTCCACGAACACGTCGAGCCCCGCCCCGGCGAGGCGCCCGTCCCGGAGGGCCTGCGCCAGCGCGGCCTCATCGAGGAGCGCGCCGCGCGCGGTGTTGACGAGGAGCGCCCCCGGCTTGAGCTGGGCGATCCGCTCCGCCGAGAGGAAACCCCGCGTCTCGTCGGTGAGCAGCAGGTGGAGCGAGACCACGTCGCTGTCGGCGAGCAGGGTATCGAGGTCCACGAAGTCCACCCCTTGATGGGTCCGTGGCGTCCGGTTCCAGGCGATCACCCGCATGCCGATCCCGGCGCAGAGGCGGGCCATCTCGGCGCCGATCCCGCCGAACCCGATCAGGCCCACCGTCTTGCCGGTGAGCTGGATGCCGTCCGTGCGCAGCCAGTGTCCGACCCGCATCGCCCCGTCCATGCGGGCGAGACCCTTGGCGGCGGCCCACATCAGGGCGAAGGCGCATTCGGCCACCGCCGTGTCGCCGTAGCCCCGGATGAGATGGACCTGCACGCCGAGTTCGGCCTGAAGCGCCTCCGGGTCCATGTAGCTGCGCGCGCCCGTGCCGAGGAACACGACGTGCTTCAGCCCCGCGCAGGCCTTCGCGACGGACAGCGGCAGGGCGGTGTGGTCGATGAGCGCGACCTCCGCCCCGGCGAGCAGGCGGGGCAGGTCCTCCGGGACGGTGTCCGGGTCGGCATGGATCGTCAGGGGCGGATCGCCGGGGCGGCTCAGGCGGCGGGCCACCTCGGCCAGGGTCTCGCTGGCATCCACGAACACGGCACGCATCGGTGTCTCCTTGCGGGAAACGTGTAGCACGCTGGCGGCGTGCGGCCTCACCCCGCCAGCGCGAACCCGAGCGCCAGGAGCCCCACCACCAGCCCCCCCTGGAGCCAGCAGGCGGTGCGGTAGAGGGCGAGCGCCCGGCCGATGTCGTCGGGGGTCGCCTCGGCGCGGCCGTCGCCCATGTGGGCGTCGGGCACGAGGGTGCCGTCGTAGACGCGCGGCCCGGCGAGCCTCAAGCCGAGGGCCCCGGCCATGGCGGATTCGGGCCAGCCGGCATTGGGCGAGCGGTGGCGGCGTGCGTCGCGGGCCATCGCCCGCAGGGCGCCCCGCCCATCCGCGCCACGGAGGAACGCCGCCCCCGCGATGAGCAGCCCGGCCAGGCGGGACGCGGGGAGGTTCACGAGGTCGTCGAAGCGGGCCGCCGCCCAGCCGAAGGCGGCGTAGCGGGGGGTGCGGTGGCCGATCATGCTGTCGGCGGTGTTGGCGGCCTTGTAGAGCGCCCCGCCCGGCAGGCCGAGGACGCCGATCCAGAAGGCCGGCGCCACGATCCCATCGGAAAAATTCTCGGACAGGCTCTCGATCGCCGCCCGGCAGATCGCCGGCCCGTCGAGGCGTTCGGGATCGCGCCCGACGATCATCGACACCGCCCGGCGCCCGGCCTCCAGCCCGCCCGCGCGCAGGCCGGTCTCCACCGCCGCGACGTGCTGGTGCAGGCTGCGCTGTGCCGGCAGGCTCGCAGCCAGCACGCCCGTGAGGACGAGGGCGGGGAGGGGGCCGGCGAGCCCCGCCGCCGCCGTGACGAGCCCGGCGAGCCCGCCGACCACCGCCAGCAGCAGCACCAGGGCGAGCACCCCCGCGAGGCGGCGGCGCCGCTCCGAGCCCCGGTTGAGCCCGCGCTCCAGGGCGGCGATCAGCCGGCCGATCCAGGTGACAGGGTGGCCGATGGCCCTGTAGAGCGCGTCCGGATAGCCGGCCGCCGCCTCGATCCCGAGGGCGATGGCGAGACAGGCGAGCGTGTCGGGCGGATGGACCATTCGGTGTGGAGCGTTTCCGCGCGTGAGGCCGCCGTGATCGCCCATGGCGGCGACCTCGGGGACCTCCGAAGAACCTTCCCCGACGCGCCGCTGCCGTGGCTCGACCTCTCGACGGGGATCAACCCGGTCCCCTATCCCGTGCCGCCCGTCGAGGCCAGCGCGTGGCTGCGCCTGCCGGAATCCGCCGAACTCCTGGCGCTCCGCAAAGCGGCCTCCGGGGCCTACGGCGCGCCGGGGGCGGAGCACGTCGTGGCCGCGCCCGGCACGCAGATCCTGATCGAGACCCTGCCCCGCCTCGTGGCGCCGACCGAGGTCGCCGTCGTCGGCCCGACCTATGCCGAGCACGCCGCCGCGTGGCGGCGGGCCGGGCACGCGGTGCGGGAGGTGACGGGCCTCGCCGAAATCGGGGACGCGCGGGTGGCGGTGATCGTCGATCCGAACAACCCGGACGGGCGCACCGACCCGCTCGCCGACCGCCTCGCCCTCGCGGCGGCGATGCGCGCGCGGGGCGGGCTGTTCGTGGCCGACGAGGCCTTCGCGGATCTGGAAGAGGTCGAGAGCCTGTGCCCGCATGTCGGGCCGGGGCTCGTGGTGCTGCGCTCCTTCGGCAAGACCTACGGTTTGGCGGGCCTGCGCCTCGGCTTCGCGGTGGCCGATCCCGGCACGGCGGGGCGGATCGCCGGGGCGCTCGGCCCCTGGGCGGTGTCCGGCCCGGCCCTGGCCATCGGCGGCGCCGCCCTGTCGGACGGCGCGTGGCGCCAAGCGGCGGCGCAGGCGCGGGGCATGGACGCCGGGCGTCTCGACCGGATGATCCTGCGGGCCGGCGGGCGGATCGTCGGCGGCACGCGCCTGTTCCGCACGGCCAACTTCGCGGATGCACCCGGCCTCTACCGGCGGCTCGCGCAGGCCGGCATCGCCGTGCGCCGCTTCACCGAGCGCCGGGAGCGCTTGCGCTTCGGCCTGCCGGCGGACAAGGCGGCGTGGTGCCGGCTGTCGCGGGTGCTCAGATAGGGCGCTTCGCCGGGTGCGGATCCCGCGCAGCGACCAGCACCGCCAGGGCCGAGAAGCCGAGACCCACCGCGCAGACGCCCGGCCAGCCGACGAGCAGGAAGGCCTGCGAGCCCGCACAGGCGCCGACCGCCGCGAAGACGAAGATCGTCGTGAACAGCACGGTGTTGATCCGCCCCCGCGCGCCGGGCACCAGGGCGTAGGCGCGGGTCTGGTTGGCGATGAGCGCGCCGTTCATGCCGATGTCGATGAGGAACACGCCCACCGCCACGGCGACGAGGGACCACGTCCCCGCCGCCCAGAGGATCACGAAGGACAGGGCGACGAGCAGGCTCCCGCCGAGCACCACGGGCTTGGCGCCCTTCCGGTCGGTGAAGCGGCCGGAGAACGGCGCGACGAAGGCGCCGCACACGCCGATCACCCCGAACAGCCCCGCGCCGGCGGCGGTGAGGCCAAAGGGCGGCGCTTCCACGAGGAGGGCGAGCGTCGCCCAGAAGGCGTTGAACCCGGCAAACAGCAGCCCCTGCGACAGGGCGGCGGTGCGCAGCACCGGCTGTGTCCTGGCCAGCCCGACGATGGAGGTCATCAGGGCGGCGTAGCGCAGGCGATGGGTCTGGGGCGTGTGCGGCAGAGTGGCGGCGGCGATCCCCGCCATGGCGAGCGCCACGCCCGACGCGATGAGGAAGACCGGCCGCCAGCCGAGATGGGCGCCGATGAAGCCGCTCGCCGTCCGGGCGAGCAGGATGCCGGTGAGGAGCCCGGTCATCACCTGCCCGACCACCCGGCCCCGGCTGGCATCGGGGGCGAGTTCGGCCGCGAAGGGCACCGCCTGCTGCGCCGCCGAGGCGAGAACGCCGACCAGCAGATGCGCCAGGGCGAGGGCCAGGAGGTTGCGGCTCAGGCCCACGGCCAGCAGCGCCAGGGCGAGGGCGAGGCATTGCAGCACGATCAGCCGCCGCCGGGGCAGGGCATCGCCCAGGGGCACGAGGCCGACGATGCCGAGCCCGTAGCCCACCAGCGCCGTCGTCGGCACCCAGAGGGCGGCGCGGTCGCCGAACTCGGCCACGATCAGCCCGAGGAGCGGCTGGTTGTAATAGATGTTGGCCACGGCCCCGCCCGCGATCAGGGTCAGGCCGAGCCTCGCCTTGCCGTCGAGGGAGGCGGGCGCGGAAAGGGTGGCGGACAGGGCGCCCTCGCAAGGTCGGGGGTGGGAACGGCGGGGATCTCGCGCACGGGCAGGCGGGCCCGGCAAGCGGACGCGCCGCATGGCCGCGCCCCGCCTCGCGCACCTGCCATCGGCCCGCGCCCGCCCCATATGAGAACGATGCGGGCATGACTCCGCATGGGTCCGGCCCGGCGTGGTTCACACCGCCGCAGGCCCGGTCCCGCCGTCATTCTACGATCGGGGCGCCGATCCGTTCCCGGCGGAAGCCGGGGGAGGGCCCCCAGCAAGGAGTACGGGATGCTGAATTACCGGGTCGATTTCGCCAAGGAGATCCTCGGGGTGCCGTTCACGGTGGGATCCGTGGAGATCAGCCGGGCGCGCGACCCCGACCGCGCCAAGCGCGCCGCCGAACTGCGCTTCGCCCGCCAGCACGGCGTGGGGGATTGGCGCGAGCGCGCCGACCTCGCGATGCTGTCACCACAGGGTTGAGACGATCCGGCGTCGCTTTGGCCTTGGCCGTGGCGGCGTCGGCGCCCTAAACTAGGGGCGAACAAGCGCGGCAGGACGGGGTCACGAGGGCGATGGCGGCGATCTCCTTCTTTGGCGACCTGCTTCAGACGATCAGCGACCGGGGACGCGACCTCGTCGATCTCGTCGGCCTCGGCCGGGGGGAACTCGCCGTCCGGGCCGGTGCCGCCGACCTCGCCCGCCTCTGCGACGACCTCATCTCCCGCCGGGGCGAGGCGTCCGGCGTCGCCCTCGCCCGTGCCATCCTCGACCGTTACGCCAGCCTGTCGCCCGCCGAGCGGCACGAGTTCCTGCGGGCCATCGCCCTCGATTTCGGAGCGGACGACCGCGCCGTCGATGCGGCGATCACCGCCTACCTCGCCAACCCGAGCCGCGCTCGCCTCGGCACCCTGCACGAGGCCGCCGAGCCGCGCAGCCAGGAACTGATCCGCCGCCTCAACCTCGCGCGGGGCGGCACGCTGAGCCTCGTGCGGATGCGCGAGGACCTGTTCGACCTGCGCCGCGACCTGCGCAAGGCGGCCAAGGACGGGCCGGCGGACAAGGCCCTGCTCGACGCCGCCGACAGCCTCGATTCGGATTTCGAGCACCTGTTCGCCTCGTGGTTCAACCGGGGCTTCCTGGTGCTGCGCCACATCGACTGGACGACCCCCGCGCATATCCTCGAAAAGATCATCCGCTACGAGGCGGTCCACGCCATCGCCGATTGGGACGACCTG
The DNA here is from genome assembly GCF_038442315.1 of Methylobacterium litchii. Taxonomy (NCBI): domain Bacteria; kingdom Pseudomonadati; phylum Pseudomonadota; class Alphaproteobacteria; order Hyphomicrobiales; family Methylobacteriaceae; genus Methylobacterium; species Methylobacterium litchii. The sequence continues at coordinate 117,428 of NZ_JBBXMY010000014.1, read as the reverse complement.
CGCGCCCGGATCGAGCCGCCGGACCGGCGCTGCTTCGCCTTCTTCCACCCGGCGCTCGCCGACGAGCCGCTGATCTTCGTGGAGGTGGCGCTCACCGAGGGCATCGCCCCGGCCATCGCGCCGATCCTGTCGCGGGAGCGCAAGCCCCTGCCGCCGCGCGCGGCCACCACCGCGATCTTCTACTCGATCTCGAACTGTCAGAAGGGCCTCGCGGGCGTCACCTTCGGCAACTTCCTCATCAAGCAGGTGGTGGAGGATCTGGCCCGCGAGATCCCGAGCCTGAAGACCTTCGTCACCCTCTCGCCGGTGCCGGGCTTCACCGCGTGGCTCACCCGCGAGCGCCGGGCGGACAGCCCGCAGGGCCTGCTGCCGGAGGACGTGGAGGCCCTGCGCGGCCTCGACATCCCCGGCTGGCACGAGGACAAGGCCCTCGCCGAAACGGTGCGCAAGGCGATGATCCCGGCGGCGGCGGCCTATTTCCTGCGCGCCAAGAACGAGCGCGGGCGGCCCCTCGATCCCGTCGCGCGGTTCCACCTCGGCAACGGCGCGCGGCTGGAGCGGATCAACTTCCTCGGCGACGTCTCGGACAAGGGGCTGGCGCAGTCGCACGGGCTGATGGTCAACTACCTCTACGACCTCGGCGCCATCGAGAAGAACCACGAGACCTACGCCAACCTCGGTACGGTCGCCGCCTCCTCGGCGGTCAGCCGCGAGTTGCGCGCCAAGCTCCCGCCGCCCAGGGCGGTCGCGCTGGCCGACGCCTGAAAGGGCTCGCGGGCAGCGGGCGGGGCGGCTAAGGAGGCAGGATAAGATGCCCGTGACGAACCCGGCCTTGCGATGACGAATCACCTTTTCTCCCTCGTGCGGGACGGCATCCCCAGCCCGGCCAAGACCGTCATCGAGACCCACGAGGGCCGGCACTATTCCTACAGTAACCTGATTACCCGCTCCGGCGCCTACGCCGCTGCGCTTAAGGCGGCGGGCGTCGCCCCGGGGGACCGGGTGGCGGTGCAGGTGGAGAAGAGCGCCGAGGTGATCTTCCTCTACCTCGGCGTGGTGCGGGCCGGGGCGGTGTTCCTGCCGCTCAACACCGCCTACACCCCCGCCGAGATCGGCTATTTCCTCGGTGACGCCGAGCCCGCGCTCTTCGTCTGCGATCCGGGGAAGCGCGAGGGGCTGTCCGAGGCCGCCGCCGGGGTGCGGCAGGTCTGGACCCTCGACGCCGCCGGCACCGGCAGCGCCGCCGAGGCGGCCGACGCGCAGGACGGCGCGGCCTTCACGGACTTGCCGCGCGGGCCCGAGGATCTGGCCGCGATCCTCTACACCTCGGGCACGACGGGGCGCTCCAAGGGCGCGATGCTCTCCCACGACAACCTCGCCTCGAACGCGAGGGTGATGGTCGAGACGTGGCGCTTCACCGCCGACGACGTGCTGATCCACGCCCTGCCGGTGTTCCACACCCACGGCCTGTTCGTGGCGACGAACACCGTGCTCGCGAGCGGCGGCACGATGCTGTTCCTGCCGCGCCTCGACGCGAAGAAGATCCTTGAGCTGATGCCGCGGGCGACGTCGATGATGGGCGTGCCGACCTTCTACACGCGGCTCCTCAAGGAGCCGGGCCTGACCCGCGAGGCGGCCAGGGGCATCCGCCTGTTCACCTCGGGCTCGGCGCCGCTGCTCGCCGAGACGCACCGGGAATGGCAGGCCCGCACCGGCCACGCCATCCTCGAACGCTACGGCATGACCGAGACCAACATGAGCACCTCGAACCCCTATGACGGGGAAAGGGTGGCGGGCACGGTGGGCTTCCCCCTGCCGGGGGTGGACTTGCGGGTGGTCGATCCCGACAGCGGGGTGCCGCTCGGCCCCGACGAGGTCGGAATGATCGAGGTGAAGGGCGCCAACGTGTTCAAGGGCTACTGGCGCATGCCCGAGAAGACCGCCGCCGAGTTCAAGCCGGACGGGTTCTTCATCACCGGCGACCTCGGCAAGGTCGATGCGCGGGGCTACGTCCACATCGTCGGGCGCGGCAAGGACCTGATCATCTCAGGCGGCTTCAACGTCTACCCGAAGGAGGTCGAGACCGAGATCGACGGTCTGCCCGGTGTCGTGGAATCGGCGGTGATCGGACTGCCGCATCCGGATTTCGGCGAGGCGGTGACGGCGGTGGTGGTCGGCGGCGGGGAGGGCGCCCCGGACGAGGCCACCGTGGTGGCCGACCTCGAAGGGCGGCTCGCCAAGTTCAAGTGCCCCAAGCGCGTCCTGTTCGTGGACGAACTGCCGCGCAACACCATGGGCAAGGTGCAGAAGAACGTGCTGCGGGAGCAGTACAAGGGGTTGTTCGGGGGGGCCTGAACCAGGCACGCCGTCTTTGCGAGCGGAGCGAAGCAATCCAGGGATCCGCCCCATTCTGAGGCGGCCCGCTGCCCTGGATTGCTTCGCTGTCGCTCGCAAAGACGGAGACGGTGGCCGATCCGGCCGTCCTTACAGGTTGTGCTGCGTCCGCTCGCCGGCCGGCGGGGTGCGGTCGTCTTCGGCCCCGGTCGCCTTGCGGACCGCTTCGTTGAGATTGTCCGGATCGAGGGCGGTCTGGACGAATTCCCGGCCGCGATGGGTCATCTCGCGGGCGTAGCGCAGGCCCTCCTCGCGGACCTCGTCGGCATACGGGCCGAGGCTGCGGTCCTCCTGGCGGGTGCGCGGCAGGAGAGCCCCGAGCAGCAGCCCGGCGGCGACGCCCACCACGCCGACCAGCAGCGGGTTGTCTTCCACGAAGCGCTCGACCTGGGTGCGGCTGCGGCGCAGGCCGTCGAGACCCTGCACGGTCAGGTCGTCGAGCTGGCGCATGTGGCGGCGGTGGAGGTCGCCCGCCCGGCCGCGGGCCTCGTCGTAGGCCGCCTCGGCCTTGTCCCGCACCCGGTCGGCGGAGCCGCTGAGCCGGTCGTGGATGTCGTCGGCGAGGCCGGCGACCCGCTCCCGCGCCCGGTCGGCCAGATCGGAGGCCTTGTCGCCCAGGTCGGAAGCCTTGCCGCCCAGATCGTGGGCCGTGTCGGCGGCCCGGTCGGCGGCGGCGGTGGCCGCGCCGGGGAGCGGGTCGTGGCGGCCGGCGGGGTTGGGCCGCAGGGTGTGGTCCCCGGCGGCGCCCGGCGCGGCGGCGGGGTTGAACGGCTCGCCCGCGGGGAAGCCCGGCTTGTCGGTCATGCTCGTATCCTCGGCGGTCGTTTTACGGTGTCGGAGAGGTCCCGCAGGGCGGGGCGGTCAGATCTCGGTCTTCTCAAGGGGGTCGTGGACCGGCCGGGCGGCGGGGCCGTCCGGGTCGTAGTCGCGCACGGCGTCCGTGGCGATGCTGTCCACCCGCGCCGCCGAGACCCGCGTGCGGCGGCGCTCGGTCTCCTTGGCCATGCGGCTGAACAGCATCCCGACGCCGGCCGCGATCAGCAGCACGGGAACGGGATTGCGGCGCACCGCGTCGAGCGCCCCGTCGTAGGCGGTGGCGAGCTGAGGCACGCGACGGGCGTTGCCGAGCATTTCATCGACGAGATTGGGCACCGAGAGGCGGCCCTGGATCTGGTCGATCGTCTCGTCGAGACGGGCGCGGCTTTCCTCGATCTCGCGTTCGAGGTCGTTCATCGAACTCATGACGGCATTCTCATCCTGAGACGCGTTCCGACAGGGCCTGGGCGTCCTGTCGAACCTGACGGGTGGTGCGGGTGGGCGCCAGGGTCGAGAGCGAGAGCACGCTCCGCGCCCACAGGGCCATGCCCGCCGCGAGGACGAACAGCGTGCCGCCGACGATGAGCGCCGCGAGCCATTCCGAGCCGACGATGGTGGCGAGCCACTTCACGAAGGCGTCGATGAGCACCAGCAGCGCCACCACGGCGAAGACCGCCGCGCCGATCATGCAGGCGAGGCCCGCGATGAGCTGGCGGACGTTGCCCGCCATCTCCGCCCGGAACAGGGCGATCTCCTTGCGCGCGAGATCGTTGGTCTCGCGCAGGGCGTCGCCGATCAGGCTCTGGATCGAGCTGGCGCCCGGGCGGGGGTCGGATCCTTGGCTCATGGTCAGGCCCGGAATTCGTCGCGGAGGTCGTCGTCCGGCGGAGCGTTCGAGGACTTGATGAAGCGGGCGGCCAGCAGGCCCACCATGAAGGTGCCCACCGCCACGGCGACCGGCGCCCGGCGGGCCAGGGACTCGGCCTCGCCGTAGAAGTCGCTCAGGCTGCGCCGCTCGATCGAGGTGCCGAGCTGTTCCAGCCCGTCGGCCGCGCTGTCGAAGAAGGCGCGCACATGCGGCTTGTCGGACATGTCCTTGCCGGAGCCGCGCAGGGAGCGCGCGAGGTCCTGCACCGATTGGGCCGCCTCACCCTTGCGGCGCTCGACGTAATCCTGAGCCTGGAGGCGAGCCGCGTCGAGGAGGCCGCGCCCCTGCTCGGCGGCGACGCCGGCAAGGTTCTCCACATCGCCCTGCAGGCCGCGCCACTCGGCCTTGGCGCGGGCACCCTCGGTCCCGTCCGGCCCGGAGGCGGACGCCTGGCCGGCGGCGCCGTGCGGCACGTCGTGCGGGAATTCGGGTTCGGCCATCGCGCTCAGACTCCTTTTGTCGCGGTGTCCCGCGACGGCTGTGTAACCGGCTGCGCCTAGGACAGTTCCTCGATTCGCCCCGAAACCCGCAAGGCTCAGCTTGCGTTCACGCGGGGGATGGCATCAGCCGGGCGTCACCCTCGCGAACCCGGCCCTGCTTGACCCGGGCCCGGCTTCGCGCTTGGGTTGATCGCGTTAAGGATCGTGTCTCATTCAGGCGCGTTCTACACACGGTATCTGTGCGTCGGCGCGGGGTTTTCGCGCCAAGAACGGGAGCCCACCCGCGTGGCACGCCTTGTGATCGTATCGAACCGCGTGGCCGTCCCGGAAGAGGGCGGCAAGGCCGTCGCGGCCGGCGGTCTGGCGGTGGCGGTCAAGGAAGCGTTCTCGGCCTATGAGGGCCTGTGGTTCGGCTGGAGCGGGCGCATCACCGAGGAGCCCTCCGAGGAGCCGACGCTCATCGACCGGGGCCGGGTGCAATATGCGGTGGTGGACCTCTCCCCCCGCGACCACGCGGAATATTACGCCGGCTTCGCGAACCGCGCCCTTTGGCCGATCATGCATTACCGGCTGGGGCTCGGCGCCTTCTCGCGCTCGGACTATTCCGGTTACAGCCGGGTGAACCGCACCTTCGCGCGGGCGCTGGCCAAGCTGGTGGAGCCCGAGGACATCATCTGGGTCCACGATTACCACCTGCTGCCCTTGGCGGCAGAGCTGCGCGGCCTCGGCCTCGACAACCCGATCGGCTATTTCCACCACATCCCGTGGCCGGCGGCGGATGTGTTCAACTCCCTGCCCGCGAGCGGCGAGTTGCTGCGCGCCATCGTCGATTACGACCTGATCGGCCTGCAGACCGACCCGGACGTGCAGAACCTGCAGCGCAACCTCATCGACACGCTGCGGGCCATTCCGCTCGGCGGCGGCTCGCTGATGGTCGACGGGCGCCGCACCCGGCTCAAGAGCTTCCCCATCGGCATCGACGTGGCGGGCTTCCAGGAGGCCGCCGACAAGGCCGGCTCCAACAAGGTTGTCCGCGAGACCATGGCGGGCCTGCGCACCCGCAAGCTGCTGATCGGCGTCGACCGGCTGGACTATTCCAAGGGCGTGCCCGAGCGGATGGAGGCGGTGGAGAGCTTCTTCGCCTCGAACCCCGACCAGCGCGGCAACGTCACCTACATCCAGATCACCCCGAAATCCCGCAGCGAGGTGCCGGAATACGAGCAGCTGGCCCGTGACGTGAACGAGAAGGTCGGCGAGATCAACGGCTCGCTCGGCGACCCGGCCTGGACGCCGATCCAGTACATCACCAAGGCCTATCCCCGGCCGGTGCTGGCGGGCCTCTACCGGGCGGCCCGCGTCGGCCTCGTCACGCCGATGCGCGACGGCATGAACCTCGTCGCGAAGGAATACGTCGTCGCCCAGAGCGAGGACGATCCCGGCGTGCTGGTCCTCTCGAAATTCGCGGGCGCGGCACGGCAATTGCCGGAGGCCCTGCTGGTGAACCCCTACGACCGGTTCGAGGTCGCGGAGGCGATCCGCATGGCGCTCTACATGCCCAAGGCCGAGCGCGTGGCGCGCTGGCGCCCCATGGCCGACCGCATGGCCCGCGAGGACGTGGATTGGTGGGCGCGCAACTTCCTCGTCGAGTTGGAAGCTTTCCGCACCACCGAGCGCGAGCCGCCGACCACCGCCGCCGCCGCGGAATAACCCCGATCCTGTCCGGACCACGCCCATGATCGCCGTCGATGACGGGGTGCCGGCACCGCTCGGCGCGCATTTCGACGGGCGCGGGGTGAACTTCGCCCTGTTCTCCGAACACGCGACGGCGGTCGACCTCTGCCTGTTCGAGCCGGGGGAGCGCCACGAGACCCGCACCGTGCGGCTCCCCTGCCGCACCGACGACGTGTGGCACGGCTACCTGCGCGGCCTCCTGCCGGGGCAGCTCTACGGCTACCGGGTGCACGGGCCGTGGGACCCTGCCAACGGCCATCGCTTCAACGCCTCGAAGCTCGTCCTCGACCCCTATGCGCGGGAGATCCGGGGCCGCATCCGCTGGCACGACGCCCTCTACAGCCACCGCCGGAGCGGGACCCGCGCCGACCGGATCGACCGCCGCGACAGCGCCGTCTACATGCCGCGCGGCGTCGTCACCGCCCCCGACGTGCCCGACCTCGCCCTCACCCCCGTGCGCCGGCCGCTCTCGGAGACGGTCATCTACGAGGCGCACGTCAAGGCGCTGACCCGCACCCATCCGGCGATCCCCGAGCAGGAGCGCGGCACCTACGCCGCCATGGCCCACCCGGCGATCATCGAGCACCTCGTCAAGCTCGGGGTCACGGCCCTGGAATTGCTGCCGATCCAGGTCTTCGCCGACGACCGGTTCCTCGTGGACAAGGACCTCGTGAACTTCTGGGGCTACCAGCCCTACGGCTATTTCGCCCCGGACCCGCGCTACCTCGGGGAGGGCGGCGTCGGCAGCCTCAAGGCCGCGATCCGCGAACTGAACGCCGCCGGCATCGAGACCTGGCTCGACGTGGTCTACAACCACACCGCCGAGGGCGGCCTGACCGGGCCGACCCTGAGCTTCCGCGGCATCGACAACGCCACTTACTACAAGGCCGAACCGGGCGACCCGTCCCGCGACCTCGACTGCACCGGCTGCGGCAACACCCTCGACGTGAGCCATCCGCGCGTGATGCAGATGGTGCTCGATTCCCTGCGCCACTGGGTGAGCGCCTACGGCATCGCCGGCTTCCGCTTCGATCTCGCCTCCAGCCTCGGGCGCTCCCCCGTGGACTTCACCCCCCGCGCCGCCTTCTTCCAGGCGGTGGCGCAGGACCCCGTCCTGGCGCGGGTGAAGATGGTGGCCGAGCCCTGGGACATCGGCATGGGCGGCTACCAGCTCGGCGGCTATCCGCGCGGCTGGAGCGAGTGGAACGACCGCTTCCGCGACGCCGCGCGGGGATTCTGGCGGGGGGATTCGGGCACGCTCGCCAAGCTCACGCAGGGGTTGACCGGCTCGCGGGAGACCTTCGCCGCCTCCGGCCGCTCGCCGCTCGCCAGCATCAACTTCATCGCGAGCCACGACGGCTTCACCCTGGCCGACGTCGTCTCCTACGAGGAGAAGCACAACCACGCCAACGGCGAGGACAACCGCGACGGCCACGGCCACAACGTCAGCCGCAATTACGGGATCGAGGGCGACACCGACGATTCCCGCATCCTCGCCCTGCGCGCCCGCCAGAAGCGCAACATGCTCGCCACGATCTTTCTCGCGCAGGGCGTGCCGATGCTGCTGATGGGCGACGAGCGCTCGCGCTCGCAGGGCGGCAACAACAACGCCTACGCCCAGGACAACCCGACGAGCTGGATGGACTGGACGTCCGACCCCGACCCGGACCTGACCGCCTTCGTCGCCCATTGCCTGAGCGTCCGGCGGGCCCAGCCGGCCCTGCGGCGGCGGGCCTTCTTCACGGGCGAACTCATCGACCCCGACGAGCCCCTGCGCGATGTGCACTGGCTCTCCCCCGAGGGCGTCGAGATGGAGGGCCGCCACTGGGGCGACGACGGCTTGCGGGTCTTCGGCATGCAGATCGGCAACGACCGGGTCGAGGCCGACCGGCTGCTGATCCTGTTCAACGGCGGGGAGGGGGAGGTGGCCTTCCGCTTCGCCCCCATCGTCGGCGGCCCCTGGACGCCGGCCCTCGACACGGCCCGCCCGACGGGCGAGCCCCCGGCCGACGCCCCCGCCTACCCGGCGTCCGGCGCCGTGCCCCTGCCGGGCCGCTCGCTCCTCGTGCTGACCGCGTCGGGCGCGCCGTGAGGCGGGTTCCGCCCGCGATGACGGCGGCCCTGATCTGCACCACCCGGCATCCTCGACGCGACTTGGCGCGCTAGGTGCGTTGCATGGGAACCGGATCGGAGCCGGGGCCTTCTCCCCTCACCAGGGTGCGGCCCCGCTTCGCGGCGGATCCGGCGCGAGCGAAAAAGGATGGCGGCCTAAGATGCGGCATGCCCACAGCATGGATTTCGGGGCCGAGATCGTCGAGGGCGGCGTACGCTTCGCCCTCTGGGCGCCGACCGCCCGGAGTGTCACCGTCGTCGTGGACGGCACCGAGCACCCGTTGCCGGAATCCGGCGGCGGCTGGCGGCGCACCGCTCTGCCGGGGATCAAGCCCGGCGCCCGCTACGGCTTCCGCATCGACGGCGACCTCGTCGCACCCGATCCCGCCTCGCGCTTCCAGCCGGAGGACGTGTCCGGCCTGTCCGAGGTGATCGACGCCAGGGCCTTCGAATGGACCGACGACGCGTGGCAGGGTCGCCCCTTCGAGGAGGCGGTGATCTATGAGTGCCATGTCGGCGCGGCGACGCCGGAGGGTACCTATGCCGGCCTCGAAAAGCGCCTGCCCGACCTGAAGGCGCTCGGCGTCACCGCCATTGAGTTGCTGCCGCTCGCCGACTTCAAGGGAAGCCGCAACTGGGGTTACGACGGGGTGCTGCCCTACGCGCCGGATGGCGCCTACGGGCGGCCCGACGACCTCAAGCGCCTGATCGACACGGCCCACGGCCTCGGGCTGATGGTCTATCTCGATGCCGTCTACAACCACTTCGGCCCGGCCGGGAATTACCTCCACGCCTACGCCAAGACCTTCTTCACCGAGCGCCACCAGACCCCCTGGGGCGCCGGCATCAACTTCGACGGCAAGGACAGCGGCGCCACCGTGCGCCAGTTCTTCATCCAGAACACCCTGTACTGGCTGGAGGAATACCGCTTCGACGGCCTGCGCTTCGACGCCGTCCACGCCATCCTCGACGATTCCGCCAAGCACTTCCTCGGCGAACTCGGCGAGACCGTCCGGCAGCGGTTCCCGGGCAGGCACATCCACCTGATGCTGGAGAACGAGAAGAACGAGGCCCGCTGGCTCGAACGCGACGCGGGCGGACGGCCCCGGATGCACGACGCCCAATGGGCGGACGACCTGCACCATTGCTGGCACGTCCTCCTGACCGGCGAGGATGCCGGCTATTATGAAAGCTTTGCCGACAAACCCGTCGCGCGCCTCGCCCGCTGCCTGTCCGAGGGCTTTGCCTACCAGGGCGAGCCCTTCCCGACCCTCGACAACCATCCGCGCGGCGAGCCCTCCGGCCACCTGCCGCCGTCCGCCTTCGTCACATTCCTGCAGAACCACGATCAGGTCGGCAACCGGGCGCTCGGCGAGCGCCTGAACCACCTCGCCGACCCGGACAAGCTGGCGCTGGCCCGCGCCGGCTTCCTGCTGGCGCCGCAGATCCCGATGCTGTGGATGGGCGAGGAATGGTCGGCCTCGACGCCGTTCCTGTTCTTCGTCGATTTCGCGCCGGACGAGGACCTGAACAAGGCGGTGCGCGAAGGGCGCCGCAAGGAGTTCAAGAGCTTCGCCGCCTTCGCGGACGACACGTCCAAGATCCCCGACCCGACCGAGGAGGAGACCTTCCTGGCCTCGAAGCTCGATTGGTCGGAGCGGGAGCGCTCGCCCCACCGGGAGGTGCTTGCCGACACGACGCACCTGCTCGCCCTGCGCCGCGACGTGGTGGTGCCGCTGGCGAAGTCCGGCATCGAGACTGCGCAGGCGCACCTGCCCCGGCCGGATGTGGTCGATTGCACCTGGACGTTCGCGGCGGGCACGCTCCGCTTCGTGGCGAATTTCGGCGACGAGCCCTTTACGGTCGAACCGGGCGGGGGCCGCTCCGTCTGGACGAACGCACCCGACGGGCGCGGCGCATCCCTACCCCCCTGGACCGGCGTGGTCCTGACGGAGTCCCGTTCGTGAGCCGCCTCAAGGAAGACCTCGCCGATCTCGTCGGCGTTGCAGCCGGCTACACGGATGCCTTCGGCAAGCCCGTCGAGACCTCCCTCGATGTCCGCGTCGGCCTGCTCGCCGCGCTGGGCTTCCCCGTCGCGGACGAGACCGAGTTGCGGGAGGGGCTGGACGCCGTCCGCAGCCTGCGGTGCAACCTCGTGCCGCCGCTCCTGCCGGTGGAGGCGCGCCGCGCCACCCGCATCCCGCTCCGCCTGCCCGGCGGGGCGAGCACCCTGGTCTGGCGCCTCGTGGACGAGCGCGGAGCCGCCCGCGAGGGCCGCGCCGCCATCACCCCGTCGGACCCGGCTTTCGACCTGCCGCCGCTGACCCCCGGCTATCACCGCTTGACGGTGGCCGTGGGCGAGGCCCGCGCGGAGTCCTTCGTCATCTCGGCGCCGCAGCGCTGCTGGCGTCCCCGCGCCTACGCGGAGGAGGGGGCCTCCGATTGGGGCCTCGCGGCGCAGCTCTACGGTCTGCGCTCCCCCGGCAACATCGGCATCGGCACCTATGCCGACGCGGGCGAGGCGGCCCGCGAGGCGGCGCTCCGCGGCGCGGCGTTCCTGGGGCTCAGCCCCGTCCACGCCCTGTTCGGCTCCGACCGCACCAAGATCTCGCCTTACTCGCCCTCCTCGCGGCTGTTCCTCGAAACCCTGTTCATCGCGCCCCGCGCCCTGCCGGGGCTCCAGGGCTCGCGGGCGGAGCAGATCCTGGCCGAGTCCGCCCCCGCCGTGGCGGCGTTGCGCGAGGCCGCGCTGGTGGACCATGCCGGCGTCGCCGCCGTGCTCGATCCGGTGCTGCGGGCGCTCTGGGCGGACTCCCCGGCTCGGGCCGGCACCGACGAAGCCTTCGACCGCTTCCGGCGGGAGGGCGGGGAAGACCTCGTCTCCCACGCGCTGTTCGAGGCCCTGTCCGCCCACTTCAAGGGGCGCGGCGCCTATTGGCTCGGCGACTGGCCGGAGGATTTCCGCCGCGCCGGCACCGACTCCGTGCGTGCCTTCGCCGCCGACCATGCGGAGGAGGTCAGCTACTTCGCGTGGCTGCAATACCTCGCCGACACCCAGCTCGCCGCCGCCTCGCAATCGGCGCAGGATGCGGGGATGCGGCTCGGCCTCTACCGCGACCTCGCGGTCGGCGCCGACCGGGGCGGATCGGAGATCTGGTCCCATCCCGAGCGCTTCGCCGACAAGGTCTCGATCGGCGCGCCGCCGGACCTGCTGGCGCCCAAGGGCCAGAACTGGGGCCTGCCCGCCTTCGACCCGCTGGAGATGGAGCGCGACGGGCTCGCCGCCTTCCGCGCCCTGGTCCAGGCGAACATGCGCCATGCCGGCGCGATCCGCATCGACCACGCCTTCCAGCTCGCCCGGCTGTTCCTGATCCCGCTCGGCGAGGGGGCCCATGCCGGTGCCTACGTCGCCATGCCCTTCGAGCCGATGCTCGCGGTGCTGCGGCTGGAGAGCCACCGCAACAAGTGCCTCGTCATCGCCGAAGACCTCGGCACCGCGCCGGAGGGTTTTTCCGATGCGCTGATGAAGGCCGGCGTCCTCAGCTACCGCATCCTCGCCTTCGAGCGCGAGAGCGACGGCCGGTTCAAGGCGCCCGGCGCCTACCCGCGCGACGCGCTGACCGCCATCACCACCCACGACCTGCCGACCTTCGTCGGCTGGTGGCGCGGCGTCGACACGGACACCCGCCAGTCGCTAGGCCTCTACGATCAGGACCGAGCCGAGGCCGAGCGCGGCGAGCGGGTGGTGGAGCGCCGCCGCCTCGCGGAGGCCCTGGCCGGGGAGCAATTGCTGCCCGAGTCCGAGCCGCCGGAGGCCGCGCCCTTCGAGGGCGCCGCCCGCTACCTCGCCCGCGCCCCCTCGGTGCTGACGGCCGTGCAATACGAGGACGTGGTCTCCGAACTCGCCCAGGCCAACGTGCCGGGCTCGACGGAGGGCTATCCGAACTGGCGGCGCAAGCTCGACCGCGACCTCTCCGAGATCGCCGCGCCGGGCGGGCCGCTAGCCAAGCTCGCCGCCGCCCTCTCGGCCGAGGATCGCGGCGCGCGCAGCGCCTCGCGGCTGGCCGACGCCCCGCCGCGGGCGACCTACCGGCTGCAATTCCACAAGGACTTCACCTTCGCGGATGCCGAACGGATCGTCCCCTATCTCGCCAAGCTCGGGATCAGCCACGTCTATGCCTCGCCCCTGCAGAAGGCGCGGCCCGGCTCGACCCACGGCTACGACATCGTCGATCACGGCCGGATCAACCCGGAACTCGGTGGCGAGGAGGATTTCGCGCGCCTCGCCGACGCCCTCCACGCCAACGGGCTGAAGCTCCTCCTCGACATCGTGCCCAACCACATGGGCGTCGGCGGGTCCGACAACCCGTGGTGGCTCTCGGTGCTGGAATGGGGGGCGCTGTCCCCCTTCGCGCACGCCTTCGATATCGATTGGCAGCGCCTCGGCGCCGGCCGCAACCTCGTGATCCCGTTCCTCGGCGAGCGCTACGGCGAGGCGCTGGAGAACGGCCTGCTGGAACTGAAGTTCGATCCCGAAAAGGGCGCCTTCAGCGTCTGGCACTTCGAGCACCAGCTTCCGATCCGGCCCTTCAGCTACCCGACGATCCTCAGCCGGGTGCTCGCGGCCATTGGCGCCGTCGATGACGACACGACGGCGGAACTGCTCGCCATCTCCGAGCGCCTGCGGGCCATGTCGCTCGACACCGACGAGACCCGCCGCCGGGGCTTCCCGGAGGAGGCCGAGGACCTGAAGCGCCGGCTCGCGGCCGTCTACGCCACCTCGCCCTCGATCCAGCAGGCGACGGAGCGGACGCTGGCGCTCCTCAACGGCTTCAAGGGCCGGCCCGACAGCTTCGGCACCCTGCACCGGCTGCTCGAATCCCAGGCCTACCGCCTCGCCCATTGGCGGGTGGCGTCGAGCGACATCAACTACCGCCGCTTCTTCGACGTGAACTCGCTCGCTGGCCTCAGGGTGGAGATGTCGGACATCTTCCACCGCTCGCACGAGGTGGTCTTCCGCCACATCCGCGAGGGACGGATCGACGGGTTGCGCATCGACCACATCGACGGTCTCGCCGACCCGGCGGGCTATGCCCGCGCGCTCCAGGCGGCGGTGGGCCCCGGCTTCTACGTGGTGGTGGAGAAGATCCTCGAACCCGGCGAGCGCCTGCGGCCCTGGCCGGTCGCCGGCACCACCGGTTACGACGTGCTGAACCAACTGGACGGCGTGCTCGTCGACAAGGGCAAGCAGACCAAGGTCCGCCGCCTCTACGAGTGGGCGACCGGCATGGATGAGCCCTACGGCGTGCAGCTGCGCGCCGCCAAGGCCGAGATCCTGGAGATCAGCTTCGCCAGCGAGCTCGAGGTGCTGACGAGCGACCTCAAGGAGGTGGCCGACGGCGACCGGCGCACCCGCGACTTCACCGTCAACGCGCTGCGCCGGGCGCTGATCGAGATCATCGCGCGCTTCCCGACCTACCGCAGCTACCTGCCAGCCGACTTGGAGGAGGGCGAGGTGGAGCCGGAGGACGTGCGGCTCATCGAGGGCGCGGTGGCCAAGGCCAAGCGCTGGTCGAGCCTGCCCGACCGCTCGGTCCACGACTTCGCCCGGGACGTGCTCCTCGGCCGGATCGAGACGACGGGCCCCGGACGGCCCGACCCGCACGTGGTGCTGCGCTTCCGCCGCCGGTTCCAGCAATTGACCGGCCCGGTCATGGCCAAGAGCCTGGAGGACACGCTGTTCTACCGCTACGCGGCGCTGCTCGGCCTCAACGAGGTCGGCGGCGATCCGGGCGAGTACGGCATCGACGTGGAGCATTTCCACGACCTGCAGGCCGCCCGCGCCCGCGACTGGCCGAACGCCATGATCGCGACCGCGACCCACGACACCAAGCGTGGCGAGGACGCCCGCTCGCGCCTCCTCGCCCTCTCCGAGATGCCCGAGGGCTGGGCCGGCGCCTGGGACCTCTGGCAGAAGACCACCGGCCCGCATCTCTCGCGGATCGACGGCGAGCCCGCGCCGGACGCCAACGACCAGTGGATGTTCTTCCAAGCCATCCTCGGGGCGTGGCCCCTCGAACTCATGGAGGGCGAGGACCGGCCGGCGGTCGAGTCGTTCCGCGAACGCCTCAGCGCCTATGCCGAGAAAGCGATGCGCGAGGGCAAGCGCCGGTCGAGCTGGGTCAACGTAGACGAGACCTACGAGGGCACCGTCCGCAAGCTGTTCGAGGCGATCATCGCGCCGGGCTCGGACTTCCTGCGGGAATTACGCCCCTTCGCGCAGCACCTCGCCCATCTCGGGATGCTCGCGGGCCTCGGCCGCACCGTGCTGAAGACGACCCTGCCGGGCCTGCCCGACACCTACCAGGGCACGGAGATCTGGGACTTCTCCTTCGTCGATCCCGACAACCGCCGCCCGGTCGATTACGCCGCCCTGACGCGGATGATCGACGGAGAGGGAGAGGTGGCGCCGCTCCTGTCGCACTGGCCGGACGGCCGGGTGAAGCAGGCGACGCTCCACCGGATGCTGGCCGAGCGCGCCGCCCGGCCGGAGTTCTTCGCCCGCGCCGGCTACGAGGCGGTGGACGCGACGGGCGAGCGGGCGGCGCATGTGCTCGCCTTCCGCCGCACCGATCTCGATCCGGCCGGGGAGGGCGACCTCGTCGTCGCCGTGCCGCGCCTGTTCTCCGGGCTCGTCGGGGATTCCGTGTGGTCCGGCGAGGCCTTCGCCGGCACGACCCTGGCGCTGGGAGCGGGGACGCGCTGGCGCGACGTCGTCACCGGGCAGGCGATCGACGGGGAGGGGGCCGACGCCGGCACCCTCTTCCGGGACCTGCCCTACGCCGTGCTGCGGCGGGTGGGGTGAGGCGACCCGAGACCGTCACAGGTCTCGGGCTAGGGCAGGGCACGCGTGAGGCCGGCACGGCCGGCCACCTCACGCGTTAGCGAGCAGCAGAAGAGGCATCCGCATGAACGCACCGACCAAGGCCGCCGCGCCCGCACAGGCGACGGGAACCCCCGGCACGCTGCCGGCCTCCCTGGCGCCCCGGGCCGAGGGGCCGCGGATCTACAACCTGTTCCCGCTGCTCGTGGGACGGGTCTCGGCCTGGACCGCCGAGCTGCCGCGCATCGCCGATCTCGGCTTCGACTGGATCTACCTGAACCCGTTCCACCAGACCGGCGGCTCGAAGAGCCTCTACGCCGTGGCCGACACGGACAGCCTCGACGAGCGCCTGCGCGACCCGGACGGCACCCCCGACGACGAGCAGATCCGCCGGTTCTGCGCCGCCGCCCGCGCGGCCGGCATTTCGGTGATGACCGACCTCGTCATCAACCACACCGCCGACAACGCCCGCCTCGTGCAGGAGCGGCCCGACCTGTTCATGCGCGAGCCCGACGGCTCGATCATGCACCCGGCGGCGGTGGATCCCGACGACCCGTCGATCCGCACCGTCTGGGGCGATCTCGCCGAACTCGACTATCACAGCCCCGCCGCCCGGCAGGCGCTGACGGAGATCTTCGCCGGCTACGTCGCGCGGATGCAGGATCTCGGCGTCGGCGGCTTCCGCTGCGATGCCGCCTACAAGGTCCCGCCTGAGGTGTGGCGCGTGCTGATCGCCGCCGCCAAGGACAAGGATCCCGCCTGCCTGTTCGCCGCCGAGACCCTGGGCTGCACCTTCGAGGAGGCGCGGGCCACGGCGGGCGCCGGCTTCGACTACCTGTTCAATTCCTTCGCGTGGTGGGAC
Source organism: Methylobacterium litchii (assembly GCF_038442315.1). Lineage (NCBI taxonomy): Bacteria > Pseudomonadati > Pseudomonadota > Alphaproteobacteria > Hyphomicrobiales > Methylobacteriaceae > Methylobacterium > Methylobacterium litchii. Next base: position 101,262 of record NZ_JBBXMY010000014.1, on the reverse strand, counting down.
CTCAAGAAGCCCTGGGCGCTGGAGCAGTACGAGCGCCTGCGGGTGCTCGCCCCCTCCATTGCCTTCCCGGAGAACCACGACATGCCCCGCCTCGCCGCCGGGATCGGTGGGGGCAAGGAAGCGGTCGCCGCGCAGTTGCGGACCCGCTACGCGCTCGCCGCCTTCTTCTCGGCCGGCGTGCTGATGCCGATCGGGTACGAATGGGGCTACCGCCGGTCGCTCCATGTGGTCGACAGCCACCCGGGCGACCGGGAGCACGACACTGGCATCGACATCTCGGATGCGATCCGCGCCATCAACGCCCTCAAGGCCGAGTTGCCCGCCGCCAATGTCGAGGGGGCGCAGATGCGTCTCTCGGCGCCGGATGCGGGCTTCGTCGCCCTCGTCCGCTACGACACCGGCCACCACGCCTCGGCGGGCCACGCGGTGCTGGTGCTCTACAACCCGACCGAGGCCCCGGTGCCGGTGGAGGCCGGGCCGCTCATCGCCCGCACGGGCGGGATGCTCGGCCCCTTCGTGGACCGCACGCCGGGCGTCGAGCCCATCGCCTTCCACGGCGGCAGCCATGTCGACCTCGCGCCGGGCGAACTGCGCATCCTCGCCGCGAGCCGCGCCAGCGTCGCCCGCCAGCCCACCCGGGGGGAGCCCCAGGGCGAGGGGCGCGTCGTCATCGAGGCGGTGACGCCGGAACTCGACGGGGGCCGCTCGGCGGTGAAGCGCATCGTCGGCGAGGACCTGCGCGTCGAGGCCGACATCTTCTCCGACGGCCACGAGATCATCGCCGCCGCGATCCTGTCGCGGGTCGTCGGCACGACGGAGTGGCGCGAGGACCCGATGGTCTTCGTGGACAACGACCGCTGGGCGGGCCGCTTCCCCCTGGAGCGCAACGCCCGCTACGAGTTCACCATCGACGCGTGGCGCGATCCCTTCGCCTCGTGGATGCGCGACACGATCAAGAAGCGCGACGCGGGCGTCGACGTGCGCCTGGAGACCATCGAGGGCGTGACCCTCGTGGAGAACGCCGCCTCGCTCGCCACCGGCCGGGACAAGGATCGCTTGGCGGCCCTGGTCGCGGCGCTCGGCGCCGAGCCAAGCGGGTCCGCCGCCCAGCTGGAAAAGATCCTCCAGCCGGATTCCGTCGCCCTGGTGCGGCCCCATGCCGAGCGGGTGAACCGCTCGCGCTACCCGGTGGCGATCCCGGTGATCGCCGACCGCCTCGCGGCCCGATTCTCGGCCTGGTACGAGATCTTCCCCCGCTCGCAATCGATGGACGTGAACCGCCACGGCACGTTCGACGACGTGATCGCGCGCCTGCCGGAGATCCGCGAACTCGGCTTCGACGTGCTGTATTTCACGCCGATCCACCCGGTCGGGCGCACCAACCGCAAGGGCAAGAACAACACCCTGAAGGCGCTGCCCGGCGATGTTGGCTCGGTCTACGCGGTCGGCGCGGAGGAGGGCGGCCACGAGGCCGTCCACCCGGACCTCGGCACCCTCGAAGACTTCGAGCGGCTGGTGGCGGCGAGCCACGCCTACGGCATGGAGATTGCCCTCGATTTCGCGATCCAATGCTCGCCCGACCATCCCTGGATCAAGAACCACCCGGAATGGTTCGAGTGGCGCCCGGACGGGACGCTGAAATTCGCCGAGAATCCGCCGAAGAAATACGAGGACATCTCGAACGTCCATTTCTACGGCGGGGCCCTGCCCTCCCTCTGGATCGAGTTGCGCGACATCCTGCTCGGCTGGTGCCAGCGCGGGGTGCGCATCTTCCGCGTCGACAACCCGCACACCAAGCCGATTCCGTTCTGGGAATGGGTGATCGGCGAGGTGAACGGACAATTCCCGGACGCGATCTTCCTCGCGGAGGCCTTCACCCGGCCGAAGATGATGAAGAAGCTCGCCAAGGCCGGCTACCAGCAGAGCTACACCTACTTCACGTGGCGCAACACCAAGGCCGAGCTGATCGAGTACAGCACGGAACTGGCCGGCGAGATGGGCGAGTACTATCGTCCGAATTTCTTCGCGAATACGCCCGATATCAATCCCTACTACCTCCAGACCAGCGGGCGCGCGGGCTTCGTGGTGCGAGCGACGCTCGCCGCGACGCTCTCCTCCGTCTACGGGATCTATAACGGTTTCGAGCTGTGCGAGGCCGCGCCCTATCCCGGCAAGGAAGAATATCTGAACTCGGAGAAGTACGAGCTGAAGGCCTGGGATTACGATCGGCCGGGCAACATCCGGGAGCACATCGTCAAGCTCAACCGGATCCGGCGCGACAACCCCGCCCTCTGGGACTTCCGCAACGTCGTGTTCACGCCGGCCTGGAACGAGAACATCGTCGCCTACGCCAAGACGACGCCGGAGGGCGACAATTGCGTGTTCGTGATGGTCAACCTCGATCCCAAGAACCGCCAGGAATGCAGCTACGAGGTGCCCCTCTGGCTCTTCGGCCTGCCCGACGACGGGGCGGTCGAGGTCGAAGACCTGCTGCAGGGCTACACGTTCTCGCTCCGGGGCAAGGGGCACCGCATCGCCCTCGATCCGGCGGAACGCTCCTGCGTGATCTGGCGTCTCACCCCACCACGCCGGGTTGCGGGCTGAGGCTGCCCGTGGCACCTGCGGCTTTCTACGAAGGCCGCCCGGCCGCCGGCCAACTCCTGGCCGGCTCCTTCGACTTCATCGATGAGGCAGCGACGCGATGATCGATCGCAGCGATCCGCAATGGTACCGGGACGCCATCATCTACCAGATCCACGTCAAGTCGTTCTTCGACTCGAACAATGACGGGATCGGCGATTTCGAGGGGCTGACCCAGCGCCTCGACTACGTCCGAGACCTCGGCGTCACGGCGATCTGGCTGATGCCGTTCTACCCCTCGCCGCTCCGCGACGACGGCTACGACATCGCCGATTACGAGGGCATCAACCCGTCCTACGGGACGATGGAGCAGTTCCGTGCCTTCGTGGAGGCCGCCCACGAGCGCGGCCTGCGCGTGATCACCGAATTGGTCATCAACCACACCTCGGACCAGCACCCCTGGTTCCAGGCCGCCCGCGAGGCGCCGGCCGGTTCGCCGGAGCGGGACTTCTACGTCTGGTCGGACACCGACGAGCCGTACAAGGACACGCGGATCATCTTCCTCGACACCGAGGCCTCGAACTGGACCTGGGACCCGGTCGCCAAGCAGTATTTCTGGCACCGCTTCTACAGCCACCAGCCCGACCTGAACTTCGACAACCCGAAGGTGCTCGAAGCGGTCATCGCGACGATGCGCTACTGGCTCGACATGGGTGTCGACGGCCTGCGCCTCGACGCGATCCCCTACCTGATCGAGCGCGACGGCACGAACTGCGAGAACCTCAAGGAGACCCACGACGTCATCAAGGCGATCCGGGCCGCCCTCGACGAGAGCTACCCCGACCGGATGCTGCTGGCCGAGGCCAACCAGTGGCCGGAGGAGACCGCGCAGTATTTCGGCGACGGCGACGAATGCCACATGGCGTTCCACTTCCCGCTGATGCCGCGCATGTACATGGCGATCGCCCGCGAGGACCGGCACCCGATCACCGACATCATGCGCCAGACCCCGGAGATCCCGGAAGGGTGCCAGTGGGCGATCTTCCTGCGCAACCACGACGAGCTGACCCTCGAAATGGTGACCGCCGAGGAGCGTGACTACCTCTGGTCGTTCTACGCCGCCGAGCGCCGCGCGCGGATCAACCTCGGCATCCGCCGCCGCCTCGCGCCGCTGCTCGAGAACGACCGGCGCAAGATCGAACTCATGAAGTCCCTCGTCCTGTCGATGCCCGGCACGCCGGTGCTCTACTACGGCGACGAGATCGGCATGGGCGACAACATCTATCTCGGCGACCGCGACGGCGTGCGCACGCCGATGCAGTGGACGCCCGACCGCAACGGCGGTTTCTCGCGTGCCAACCCGCAGCGGCTGTTCCTGCCGGCGATCCAGGACCCGATCTACGGCTTCGACGCGATCAACGTCGAGGCGCAGACCCAGGCGCAGACCAGCCTCCTGAACTGGACGCGGCGGATGATCGCCATCCGCAACAACAGCGTCGCCCTGGGGCGGGGCTCGATCCAGTTCCTCTACCCCTCGAACCGCAAGGTGCTCGCCTGGATCCGCGAGCACGAGGGCGAGCGCATCCTGTGCGTGGCGAACCTGTCGCGGGCGCCGCAGGCGGTGCAACTCGACCTCTCCGAATTTCGCACGGCGGTGCCGATCGAGCTGACCGGCGGCACCGAGTTCCCGCCCATCGGCGAGTTGCCCTACCTCCTCACCCTGCCGGCCTACGGCTTCTACTGGTTCTCCCTGTCGGCCGCCCAATCGGGCGTGGTCGGCCCGCAGCAGGAGCCGCCGGAGCTGTTCACGATGGTCCTCACCGGGGGCATCGAGAGCCTGATGGCGGGACGCGAGCGCGTCGCCTTCGAGCGCACCGTGGTGCCGCCCTTCCTGATGAGCCGCCGCTGGTTCGGGGCCAAGGGCTCGCGGATCAAGGGCGTGAAGGTGGTCGATTGCGCGGCCTTCGGCCCCCGCGAGGGCGGCGAGCCGCGCTACCTGCTGCCGCGCCTGGCCGTCTCGCTCTCCAACGGCGAGACCCACGAGTACTTCGTGCCGGTGGGCGTCGATGAGGGCCGCGAGGACGCGGACCTGATGGAATTCGCCGTGGCGCGGGTGCGGCGCGGGCCGCGCACCGGCCTGCTCTTCGGGGCGGCGGGCTCCAACGATTTCGCCGCCTGCCTCATCGAGGACATGCGCCAGCACCGGGAGATCCCGACCGAGCGCGGCAAGCTCGTCTTCGCCACCACCTCGGCCTTCGATCCGGGCGTGAGCGTGGACGTCGCTGACATCCGCCGCCTCAAGGCCGAGCAGAGCAACACCTCGATCGCGGTGGGCTCGAAGCTGATGCTCAAGCTCCTGCGCCGGCTCCAGCCGGGCACCCATCCCGAGATCGAGGTCGGGCGCTTCCTCACCGAGGTGGCGGGCTTCCCCCACACCCCGGCGCTGCTGGGCACGCTGGAGCACGTCGCCGAGGACGGCACCCGCACCGCGCTCGCCGTGCTGCAGAAGTTCGTCCTCAACCAGGGCGACGCGTGGACCCTGATGCTGGAGGGCCTGCGCCGGGACTTCGAGACCGTGGTGCTCGCCCCCGAGAGCGAGGCCCTGAGCCCGCAGGAGGCGTTCCGCGACCACATGCGCTGGGCCGACCTGCTGGGCCAGCGCACGGCGCAGATGCACGCCGCCTTCGCCATGGAGACCGACGACCCGGCCTTCGCGGCGGAAGCCTTCGAGGAGGACGACCTCGCGATCCTCGCCAGGGACGCCCGCCATCAGGCCGAGCGTGCCTTCCGGGGTCTGAAGGGCCTCGCGGAGCGCGGCCTCGATGCCGGCAAGGACGCCTGCGCCGACCTCCTCGGCCGCCGGGCCGAGGTCGAGGCGCTGATCGAGCGCCTGACCCATGGCCCGCTGCGCGGGGCGCACAAGATCCGCATCCACGGCGATTACCACCTCGGTCAGGTGCTGGTCGCCGAGAACGATCTCATCATCGTCGACTTCGAGGGCGAGCCCTCGCGGCCGGCGGACGAGCGGCGGGCGAAGTCCATGCCGCTGCGCGACGTCGCCGGGATGATGCGCTCCTTCGCCTACGGCGCCGAGACGGTGATCCGCGAGATCGCGAGCCGCTTCGCGGATTCGCAGGAGCGCGCCCGCGCGGCGGCCACGGCGTGGCGTGGCATGATCGATGCGGCGTTCCTCGACGGCTACCAGGGGGCCGTGGACGGCACCCGGGCCGCCGTGACCGACGAGCCCACCCGTGACCGCCTCCTGCGGCTCTGCCTTCTCACGAAGGCGCTGTACGAGGTCGATTACGAGGCCAACAACCGCCCGGACTGGATCGAAATTCCCGCACGTGGGGTTCTGTCCATTCTGGACGAGGACGGAGAGCGTACCGAATGACGGTGACCGACGAGACCTTCGCGCTACGGGCCGGAGAGGGAGCTTCCGGCTCGCCCGCTGGCTCCGAGCGTGCCGCGTCCCCGACGATCCCGACCGTCCACGCGGATGCGATCGCCGCGATCATGGGCGCCAGCCACGGCGATCCCTTCTCCGTGCTCGGGCCGCACAAGGTCGGCCCGAACCATTGGGAAGTCCGCGCCGTGCTGCCGGAGGCCCGCGCCGCGAGCCTGATCGTCGGCGAGCGCACCGTGCCCTTCGAGAAGCGCCACAATGACGGTTTCTTCGTCGCCCGCGTCGAGGGCGAGGGGCGGCCCCTCTACGAGATCGAGATCGAGGCCTGGGACGGAAGGACGAGCCGCCGCTTCGACCCCTACGGGTTCGGCTCGTCCATCGAGCAATACGACGTCGCCGGCCTGCGCGAGGTCGGCACCAATCTCGTCTACCGCATCCTCGGCGCCCAGGCCGGTCGCCTCGATGGGATCGACGGGTTCCGCTTCGCCGTCTGGGCGCCGAACGCCAAGAAGGTCAGCGTCGTCGGCGACTTCAACGAGTGGGACGGCCGCCGCCACCCGATGCGCCTCTGGCAGGATGGCGGGGTGTGGGAGCTGTTCGTCCCCGGCCTCCAGCCCGGCGGGCGCTACAAGTTCGAGATCCGGGGGCCGGACGGTGCCCTGGTGCCGCTCAAGGCCGATCCGGTCGCCTTCGCCGCCGAGCATCCGCCGGCCACCGGCTCGATCCTGCACGGCCTCGGGGCCTTCGACTGGCGGGACGACGGCTGGATGGGCAGCCGCGGCGCCAAGGATCCGCGCCACGCCGCGATCTCGATCTACGAGGTCCATCTCGGCTCGTGGATGCGGGTGCCGGAGGAGGGCAACCGCTACCTCACCTACAAGGAACTGGGCGAGCGCCTCATCCCCTACGTCAAGGAGATGGGCTTCACCCATATCGAGATGCTGCCGATCACCGAGTTCCCGTTCGACGGGTCCTGGGGCTACCAGCCGGTGTCGCTGTTCGCGCCGACCAGCCGCTTCGGCACGCCGGACGAGTTCTCGGCCTTCGTGGATGCCGCCCACGAGGCCGGCATCGGCGTGATGCTCGATTGGGTGCCCGGTCACTTCCCCCTGGACGCCCACGGGCTCGGCCAGTTCGACGGCACGCATCTCTACGAGCACGCCGACCCGCGCCAGGGCTTCCACCAGGATTGGGGCACCTACATCTACAATTTCGGGCGGACCGAGGTCGCGACCTTCCTCACCGCCAACGCCCGGTTCTGGCTGGAGCATTACCACCTCGACGGCCTGCGCGTGGATGCCGTCGCCTCGATGCTCTACCTCGACTACTCGCGCCGCCAGGGCGAGTGGATCCCGAACCGCTACGGCGGCAACGAGAACCTCGAGGCCATCGACTTCCTGCGCAAGACCAACGAAGCCACCTACAGCCACGCCCCCGGCACGATCACGGTGGCCGAGGAATCGACCTCCTGGCCGGGCGTCTCGCACCCGACCTACACGGGCGGCCTCGGCTTCGGCTTCAAGTGGAACATGGGCTGGATGCACGACACCCTGCATTACATGCAGGAAGACCCGATCCATCGCCGCTACCACCACCACAACCTGACTTTCGGGCTGCTCTACGCCTTCTCCGAGAACTTCATCCTGCCCCTGTCCCACGACGAGGTGGTGCACGGGAAGGGCTCGCTCCTGTCCCGGATGCCGGGCGACCGCTGGCAGAAGTTCGCGAACCTGCGCGCCTATTTCGGCTTCATGTGGGGGCATCCCGGCAAGAAGCTGCTCTTCATGGGCGGCGAGTTCGGCCAGGAGCGGGAGTGGAACCACGATGCCAGCCTGGACTGGCATCTGCTCGACGACCCCCTGCACAAGGGCGTCAAGGACGTGGTGCGCGACCTCAACCACCTCTACGCCGCGACGCCGGCCCTCCACAGCCGCGACTCGGAGCAGGCCGGCTTCCAGTGGCTCGTGGCGGACGACCAGGACAACAGCGTCATCGCCTGGGCGCGCAAGGGTGCGGGCGGCGAGATCGCCATCGTGGTCTCGAACTTCACGCCGATCCCGCGCGAGGGCTACCGCGTCGGCGTGCCGGCGGGGGGCCATTACCGCGAGGCGTTCAACTCGGACGCCGCGCAGTATGGCGGCTCGAACATGGGCAACGGCGGCGGCCGCGCGGCGGAGGCGCAAGCCAGCCACGGCCAGCAGCACTCGCTCAGCCTGACGATCCCGCCGCTTGCGACGGTGATCCTCGTGAGAGAGGGGTGAACCTCGGTCAGCGCCCGGTCGTGGTCACACGCCGGGCCCTGATCAAGGTCTGCATGTGCGCCAGCACATCGCGGAAGAAGGCCCTCGTCAGCGTCCCGTAGACGAAGGTCGCCGGATCGCGGCCGGGAACCTCGCGCAGATCGGGACCGGGCCACTGGAACGTGTTGACGTCGGTCAGCACGACCCATTGGCGTTCGCCGTCGAGGCCGAGCCGCGTGCGGAGTTCGGGTGGAACCTCGATCCCAATGGATGGTGCTTCCGGCTCGCGGTGGGTGATCGGGACGACCACGCACTGCCCCTCCTCGGCACGTTTGGCGATCACCAGAGCCGCCGGCCGGTCCTTGCTGCCCTCCGTACGGCCGAGCTTGGCCTCGTGCGACCAGAGGTAGGCGTAGCGGATGACCGTGCCTGCGCCGGGTAAGTCCTGCCGGACCATGGTCGGGACGCCCGGCTAGTCCTTCAGCTCCTCGGGAACGGTGGCATCGAGGATCGCCTGGGCGACATCCTCCGGCAGGTCATCCAAGGTGTAGACCTGCCGGTCGCGCTCGCGCAGCCGGACAAATTCGTCGTAGGCGATCAGCACGGTCTTCGGCCGGCCATGCTTGCTGACGACGATCGGCTTGCGGATGGCCTCGTCCTGGAAGAAGCCGTTGCGCTTGGCGAAATCCGTCGCGTCGGTGTCGAGGGTCGCGAACAGGTTCATGGCGGAGGGCCCGGCCGCGCCGTCCGGCGCGTGTTATCCGTAATTTACGGATTTGGCCGGACGGAACAAGGGCCTTAGACCGTGCTCCACCGCAGGGCGACGCTGTTGCCGATCGCCCTGGCGTAGAGGTCCGCGTAGTTGTCGGCCGCGCGGTCCCAGCCGAAGCGGGTCGCCATGGCCCGGCGGCGCATGGTGTTGAGGCGCTTCTTCTGGCCGAAGACGTCGAGCGCCCGGCGCACCGCGCCGGTCAGCCCGCTGGGCGAGGGGTCCGAGAAGGAGAAGCCCGTGGCGCCGTCCTCGACCGTGTCGGCGAGGCCGCCGGTCTGCCGCACGATCGGCAGGGAGCCGTAGCGCTGGGCGTACATCTGCGCGAGGCCGCAGGGCTCGAAGCGCGAGGGCATCAGCAGGAAGTCGCTGCCCGCGAAGATCCGCCGGGCCTGCCCCTCGTCGAAGCCGACATGCACGCCGACCTGCTCGGGATGCCGCTTGGTGAGGCCGCGGAGCGCTCCCTCGAACCGGCCCTCGCCCTGGCCGATCACCACGAGCTGGCCGCCCTCGGCGACGATGGTCTGGGCCGCCTCCAGGCTGAGGTCGATGCCCTTCTGGTGCACCAGCCGCGAGACGATGGCGAAGAGCGGCCCGCGCGAGACCGCCATGCCGAAATCCTTTCGGACCACATCGGCGTTGGCGCGCTTGCCCTTCCAGTCGTCCGCCTCGAAGGGCAGGGCGAGGTGCGGGTCGGTACGCGGGTCCCAGGATTCGTCGATGCCGTTCAGGATGCCCGCGAGGCGCCCCTGGCCGGCGCGCACCCGCAGCAGGCCGTCGAGGCCGCAGCCCATCTCCGGCGTCTGGATCTCGCGGGCGTAGGTCTCGCTCACCGTCGTGACCTGCGAGGCGTAGTAGAGCCCCGCCTTCAGGAACGAGAGCTGCCCGTAGAACTCGCAGCCATCCATCTGGAAGGCCGAATCCGGCACGCCGATCCGGTGCATCCCGTCGCGGGGGAAGAGGCCCTGGTAGGCGAGGTTGTGCACGGTCAGCACGCTCGGCAGCCGCACGCCACGCCAAGCGAGATAGGCCGGGGCCAGGGCGGCCTGCCAATCGTGCAGGTGCAGGAGGTCCGCCGCCCAGCCGGCATCGACACCCAGCGCGAGGTCCGCCGCCGCGAGGCTGAGGCGGGCGAAGCGCACGTCGTTGTCCGCGAAGTCGCCCGAGGCGTCGCCGTAGGGCGTGCCCGGACGCTCGTAGAGCTCCGGCGCGATCAGCACGTAGACGCGCAGGCCGTCGGCCGTCTCGGCGAGGCCGAGGTCGCAGGGGGGGATGCCGGCGAGACCTTCGAGGCGGGCCACCACCGGCATGTCCGGGAAGGCCGCGCGCACCTGCGGGTAGCCGGGCATCAGGACGCGGACGTCGTAATGCGCCCGCAACGCCCGGGGCAGGGCGGCCGAGACCTCGCCGAGGCCGCCGGTCTTCACGAAATCGGCCATTTCCGGGGTGGCGTAGAGGATGCGCCGGCCCATCGGAATCGCAGAGGGCAGGGGCTTGTACGTGCACATATCGGACTTCCGCGCGGTCAGTCCGGAGCGGTGCACGTGAAGCATGGGCGGTCTTCCAGCCCGGGAGAGATGCCCCGGATGCGCAAAGACCGGGTCAAACGGAACTGCCGCGATCTCAACCACGCCTAACGCTCCCTGTGCGCGACGGTTCCGCTGCGACGCACAAACGAGGCCACTTTTTCGGTTAAGGGCGCGTTATTGATGGTTGCAGTGCGACAATAAAAATCACGCTCGCGCTGTGAAAAGCAGTCGGGCCGGGCTTGCTAGTCTTTTGTGCAGGGCCGTCCAGGGGTCTGCCCTTGATCGCCAAGTCACTGTGCCTATAAAGACACATCGTCGAGGCGCCGATGCCGAAAAGAGCGGCGTCACAAGGTGTTGCCTCGACTTTGCCCGAGACCGTCCACAGGATCGGTGCGATCGGGCCCGGATGCCGGCCCGTTCATGCGGCGGCAATCTGGAACAGAACATAATCCGCCGACGTTATTGGGGGTTCGACTGTGCTCACCGAAGTTCAGACGCGTGCCGCTTCGCCCAGTGCCCCGTCCGAGACCGGACGCGACTCCGTGAAGGCGGCCGTCATCCCGGCGAAGGTGCGTCCGGTCCTGGCCGGAATCGGCGATCCCGTGGTCGACCTGCGGGAGGCGATCCGGGCCAAGCTCGGCATCGTCATCGGCACGACGCCGGAGAATGCCCGTCCGCGCGACTGGTTCGTGGCGACGGCGCTCGCCCTGCGCGACCGGATCGCGGAGGCCGGCCTGCCGAACGCGGGCAAGATCCCGCACAAGCGCGTCTATTATCTCTCGCTGGAATTCCTCATCGGCCGTCTGATGTCGGACGCGCTGAACAATCTCGGCCTCACCGAGACCGTGCGCGAGGCGCTGGCCGAACTGGGCATCGACCTCGATGCCGTGCAGGACGCCGAGCCCGACGCGGCCTTGGGCAATGGCGGCCTCGGGCGTCTGGCGGCCTGCTTCATGGAGAGCATGGCGAGCCTGTCGATCCCCGCCATGGGCTACGGCATCCGCTACGATCACGGCCTGTTCCGCCAGTCCTTCAAGGACGGCTGGCAGCAGGAGGCGCCGGAGACGTGGCTTGCCGAGGGCAACCCCTGGGAGTTCGCCCGCCGCGACGCGACCTACCGGATCGGCTTCGGCGGCGGCGTGACCATGTCGCTCGCGGGCGAGGGGATCGAGCGGCGCTGGCAGCCGGCCGAGACCGTGCTGGCCGTGGCCCACGACGTGCCGGTGGTCGGCTGGCGCGGGCGGCAGGTGAACAGCCTGCGCCTGTGGAAGGCCGAATCCGAGGCGCCCCTCGACCTCGCCCGGTTCAACGGCGGCGACCATGTCGGCGCCCTCTCCCAGCGGATGAGCGCCGAGGCGATCTCCCGCGTCCTCTACCCGAGCGACGCCTCCGCCGAGGGGCAGGAACTGCGCCTGCGCCAGGAATACTTCTTCACCTCGGCCTCGCTGCAGGACCTCGTGGCCCGGCACAAGGCCGAGCGCGGCGACCTGCGCTCGCTGCCGGACCACGCCGCGATCCAGCTCAACGACACCCACCCGGCCATCGCCGTGCCGGAGCTGATGCGCCTCCTCACCGACGACCACGGCCTCTCGTGGGAGGATGCGTGGCACGTCACCACCAACACGCTGCACTACACGAACCACACCCTCCTGCCGGAGGCGCTTGAGACGTGGCCGGTGGAGCTGATGGAGCGGCTGCTGCCGCGCCACATGCAGATCATCTACCTGATCAACTGGATGCACCTTGAGGAGCAGGGCCAGTCGGGCAAGGGCGATGCCGCCCACCTCGCCTCGGTCTCGCTGATCGACGAGGCGAATGGCCGGCGGGTGCGGATGGGCCACCTCGCCTTCCACGGCGCGCGCCGGGTGAACGGCGTCTCGGCGCTCCACACCGACCTGATGCGCTCCACCGTCTTCTCCGATCTGCACGCGCTCGATTCGGACAAGATCGTCAACAAGACCAACGGCATCACCTTCCGCCGCTGGCTGCACACGGCCAATCCCGGCCTCACGAAGCTCGCCGTCGAGGCGGTGGGTGAGGGCGTCCTCGACAATCCCGAACTGCTCACCGGCCTCGACCGGTTCGCGCAGGATGCCGGCTTCGTCGCGCGCTACCGGGCCGTGCGCCGCGAGCGCAAGGAGGCGCTGGCGTCCATCGTTGCCGACCGCACCGGGATCGACATCGACCCCGACGCGCTCTTCGACGTGCAGGTGAAGCGCATCCACGAATACAAGCGCCAATTGCTCAACGTCCTGGAGACGGTGGCGCTGTATCAGGCGATCAAGGCCGAGCCGCACCGGAACTGGACGCCGCGCGTCAAGATCTTCGCCGGCAAGGCGGCGCCGAGCTACGTCCAGGCGAAGCTGATCATCAAGCTCGCCGCCGACGTGGCGCGGGCGGTCAACGACGACCCGGAGGTGGCGGGCCGCCTCAAGGTGGTGTTCCTGCCGAACTACTCGGTGAGTCTCGCGGAGGCGATCATCCCGGCGGCCGACCTGTCGGAGCAGATCTCCACGGCGGGCCTCGAAGCGTCGGGCACCGGCAACATGAAGTTCGCCCTGAACGGCGCGCTGACGGTCGGCACGCTGGACGGCGCCAACATCGAGATCAAGGATCACGTCGGCGCGGAGAACATCTTCATCTTCGGCCTCGACGCGGCCGGGGTGATCGCCCGCAAGGCGGTGCCGGGCTATGCGCGGGCGGCGATCGCGGCCTCCCCGCGCCTCGCGGCGGCGCTGGACATGATCGCCTCCGGCCGGTTCTCGCCGGAGGAGCCGGGCCGCTTCCGCCCGCTCACCGACGACCTGCGCCACCGCGACCCCTACCTGCTGACCGCCGACTTCGACGATTACTGGCGGACCCAGCGCGCCATCGACGCCGCCTGGGGCGACCCGGCGACGTGGTGGGCCAAGGCGATCCACAACACCGCCCGGATGGCGTGGTTCTCCTCCGACCGGTCGATGCGCGAATACGCCCAGGAGATCTGGCGCGTCCGCCTGGATTGAGGGGGATTCCCAAGGGCAAGCCCTTGGGTGGGGTGCCGGGGCGACGCCCCGGCATCGTCGGCGTGGAAGGACAGTGATGCGTACCGTGTTCCGGCTGGCCTTCTGGGGCATGCTCGGCCTTCTGGCCTTCGTCACTCTCTCGCCCATCGGGCTGCGGCCGGAGGTCGGCCCGGCCACCGTCGAGCGCGCCTTGGCCTACGCGGCCTTCGGCACGCTGGCGGCGTTGGCCTATCCGCGCCAGCGCCTCGCGATCCTCGTTTTCGTCGTCGTCGCGGCGGGCCTGCTCGAAGCCGGGCAGAACCTGTCGGCCACCCGCCACGGCCGGGTCGCCGACTTCCTGGTGAAGGCCGCGAGCGGCGTCGCCGGCTGGCTCGCGGCCAGCGCGCTCACCGCCCTCGCCCCGCGCCCGAAGGCCGGCTGACGGGGCCTAGTCCTCGTCGGAGCCGAGATAGAGGCCCTCGGCGATGCCGTCCTCCATCATCATCCGGGCGCGGGCGCGCAGCTTCTCGGTCTCGCTCTTGAGCTGGCCGCAGGCGGCCAGAATGTCCCGCCCGCGCGGCGTGCGCACCGGCGAGGCGTAGCCGGCGTTGAACACGATCTCCGAGAAGCGCTCGATGCGCTCCCAGTCGGAGCATTCGTAGCGGCTGCCGGGCCAGGGGTTGAACGGGATCAGGTTGATCTTGGCCGGGATGCCCTTGAGCAGCCGCACCAGTTCCCGCGCATCCGCATCGGAATCGTTGACGCCCTTCAGCATCACGTACTCGAAGGTGATGCGCCGGGCGTTGTTGAGGCCCGGATAGGCGCGGCAGGCGGCGAGCAGGTCGCGGATTGGGTACTTGCGGTTCAGCGGCACCAGCTCGTCGCGCAGGTCGTCGCGCACGGCGTGGAGGGAGATCGCGAGCATCGCGTTCGCCTCGGCCCCGAGGCGGGGGATCTGCGGCACCACGCCGGAGGTCGAGACGGTGATGCGCCGCCGGGACAGGCCGAGGCCCTCCTGGTCCGACATCACGCCGACCGCATCGACCACCGCGTCGAAGTTGTACAGTGGCTCGCCCATGCCCATGAACACGATGTTCGTGACGAGGCGGCCGACCTCGCCGGCACCCCCGGCGTCGCGGCTCGGCATCTGGCCGGTCCAGTCGCCGAGTTCGTCGCGGGCGACGACGAGCTGCTGGACGATCTCGGCCGAGGAGAGGTTGCGCACGAGGCGCTGGGTGCCGGTGTGGCAGAACGAGCAGGTGAGGGTGCAGCCGACCTGACTCGACACGCACAGGGTGCCGCGATCCGGGCCGGGGATGTAGACGCACTCGATCTCGGCGCCGCGATTGTGCTCCTGCGCGTTGGTCGGCGCCATGCGGATGAGCCATTTGCGGGTCCCGTCGCGGGAGACCTGCCGGGTGACGACCTCGGGCCGCTCCAGGGTGAAGTGCTGGGCGAGTTCAGCCTTCAGGCCCTTGCCGACATTGGTCATCTCGGCGAAGTCCTGCGCGCCGCGCAGGTTGACCCAGTGCCAGATCTGGCCGGACCGCATCCGGCTCTCGCGCTCGGGCACGCCGGCCTCGATGAGGCGGGCCTTCAAGGCGTCGCGGGTGAGACCGACGAGGGAGAGCTTCCGGCCGGGCAGGGCCTCGGGCCGGAACTCGGGGGTCTTCTCGATCGCGGAGAAAGTGGCCGCGCGGGCGCTGTCGAGCGACGGCGTCGCCATGGTGATGCACATCCCTTCGTGTGAAGGGAGTTCATATAGTCGATCTCGCGAGCGGATGCGACCTTGGGGGCTATGCGCCCCCGGCATCCCGGATCAATCCCGTCATTGCTTCGCTTACGCTCGCAATGACGAAAAGGATGATGCTGGGCGCATAGGCGCCCGGCTTCGGCTCACGCGGCGGCGGTCTTCACCGGGATGCCCTTCTCGGACAGGAAGGTCTGCAGCTCGCCGGACTGGAACATCTCGCGGGTGATGTCGCAGCCGCCGACGAACTCGCCCTTCACGTAGATCTGCGGGATGGTCGGCCAGTTGGAGAAGGCCTTGATGCCCTCGCGGATGCCCTGGTCGGCCAGGACGTTCACGCCCTTGAACGGCACGCCGAGGTAATTGAGGATCTGCACCACCTGCCCCGAGAAACCGCATTGCGGCATCTGCGGCGTGCCCTTCATGAACACCACCACGTCCTGGGAGGCGATCTCGTTCTGGATGGTCGTGTTGGCGTCGGTCATCGAAGAGTCCTTGGTTTCCGTATCCGTGATCTAGTGACGGTCGGGCGGGGATTTCAACACGGCGGCGAGGCGTTCGAGGCCACGATCCATGTCGAAGTCGGGTGCCGTCAGTTCTTCGGGAGTGAACGGCAGTCGATCGGGTAGGTTGGCGATGAGGGAATCCCCGAACTCATCGAGCGCCGCCCGGGCGAGCCTGATGGAACGCGTCCAGAGGCGATCCCAGTCGATCCGCTGGCGCATCGAACGGCGATACGTCTTCTCGGCGGCCGCGTGGTGCAAGAGGACTTCGGTTCGCCACGAGCGGGTGGATTGCGCCGACGGTGCCGAGGCATATTTCAGGATGTGAATCAGCATTTGAGCAAGGGCGCTTTCCACTCGCTCTATATCGGACCGCCCCACGCTCTCGATCTCCTCGATCACGTTCTCCCAATCGACCGCGTTCGACAGGTCGCTCCGGGCGGCGAGGGCGCGCAGGGCCGCGACCTGCTCGTCGGCCCAGGTCACGATATCGTCGTCGTAGAGGGTCGGCTGGTCCATCGGCAGCGCCTCCGCGGGAGATCTCAATCCTGCGGGACGCCCGTGGTCAGCGCAAGGGCGTGGAGCACGCCCCCCATGCGCCCCTGGAGGGCGCCGTAGACCATCTGGTGCTGAGCGACCCGGGTCTTGCCCTTGAAGGCGTGGCTCAGCACCGTCGCGGCGTAGTGGTCGCCGTCGCCGGCGAGATCGCGGATCTCCACCTTCGCGTCGGGCAGGGCCTCGACGATCATGCGTTCGATCTCGCGGGCATCCATCGGCATGGGGTTTCTCCGGATTCAGGCGGCGGGGGCGGCGGGCTGGCTCGCCATGTAGGCCGGCAGCCAGCCCTCGTGGGCCTCGCGCAGGTCGGCGATGGCGACGGTCTCGCCGCCCGGCAGGGTCAGGCGGTCGGACCCGGTGATGCCGATGACGGCCGCGTCGATGCCCTGCGCCGAGGCGCTGTACAGGAGGTCGGTCGCCGCCTCGGGCGGGATGGCGATGAGGTAGCGGGCCTGATCCTCGCCGAACAGGTAGGCATGGGCGGGCAGGTCCACCGGCACCTCGGGGAGCGCCGCGCCGATGCCGCCGGCCATCGCCATCTCGGCGAGGGCCACGGCGAGGCCGCCATCCGACAGGTCGTGGACCGTGTCCGCGACGCCGGAGGTGATGAGGCCGCGCACGAAGTCGCCGTTGCGGCGCTCCAGGCCGAGATCGACCGGCGGCGGCGCGCCCTCCTCGCGGCCCTCGACCACGGCGAGGTAGGCGGACTGGCCGAGCCAGCCCTCGCCCGCGCCGATCAGCACCAGGGCGTCGCCCTCGCGCTTCAGGGCGATGGTGGCGTGGCGGGCCACGTCGTCCATCACGCCGACGCCGCCGATGGTCGGGGTGGGCAGGATGCCGACGCCGTTGGTCTCGTTGTAGAGGGAGACGTTCCCGGACACGACGGGGAAGTCGAGGGCGCGGCAGGCCTCGCCGATGCCCTTCAGGCAGCCGACGAGCTGGCCCATCACCTCGGGCTTCTCCGGGTTGCCGAAGTTCAGGTTGTCGGTGATGGCGAGGGGCTTGCCGCCCACCGCCGTGATGTTGCGCCACGCCTCGGCGACGGCCTGCTTGCCGCCCTCGACGGGATCGGCCTCGCAATAGCGCGGCGTCACGTCGCAGGTGATCGCAAGGCCCTTCGGCCCGTCCTCGACCCGCACGATCGCCGCGTCGCCGCCGGGCTTCTGCACGGTGTTGCCGAGGATGAAGTGGTCGTACTGCTCGTAGACCCAGCGCTTCGAGGACAGGTCCGGCGAGGCCAGAAGGCGCGTCAGCGCGTCCGCCAGGGAGGCGGGGGCAGCGACATCGGCCGGGCGGATGACGTCCTGATGGGTGTTGGCGAGGTGGGGCCGATCGTAGAGCGGGGCCTCGTCGCCGAGTTCCTTGATCGGCAGGTCGGCGACCGTCTCGCCGTGCCACTTGATGACGAAGCGCAGGGTATCGGTGGTCTTGCCGATCACCGCGAAGTCGAGGCCCCATTTCACGAAGATCGCTTCCGCCTCGGCCTCCATGCCGGGCTTGAGCACCATGAGCATCCGCTCCTGGCTCTCCGAGAGCATCATCTCGTAGGGGGTCATGCCCTCCTCGCGGGCGGGCACCTTCTCGATGTCGAGTTCGACGCCGAGATCACCCTTGGCGCCCATCTCGACCGCCGAGCAGGTCAGCCCCGCCGCGCCCATGTCCTGGATGGCGATGACCGCGCCCGAGGCCATCAGCTCCAGGCAGGCTTCGAGGAGCAGCTTCTCGGCGAAGGGATCGCCGACCTGCACGGTCGGGCGCTTGGCCTCCGTGCCCTCGTCGAACTCGGCGGAGGCCATGGTGGCGCCGTGGATACCGTCGCGGCCGGTCTTGGAGCCGAGATAGACGATCGGGTTCCCGACGCCGGCGGCGGCGGCGTAGAAGATGCCGTCCTGCTTGGCGAGGCCCACCGCCATCGCGTTGACGAGGATGTTGCCGTCGTAGCGCCGGTGGAAGCCGACCTGCCCGCCGACGGTCGGCACGCCGAAGGAATTGCCGTAGCCGCCGACGCCGGCCACCACGCCGGAGACGAGCCCCCTTGTGCGGGGATGCTCGGGATCGCCGAAGCGCAGCGCGTTCAAGGCGGCGATGGGCCTCGCCCCCATCGTGAAGACATCCCGAAGAATGCCGCCGACGCCGGTCGCCGCGCCCTGGTAGGGCTCGATGAAGCTCGGGTGGTTGTGGCTCTCCATCTTGAAGACGCAGGCCAGCCCGTCGCCGATGTCGATGACGCCCGCGTTCTCGCCGGGGCCCTGGATCACCCACGGCGCCGAGGTCGGCAGGCCGCGCAGGTGCTTTCGCGAGGACTTGTACGAGCAATGCTCGTTCCACATCGCCGAGACGATGCCG
Organism: Methylobacterium litchii; assembly: GCF_038442315.1. NCBI lineage: Bacteria > Pseudomonadati > Pseudomonadota > Alphaproteobacteria > Hyphomicrobiales > Methylobacteriaceae > Methylobacterium > Methylobacterium litchii. The sequence goes on along the minus strand of NZ_JBBXMY010000014.1, from coordinate 82,597 downwards.
AGCTCGGTCAGCGTCGGGTCGCGGCCGATGAGCGCCCGGAAGCGGTCGTACTCGTCCGGTTTGAGGCCGTGCTGGGCCACAAGCTCGGGCGTGATCGGGACATCGTTGCGGAACATGCGGCGGTCTCGACGAACAGGCCTACGGCGACGGACCCGAACACGGTGCTGGAGTGGGCCGCGACGGATTAGTGCCTTCCTGACCTGCGATGCAACATCTTGGGTGAGAGTCGCCTGAACGGAATAGGGGATCAGGCGGCCGTGGGATGGCTCAGGAACTCCTTGATCGCCTCGGCGAAACGGTCGCCGTAGGCCTCGCGCTTGCGCTCGCCGACGCCGTGGATGCTGCGCATCGCCCAGAGATCGACGGGTTTCTGGCGGGCCATCTCGATCAGCGTGCGGTCCGGGAAGACCATGAAGGCGGCGATTCCCTCGGCCCTGGCGATGGTCGCGCGAAGACCACGCAGATGCTGGAACAGCGCCTCGTCCGCCTCGGGCAGGCCCAGTTCCTCGGCCGCGCGGGGTGCGGTGCGGCGACGCTCGCGGGATTCGGGCTTGGGCTCGGGGTCCGGCCGCAGGGTGATGGGCTCGCGCCCGTAGAGGATCTCCGTGCCCTTCTCGGTGAGGCTGAGGCCGCCATACCCGTCGGCGTTCTCGGCCACCGCGCCCGCCGCGAAGAGCTGGCGCAGGATCGCCCGCCACGCCGCCACCGGCTTGTCGGCGCCGACGCCGAAGGTCTTCAGCCCGTCATGGCCGTTGCGGCGGATCGAATCGCTCTCCTTGCCGTGGACCACGTCGCAGACATAGGCCGCGCCGAAGCGTTGCCCGGTGCGCACGATGGCCGAGAGCAGCTTCTGCGCCGGCACGGTGCCGTCCACGAGTTCCACCCCGTCCCGGCAGAGGTCGCAGCGGCCGCACCGCCCGCTAGTCTCGCCGAAATAGGCGAGCAGCGATTGCCGCCGGCAGGAGGCGCCTTCGCAGAGCGAGATCATCGCCTCGAGCTTGCGCCGCTCGACGCGGCGGCGCTCGTCGGAGATCTCCTTCTCGTCGATCTGGCGGCGGCGGAGCGCCATGTCGTCGAGGCCGTAGAGGGTGAGGGTGTCGGCGGGCAGCCCGTCGCGGCCGGCGCGGCCGATCTCCTGGTAATAGCCCTCGACGTTGGTCGGCATGTCGGCGTGGATGACGAAGCGCACGTCGGGCTTGTTGATGCCCATGCCGAAGGCGACGGTGGCGGTCATCACCATCCCGTCCTCCTGCAGGAAGCGGTCCTGGTTGCGGGCTCGCGTCCCCTGGTCGAGGCCGGCATGGTAGGGCAGGGCGGTGAACCCGTCCTTGCTGAGCGTTTCGGCCAGTTGCTCCGTGCGCTTGCGCGACGAGCAATAGATGATGCCGCTCTCGGAGCGGCGGTGCCGCAGGAACCGCTCGATCTGCCGGGACGGGTTGTCCTTCGGCTGGAAGGTCAGGCGGATGTTCGGCCGGTCGAAGGAATGGACGAAGATCCGCGGATGCCGCCCCTCGGGGAACAAACGCTCGGCGATCTCGGCGCGGGTCGCGGCGTCGGCGGTGGCGGTGAGCGCCACGGTCTGGACGTTGCCCAAAGCCTCGCGGGCGCGGGCGATCTCCCGGTATTCGGGGCGGAAATCGTGGCCCCATTGCGAGACGCAATGCGCCTCGTCCACGGCGAGCCGCTGGACCCCGGCTCCGCGCAGGGCCTCCATGCAGCCGTCCATGAGCAGGCGTTCCGGGGAGACGAACAGAAGGCGCATCTCCCCCGAGCGGATCGCCCGCCATGCCTCACGCGATTCGGCCTCCGGCACGGTGGAGTTGAGCGTCGCCGCCGGGATCCCGACGCTGCGCATCTGCTGCACCTGATCGTGCATCAGGGCGATGAGCGGCGAGACCACCACGGTGAGCCCGGCATCGACCAGGGCCGGCAGCTGGTAGGTCATCGACTTGCCGGAGCCGGTGGGCATCACGGCGAACACGTCCTGCCCGTCGAGGACCGCGCCGATCACCTCGTCCTGGCCGGGCCGGAAATCCTCGTAGCCGAAGGTTTCCTTCAGCGCGGCGCGGGCCTCGTCGAGGCGGGTCATCCGTGTTCTCTCAATTTCTGGTGTGCTTGCGGCAAGGGTCGGGCTGGCTTACGTTTTTCCCGCTCATCACGGAGGCAGCCATGCCGCTCACCATCGCCAGCGACGAGGTCGATCAGCTTGCCGAGAAATTGGCATCGCGGACGGGCGTGAGCAAGGCCGAGGCGGTGCGGGTCGCGTTGGTGCACGAACTGGCGCGGACCGGCAAGACGCTCGCCGAGCGCATCCGGCCGATCCAGGACGAGTTGGCACGCTACCCCAAGACCGGCCTCAAGGCGGACAAGGCGTTCTACGACAGTCTGGAAGAAGGGCAGTCGATACAATCGTGAGGGTGCGCGCGAGGCGGCTATCCCCCGCACCGTCATTGCGAACGCAGTGAAGCAATCCAGCAGCGCTACGGTCGGAAACGTCCCGCTTCCCTGGATTGCTTCGCTTCGCTCGCAATGACGATGAAGGAGGAAGGGCGGATGCAGCCCTCTTCAGCCCCCGTGGAACTCGGCGATGTGCTGGGCCACGATGGCGTCGAACGAGGCGTCCGCTTGGAAGCCCAGTTCCGTCGCGGCTTGGGTGTCGAACGCCGCAGGCCATGTCTCGACGATGCGCATCACCGCCTCGTCCGGCTCCCGGCGGATCAGAGCGACCGCCGTGTCGCCGGCCGCGCGACGCAGGGCCTCGATCTCCTCGGCCACCGTCGCGGAGACGCCCGGCATGGTCAGGCTCCGGCGGGTGCCGAGACGGGTGAGGTCGAGCCCCGCCGCGTGGGTCAGGAAGCCGACCGCCGCCGCCGGGCTCGCGAACCAGTGCCGCACCGTGTCGGGCACCGGCAAGCGGGCTTCCTGCCCGGCCAGCGGTTCGCGGATGATGCCGGAGAAGAAGCCCGAGGCCGCCTTGTTCGGCTTGCCCGGCCGCACGCAGATCGTCGGCAGGCGCAGGCCGATGCCGTCGAAGATGCCCCGGCGCGCATAGTCGGCGAGGAGCATCTCGCCCATCGCCTTCTGCGTGCCGTAGGAGGTCGCCGGGCGCAGGATGTGGTCGTCGGGAATGACACCCGGGAAGGGCGGCCCGAACACCGCGAGCGAGGAGGTGAACACCACCTTCGGCCGGTAGCCCTCGATGGCGCGGATCGCCTCGAACAGGAAGCGCGTCGCGTCGAGGTTCACCCGGTAGCCGAGGTCGAAATTCGCCTCCGCCTCGCCCGAGACCACCGCCGCGAGGTGGAAGATCACCTCCGGCCGGTCGCGCACCGCCGCTGCGGCGGCGCCGGGCACCGACAGGTCGGCGGCCTCGGCGCGCACCGGGCCGGGCACGCCGTCGGGGGCGGTGGGGGCGACGACGTCGAGGAGCGTCAGGCCGGTGAGCGGCTGCCCGCCGACCATCCCCTCGCTCACGAGGGTGTCGACGAGGCGCCGGCCGATCATGCCGGCGGCACCGAGGATCAGAGCGTGCATCGAAACCTCACTGCATCATGTCGAGGGCGCGGGCGAAGAAGTCGGGGCCGCCGAAATTCCCCGACTTGAGGGCGAGCAGCATCGGCTCCGGGCGGCCGGCGCTGCGCAGCACCGGCACGCCGGCGGCGATCTCCGGCCCGACGAGGAAGGCGCGCAGGCCGAGGCGGTCGACGCAGGCGCCGGAGGTCTCGCCCCCGGCGATCACGAGGCGCCGCACCCCCGCCGCGACCAGCCCCTCGGCGATGGCCGAGAGGGCCGCCTCGACGGCATGGCCGGCGGCTTCCGAGCCGTGGCGAGATTGGAGCGCGCGCACCGCCTCCGGCTCGGCGGAGGAGGCGATCAGCACCGGGCCTTGCGCGATGCGCTCGCGGGCGAAGGCCAGCGCCTCGGCCACCACCGCCTCCGGCTCGGCAAGCAGCCGCCCGGCCTCGAGGCGCAGCACCGGCATCAGGGCTTCCGCCGCCGCGACCTGCCCGAGGGTCGCCTGCGAGCAGCTGCCGGCAAGGCAGGCGGCATGGCCACCGACCGGCTCACCCACGGCGGCGCCGGCCGCGTCGCGCGTGCCCCTACCATCCGCCGCCAGCGCGCGGGCGAGGCCGAGGCCCAGGCCCGAGGCGCCGACCGAAAACCGCCGCCCGACGATGGCGCGGCCCAGCGTTTCGAGGTCGTGGTCGAAGATGGCGTCGGCGATGGCCGCGCCCTTGCCCTCGGCAGCGAGCGCGTCGAGCTTGGCGGCGACCGCCTCCGGTCCCTGCGTGACGGTCGCCATATCGATGAGCCCGACCCCGCTCCGGCTCTGGCGGGCCAGCACCCGCACGAGGTTGGCGTCGCGCATCGGGTTGAGGGGGTGGTCCTTCAGCGGGCTCTCGTTCAGGGGCAGGGCGCCGACGAACAGGTTGCCCTGGTAGACGCTGCGGCCGGTCTCCGGGAAGGCGGGGGTCACGAGGGCGATGGCCTCGCCCGCCGCCTCCCGCAGGGCGTCCGCGACGGGGCCGATATTGCCCTCGTCCGTCGAGTCGAAGGTCGAGCAGACCTTGAACATCACATGTGCGGCGCCCCGCTGGCGCAGCCAGGCTTCCGCCTCGCGCGAGCGGGCGACGGCCTCCGGCGCCGGGATCGAGCGGCTTTTCAGGGCCACCACCACCGCATCCGTCTCCGGCAGCGAGAGGTCGGGGCTGGGGATACCGATGGTCTGGACCGTGCGCAGGCCTGCCTTGGTCAGGGTGTTCGCGAGGTCCGAGGCGCCGGTATAGTCGTCGGCGACGCAACCGAGGGCGAGCGTCATCGGGTCAGGCCTTCCTGTAGGGGGCGAACCAGCCGAGGCCCGCCTCGGTGTTCCCCGCCGGGATGTATTCGCAGCCGACGAACCCGTCGTAGCCGAGCCGGTCGAGTTCCGCGAAGAGGAACGCGTCGTCCATCTCGCCGGTGCCGGGCTCGTGCCGGTCGGGCACGCTCGCCGTCTGCACGTGGCCGACCATCGGCATCAGGTCGCGCAGGCGCATGGTCACGTCGCCATGCAGGATCTGGCAATGGTAGAGGTCGAACTGGAGCTTCAGGTTCGGCAGGGCCAGCTCCCGGATCAGGGTCGCCGCCGCCCCGAAATCGTTGAGGAAATAGCCCGGCATGTTGCGGCCGTTGATCGGCTCCAGCACGAGGTCGAGCCCGGCTGGGGCGAGTTTTTCAGCGGCGTAGGCGACGGCCTTCCGGTAGGCGTCCCGGGCCTGCGGATCCGCCGGGTCGGCGAGCCCGGCCATCAGGTGCAGGCGCTTCACGCCCGTCGCCTCGGCGTAGCGGAGGGCCGTCTCGACGCCAGCCTTCACCTCATCGAACCGGTGAGGAAGCGCCGCCAACCCCCGCTCGCCGCCGGCGAAATCCCCCGGCGGCATGTTGAACAGCGCCTGGGTCAGGCCGTTCGCGCGCAGGCGCTCGGCGATGGCCTCCGGCGGATGCTCGTAGGGGAACAGGAACTCCACCGCCGTGAAGCCCGCCCGGGCGGCGGCCTCGAACCGGTCGAGGAACGGCACCTCGTTGAACATCATCGTGAGGTTGGCGGCGAAGCGGGGCATTTTCTTCAGACTCCCTGGGTCGAGGACGGCGGTCTACTTCTCCGGCAGCACGGCCCCGGAGACCTGCGCGTAGAGCCTTGCCACGGAGGCATCGTCGTCCCGGCCCATGCCGGCACCCGAGGCCATCAGGAACATCTGCAGGGCGGCGGCCGCCACCGGCACCGGGTACTTCTCCGCCCGCGCCATGTCCTGCACGATGCCGAGGTCCTTCACGAAGATGTCGACGGCGCTCTTCGGCGCGTAATCCGCGTCGAGGATATGCGGCACCCGGTTCTCGAACATCCACGAATTGCCGGCGGATTTCGTGATCACCTCGTAGACGCGGCGGAGGTCGAGGCCCTGCTTGGCCGCGAAGCTCATCGCCTCGCAGGCGGCGGCGATGTGCACCCCCGCGAGCAACTGGTTGATCATCTTGAAGGCCGCGCCCTGGCCCGCCTCGTCGCCGAGTTCGTAGACCGTGCCAGCCATGGCGGTCAGCGCGTCCCGCGCCCCCGCAAACGCCGCCTGCGAGCCGGAGGCGAGGAAGGTCAACTCCCCCTCGGCGGCACGCGCGGCGCCGCCGCTCATCGGCGCGTCGAGGTAATGCCGGCCGGTCTCCTCCAGCCGGGCCGCGAGGCGCCGGGCGATGGCCGGGTCCATGGTCGCGGAGGAGACGAACACCGCCCCCTCCGGCATCGCCGCCGCCGCGCCGTCCGGCCCGAACAGCACCGCCTCGGTCTGGGCGGCGTTCACCACCACCGCGACCACCACGGCGGCCCCCTTCGCCGCCTCGGCGGGATTGGCCGCCGCCTCGCCGCCGGCCTCCCGGAAGCGGGCGACCGCCTCCGGGTTCACGTCGCAGGCCGCGACGGAAAAGCCCGCCCGCAGGAGCGAGGCCGCCATCCCTGAGCCCATCGAGCCCAGGCCGATCACCGCCGCGTGGCGCTGTCTGGTGTCCGTCATCGCGGCCTCCTCACTTGTTCACGAGGCGGGGCGGCACTACGAACACGCAGGCCGCGCCGAGGACCAGGGTCACGGCCAGCACGTACATGCCGGCGGCGGTGCTGCCGGTGTAGTCGCGCAGCGCCCCGATGGCGTAGGGGCCGGCGAAACCCGCGAGGTTGCCCACCGAGTTGATGAGCGCGATGCCCGCCGCCGCGCCCGCGCCGCTGAGGAAGGCGGTCGGCAGCGACCAGAACAGGGGCGAGCAGGCGAGCACGCCGCCGGCCGCCACCGAGAGCGCCGCGATGGCGACCACCGTGTCGGTGCTGGAGGCCGAGACCGTGAAGCCCACCGCGCCGATCAGCGCCGGGACGATGAGGTGCCAGCGGCGCTCGCGGAAATGGTCGGCGCTGCGGCCGAGGGCCACCATCACCACCGTCGCCACGAGGAACGGGATCGCGCTCACGAGGCCGATGTTGAAGTTGCCCTGGATGCCGGACGCCTTGACGATGGTCGGCACCCAGAAGGCCAGTCCGTACTGCCCGGCCACGAACAGGAAGTAGATCAGGCTCATGAACCACACGCGGCCGTTGCGGAACACGGTGGCGATGGAGTGCGGGCTGTCGGTCTTGGTGCGCTCCTCCGCTGCGATGTCCCGCTCCAGCACCTGCCGCTCGGCGGGGTTCAGCCACTTCGCCTCGGAGGGGCGGTTGTCGAGGTAGAGCAGCACGGCAATGCCGACGAGGACGGCGGGGATCGCTTCCAGCAGGAACATCCACTGCCAGCCGGACAGGCCGTGGGTCTCGTGGAACGTGTCCATGATCCAGCCCGAGAGCGGGTTGCCGAATACGCCCGAGACCGGGATCGCCGCCATGAACACGGTGATCACCCGCGCCCGGCGGTGGGAGGGGAACCACGAGGTCACGTAGAGGATGACGCCCGGATAGAACCCGGCCTCGGCCAGCCCGAGGAGGAAGCGCATCGCGTAGAAGCTCGCCTCCGAGTTCACGAACACGAACGCCCCGGAGATCAGGCCCCAGGTGATCATGATCCGCGCGATCCAGACCCGCGCGCCGACCCGGTGGAGGATGATGTTCGAGGGCACCTCGAACAGGAAGTAGCCGAGGAAGAAGATGCCCGCGCCGAGGCCGTAGGCGGTCTCGGAGAAGCCGAGCTCCTTCGACATCTGCAGCTTGGCGAAGCCGACATTCACCCGGTCGAGATAGGCGACGATGTAGCAGAGCATCAGGAACGGCACGAGCCGCCAGAAGACCTTGGCGTAGGTCCTGTCGATGAAGCCCTTGTCGCTGGACGCGGTGCTCCCCGTCACCGCGGCGGCCTGCACTGGCATGGCTGTGTCCCTCCCTTGCCCCCCGTTGCGGGTAGGCCGATCCGCCGCTCCCCGGCGGCTGTGAATCGCGCTATATCTCGCTTTGGCAGCGCTGCCAATTCTGTTGTGAAACAAAATGCAGCCCTGTATGCCGGTCCTGGGGAAGGGCGCCGGGAGGATGCGGGGATGGCAGGGTTCGACCCGCCGGGACGGCTCGTGACGCTCACCGACGTGGCGCGGGAGGCCGGCGTCGGCGAGAGCACGGTCTCGCGGGTGCTGCGCAACCACGGCTCCTATTCGAAGCGCGCGGGCGAGCGGGTGGCGGAGGCCGTGGCCCGCCTCGGCTACGTGCCGAACCGGCTGGCGGGGAGCCTCGCCGGGGGCGGGGCGGGCACGGGGTCGGGCCTCGTCGGGGTGGTGATCCCCTCGCTCGCCAACATCGTCTTCCCGGACCTGCTGCGCGGCCTCACGGCGGCCCTCGACGGCACGGGGACGCAGAGCGTCGTCGGCGTCAGCGAATACGATCCCGACCGGGAGGAGGCGCTGGTCGCCGCGCTGCTGTCGTGGCGGCCGGAGGCTCTGCTGCTCACCGGGCTGGAGCACAGCCCCGGCACGGTGAGCCTCGCCCGCGCGGCGGGGGTGCGGGTGGTGGAGATGATCGACACGGACGGGGAGGGGATCGACCGGGTGGTCGGCTTCTCGAACCGGGCGGCGGGGGAGGCGAGCGCCCGGCATCTCCTGGCCCGGGGCTACCGGCGGATCGGCTATATCGGCCTCGATCCGGGGAGCGACCGGCGGGGCGGCAAGCGGCTCGCGGCCTTCGAATCGGTGCTGGCGGAAGCCGGCCTGTCCCTCGTGGGGCGGGAGGTCCGGGAGGGCCGCTCCTCGGCCGCCATGGGCCGGGCGGGGTTCGAGGCGCTGCTGGCGCGCCACCCGGACCTCGACGCGGTGTATTTCGCCAACGACGACATGGCGCTCGGCGGCTGGTTCGCCTGCCTCGCGGCGGGGCTCGCCGTGCCGGAGCGGATCGCCCTGTTCGGCTTCAACGGGCTCGACTTCACGGAGGCGATGCCCCAACCCCTCTCGACGATCCGCACGCCGCGCCTCGCCATCGGGCGCGCGGCTGCCGGCTGCCTCACGGGCGACGGCCCGGCCCGGATCGACCTCGGATTCGACCTCATCGAAGGAGCCACCGCATGAGCGAGGAAGCCCGCCTGCGCGAGGAGATCTGCCGCTACGGCCGGTCCCTGTTCGAGCGCGGGCTGACGCCCGGCTCCTCGGGCAACATCTCGCTGCGCCTGCCCGATGGCGGCTGGCTGGTGACGCCGACCAACGCGTCGCTCGGCTTCCTCGATCCGGCGCGGATCTCGCGCCTCGACGGGGAGGGGCGGCTCCTGTCCGGCGACAAGCCGACGAAGGAGATCCCCCTCCACACCGCCCTCTACGAGAGCCGGGGGAGCGCGAAGGCCATCGTCCACCTGCACTCGACGCACGCGGTGGCGGTGTCGATGCTGCCGGAGATCGACCCGAAGGCGGTGCTGCCGCCGATGACGCCCTATTACCTGATGCGCACCGGGGGCACGGCGCTGGTCCCCTATTTCCGCCCCGGCGACCCGGCAGTGGCCGACGCGATCCGGGGCTTGGCCGGGCGCTATTCCTCGGTGCTGCTGGCCAACCACGGGCCGGTGGTGGCGGGCGACAGCCTGGAAGCGGCGGTCTTCGCCACGGAGGAACTGGAGGAGACGGCCAAGCTCTACCTCCTCCTGCGCAACCTCAACCCGCGCCACCTGTCACCGGGGCAGGTGCAGGATCTGGTGAGCCATTTCGGGCTCACGCTGCCGGAGCATGACGGGCATGGGCACGATCACGGGTGAGGGGGGCCTCCAAAGCCCTCCTCCGTCATTCCGGGGCCGCGCAGCGGAGCCCGGAATCCAGAACCTTGACTGTTCAGAACGTAGCGAGGCCGTTCGGGAAGGTTGCGGCTCTGGATTCCGGGCTCTCGCCTTCGTCGAGCCCCGGAATGACGAAAACCGCAAGTCTGGCGTCACCCCTCGATCTTCGAGAAGTCCGCGACCTCCCGCGTCGCGGCGCGGAGCGCGTTGAGGAGCGCCAAACGGTTCTCGCGCAGCTTCGGATCGTCCGCGTTCACGGTGACGTCCGTAAAGAAGGCATCGACCGGGGCGCGCAGCGTCGAGAGCGCCCGCATGGCGCCGGCGAAATCCTCCGCCGCGACCGCCTTGGACGCCTCGGCGCGGGCCGTCTGCAAGGCCTCGGCCAGCGCCCGCTCGGCCGGCTCGCCGGAGGCCGCGAGGGCGGCATCGGGTTCGGCGTCGTAGGCACGGCCGTCCTTCTTCTCCTCGATGCGCAGGATGTTGGCCGCGCGCTTGTAGCCCGCAAGCAGGTTCTTGCCGTCCTCGGTCTCCAGGAATTTCTGCAGCGCCTCGACCCGGCGGGCGATGAGCAGGAGGTCGTCCTGGCCGGGCAGGGCGAAGACCGCGTCCACGAGGTCGTGCCGGGCGCCCATGTCCCGAAGGGTGATCTTCAGGCGGTCGGCGAAAAAGGCGAGGAGGTCCGCCGGATCGGCCCCGGCCCGCTCGGCCAGACCGCGATCGGCCGCGGCGAACCGGTCGAGCAGCCGCAGGCGCAAACCCCGGTCGAGGATCAGCCGGACGACCCCCAAAGCCGCCCGGCGCAGCGCGTAGGGGTCCTTGCTGCCCGTGGGCTTCTCGTCGATGGCCCAGAAGCCGACCAGCGTGTCGAGCTTGTCGGCCAGTGCCACGGCGATGGCGACGGGGTCGCTCGGCACCCGGTCGGAGGGGCCGAGGGGCTTGTAATGGTCGCCGAGCGCCGTCGCGACGCTGGGCGGAAGGCCTTCCAGCGCCGCGTATTTCGCGCCCATCAGCCCCTGCAACTCGGGGAACTCGCCGACCATCTCGGTCACGAGGTCGGCCTTGGCCAGCAGCGCCGCCTGCTCGGCGAGCGCCGGGTCGGCGCCGACGAGGGGCGCCAATTCCTTGGCGAGCGCCGCGATGCGCGCTACCCGCTGCCCCTGCGTCCCAAGCTTCTCGTGGAAGACGATGCTGTCGAGCTTCGGCAGACGGTCTTCCAGCGGGATCGCCTTGTCGGTCTCCCAGAAGAACTTGGCGTCCGAGAGCCGCGCCCGCACCACCCGCTCGTTGCCGGCGGTGATGGCGAGGCCGCCGTCGCTGGCCATCAGGTTCGAGACCAGGATGAAGGCCGGGGCCAGCTCCTCCGAGCCGGACTTCCGCAGCACGAAGCACTTCTGGTTCGCGCGGATCGTGGCGCGGATCGCCTCGGCGGGAATGTCGAGGAAGGCTTCGTCGAAGGAGCCGAGGAGCACGACCGGCCATTCGACCAGCCCGGCGACCTCTTCCAGCAGGCCCTCGTCCTCGACCAGTTCGAGGCCGCGGGCGAAGGCGAGGTCGCGGGCGTCGTGCAGGATCACGTCCTTGCGCCGGTCGGCGTCGAGGATGACCTTCGCCTTCTCCAGAGCCTGGATGTAGTCGTCGAAGCGGCGGACCTCGATGGGGCCCGGCGCCAGGAAGCGGTGGCCGTAGGTCGTGGTGCCGGCCGTGATACCGCCGACCGTGAAGGGGACCACCTCCGGCGTCTCGGTCTCGGGGCCGAAGGTCGCCACGATGGATTGCAGCGGGCGCACCCAGCGCAAGGCGCCCGGCTGGGCCGAGGCCGCGCCCCAGCGCATCGCCTTCGGCCAGGGGAAGCTCTTGACGATCTCCGGCAGGATCTCGGCCAGCACGTCCAGCGTCTCGCGCCCGGCCTTCTCGATCACCGCGAGGTAGAACTCGCCCTTCTTCGGGTCGGTGATCGTGGTCGCCTGATCGAGGCTCGTCAGCCCGGCGCTCTTGAGGAAGCCCTGGATCGCGGCCTCGGGGGCGCCGACGCGGGGGCCGCGCCGCTCCTCGCGCACGGCCTCGCCGCGCGCCGGCAGGCCGGCGACGTGGAGGGCGAGGCGGCGGGGCGTCGCGAAGGCCTTGGCGCCCTCGTAGAGGAAGCCCCGCGCCACGAGGGCGTCGGTGACGAGCTTCCGGAGATCCTCGGCCGCGCGCCGCTGCATGCGGGCGGGGATCTCTTCCGAGCGGAGTTCGAGCAGGAGGTCGGGCATGGCGCGGCCATATCGCCGCGCCGCAACCCTGTCGAGGGCTCAGGCCGGCGTCAGCGCGCCTCGCCCTTCAGGATGGTGGAGAGCTGCCACTTCCGGTCGCCGATGGAATGGGCGTCCGACACCCGCCACGCCCCATCCTCGCGCACGAGATCGTAGACGATGGACTTCGCGCCGTCGCCGCCCTTGCGCTGGACCGTGACCTTCGCCTGGTCCTTGCCCTCGGTGGCCTCCTTGAAGGTGAGGCTCTTCACCGTGTCGGGCTTCATCGGCTCGCCGTTGAGGCGGAAGTCGAAATCGAGGTTGCCGGTGGCGCCGTTCGCCTGCTTCGCGTCCGCGTCGAACAGCCCCTGCAGGCGCTTGGTATAGACGGCCGAGTGATTCGGGTGCGGCTCGGCGTAGAGCTTCTTCACCACGGCCTCCGGGCCGGGCTCGGCAGCGAGCGCCGGGGCGAGGCCCAGCGCGAGGAAGCCGAGGGCGAAGGCGGTCTGTTTCATGATGCAAATCCCGCTGTGAGAGGCGCCGGAGACGCCTGCCTGAGCGGGGTGTGGAACGCGCGAGGGGCCAAGGGGCTCCCTTGAGGATCCGCTTACGCGCCGCCGCCCGCCGTCCTGAGCCACGCCGCGCCGCAGGCCTTGGCGAGTTCCCGCACCCGCAGGATGTAGCTCTGGCGCTCCGTGACCGAGATCACCCCACGCGCGTCGAGCAGGTTGAAGACGTGGCTCGCCTTGATGCACTGGTCGTAGGCCGGCTGCACCATGCGGTGGCGCTCGCCCTCGTTCGGCGCGCCCGCGTCGAGATAGGCGCGGCAGGCGGATTCCGCGTCGGTGAACTGGCGGAACAGCATCGTCGTGTCCGCCGCCTCGAAGTTGTGGCGGGAGTATTCCTGCTCGGCCTGAAGGAAGACGTCGCCGTAGGTGACGCGGTCCTCGCCCTCGGCGCCGTTGAAGTCGAGGTCGTAGACGTTCTCGACGCCCTGCACGTACATGGCGAGCCGTTCGAGGCCGTAGGTCAGCTCTCCCGCCACGGGGGCGCATTCGAAGCCCGCGACCTGCTGGAAGTAGGTGAACTGGCTCACCTCCATCCCGTCGCACCAGCATTCCCAGCCGAGGCCCCAGGCGCCGAGCGTCGGGCTCTCCCAATCGTCCTCCACGAAGCGGATGTCGTGCAGGGCGAGGTCGACGCCGATCGCCGCCAGGGAGGCGAGGTAGAGTTCCTGCAGGTTCGGCGGGTTCGGCTTCAGGATCACCTGGAACTGGTAATAGTGCTGCAGTCGGTTCGGGTTCTCGCCGTAGCGCCCGTCCTTCGGCCGGCGGGAGGGCTGGACATAGGCGGCCTTCCACGGCTTCGGCCCCAGCGCCCGCAGGGTCGTGGCCGGATGGAACGTGCCCGCGCCGACCTCCATGTCGTAGGGCTGCAGGATCACGCAGCCCTTGTCCGCCCAGTAGGTCTGGAGCGCCAGGATCAGCCCCTGGAAGGATCGGTTGGGAGTGGGCGCGGGGCTCGGCATGCTCGGTCGGTGCTTTCGGACTCGGCCGGGGGTCTAGGAGAGCGGGGCCCTCGGCGCAAGGCGCGGCGGGCGAGGGGCGCGCCCTATGGCGCCGACGCGAACGGTCAAGATTGCTGCGACGACCGGAACCGGGACGCCCACAGCCAAGTTATTCGCGCAACCAGGGGTTATCCGGCGCCCGATGTGCTGCCGAATGTTGCGGAATTGGACCATGACCACGTCGCCCAGGAAGTCTTTCGCCCGTCGTAACCTTGCCCTCGTCGCCACCCTTGCCCTCTCGGCGATGGCCGCGACCCCCGTCGTGATGAATGCGAGCCGCGCGCTCGCGACCTCGGACGACCCCATCCCCGCCGCGACGCTCCGCGTCGAGCCGGTGGAGGTCGCCCCCATCGCCCCGGTCGCCAAGCCGGCGTGCCAACACAAGGTGCGCGTCGTCTACGGCAGCTACGGCACGCCGGAGGGCTGCGCCGCCGCCCGCTGAACCTCAGCCATGCCCGGCGGCCTCGCCCGAGAGCCGCCGGAGATGCAATTCCTCGAGGTCGAGTTCGGCCTCGATGGTTCTCAGCACCGAGCCGTGGATGCGGCCCTCCCGGTGCAGGGAGGCGAGGGCGGCCCGCCCGGCCCGGACGGCCCCGAGCGCAGCCTCCATGTGGGCGTCGCGCTCCAATTCGGCTTCGGAGCGCGCGTCGCGCAGGCGCGAGGTCGCCCAGACCCGGCGGCGATACTGCTCCACGAGGATCGGGTGGCGGTGCTCCCCCGTCTCGGGGGCGAGCAGGGTTTCCAGGGCGGCGAGCCCCGCCTCGTTCACCGCGACGCGGGCCATGGCGGCGTCGAGATGCCCATCCGGCAGGCTTGAGCGCGCATCGAGGCGCAGGCGCCGGATCAGCGGACCTAGCGTCGTGCCCTGCACCAGCACCGTGAACAGGATCACCGCGAAGGCAGCGAGCAGGATCGGGTCGCGGCCGGGGAAGCCGAGCGGCAGGGCGAGGGCCGCCGCCAGCGTCACGACTCCGCGCATCCCCGCCCAACCGACCACCAGCGGGATCGCCGGGCGCAGCGCGGGGGAGGGGTCCCGCCAGCGCCGGGGCAGCAGCCGCGACAGGTAGACGGCGGGAAACACCCAGGCGAGCCGCGCCGCGACGCAGGTGGCCGTCGCCGCCAGCGCCAGGGGCAGGCCGGTGACGAGCGCGTCCGCGCTGCCGCCCATCCGGTCGAGCACGCCGCGCAGCGCCAGCCCGATCAGCACGAAGACCAGCGCCTCCAGCACGAACACCACGAAGCCCCACACGGCCAGCGCATGCGTGCGGGTGCGGGCGTCGAAGGTCTCGTGCTCGCGCCCGCCGAGCATCAGGCCGCAGGCCACCACGGCGAGGACGCCGGAGGCGTGGATCTCCTCCGCCGCCAGATAGGCGAGGTAGGCGACGAGGAAGGTGACGATCGTGGCCGCGTCGGCATCGTGCAGGCGGGCGACGATCCGGGTGGCGACGAAGCCGAGGGCGACGCCCACCGCTACGCCCGCCACGGCGAGCCACGCGAAGCTGCCGAGCGCCGCCCAGGCATCGAAGGCGCCGGTGAGGGCGGCGGCCACCGCGAAGCGGTAGAGCACGAGGCCGGAGGCGTCGTTCACGAGGCTTTCGCCTTCGAGGACGGTGACGGTCTTGCGCGGCAGCGTCACCCGCGCGAGCACCGCCTTGGCCGAGACGGCATCCGGCGGCGAGACGATGGCGCCGAGCGCGAAGCAGGCGGCCCAGGGCAGGCCGGGGGCGACCGCATGGGCGACCACCCCGACGACCAGCGTCGTGAACAGCACGGCCCCGAGGGACAGGGAGAGGATCGGCCCGATCGCGGCGCGGAAATCCCGCCAGACGGTGAAATAGGCCGATTCGAGCAGGAGCGGCGGCAGGAACAGGACCAGGATCAGGTCCGGGTCGAGATCGAAGGCCGGCAGGCCCGGCGCGACGGCGAGCGCCATGCCGCCGACCACGAGCGCCACGGCGGGCGGCAGGCCGAGCCGGCCGGCGACCAGGGACAGGACCAGCGCGGCCGCGAGCAGCGCGAGCACCAGTTCGAACAGGGCGACGGGTGTCATGCCCCCGCTGTGGACGCGGCGGCGCTCCGGGGCAAGCCGGACGCGGTGTTCAGAGCGCCCCTTCGCGGATCGCGCCGGGGTCGGCGAGCGCGTGCAGGAGCCGCGCGGCGCTGTGGGCGAAGCGCAGCGTCACCGCCTTGCGCCGGGGGCCGCTGAGGGCATGCTCGGGCGCCTCGCGCAGGATCGCGGCGCCGTAGGCGTCGGCGACGATCAGGCCGCATTCCTCGGGGATCAGGTCCTCCGGCACGTCGTCGGGGATCGCGAAGAAGAAGCGGTCGCAGAAGTCCCGGTAATCCGGCCATTTCCGGTCGGCGCGGAAATCGGCCACGCTCGACTTGATCTCCACGATGGTGAGCCGCCCCGCGCCGCAGAGGGCGATGACGTCGGCCCGGCGCCCGTTCACCAGGGAGAATTCCGGCAGGGTCACGCAGCCCATCTCCGAGAACAGCCGTCGCACCCCGCGCTGGATCCGCAGGGCGGTGGGGGATTGGCGCCGGTCCGGGGGGAGGATCAGCGCGGGTTCTGGTGTGGCGGTAGCTGTCATGACCGAATCGGTATCGTGCCGAATCGGGACATGGTGAAGGCGCGCGCCGGCCGCGTCACCTGCGGCGCGGCATCACGCGGCTCACTTCTCGAACCACGCGAGCAGCCCGGCGCCGGGCGCCAGCAGCACGAAGGCCCAGACCAGCGCCGAGGCGACGTTGGCGAGTTGGAAGGGCAGGCGGCTCATGCCGAGCACCCCGGCGAGCAGCGGCACGAGGGCCCGCGCCGGGCCGAAGAAGCGCCCGAGCGCCACGGCGGCGACGCCCCAGCGCTGGATGAAGCCCTCGGCCTTGGCGGTCATCTCGGGGTAGCGGCTCAGGGGCCATTTCTGCTTGGCGCCCGGCCCGAGCCAGTGTCCGAACTCGTAGGAGACCCAATCGCCCAACGCCGCCCCGACGGCGGCGCCGATCACCACCGGCCAGAAGGCGAGCCCGGCCCCGCCGACCAGCGCGCCGACGGCCACGAGGATCACCGTCGCGGGGACGAAGATCGAGAGGACGGCGATCGATTCGCAGAAGGCGAGCCCGGCCGCGATCAGCGGTGCCCAGGCCTTGTGGGTCTCGACGAAGGCCATCGTCGAGTCCTTGAGGGCTTCGATGTCCATGGGGGCGGAAAACTCTCCTCGTGTCGGTCCCATCTGAGTCCGGCATGGCAGCTCGGCAAGAGCGGGGGTGCGAAGGCGCGTGGAACGGGCTAACCACGGCGCGTCGAGGAGCCCTTCAAGTGAACGTCCTCTCCATCCAGTCCCACGTCGCCTACGGCCATGTCGGCAACGCCTCGGCGGTGTTCCCGATGCAGCGGCTCGGGGTCGAGGTGTGGCCGGTCCACACCGTGCAGTTCTCCAACCACACCGGCTACGGCGCGTGGCGGGGCGAGGTGTTCGCCGCCGAGACCATCCGCGACGTGGTGCGGGGCGTGGGCGAGCGCGGAGCGCTGGCCCGCTGCGACGCGGTGCTCTCCGGCTACATGGGCTCGGCCGCCATCGGCGAGGCGATCCTGGAGGCGGTGGCCGCCGTGCGCGCCGAGAACCCGGCCGCCCTCTATTGCTGCGATCCCGTGCTCGGCGACACGGAGGAGGGCGTCTACGTCCGCCCCGGCATCACCGAGTTCATGCGCGAGCGCGCCGTGCCCGCCGCCGACATCCTCACCCCGAACCAGTTCGAGCTGAACCTCCTGACCGGCCTGCCGAGCGGCACCCTGGACGAGGCGCGCGCCGCCATCGCCGCCCTGCAGGCGCGGGGGCCACGGGTGGTGGTCGTGACCTCGGCGGCCACCGCCGAGACGCCCGCCGACCGCATCGACCTGTTGGCCGGGGAGGGCGGGCGGCTGTTCCGGGTGCGCACCCCGCGTCTCGACCTCGCGATCAACGGCGCGGGCGATTGCATCGCCGCCCTGTTCCTCGTCCACTACGCCCGGGAGCGCTCCGCCGCCCTGGCGCTGGAGAAGGCGGCGGCCTCGGTCTACGGCCTGTTGCGCGCCACCGCCGAGGCGGGCTCGCGGGAGATCCTGACCGTGGCCGCGCAGGACGAGTTCGTCGCCCCCTCCGCCGTGTTTCCCGCCGAGGCGGTCTGAGGACGGCCGCCCCATCCGACAGAGGTGATGCCATGACGCGCCGCTTCGCCACCCTCGACGTGTTCACCACGCAGCCGCTCGCCGGGAACCCGCTGGCGGTGGTCCTCGATTCCGAAGGCCTCGACGGGGCGGCGATGCAGGCCATCGCCCGAGAGTTCAACCTGTCGGAGACGGTGTTCGTGCTGCCGCCGGCCGAGCCCCGCCACCGGGCGCGGCTGCGCATCTTCACCCCCGCCCGGGAACTGCCCTTCGCCGGTCATCCCACCGTCGGCACGGCGGTGCTCCTTGCCCTGCAGGATCCACCCGGCGCCGACGCCCGCGCCTTCGGCCTGGAGGAGGGGATCGGCGTCGTGCCCTGCGTCGTCGAGACCCTGCCCGACGGCACGGGCGGGCGCGCCCGGTTCAAGCTGCCCGCCCTGCCCGAATATCTCGGGCCGGGGCCGGAGCCGGAGGAGCTGGCCGCCCGCCTCGGCCTGGAGCCGGGGGAGATCGGCTTCGGCCGCCACCGCCCGAGCCGGCACGGGACGGGGCCGCGCTTCACCTGCGTGCCGGTCGCCTCGGCCGCGCGCCTCGATGCGGTGCGCCCCGCCGCCGCGCCGGAGGAGGGCGACGGGCTCTATCTCTACGCCCCCGACCCGGAGGGGATGGGCCTCGCCTTCCGCACGCGGATGTTCGCCCCCCGGATGGGCGTGCCGGAGGACCCCGCCACCGGCTCGGCAGCAGCGGCCTTCGCCGGGGTGCTGATGCAGTTCGAGGCGCTGGGCGACGGCGTCCACGACATCGCCATCGCCCAGGGGCAGGCGATGGGCCGCCCGAGCACCATCGCCCTGCAGGTCGACATCGCGGCGGGCGCCCTGCGCTCGGTGGAGATCGGCGGCGCGGCGGTCCTCGTGTCGGAGGGTACCTTGCGTGCCTGAGGCTTTGCGGACCACGCGGCTGCGGGGGATCGAGGGCCGCCTCGTGCCCTACGCATGGCCCTGGGCGCGGGACAACGCGGACAAGATCGCCGCCCATTGGGAGCGGCGCCGCGCGGCGCGGCCCGCCATGTTCGACGGCATCGTCCTCCTGTCCTGCGCCTGCACCGTCGAGGGCGGGATTGCCCGGGTGGACCTGTTCGAGGCGCGGTTCTCGCAATTCGTGGCATATCGCGACGGCGGGGCCTTCGACGCCACGGTCGCCAACGCCTTCGCGGCCATCGTGCCCTGGAGCGCGGACGGGGCGGTGCTGGTGGGCGAGATGGGCGCACACACCGCCAATGCCGGCCAGCTCTACTTCCCCTGCGGCACCCCCGACCGGGACGACCTGCGGGGCGAGACGGTCGATCTCGCGGGCAGCGCGGAGCGGGAATTCGCCGAGGAGACCGGCCTGTCGGTGCCCGAGGGCGGCGCCGAAGAGTGGATCCTCCTCGAAGGCGAGGGGCAGCTCGCCTTCCTGCGCCCCGTGCGCTTCCCCGAGACGGCCGACATCCTCCTGGCCAGGGCCGAGGCCCACCGGAGGGCGGAGGCCGATCCGGAACTCGCCGCGCTGCGCCTCCTCCAAGGACCCGCCGACGTCGACCCGCAGCGGATGCCGGGCTTCGTGCGGGCCTATCTGGCGCAGGCGTTCGGCTAGATCGGCGCCGCACCAAATTTTCGCCGAGCGGGGGGAGCTTCGCCGTGTCCGGCACGTTCCCGCACTGCCCCCGCCGCGACGTGGCGGGCCGAGCACCGGAGACCCCATGTCCGATTCCCCTCGTTCGACGTTCCAGGCCCGTGCGGCCCGCTCGCGCATCCTGGAGGGTCTGCCCTATCCGCTCGGTGCCACCTGGGACGGGCTGGGGGTGAACTTCGCCGTGTTCTCGGCCTACGCCACCAAGGTCGAACTGTGCCTGTTCGACGACCAGGGCGAGCGCGAGATCGAGCGGATCGAACTGCCGGAATACACGGACGAGATCTGGCACGGCTATCTGCCCGACGCCCGGCCCGGCACCATCTACGGCTTCCGCGTCCACGGCCCCTACGAGCCCACCGCCGGGCACCGGTTCAACCCGAACAAGCTCCTCATCGACCCCTACGCCAAGGGTCTCGTCGGCTCCATCACGTGGAACCCGGCCCTGTTCGGCTACAAGATGGAAACCGGCGACGACACCACCTTCGATGACCGCGATTCCGCCGCGTATACCCGCCGCTCGCGGGTGATCGACCCCGCCTTCACCTGGGGCCGCCACCAGAAGCCGAACGTGCCGTGGGAGCGGACCATCGTCTACGAGGCCCACGTGAAGGGCCTCACCAAGCTCCACCCGAAGGTGCCGGAGAAGCTGCGCGGCACCTATGCCGGCCTCGGCACGCCGGAAGTGCTCGACTACATCAAGAGCCTCGGCGTCACGTCGGTGGAATTGCTGCCGGTTCACTCCTTCGTGCAGGACGATTACCTGCAGGAAAAGAACCTCGTAAACTATTGGGGCTACAACACCATCTCGTTCTTCACCCCCGCCCGGCGCTACGCGGCGGTGCCGGACTTCGCCTTCTCCGAGTTCAAGGAGATGGTCTCCCGCCTGCACGGGGCGGGCCTCGAGGTGATCCTCGACGTGGTCTACAACCACACGGCCGAGGGCAACGAGAAGGGGCCGACCCTCTCGTTCAAGGGCATCGACAACGCCTCGTACTACCGGCTGCTGCCGAACGAGAAGCGCTACTACATCAACGACACCGGCACCGGGAACACGTTCAACCTCTCGCATCCGCGGGTGCTGCAGCTCGTCACCGATTCGCTGCGCTACTGGGCGACGGAGATGCGGGTCGACGGCTTCCGCTTCGACCTCGCCACGATCCTCGGCCGCGAGCCCTACGGCTTCGACGAGGGCGGCGGCTTCCTCGACACCTGCCGCCAGGACCCGGTGCTGAACTCGGTGAAGCTCATCGCGGAGCCGTGGGATTGCGGGCCGGGCGGCTATCAGGTCGGCGGCTTCCCGCCGGGCTGGGCCGAGTGGAACGACCGGTTCCGCGACGACGTGCGCGGCTACTGGAAGGGCGACGGCGGCCTGCTGCCGGACATGGCGGCGCGGGTCAGCGGCTCGGCGGACAAGTTCGACAAGCGCGGCCGCAAGCCCTGGGCGAGCGTGAACTTCCTCACGGCGCACGACGGCTTCACCCTGCACGACACGGTCGCCTACAACGACAAGCACAATGAGGCCAATGGCGAGAACAACCGCGACGGGCACTCGCACAACCTCTCCTACAATTACGGGGTCGAGGGCCCGACGGAGGATCAGGGCATCCGCGCGGTGCGGCTGCGCCAGATGCGCAACATGCTGGCGACGCTGTTCTTCTCGCGGGGCACGCCGATGTTGCTGGCCGGCGACGAGTTCGCCCGCACGCAGAACGGCAACAACAACGCCTATTGCCAGGACAACGAGATTTCCTGGCTGGACTGGGACGCCATCGGCGAGGAGGAGCGGGATCTCGCGGAGTTCACGCAGCGCCTGATCATCCTGCGCAACGCCCTGCCGATCCTCAACCGCGGCCGGTTCCTGACCGGGCGCTACGACGAGGAGTTCGGCGTCCAGGACGTGACGTGGCTGCGCCCGGACGGGGGCGAGATGGCCCCGGAGAACTGGACGGACGGGGAGGCCCGCGCCTTCGCCGTGCGCCTCGACGGCCGCGCCCAGGCGACCGGCCTGCACCGGAAGGGCGGCGACGCGACGCTGCTCCTCCTGTTCAACGCCTACCACGACCTCGTGACCTTCAACCTGCCGGAGACGGTGGGCGGCGAGGCCTGGACGCGGCTCCTCGACACGAACCTGCCCGACAGCCAGGACGCGGAGAGCTTCGGCTTCGCGCAGCCCTACGAGGTGACGGGCCGCTCGATGCTGATGTTCGTGCTGAAGCCCGAGGACACGCCGGGCGACGCGCCGACGGAGATGGAGCGCTCGTACCAGCACGTGATGCAGGCCTTCGAGCGGGCCAATGTCGAGCAGGTGCGCTTCCACCTCGCCGAGAACGAGTGACGGGAACGACGATCGGGACGGGGGGCGAGATTTCCTCCCGTCCCGCCTTGCGTGACTCCCCTCGCGCAGGATACAGGACGCCCTCCGCGCGGCCGATCCGCGCCCGGCCCCGCGCCGGGCGCCTGGCCCCGGACCGGAGGGGTGGCCGAGTGGTTGAAGGCGCACGCCTGGAAAGTGTGTATACGGGAAACCGTATCGCGGGTTCGAATCCCGCTCCCTCCGCCAGCGCTCGATTTTAAGCCCGAACAATCGGCGTCGGCCCGAGCCGAGCGTCAGCCTCCCGCGCCAGACGTTCGGACGTTGCTCCAAGTTCGTCTGAAGCAGGCAATATTATCAATTGCCTTGTCCGGGTGGCGGCGAAGTCCGAACACGAATGCGGTGCGGCAGATCCTTCCGCTGCTCATCTGTCGATCTGTGACGACCCCACTTCATCGAATTCTGATTTGGCGGCCCCTGTGGGATCCGCGCCGGTCTTTCGCATCGCAAAAACGAATTGTTGCGACATGCGCTTGACGCTGATCTGTCATGCGATATCGTTGGTATACCACATACAAGAACCGACGGGTGAGTCTGTCGTCGTATGGGGTCTGTCGTCCGCCGTGTTCCGGACGGAGTAAAGACTTGTGCACTCGATCGATGCTGCTTCGGCCGGCGGTATCGATGCGCTCTATGCTTGTGATTACGCCAAACTTGCATCGCACACGCTGATACCATTCGTCAGAATCATCAAAAAACAGAATCTAACGCTGCGGACTGCGCTCCAGTCACTCAGCAGGGAGGTTATCCGATGCCACAACCAACTGAGGCAGTCCCCCAACGGGTCAGCGACGGGTTCCGCTGGATGCAGCTCGTCCTCGGCGTCGTCTGCATGGTCATGATCGCCAACCTGCAGTACGGCTGGACCTTCTTCGTCCCCGAGATCCAGAAGACGTTCGGCTTCGATCGCGCCGCGATCCAGTGGGCCTTCACCCTGTTCGTGCTGTTCGAGACCTGGCTCGTGCCGGTCGAGGGCTGGTTCGTGGACAAGTACGGCCCCAAGGTCGTCGTCCTGTTCGGTGGCGCCCTCTGCGGCATCGGCTGGGTGATCAATGCCTATGCCGGGACGCTCGGGATGTTCTATCTCGGCCAGATCGTCGCCGGCATCGGCGCGGGCGCGGTCTACGGAACCTGCGTCGGCAACGCGCTGAAATGGTTTCCCGACAAGCGCGGCCTCGCCTCGGGCATCACCGCCGCGGGCTTCGGCGCCGGCTCTGCCCTCACCGTCGCGCCGATCCAGTGGATGATCGCCGACAAGGGCTTCCAGGCCGCGTTCTTCTACTTCGGCATCGGCCAGGGCCTGATCGTGGCCGCGCTGGCCTTCTTCCTGCTCTCCCCGAAGAGCGGGCAAGTCCCGGAGGCGGCGACCAACACCGCCGTCATCCAGACGCGGCGCAACTACACGCCGAGCGAAGTCGTCCGCCAGCCGATCTTCTGGCTCATGTACTTCATGTTCGTCATCGTGGGCGCCGGCGGCCTGATGATCACCGCCAACCTGAAGCCGATCGCCGCCGACATCCATGTCGACAAGGTGCCGGTGACGCTGTTCGGCGTGACGATGGTGGCGATCACCTTCGCCGCCACGATCGACCGCGTGCTCAACGGCCTGACGCGGCCGTTCTTCGGCTGGGTCTCGGACCGGATCGGGCGCGAGAACACGATGTTCATCGCCTTCGCGATGGAAGGGTTCGGCATCTACATGCTCTACCTCTGGGGCAGCGATCCCCTGTGGTTCGTGCTCCTGTCGGGCTTCGTGTTCTTCGCCTGGGGCGAGATCTACTCGCTGTTCCCCTCGACCTGCACCGACACGTTCGGCTCGAAGTTCGCCGCCACGAATGCCGGCCTGCTCTACACGGCCAAGGGGACGGCCGCCCTGCTCGTGCCCTTCGCCAACTACCTGCAGCAGAGCTCCGGCAACTGGGACGGCGTGTTTCTGGCGGCGGCCGGGGCCAACATCCTCGCCTCGGTCCTGGCGATCGCGGTGCTCAAGCCCTGGCGCAAGCGCGTCGTGGCGGAGGCGCAGCTCCCCGCCACGATCACCCCCCTGAACCGGGTCGCGACGGCCTGACCCGAGGGGTTCACCCCTCGCTGCACGAAGGGGAGGGTCCGGATTGGCGTCCGGGCCCTTTTCCTTGCCTTGACACCCCGTCCGAGGGAGGACCGACCCATGCTGCCGCCCGTCCAGATCACCGACCTGCTGGGGCTCGGCTGTCTGATCCTCGCCCTCGCGGTGGCCGGCCTCGCGGGCGTCGGCGCGGGGAGGCGTCTGACGGAGGATTCGCGCGAGTATCTCGCGGGCGGTGCGCTGCTGGTCGCGATCCTCGGCCTCGTCTTCGTGTTCGCCGAATAGGGAGCGCGTCCGGCGAGGTGCCATCGCGCTCTTGCGGGCCGTCCCCACCGCCGGGGGACGCCCCAAACCAGGATTGTTCCGGCGCCGCGAGACGTCCTGTCCAAGGGGGCAAGATGCGGATGGTGGAATGGTGGGCAAGAGGCGTGTGCGTGGCGTGAGACGTCCGGGGCACCGGGCAGGGCGGGGAACCAGGGGCCTTCTGGCGGGTGCGGCGGGGTTGCTGAGCCTGCCCGCGCAGGCGGCGGAACTGCCCGACCGGCGGGGGGCACCGGCCTTCGAAAGCGTGCGGATCTGCTCGACCTACGGCGTCGCCTTCTTCTACATTCCCGGCACGGATACCTGCCTGCGCCTCTCGGGCCGGGCGCGCTTCGAATACGCCTACCAGCCCTCCTTCAGCCGCAGCGGCAACAATGCCGGCGCCACGCCGGGGGATTACAGCGGCTACCAAGCCCGCGCCCGCATCAACCTCGATGCCCGGACCCAGACGGACTACGGCACCCTGCGCTCCTTCCTGCGCCTCGATACCGGGAGCCGCACCGGCTTCGCCACCATGCATGCCGGGGCGCTGAACCGGATCGGCGGAGCCTTCGCCGCCACCGGCCTCGACCAGATCGGGCGGGTCCAGCAGCAATTCACCGTCGACAAGGCCTTCGTGCAGTTCGCCGGGGTCACCGCCGGCCGCGCCTCGTCGTTCTTCGACTTCTACGCGCACGATTTCGAGTTCATCGTCGCCACGATGGGCTCCGACATCCCCTCGACCAACCTCGCCGCCTACACGGCGACGCTGGGCAAGGGCCTGTCCGCGACGCTCTCGGTGGAGGATCCCTCCTTCCGCCATACGCCGGTCTATTCGGCCCAGAACGCGGTGCCCCGGTCGGTGGTCGATTCCGGGGCCCAGGTCTTCGGGCCGGCGAACCCGGTCACGCCGATCTTCGTCGGGTTCGACGCCGCCGGCCGCCCGACCGGCCTCGGCTTCGTGGACACGGTCCAGCGCAACCGCATGCCCGATGTGGTCGGCGTGCTGCGCTACGACCAACCCTGGGGTTCGGCGCAGGTCTCGGGCGCCCTGCACGAGGTCAATCACGGCCAGATGGACAGCTTTTCCTTCACGGGCACGAATCTCGGCTCGCCCGTCACGCTCGGGAACAACCAGGCGCCGCGCGGCCCGGCCTCGGCCCTCGGCTTCGCGGTGCAGGGCGGCCTGAAGGTCAACCTGCCCTTCATCGCGGCCGGCGATACCCTCTACCTGCAGGGCGCCTACGGGGAGGGCGCCGCGCTCTATACGGGGCTGCCGGCCTATAACGGGCCCTGGGCGCAGGCGGCCACGGCGGTCCAGGGGGCGGCCTTCTCGCAGTTCTTCAACGACGGCGTGATCAACCCCTTCACCAACCGCCTCGAACTGACGTCGAGCGTCTCCTTCACCGCCGCGATGCTGCATTACTGGACGCCCTCGGTGCGCTCGGCCCTCTTCGGCTCCTACGGCGCCATGACCTTCGCCCGGGGCGCCCGCGAGGCGCAGGGCGCGTTCTTCAGCCTCACCAACACGGGGCCGGGCACCCCCGGCACCCGGTTCTTCGACCTGAGCCAGGTGCTGCGCGACAGCTACCGCTTCGTCGTCGGCGCCAACCTGATCTGGTCGCCGGTCAAGGAGTTCGATATCGGGCTCGAAGCGATCTACACCCGCTATGGGCCGCAGAAGGGCCGCATCCTCGACCTCGGCCGGTTCCCCAACCAGAACCCTGCCTTCGTCAACAATGCCGCCAACCCGGTGGCGACCGCGAGCCAGGTCGATGCGATCCAGGTGCGGGCGCGGGTGCAGCGGGACTTCTAGGGCCGCCCACGGCCGGCGCCGATCGCGAGCGCCGGCCGAACGGCGCCACTAACGCCGTTTTCCGACATGACAAGTCCCCGCTCGCGATCAATTGCTGACCTGAGTTATATTGCGTCAACATCGCGCAGCATAGGCGATGATGAGACTAGCGCCGGTGATGATCGTTTAACGTCCAGCCTCTACAACTCGTCTGATAAGAATTGTGGTGGTGGGGACGTTCGGGTGCGCCTCTTCGAAACAGACCTTCGCGCCCTGATGGCGGCGCTCGACAGGTCGCGGGCCCGGATCGAGTTCACGCCCGACGGGACCATCCAGACCGCCAACGCCAACTTCCTCGGCCTGATGGGCTACACCCTGGCGGAGGTGGCGGGGCGGCATCACAGCCTGTTCGTGCCGCCGGCCGAGCACGCGAGCGAGAGCTACCGCGCCTTCTGGGACGCACTGCGCCGGGGCGCATCGCAGACGCGCGAGTTCCGGCGCATCACCAAGGACGGGCGGGCGGTCTGGATCCAGGCGACCTACAACCCCGTGCTCGACAGGGCCGGGCGGGTCGTCCGCGTGGTCAAGTTCGCCTCCGACGTCACGGACCAAGTCCTGCGCGCCATCGACCACGACGGCCAGCTCGACGCCCTGCACCGCTCCCAGGCGGTCATCGAGTTCGCCCTCGACGGCACGATCCTGACCGCCAACGCCAACTTCCTCGCCGCGGTCGGCTACCGGCTCGACGAGATCCAGGGGCGTCACCACAGCCTGTTCGTGGATCCCGCCGAGCAGGCGAGCGCGGCGTATCGCGGCTTCTGGGACCGACTCGGCCGGGGCGAGTTCGCCTCCGGCGAGTTCCGGCGCATCGCCAAGGGCCGGCGGGAGATCTGGATCCAGGCGACCTACAACCCGATCTGCGACCGCGACGGGGTGCCGATGAAGGTGGTGAAGTTCGCCACCGACATCACCGAGCAGAAGCTGCGCACCGCCGACGCCACCGGCCAGCTCGCCGCCGTGCACCGCTCCCAGGCGGTGATCGAGTTCGCCCCCGACGCCACGGTGCTCGACGCCAACGCCAACTTCCTCGGGACGGTCGGCTACACGATCGAGGAGGTGCGGGGGCGCGCGCACGCGATGTTCGTGGAGCCCGGCTACGCGCAATCCGCCGATTACGCCGCCTTCTGGGACCGGCTGCGCGGGGGCGCCTTCGCCGCCGGCCTGTTCCAGCGCGTCGCCAAGGGCGGCCGCGCGATCTGGATCCAGGCGAGCTACAACCCGATCTTCGATCCGGCCGGGCGGCTGACCAAGATCGTGAAATACGCCACCGACGTCACCGCCAACATGGCGGCGCGCTCGACGGCCATCGACGCGGCCGAGGGGACCCTGGCGCATGTCCAGGCCATCACCGGCGCGGCCGAGCACATGAACGTCGCCGCGCACGCCATCTCGGACAGCATGGCCCGGTCGAAGGAGGTCGTGGACGACATCCAGGGCCGGGCGGGCGAGGCCGACCGGGCGACCGAGCGGCTCACGGCGGCGGCGGGCGCGATGGGTGACGTCGCGACGATGATCGCGGGCATCGCCCAGCAGATCAATCTGCTGGCGCTGAACGCCACCATCGAGGCGGCGCGGGCGGGGGAGGCGGGCCGGGGCTTCGCCGTCGTCGCCACCGAGGTGAAGGCCCTGGCCGGGCAGGCCGCCGCCGCCACCGCCCGGATCGGCGGCGAGGTGGTGGGGATGCAGGCGGTCTCGGCCGAGGTGGCGGCGACGCTCGCCTCGATCACCGCCGCGATCGGCACGATCAGCGCCCATGTCGATGGGGTGAAGGCCTCGATGGACGACCAGTCGCGCGCCACGGGGAACATCCTCGCCAGCATGCGGCAGGCGGCGGAGGGCGTCTCCACCATCGGCACCAGCCTGGACGATTGGACGGAGGGCATGGAGGAGCGCCGCTCGGAGCGCCGCACCCGCATCCTCCTGCCGGCCCATATCCACGCGGCGGGGCAGGAGCCGCTCGCCTGCTCGATCCGCGACCTGACCCAGGGCGGCGCCCGGCTGCACGTGCCCGCGCAGGGCCGGGTGCCCGAGCGGTTCGACCTCGTCATCGACACGGATGGGCGCCGGTTCGCCTGCGCGACGCGGCACCGCGCGGCCTCGACGGTGAACGTGCAGTTCCTCGATCCGGCGCGGGCGATCGCCGCAGCCGCGTGACTTCGGCCACGCCCCCGCACCGGGGGCTCGGCCTCAGAGGCGAAGGCCCCGGGCGAGGCGCTGCTGCGCCGTCCGGATGTCGAGGGCGCGGCCCGCCTCGTCGATGATGCGGATGGTCTGGTAGCCCTGCTCCGCCCAGCGCATGGCCAGGACCACCGCGCTCGAAGGCTGCACCCGGGTTTCCGAGCGGGGTTGGGCATTCCGCTCGGCGCGGATCGTATAGGGCATGGCGACGCTCCTCGAATCGCACACCCGCGCTTTTACCAATCGTCGCGCTGAAGATCTATGATCGATATATCATTTGTACGATACTATCGTGCAAAACCAAAATGCGATCCAAACTTGCCGTTACCGTCGGCGATACTGGGCGAAGTCCTCACGCGTGCCGGCGCATCAGCGGCTCGCGCATCGTGGCGGCGCGGCGCTGGCGCTCCACCGGGCGCTCGCCGGGATGGCGGACATGCTCCAGGCGGATCTGGTCGATCAGCATCGGCCGGGCGAAGTAATAGCCCTGCGCGCAGCGGATCTGGGTGGCGGCGAGGAGGTAGGCGACCTCCTCGTGGGTCTCGACGCCCTCGGCCACGACCGACATGCCGAGCGCCATCCCGAGGGACTCGATCGCCTTGAGCACGATCTGGCTGCGCGGGCGCTGGTGGATGTCGGTGATGAA
Organism: Methylobacterium litchii; assembly: GCF_038442315.1. NCBI lineage: Bacteria > Pseudomonadati > Pseudomonadota > Alphaproteobacteria > Hyphomicrobiales > Methylobacteriaceae > Methylobacterium > Methylobacterium litchii. The sequence goes on along the minus strand of NZ_JBBXMY010000014.1, from coordinate 53,826 downwards.
GGAGCGGTCGATCTTCAGTTCGTCCGCCGTGATCTCGGCCAGCGCGGCCAGCGAGGAATAGCCCACCCCGAAATCGTCGATGGAGACGCGGGCGCCGATGGCGCGGATGCGCGGCAGCACCTCCCGCTGGAACCGGCCCTTGGTGAAGAATGCCTCCTCGGTCAGTTCGAGGATGAAGCGCGGGGCGAGGCCGGTCTGGCCGAGGGATTCGCAGAAGGCCGTCATGAACGGCACGTCGCAGGCTTGCTTCGCCGCGATGTTGAGGCTCACCGTGATCTCGTCCCCGAACATGTCGTCGAGGTCGGGGATGGCGCGCACCGTCTCGGCGAGCACCTGCAGGGTGATCTCGTTGATGAGCCCGAGTTCGATGGCGAGGCCGACGAAATCCCCCGGCGCCTGGATCACGCCGAGTTCGTCGCGCCAGCGCAGCAGCACCTCCACGCCCTTCACGGCATGGGTGCGCATGTCGACCTTGGGCTGGAAGGCGCAGCAGAAGCAGCGGTCGCGGATGGCGAGGCGCAGGCGCTGCTCCACCGCCATGCGGGCGGTGGCCGCTTGGCTCATCGCCTCCTCGAAGACGCTGACGCCGCCCTTCACGCTGCCCTTCACGCGGTACATGGCGCTGTCGGCCTGCCGCCGCAGGGTCTCGTAGGCGGTGCCGTGGTCGGGGAAGAGGCTCAGGCCCATGGAGGCCGAGGCGAAGATCTCGTGGCCGTCGATGAAGAAGGGCTGCTTCAGCCGCTCCGAGATCTCGGAGACGCAGGCGAGCGTCGCGTCGCGGTCGAGGACCGGGTTGAGCAGCAGCACGAACTCGTCGCCGCCGAGGCGGGCGAGCATGTCGCTCGGGCGCAGGGAGCCCCGGATCCGCTCCGCCACCTTGCGCAGCAGCGTGTCGCCGGCGGCGTGGCTGTAATAGTCGTTGATGTGCTTGAAGTTGTCGAGGTCGATGAAGGCCAGGGCGAAGCGGTCCGAGCGCTGCGCCCCGGCGATCAGTTCCTCGATGCTCTGCTCGAACATCAGCCGGTTCGGCAGGCCGGTGAGCGCGTCGATATAGGCCCGGCCGATCAGGTCGCGCTGGATGCGGTGGTGCTGGGTGACGTCGAGGAGGGTGGTGAGGGTGAAATCCTCGCTGTCCACGGAAAGGGGGCGCGCCTGCGCCTCCACGACCCGGTCGCCGACCTCGGCCACCGCGCGGCCGGCGGCCGGGGGGCCGTCGGGGGCGGGCAGGTCGAGGGTCGCCTCGGGGTCGAGGTGCCGCGCGGCGGCGTTCGCCAGGATGCAATGGCCCTGCGCGTCGTGCACGACCATCCCCACGGGCAGCGCCTGGATGGCGGACTCGAGGAGATGACGGCGGTGGCTGGGATGGGCCGACTCGGTCACGCTCACTCCTGCTGCCACAGCGACCGGACGAGGCGGCTGCCGGCCTCCGCCGGGCCGGGGACGGCGTCGCCGGCCTCCAGCGGGCGGCGCAGCAGCCGGCGGTGGGCTTGGTCCAGGGCGGGGGCGTTACCCTGCTCCGGGCCGGCCTCGCGGGCGAGCCGCGCGGCGACCGAGCCCTCGCCGTCGAGGCCGGAGGGCTTGCTCATGGTCGCGGCGCGCCAGCGCTCTACCACCGCGCCGACGAAGGGGCCGCCGGCCTGCGCCCGCCCTTCCTCCGGCATCCGCCCGCTCACGTCGTTGCGCGGCTGGCGCCCCGGGGGCAGCTGGCTGAAGGTCATGCGCGCGGGCACCGGCACGCCCTCGCCGAAGGCGATCACCTCGCCCGTCCCGAGGGAGGGCACGAAGGCGAGGAGGTTCACCGCGTCCGAGACGGCGGCGGCCAGGAAGGCCTGGTCGCGCTCGTTCGTCATGCGCATGGCGAACAGGGTGCTGCACTGGGAGATGATCGCCGGGTCGAGTTCGGCCGGGCGCTGGGTGACGAGGCCGAGGAAGACCCCGTGCTTGCGGCCCTCGCGGGCGATCCGCGACAGGGCGCGGCGGGTGGGGGTGAAGCCGACGGAGCGGTCCGCCGAGGCGTAGCGGTGGGCCTCCTCGCAGACGAGGAGCAGCGGCACCGCGCCCTCGCTCCAGATCCCGAACTCGAAGGCGAGGCGGCAGAGGACGCAGACCACCGCGTCGACCACCTCGGTCGGCAGGCCGGCGAGCTGCATGATGGTCATCGGCCGCCCGTCCGGCTCCAGCCGGAACAGGTGGGCCAGGAGTTCGCCCATCATGTCGCCGCCGACATTGGCGTTCTCGAACATGAAGCCGTAGCGGGGATCGTTGCGGATCGTCTCGATCCGCGAGATCAGCCGGTGATAGTGCATCCGCGAGGCGCGGTTCTCCAGGCGGCCCATCCGCTCGTCGATGAGCAGCGTCAGATCCTGGAGGGTGTAGGGGACCGGCGTGTCCACGGTGAAGCCGGCGTTCTTGTTGAGGCCCCGCTTCACGATCTGCCGGTCGGCGGCCTCCTTGTACTGGAGGTATTTGGTCTTCGCGAGCGGGATCACCTCGGCGAGGATCTCGATCTCCTCGTCGACCGGCGGACGGCCGCCATAGATCACGTCGGTGATCTCTTCGAGGTTGAACAGCCAGAACGGCAGTTTGAGGTTGCGCGGGGTGACGATGTTCGCCCGGTCCCCGAAGCACGAGGCGTATTCGTTGTGCACGTCGAGGAGGAAGACGCGCACGCTCTCGTGCACGCTCATCACCCGGTCGAGGATCACCGCGACGCCGCTCGACTTGCCGACCCCGGTCGCCCCCAGCACGGCGAAGTGCTTGGACAGGAGGTCGTTGACCCGGATGCTCGCCGGGGTCTCGGGGTCCATGTAGAGGGTCCCGACCGGCACGTTGTCGCCGCCGGACACCTGATAGACCGCGCGCACGTCGGCGCGCGGCAGAAGCTCGACCTCGTCGCCGATGGCCGGGTAGCGGGCCACGCCCCGGCGGAACCGCTTCTCCCCGCCCTCGGTGAGGATTTCGCCCAGGAGGTCGAGGCCCGCGAAGGCCGACAGCCCGCCGCCGGGCTCGCTGCGCGAGGTGAGGGCGGTGATGATGCCGACGAGGATCGCGCCCCCGGCCTGGACGCGCACGAACCGTCCGACCGTGACCCGGTGGCTCGGCCGGCCGGCCTGCGATTCGAGGGCGAGGTTGACCTTCAGCCCGTCGATGGACGCCACCGTCCCGATCCGCGCCGCCGACTCGGCCTCGTCGGAGATGCCTGCCGTGCTGAACATCCGAAAAACCCCTGGCCGGCGTGTGGCCTGCGCGAGAGCGACACCGGGGAGCACGGCCACGCCGCTTCCCGCCGGACACAATGCCCGGTTGTTGTTGACAATTCCTATACAGCGCCGCCGCGCAATCTCATTAACACGGTCTGAATTGTGCCGAGAGCATTCTCGGCGTCGGTTTTAGGCTTGGCATCATATGTCATCTTTGTTGATTATTTCGCGAGGTCTATCAAAGTAACTCAAGCAATGAGAGCGGCATTGCTTGTGCCGACGCCGCACATCGCCCATAAGGAGGGAGGATGATCGCGGCACGTCGACAGGGGGCCTTCGGCGCCCCAGGAGCGTCTGGCGGGTGGTGGCAGGCCGCCGCCCGGATGATCGCGCTCGTCCTCGCCCTGGCCCTCGCGGTGCCGGCGGCCGGGCTCGCGGAGGATCTGGCCTTCCACGGGCACCATGACGGGGCCGGACTCGCCCTCGGACAGGCCGGCGCCGTCGCGGAGGCTGCGCATCAGGCGGCCGATCCCGGCCTCGTCTGCCATGCCCATTGCGGCTGCCACGTGAGCGCGACCCCCTGTGAGGCGGGCCTCGCCCCGCCCGCCGCCTCGCCGCGCCCGCGCTACGCCCGCACCCACGTGACGGCCTCCTCGGTCGTCCCCGACAGGCTCCCCCGGCCCCCCCGCGCCTGAGGCGACGCGGACCCGCGCGGGTCCGATCCGTCCCCTGACCGCAACCGATCGCGCGAGGCCCCGAGGCCCGCGATCCCGGCCGAGCCTGTTCCATGCGCATCCTTCCGAGCGCGGCCCTCGTGGCCGCCGGCCTCCTCGCGGGCGCCGCCATCCCCCTGTTCCTCGGCCCGGCCGGGGATTCCCCGCCGGCCCCGACCCCGGCCGCCCACACGCAGGAGCACGATCACGATCACGGCCCGGCGGAGGCGGGCGAAGGGCTCGTCAGGATGACGCCGGAGCAGATCCGCGATCAGGAGATCGCGGTGGCGCCGGTGCGCGGCGGGATCCTGTCCCGCCACGTTCTCGTGCCCGGCACGGTCACGCCCGACGCCGACCGCATCGCCCGCGTCCCGGCGCGGGTGGTCGGCACGGTCTCGCAGATGCGCAAGCGCCTGGGCGACGAGGTCGCCAAGGGCGACGTGGTGGCGATCCTCGACAGCCGCGAGGTCGCCGACGCCAAGAGCGACTACCTGACGGCCCTCGTCCAGTCGGAATTGCAGAAGGCCAACTTCGAGCGCCAGGAGAAGCTGCTCGCCTCCCGCGCCGTCTCCGAGGCCGCGTGGCAGAACGCCCGCGCCCTGTTCCAGGAGAACCAGCTGCGCCTGGACCTCGCCCGGCAGAAGCTCTCGGCGCTCGGCCTCAACGCCGCCGAGGTCGCCGCCGCGCAGAAGCGGGACGAGGCGACCCCCAACGCCTCGACCCTGCGCCAGTACGAGCTGCGCGCGCCGCTCGGCGGGCGGATCGTGGAGCGCAAGGTCGATGTCGGCACGGCGGTGGGCAAGGAGGGCGACCCGGCCGACCTCTACACCGTGGCCGACCTGTCGAGCGTCTGGATCGACCTCGCGGTCTCGACCGCCGACCTCCCGGACGTGCGCGACGGCGCCCCCGTGGCGGTGCGGCGGGGGCAGGGGGCCGAGGCCCCGGTCGGCCGGGGCCGGGTGATCTTCGTGAGCCCGCTCCTCAACACCGAAACCCGCTCGGCGCGGGTCGTCGTGGCGCTGCCGAACGCGGACATGGCGTGGCGCCCCGGCACCTACGTCACCGCCGAGATCGGGATCGCGGAGGATGCCGTCGCCGTGCGCCTGCCGAAGCCGGCGCTCCAGACGATCGAGGGCAAGCGCGTGGTCTTCGTGCGGGTGCCCGACGGCTTCGCCAAGCGCGAGGTCGAACTCGGCCGCGCCGACGACGATGCGGTGGAGGTCGTCTCCGGCCTGTCGCCGGGGGAGGAGGTCGTCGTCGGCAACAGCTTCCTCCTCAAGGCCGAGCTCGGGAAGAGCGAAGCCGAGCACGGCCACTGAGGAGACCGGACATGATCGACCGCATCCTCGACTTTGCCGTCCAGCGCCGCTGGCTGGTGCTGCTCCTCACCCTGCTCGCCGCCGGCTTCGGGCTCTCCGCGGCGACGCGCCTGCCCATCGACGCGGTGCCGGACATCACCAACAATCAGGTGCAGATCAACACGATCGCCCCCTCGCTCTCGCCGGTCGATATCGAGAAGCAGGTCACCTACCCGATCGAGGCCGCCCTCGCCGGCATCAAGGGGCTCGACTACACCCGCTCGCTCTCGCGCAACGGCTTCTCGCAGGTCACGGCGGTCTTCGCGGAAAAGCTCGACACCTACTTCGCCCGGCAGCAGGTGGCCGAACGCCTCGCGCAGGTGGCGCGGGACCTTCCCCCCGGCGCGCAAGCCGCCATGGGGCCGATCTCCACCGGCCTCGGGGAGATCGTGATGTGGTCCGTGCGCTTCGCGGACGCCAACGCGCGCCGGCCCGCCGCCGCCGGCAAGCCCGGCTGGCAGGAGGATGGCAGCTACCGCACCCCCGAGGGCCAGCGCCTGACCGGCGACCTCGAACGGAAGGCGTATCTGCGCACCGTGCAGGATTGGATCGTCCGGCCGCAGATCAGGACCGTGCCGGGGGTGGCGGGGGTCGACAGCATCGGCGGGTTCGAGAAGCAGTACCACGTCCAGCCCGACCCGACTGTGCTCGCCTCGCTGGACCTGTCCTTCGCGGACGTGGCGCGGGCGCTGGAGGCGAACAACGCCAACCAGGGCGCCCGCTACCTGGAGGACAACGGCGAGAGCTACGTGGTGCGCGCCGCCGGCCGGCTGGAGGGCATGGCCGACATCGGCAACGTGGTCGTGGCCACCCGCGGCGGCGTGCCGGTGCGGATCTCGGACGTGGCGAGCGTGCGCATCGGGCGCGACCTGCGCACCGGCTCCGGCAGCGAGGACGGCGCCGAGGCGGTGATCGGCACCGCGCTCATGCTCATCGGCGAGAACAGCCGCACGGTGGCCGAGGCCGTCACGGCGCGGATGGACGCGATCCGCCGCTCCCTGCCCCCCGGCATCGAGATCCGCATCGTCCTCGACCGCACACAGCTCGTGGAGGCCACGGTGCGGACGGTGGGCAGGAACCTCTCCGAGGGGGCGCTCCTCGTCGTCGTGATCCTGTTCCTGCTGCTCGGCAACATCCGCGCGGCCCTGGTGACGGCCCTCGTCATCCCCGTCGCCATGCTGATGACGATGACCGGGATGGTCGAGGCGAAGATCTCGGCGAACCTCATGAGCCTCGGCGCCCTCGATTTCGGGCTGATCGTCGATGGCGCCGTGATCATCAGCGAGAACGCCCTGCGCCACGTCGCGGAGCGCCAGCACGCCCTCGGGCGGCCCCTCGCCCTGGAGGAACGGCTGACCACCGTGCGGGATTCGGCTCGCGAGATGATCGCCCCCTCCCTCTACGGGCAGGCGATCATCATCCTCGTCTACGTCCCGCTCCTCACCTTCACCGGGGTGGAGGGCAAGATGTTCGAGCCGATGGCGCTCACCGTCATCATCGCGCTGGCCTGCGCCTTCGTCCTGTCCCTGACCTTCGTGCCCGCGCTCCTCGCCATCGTCCTCACCGGACGGGTGAGCGAAACGGACAACGCCCTGGTCCGGGGGATGAAGGCCGCCTACCGGCCGGTCCTCGACGCCGCGATCCGGGCGCCCTTCGCCTTCGCCGTTTTCGCCCTGGCGCTCCTCGCAGGCGCGGGCCTCCTCGCGACCCGGCTCGGCACCGAGTTCATCCCGCAACTCGACGAGGAGGCCATCGCGCTGAACGCCACCCGCATCCCCTCGACCTCCCTCACCCAGTCGCAGGCGATGCAGTTGAAGGTCGAGAAGGCGGTCCTGGCCTTCCCCGAGGTCGCGACGGTCTTCTCCAAGACCGGCACGGCCGAGGTCGCCTCCGATCCGATGCCGCCGAACTCCTCGGACACCTTCGTCATCCTGAAGCCGCGCGGGCAGTGGCCGGACCCGGCCCTGCCCAAGGCGGACCTGCAGGCGCGGATCGAGACGGCGGTCGGGCAACTCGCGGGCAACGTCTACGAGTTCTCGCAGCCGATCCAGCTCCGCTTCAACGAGTTGCTCGCGGGCACCCGCGGCGACCTCGCGGTGAAGGTGTTCGGCGACGAGTTCGAGCCCCTGCTCGCCACGGCCAACCGCATCGCCGGGATCCTGCGCGGCATCGCGGGCGCCGAGGACGTGAAGGTCGAGCAGATCGAGGGCCTGCCCATCCTCGACATCACGATCGATAAGGCCGAGGCCGCCCGCTACGGCCTCAGCACTGGGGCGATCCAGGACGTGATCGGCGCCGCCATCGGCGGACGCGAGGCGGGGGTGGTGTTCGAGGGCGACCGCCGCTTCCCCATCGTCATGCGCCTCACCGACCGGGTCCGCGAGGACCGCGAGACGCTGGAGAACATCCCCGTGCCGCTGCCGCCCGGCGCCGGGGGGAGGGCGGGCTCGATCCTTCTCAAGCAGGTCGCGTCCTTCTCCGTCACCGAGGGGCCGAACCAGATCAGCCGCGAGAACGGCCGCCGCCGGGTGGTGGTGACGGCCAACGTGCGCGGGCGGGACATCGGCTCGGTGGTGGCCGAGGCGCAATCTCAGGTGGGACAGGCGGTGTCTCTGCCGGCGGGCTCCTCGCTGACCTGGGGCGGGCAGTTCGAGAACCTCGCCTCGGCCAAGCGCCGGCTCGCGGCGGTCGTCCCGGCCTGCTTCCTCTTGATCCTCCTGCTCCTCGGTTCGGCGCTCGGCTCGGTCCGTGACGCGCTCCTCGTGTTCAGCGCCGTGCCCCTGGCGCTGACCGGGGGCATCCTCGCCCTGTGGCTGCGGGACATGCCGGTCTCGGTGCCGGCGGCGGTGGGCTTCATCGCCCTCTCCGGCGTCGCGGTCCTGAACGGCCTCGTGATGATCAGCGCCATCCGCAGTCTCGCCGCCGGGGGGCTTCCCCTGCGCGAGGCGATCCGCGAGGGCGCCGCGACCCGGTTGCGGCCGGTGGCCATGACGGCGCTCGTCGCCTCCCTCGGCTTCGTGCCGATGGCGCTCGCCACCGGGACCGGGGCCGAGATCCAGCGCCCCCTCGCCACGGTGGTGATCGGCGGGCTGATCAGCGCGACGCTCCTCACCCTCGTGGTCCTGCCGGGCCTCTATGCCCGGTTCGGCCGGCCCCCCGGCGGCGGCCCGGCGAGCCGACCTGTTCTTGTCGAACCGAGTCGATCACTTGGCCGTGAGCCCAACGCGAAGAGATCGGCGACAGACGAGCAGCAACGGCGTCCTATCGAAGGGGATAAAGTCGCAGGAGACCGCAATTCGCAAGTTTTCTCTAACCCCCGGTGAGCAACCTGTGGTGAGGAGCGGGCGGCATTCGGCCGAGCCCATTAGGAACGATGCGCGCGAACCGGGCTGCAGAGACGGGGGCTTCCGACGAGGCGGCGGGGGCTTCGGCACCCGCCACGCCGCGCCGGCTGCTGGCCGCCCTCGCCCTCGTGGTCGTCGGCGGCATGTGGATCTACACCGCCTGGACGATCCACGACCTGCGCCGGCAGGCCTGGGACAGCGCCCGCCACGACGCCCTCGGCCTGCTCGGCACCAGCGAGCGGGCGATCGCGCGCGACATCGAACTCTACGACCTGTCGCTGATGACTGTGTCGAGCCGCCTGAACCTGCCGGCCCTCGACGGGGCCTCGCCGGAACTGCGCCACCTCGGCCTGTTCGACCGGGTGTCGCAGGCGCGGGGCTACGGCTCGATCCTCGTCCTCGATGAGAAGGGCCAGGCCTTCCTCGATTCGGGCTCCCTCGTCCCGCGCCGCCTCGACGGGTCCGACCGGCTCTATTTCACGATCCACCGGGACGCGCCGGAGACCGGCCTGTTCATCGGCCGCCCGTGGCGCACGCGGCTGAGCGGGCGGGACATGATCCCCCTGAGCCGCCGCTTCGCCTACGCGGACGGCAGCTTCGCCGGCGTCATCGTAGGCGCGATCGAGCTGGCCTATTTCCGGGAAGTCCTCGACCGCCTGAAGGGCAGCCGCGACTTCACCGTCACCCTCGACTTCACGGACGGAAGCGAGGTGATGAACACCGGGCAGGCCGCCGCCGCCGACGCGCCGGGCCTGCGGGAGGCGCGGCAGGTCGCCCCCTGGCCGCTGCGCCTGTCGGTGTTCCTGCCGGCCTCGGCCATCGACCGGGCCTGGAAGCCGCAGACCCGCATCGTCCTGGCGTTGGCCCTGCTCCTGAGCCTCGGCATCCTCGGCGTCGTCGGGCTGCTGCACCGGGAGTTCAGCCGCCGGGAGCGCGCGGAGCGGCAGGCCCTGGCCGCGCGGGCCGAACTCGAACGCCTCGCCGCCACCGACGCCCTGACCGGCCTGTGGAACCGGCGGCATTTCGAGGTGAGCGTCACCCGCTGCGCCGAGCCCGCTGAGCGGGCGCGCTGGGCGCTGCTCAGCATCGACGCCGACCATTTCAAGGGCTTCAACGACCGCTACGGCCACCCGGCCGGCGACCGGGCGCTGAAGCAGGTCGCCGCCGTGCTGTGCGGGCGCGCGGCGCAGGCCGGCGGCAGCGCCTTCCGGGTCGGGGGCGAGGAATTCGCCCTCCTCGTCCGTTGCGAGCCCGGCGAGGCCGCGATGCTGGCGGAGTCGGTGCGCGCGGGCGTCGCCGCCCTGGGCCTGCCCCATGCCGACCATCCGCGCGGCATCCTCACCCTCAGCGTCGGCATGGCCCATGGCGCGCTCGCCCCCGCGGCGAGCCTGCAGGGCTGGATCGACGCCGCCGACGCGGCCCTCTACGCCGCCAAGCGGCAGGGGCGGGACCGCGTCTGCCATGCCGGGGCGCAGGAAAGCCACACCCCGCCGCGCCTCTCGGCGGCCGGCTGAGGCTCAGCCGTCCATGTGGCGCAGGTGGAGGTAGGTGGGGTCGAACTCGCCGGCCTTGGCGAGGGCGTCCCAATCGTGGATCGTCAGGCGCCCGCCCCCGAGGGTGATGAGGCCGCTCTCGCGCAGCTCCTTCAGGATCCGGTTCACATGGACCGAGGTGATGCCGAGCGCGTCGCCGAGTTCGTACTGCGTGAGGGGCAGGCCGCAGGAATTGTCGGCCGCGAGGCCGACCATCTCCAGGCGGATCATCAATTCGCAGAACAGGTGGGCCATGCGCGGGTAGGATTCCCGCCGGCCGTTGTTGAGCATCCATTCGCGAGCGAGCGAGCCCTCGATCAGCGTCGTGCGCCAGAACGCGTCGCCGAGGCGGGGCTCGGCGGCAAACAGCGCGCGCAGGGCCTCGTGCTGCACGAAGCCGATGCGCAGCGGCGCCACGGCGCAGATGCTGAAATCGAGCACCTCCAGATGCAGGCTCTGGAAATCCGGCACGTCGCCGGGGACGTGGTAGGCCGTCACCTGCCGCCGCCCGTCCTCGGTGGTCTTGTAGGTCGCCGCGATCCCGCTCAACACCGCGAAGCACCGGTTCGGCCGGTCGTGCTCCACCACGATGTCCTGCCCGGTCTCGTACTCCGCCACGTGCAGCGGCAACCCGACCAGCGCCGCCCGCTCGGATTTCGACAGGTCGAACAGCGCCACGCTCTCGATCTTGCGGACGAAGGGATTGGTGTCCGCCTGGATCGTCTCTGCCATCGCTGACCCCCCCCTTCGTGCCGGCAGCGATTATAGGGCATTCGCCCGGCCCTTCCGCCCCCTTTCGCGGGGGCTGCGGGACCTTTCGGGTCCGGTCGAGGTCGGCGGCCCCGGCAGCCCCTCATCGCGACGGGATCGATCCCTCCCAAGGCCATCCGGGATCGCCCGACGTTCACCCGATCGCTCTCACAAATGGATAGTTATAGATTCTCACGTTTGCGCGATAGATTGATCGTGAAAGGATCATCCTCACCTCTCCCCTTGCGATATCGGAGAATGGTGCAAGCGAGCTTTAATTAATTCAAACTACATTGCCCAAGATCATTTCGGCGCGGGCGCAATGTTCAGGCGATTTCGTTTCCATCACCCGCTGACCGCCATCCTCGTGCGGCGCGCCGAGACACTGCCGGCCACGCGGCAGGTGTCGGAACTGCGCAAGCAGATCCCGACCCTCTACGGATTGCTCTGCGTCAATTCCTGGACGCTCGCCGCCACGCACCTGCGCGTCGCGCCGGCCCTCCTGACCCTGGTCTTCCCCACGCTCGTCGTCTTCATCTGCGTCGCCCGCGCGGCGACGTGGTGGCGGATCCGGCCGGAGACGCTGACCGAGGCGCAGGCGATCCGGCAACTGAACGTCACGAGTACCCTCACGGCCATCCTCTCGGCGGTGTTCGTGGGCTGGGCGGTGGCCCTGCGCGACTACGGCGGCCCCTACGAGCAGTGCCACGTGGCGATCTTCATCAGCGTCACGATCATCGCCTGCACCTTCTGCCTGACGCACCTGCCGGCCGCCGCCTACATCAGCACCGGCACGGTGCTCGCCGTGTTCCTCGTCTGCTGCCTCCTCAGCGGAAACGAGGTCTTCCTGGCGGTCGCCGTCGACACCGCCTTCGTGACGGCGGTGATGGTGCGCATCCTGACCAGCAACTACCGGGATTTCGTGGACCTCGTCGCCTCGAAGGCCGAGGCGAGCCGGCTCTCCGACGAGAATGCCCGCCTCGCCCACACCGACAGCCTCACCGGCTTGCCGAACCGGCGCTACTTCTTCCAGCACCTCGAAGACCTGGCCCGGACCTGCGCCGCCGAGGACAGGCGCTTCGCCCTGGCGATCTTCGACCTCGACCAGTTCAAGCCGATCAACGACACCTACGGCCACACGGTGGGCGACCGGGTGCTGGCCGAGACCGGGCGGCGCCTCGCCGCCTTCGCGGGACCCGGCGTGACCCTCGCCCGCCTCGGCGGCGACGAGTTCGGCGTCCTCATCCGCGATCCGGCGGCACCCGCGACGGTGATCGCGTTCTGCGACCGGATCTGCGCGGCCTTGCAGGAGCCGATCCGGCTGGCGGAGATCCGGGTGGTGGCCGGATGCTCCTGCGGCCTCGCCAAGTTCCCGAGCGCCGGCCGCGAGGCGGCGGCCCTGTTCGACCGCGCCGATTACGCGCTCTACCATTCCAAGTTGCACCGCCGGGGCCGGACGACCCTGTTCTCGCAGGTCCACGAGGACGCGATCCGCGCCGAGCGGGCGGTGGAGACCGCCCTGCGCACCGCCGACCTGCCCGCCGAGATGCGGATGCACTACCAGCCGATCCTCGACACCGAGACCGGGGCGATCACCCTGGTGGAGGCCCTGGCGCGCTGGACGAGCCCCGTCCTCGGGCAGGTCCCGCCGGACCGCTTCGTGGCCGCCGCCGAGCGCAGCGGCATGATCCACGCCGTCACGCTCCTGCTGCTGCGCAAGGCGCTCGCCGACGCCGCCCGCCTGCCTCACCGGGTCGGCCTGTCCTTCAACCTCTCCGCGCACGACCTCGCTGCCCCCGAGACGGTGGACGCGATCATCGCCGCCGTGCGCGAGAGCCGCCTCGACCCCCGGCGGCTCACCCTCGAACTCACCGAGACCGCGCTGATGCGCGACTTCGAGCAGGCCAAGACCGCGATCGTCGCCCTGCGGGCCCTGGGCATCAAGATCGCCCTCGACGATTTCGGGACCGGCTATTCGAGCCTCGGCTACGTCCACCGCCTGCCCCTCGACAAGATCAAGATCGACCGCAGCTTCATGGCCGCCGCCGACACCGAGGTCGGCGGGAGCGTGATCGCCACGATCCTCAGCCTGTGCCGCAACCTCGGCCTCGACGGGATCGCGGAGGGGATCGAGACGGAGGACCAGCGCGAGGCCGCCCGCCGCCACGGCTGCCGCTACATCCAGGGCTACCTCGTCGGCCGCCCGATGCCGATCGGCGACCTCCTCGCCCGCCTCGCCGAGGACCGGTCCGGCGGCGAGCCCCTGCGCCTCTCCGCCTGACGGGACCGCCCGCGCCCGCCCGTGGCGCATCGACCGCCCGCCCTGGCCATGGCGGCGATGCTTGCCATATCCGCCCCATGCCCGCATGAGGCGACGGGCTTCCGCATGCACGCGCCGGTTGTAGGGGCAGCGCCTGCGCGGATCCCGCAAGCGGAGGCGATCAAGGAGCGGCCGTGCCCAGCCAAGACATCCCCGGCGAACTCCGGCAGTATTTCGAGGCCTCGCACATCGCGCTCGCCCTGGCGGACGTGACCGAGGACAACCCGCTGCTGCTCGTCAACGAGCCGTTCCGCGCGCTCACCGGCTACGACGACGCCGAGGTCATCGGCCGGAATTGCCGCATGCTCCAGCGCGACGCCGAGAACCGGCAGCCGCGCGCCAAGATCCGCAGCTTCCTGGAGGCCGGGCGGCAGGCCTCGGTGCGGACCACGATCCTCAATTTCCGCAAGGACGGGAAGCCCTTCGTCAACCTCCTCTACATGTCGAAGCTGACGTCTCTCTCGGGGGAGGTGCGCTTTCTTTTCGCATCCCAATTCGATGTCAGCCGCTCGCAACCGGAGCTACTTTCCGCCTACGATAACGAACTGGGACGGACCCTCTCCCGGCTCGGCCCGGCCTTGGCCGAAAGCGGCATGGTCATCGAGGGCTCGCTGATGACCATCGCCAACACCGTCGCCACCGTTGCGCAGGCGAAGCTCACCCTCGCGGATCTCGATGCACCAGGATTTCCTTGACGACGCCGGGGCGGGCGCCTCCGAGATCCTGGACGGCCCGGTCAAGGACGCGCCCGCGCCCTTCACCGGCCCCGTCGTCGGGATCGGCGCCTCCGCCGGCGGCCTGGAAGCCCTGCGCGAGATGCTGGCCCGCGCCCGCTTCCCGACGGGCATGGCCTTCGTCATCGTCCAGCACCTCGATCCCAACCACGAGAGCATGCTGGCCCAGCTCCTCGACCGGCACACCGAACTGGAAGTGCTCCAGTGCGAGGGCGGCGAGCGGATCGCGGGCGACCGGGTCTACATCATCCCGCCGGGGCGGGGGCTCGCCATCCAGAACGGGGTGCTCGAACTCACGCAGTTCGTGCAGCCGCGCGGCCTGCGCCGGCCCATCGATGACTTCTTCCTGTCCCTCGCCGTCGATCAGCAGGCGAACGCGGCCTGCGTGATCCTCTCCGGGACCGGGGCGGACGGCACGACGGGCCTGCGGGCCATCAAGGAGCATGGCGGCGTCTGCGTGGTGCAGCAGCCGGATTCGGCCCGCTACGACGGCATGCCGCTCTCGGCGGTCGGCACCGGGCTCGTGGATTTCGTCCAGCCGGCGGGCGAGATCGTCGATTGCCTCGCCGCCTTCTTCCGCCGCCGCAGCCACGACGGCGCGGGCGAGCAGGCCGACCTCGTCGCCGACCACGTGGACGACCTCTGCCGGGTGATCCGCGCCGCCGTGGGCCACGATTTCGCGGGCTACAAGCGCACTACTCTGGTGCGCCGGGTCGAGCGGCGGATGCACGTCCTCGGGCTCGATTCCGGCCGGGCCTACCTCGCCCGCGTCCGGGCCGACAAGGACGAGTGCGAGGCGCTGTTCCGCGACCTCCTCATCAACGTCACCCGCTTCTTCCGCGACGCGGAGATGTTCGAGGTGCTGCGCGAGCGGGCGATCGAGCCCCTGCTGCGCACCCGCAACCCCGACGAGGACCTGCGGGTCTGGATCCCCGGCTGTTCCAGCGGCGAGGAGGCCTACAGCATCGCCATGCTGTTCGCCGACGCCGCCCGGCGGATGGACGTGCCGGCGGCGGTGCAGATCTTCGCCACCGACATCGACGAGCGGATGCTCCAGATCGCCCGCGACGCGACCTATCCGGCCGCCGCGCTCGCCGACATCCCCGCCCACCTGCGCGAGCGCTACGTGGTGCCCCATGCCGAGCGCTTCACCATCGCGCCCGAGATCCGCGACCTGATCCGCTTCTCCAGCCACAGCCTCGTGAAGGACCCGCCCTTCTCGCGGGTGGACCTGCTCTCCTGCCGCAACCTGCTGATCTATTTCGATGACCGGCTGCAGCAATCGGTGGTGCCGCTGTTCCATTACGCGGTGCGGCCCGGCGGCTACCTGTTCCTCGGCCCCTCCGAGAGCGTGAGCCGGTTCGAGCAGCTTTTCCCGGCCATCGACCAGCACGCCCGCCTGTTCGAGCGCCCGCCCGGCGCCCCGAAATACCCGATCGACCTGCCCGGCGGCGCCCGCCGGGGCGACGCCCCGCGCGGCGAGCGCCCGGAGCGCCGCGAGCCCTCCATCGGCGACGAGACCGTCGCCGTGCGCCGGGTGGTGGAGCGCTACGCGCCGCCGAGCATGGTGCTGAACGAGGATGGCGGCATCATCGCCGCCTACGGACGGCTGAGCCGCTACTTCGACTTTCCCGTGAGCCGCGCGGGCGGCACCAGCGCCATCACCCTGGCCCGGCCCGGCCTGCGCGACGTGATCGGCCCGCTGCTGCGCCAGACCCGCGACGCCCGCAAGCGCGTGGTGGTGCGCGACGTCGACGTCCAGTCGGAATACGGCGTCCAGACGGTGGAGGCGATCTGCGATCCCCTGCCGGACGGCTCGATGCTGCTCATCATCCGGGACATCGGCGCCTTCAGGCCGTCGAACGACCTCGACCTGATGGAGATGGACACCGGCGGCGACCACGTCGAAGCGCTGGAAGAGGAATTGCTGCGCACCCGCTACAAGCTGCGCTCGACCGTCGAGGAACTGGAGACGACGAACGAGGAGCTGAAGAGCTCCAACGAAGAAATGATGTCGATGAACGAGGAGCTCCAATCGACCAACGAGGAGCTGTCCACCGT
This sequence comes from Methylobacterium litchii, assembly GCF_038442315.1. Classification (NCBI taxonomy): domain Bacteria; kingdom Pseudomonadati; phylum Pseudomonadota; class Alphaproteobacteria; order Hyphomicrobiales; family Methylobacteriaceae; genus Methylobacterium; species Methylobacterium litchii. Next base: position 37,814 of record NZ_JBBXMY010000014.1, on the reverse strand, counting down.
CAACGACGAGCTGAAGACCAAGGTCGAGGCGCTGACCATCGCCAACGCCGACCTGCGCAACTTCTTCGAATCGACCGACCTCGCGGTCATCGTCCTCGACCGGGCCCTGCGCGTGCGCAGCTTCACCACGGCGGCGACCACGATCTTCCCGCTGCAGCCGGGCGACCGGGGGCGGCCGCTGGCCGACGTGTCGAGCCGGCTCGCGGGGCAGGATTACCTGCACGACGCCGAGGCGATCGTCGCCGGCGGCACGGTGATCCAGCGCCGCATCCTCACCCGCGACGGCGCGCGCACCCTGTCGCTGCGCGTGCTGCCCTACCGGCAGCAGAACGGCAGCATCGACGGCGCCACCCTGGTCCTCACCGACATCACCGAGGCCCTGGCGCTGGAGCGCCAGCTCGCCTCGGAGCGGGAACGGCTCGACCTCGCGGTCAAGGCCGGCGGCATCGGCGTGTGGGAATACAGCCCCGATTCCGCGACCATCGTCTTCGACAGCACGGCCGGGGGGATGTTCGGCCTCGCGCCCGACACGCCGCACGGCACCGAGACCCTGGTCTCCCGCGTCTTCCCCGAGGACCGCGAGGCGCTGGAGACGGCGCTCGGCGAGGTCGCGCACGGGCTCGACGAGTTCGAGGCGCGGCTGCGGGTGCGGGCGGGCAAGCACGCCTCCCGCCATATCCGCAGCTACGGCCGCCTGACCCGCAGCGGCGACCGCAAGCGGGTCGTGGGCGTCTGCATCGACGTGTCGCCGGAATACGCGCTCGCCGAGACCCGCGACCTGATGCTGCGGGAGATGAACCACCGGGTGAAGAACCTCTTCGCCATCATCGGCGGGATGATCTCGGCGGGCGCGCGCACGCACAAGGAGATCGGCGTCTTCGCCTCCGACATGCGCGACCGCATCTCCGCCCTCGGCCGCGCGCATTCGCTGGCCGACCCCACGGGCACGCAGGGGATGAGCGACCTCGCGGGGCTCATCAACGCGACGCTCAGGCCCTACCGCGACCACGTCCCCACGACGATCGACGGGCCGCTCGTCGCCGTCGACTGGCGCCACGTCTCATCGCTGGCGATGATCCTGCACGAATGGGCGACGAACTCCGTGAAGTACGGGGCGCTCGGCTCCAACGACGGGTCCCTCTCCGTCACCTGGGAGCGGGTCCCGGACGGGCTCACCCTCACCTGGATCGAGCGCGTGACCAGCGTCGCCAGCCCGCGCCCCGGCCGGGGGTTCGGCTCGCTGCTGGTGGAGATGTCGCTGCGCCAGCTCGAAGCCTCGGTGGAGCGCGAGCACGACGACACCGGGCTCAAGCTCGTCCTCAACCTGCCGGGCCTCGTCCTCATCCGGTCGTGACGGCCTCCGCGAGGCGGCGGCCCGAGAGCCACGCATTCTCGACGCGGGGGCCGGTGAGCCAGTCGCCGCAGGCGCCGAGGCGCGCGCGCGAATCCCACAGCACCTCGCGCCGCGCGGCGCCGGAGCGCGCGTAGCGCCAGCGATGCGCCTTCAGCAGGGCGGTCGCCACCGGAGCGAGGCCGGCGGCGGCGAAGAACGCGGCGAGCAGGGCTTGCGCCACGGCGTCCGCCCCCTCCTCGAGATGGGCGCGGGACCAGTCCGGCCCCGCCTGGATCACCCACGCCTCCGTCGCCGGGCGGCCGGGCTTGGCGGAGTTGCGCGCCGCCCAGCCGACGGCGCCGTCCGTGCGCAGCACGTCCCCGGCGACATAGAGCCGTTCGGGGAAGGCGGCCATCGCCGTCCAGCACGGCGCGGAGGGCGTGCCCAACGCGACCTCGGCGAGGGCGGGGGCGTGGTCCGCGAGGAGGGGGCCGGTCTGCTCGGCGGGGATCGCCGTGAGCACCGCCGAGAACCCGCCCTCGTCGAGCCCGTCGCCCTGCAGCCGCCAGCCGACCGCTTCGCGGACGAGGCCGTCGACCCGCGTCTCCCAGCGGACGGGCAGGTCGCGGGCGAGCGCCACGAGGGGCGCGTTCATGGCCGGCACCCCGACCCAGGCCTCCGCCCCGGCGGCGGGCCAGGGCGCCACGAGCCCGGCCTCCCGCCAAGCCGCCAGCCTGGCGACGAAGGCAGGATCGCGCCCAGTCATGTACTGCGCGCCGTGGTCGAACCCGACCGGCCCGGCCGGGCTGTCCCCCGACCGGCTGGACATCCGCCCGCCGGGCTTGCGGCCCTTGTCGAACAGGGCCGTCGCGAAGCCCCGCTCGCGCAGGGCCTCCGCACAGGCGAGCCCCGCCATCCCGGCGCCGACGATCGCGATCCGCTCCATCCGTCCAAACCTCCCCGTCAGCCGTGCAGGATCGTGGGAATGGCGCTGCGCAGGCGCGAATAGCCCCGGTTCGCGCGCGGCCACGCCCGCTCGTCCCAATCGCGGCGGAGGCGCAGGCAGCCCTCCGGCAGGGCATCCGCCGAGGGGCCGACCGGCGCCCAGGCCGTCACCACCGGCAGGCCCTCCTCCCACCCCTCGGAGACGGGCGCGGCCGGGCAGCCGAAATGCGCTCCGGCGCGGGCGAGGGCGTCGGCCATCGCCGCCGTATCGGCCTCGCGCACCCGCGCCACCGCCTCATCGGCATGGACGACGAGGCCGCCGATCCGCGTCACCCGGGCCGGGCCGAGATCCAGGCTCTCCGGGTTCAGGTCGTCGAGGTGCAGGAGCAGGGCGACCTCCCCGGCGGGCAGGGCATCGGCCCGCGCGAGCGGTTCCTCGCGGGGCGGCGTCGCCTCGTCGAGGGAGTCGGCGTCCTCATCGAGGCCGTCGGGATCGTAGCCCTCGCTCGTGTAGCGGCGGATGTTGTCGCGGCGGGCGAGGTAGTGCTTGCCCCGCGTGTGCAGGCCGGCGACCCAGCGCCAGGACAGGGTGTTGCTGGCGGGATCGCCGTCGAGGAGATGCGCGATGAAGAACGCGGCCCCGAGTTCCCAGGGCAGGCGCAGGGTGAAGATCCAGATCGAGGCGAACCACATCCGCGTGTGGTTGTGAAGCCAGCCCTCCTCCACGAGCTGCCGCGCCCAGGCGTCGAACCCGTCGATCCCCGTCTCCCCGGCGATGGCCCGGTCGTGGATGCGCCGCAGGCCGGGTTCGGCGTCGAGGCGGGTGCGGGCGGTGTCGCGCCCCTCGCGGTAGCCGGTCCAGGCGGCGGGATGGGTTTCGAGATGGCCCTTGAAGTAGGTCCGCCAGAACACCTCCGAGACGAACTTCTCCGCGCCCTCGTCGCCGTAGGCGTGCAGCGCGGCGCGGGCCACCTCCTCCTCGGTGACGAGGCGGCGGCGCAGGTAGGGGGAGAGCGCGGAGGTCGTGGGCGTCTCGCCCCGCCCGCGATCCGTGTTGCGGGCGGCGGCATAATCCGCGCCGGGGCCGTCGAGGAAGGCGGCGAGCGCGGCGAGCCCAGCGTCGCGGGTGAGGGGGAGCGGATGCGGCATGGGCCTCATCTAGGCCCGCGCCGCGATCCGGCATCAGCGCGGGTGCAGGAACCGCGTCGCCAGGGTGGCCCAATACGCCGCGCCCAGGGGCAGCACCGCATCGTTGAAATCGTAGGCCGGGTTGTGGAGCGGCACGCCGGGCTCGGCCCCGTCCGCCCCGATCCAGGCATAGGCGCCGGGGCATTCCCCGAGCATGTAGGAGAAATCCTCCGAGCCCATGGAGGGGGCGATCTCGTCCTTCACCTCCGTGAGGCCGCCGACGGCGCCGGCCGCGTCGAGGGCGAGGCGCACCGGGCCGGCGGCGTTGATCGTGGCCGGATAGCCGATCGTGTAGGTGATCTCGGCCGTCGCCCCGTGGGTCGCCGCGACGCCCTTGGCCAGGGCCTCGACCAGCCCCGCGATGCGCTGGCGGGTCGCCTCGCCGAGGCAGCGCACCGTCCCCCGGATCACCGCCCGGTCGGGGATCACGTTGTAGGCCTCGCCACCATGGATCTGCGTCACGCTCAGTACGGCGGGCTCGGTGGGAGAGATCCGGCGGCTCACCACCGTCTGCAGGGCCAGGACGAGCTCGGCCGTCGCCACGAGCGGGTCGGTGCCGCGCTCCGGCATGGCCGCATGGGTCCCGTAGCCGTGGATCGTGATCTCGAACGTGTCGAGGGAGGCCATGATCGGCCCGACGCGGGTGGCGAAGGTGCCGACCGGCAGGCCCGGCCAATTGTGCAGGCCGAACACCGCGTCGCAGGGGAAGTCCCGGAACAGGCCGTCCTCCACCATGGCCCGGCCGCCGCCCTCGCATTCCTCCGCCGGCTGGAAGATCACGTGGACCGTTCCCGCGAGGTCGTCCCGCCCGGCGAGGTGGCGCGCCGCGCCAAGCAGCATCGCCACATGGCCGTCATGCCCGCAGGCATGCATCACGCCGGGCGTCGTGGAGGCGTAGGGCAGGCCGGTGGCCTCGCGGATCGGCAGGGCATCCATGTCGGCGCGCAGGCCGATGGCGGGGCCGGCGCCCCGGCTCAGCGTCCCGACGACGCCGGTGCGGCCGAGGCCCGTCTTCACCGTGTAGCCGCAGGCGGCCAGTTCCCGCGCCACGAGATCCGCCGTGCGGGTTTCCTGGAAGGCGAGTTCGGGATGGGCGTGGAGGTCGTGCCGCCACGCCACCATGCGCTCGACGATGTCCGCCGCGATGCTCATTCCGTCACTCCCGTTGCCGCCCCCGCCCGCCTTGCTACCCCAAAGGGGCGTGCAGGAAGAACTGCGCGATCAGGGCCGCGCCGAGGAACGTGCCGGCATTGGCCATGAACGAGACCACGACGATGCGCCAGCCGAGGCGGCGGAAGGCAGGCACGTCCTTGGCGACCGACAGGCCCGCGAAGGTGAGGATCGGCGTCGCCAGGGCGAGGAAGTTGATCTTGCCCGTCATGGCCGCGATCTCGGCCGCATAGGGCGTGGCGGGATAGGTGAGCGCCATGCCGATCAGCGAGACCCAGAGCACGGCGGGGAGCTTCCGGCCGCAGAGGAGGTACAGGGCGTAGCCCGCCAGCACCACGCCGACGATGATCGCCATGCCCGCGACGACGGTGCGGTCCGGCGCGATGCCGTAGGTCAGCCAGTTGCCGATGAGGCCGTAGGCGCCGATCAGGATCCAGGCGAGCACCGTCTCGGGCAGGCCGATCCGCGCCTCCTCGTGGACGGGCGCGTCCAGGGCCGCCGGGGCGGGACCGGCCGCGTCGGGCCGGTGGCGGCCGAGGATCGGCTCCAGCTTGCCGTAGGCCCAGATTGTGAAGGGCAGCGACAGGAACAGGGTGAAATACGTGCCGATGGTGGTGGTGACGAGGTTGCTCGCCGCCGCGAAGGTCGCGACCTCCTTGGCGACCTCGGGCGTCTGCTGCGCGGCGATGGCGCCGGAGGCGGCGGCCATCATGCTGCCGGAGCCGACGCCCGCGCCCATGGCGAGCGCCAGCGGGTTGAAGATCCCGAGGCTGGTGATGAGCCCGGCCAGCAGGGCGATGAACACCGCCCCGAACACCGTGCCGGTGAGGTATTCCGCCAGCACGCCGCGCCCTTCCGGCGAATCCATGCCGTAGCGCTCGCCGATGATGGCGAGGCTCGGCTCGCGGCCCACCGAGAAGGTCGCGCCGATGGCCTCGCGCTTGATGCCGAGCAGCAGCGCCACCGGCAGGCCGAACACCATCGTCCCGAAGAAGTGGCCGAATTCCTGGAAGACCAGCGCCCAGCCCGAGGCGAGGATCTTCGGCAGCGAGCCGCCGACCAGCAGGCCGAGCTTGGCGATGAAAATCAGGAGCGCCGGCTGCAGATAGGCCGAGGCCGCGTTCTGCATCGCGCCGGAAAGGCGCAGCGGCGGCGGCAGGCGGGGGCTCAAGAGGCCGATGGCGCCGCCCAGCAGCAGCGCCCAGAGGAGGGGGAGCAGGATGATCTTGCCCGTCCCCACCGGGATGCTGACGTTGCCGATCGCCTCGGCGATGACGACGATGACGAGGGCCAGCAGGAACAGCAGCAGCTTCCCGGCCCCCGTGACGGGCCGCGCCCTCGTTTCCGCCGCCAGCACGTCCGTCGTCATCGCCGTCTCCCCCGTCCGTTCCGATTATCCCACGTAGCCGAACGCCACCGCCGGATGCGCGGCCGTCTCGACCCACACGCTCTTCGTCTGGGTATAGGCCATCAGCGCCTCCCGGCCGGAGGACCGCCCGAAGCCCGAGCGCCCGAAGCCGCCGAAGGGCGAGGCCACGTTGATCGTCTTGTAGCCGTTGACCCAGAAGGTCCCCGCCCGCACGGCGGCCGCGACCCGGTGCCCGCGCCCGATGTCGCCGGTCCAGACCCCCCCCGCGAGCCCATAGGGGGTCGCGTTGGCGAGCGCCACCGCCTCGTCCTCGTCGTCGAAGGGCAGGACGGTGAGGACCGGACCGAACACCTCCTCGCGGGCGATGTCCGCCTCCGGGCCGACGCCGTCCACGATGGTCGGGCCGTAATAGAAGCCGCCCGTCTCCCGCAGGGCGTCCGGGCAGGCGCCGCCCGCCGCGATGCGCGCGCCCGCCGCCGCGGCGGCCTCGACCATGCCGGCGATCTTGTCCCGCTGGCGGCGGTTGTTGATCGGCCCGATCTGCGTCGCCGGGTTGGTCGGGGCGCCGACCGGGATGCGACCGGCCGCATGGGCGAGGCGGGCCACGAAATCCGCATGGACCGAGCGGTGGACGAGGAGGCGCGAGCCCGCGACGCAGCTCTGCCCGGCGCCGCCGAAGATCGCCGCCTGGGCGCCGAGCAGCGCGCGGCCGAGGTCGGCGTCGGCGAAGACGATGTTGGCGGACTTGCCGCCGAGTTCGAGGACGCTCGGGACGATGTTGCGCGCCGCCGCCGCCGCGATCTGCGCCCCCGCCTCGGCCGAGCCGACGAAGACGACGAGGCGGGTGTCGGCATGGGCGACCGCCGCCGCGCCGGTGGTCGGGCCGGCGCCGGCCAGCACCGAGACGAGGCCGCGCGGCATCCCCTCGGCCTTCGCGCAGAGCACGCCCAGGGCCAGGGAGGTGAGGGGGGTGAGTTCGGAGGGCTTCAGCACCACCGCGTTGCCGGCGCAGATCGCCGGGGCGATCTGCCAGCCCGCCGTGAAGATCGGCGCGTTCCAGGGGGTGATCTGCACCACGGTGCCGTAGGGCTCATGCCGGGTGTAGTTCAGGTGCGAGGTCGGGACCGGGATGACCTCGCCGTGGAGCTTGTCGCACCAGCCGGCATAGTACTCGAACATCTCCGCGACCTTGGCGACCTCGCCGCGCGTGTCGCGGATCGGCTTGCCGGCCGAGAGGGTCTCCAGTTCGGCCAGGGCCTCGGCGTGGCGGCGGACCAGGGCGGCGACGGCCCACATCGCCCGGCCCCGCGCGGCGGCGCTCATCGCCCCCCAGGCGCGCTGGCCCTCGCGGGCCGCCGCCATGGCGGCCTCCACGACGGAGGGCCCGGCATCGGCGAAATGGGCGAGGACGCCGCCATCGGCCGGGTTGACCAGGGCGAGGGCGTCGCCCGTGCCGGCCAGCACCTCGCCGGCCACGACGCTGCCGATCCTCCCGCCGGGCAGGAGGTCGGCGAGGAGGTCGGCGACGCGGGCGGCGGCGTCGGAGCGCGTGGGTGCGGACATCAGAGGACTCCCTCGTTCGCGCGGTAATCGGCCATGCGGGTGAAATCGGCGGTGTCGGGGATGCTCACGCGGCTCTCGCGCCAGATCCGCCCGACCTCGTCGGAGAGGGGCAGCGCGACCCCGCTCTCGGCAGCCAGTTCGAGGGCGAGGCGCACGTCCTTGCGCATCAGCCCGGCGGAGAAGCCGCTGTCGAAGGTGTCCGGCACGACCCAGCGGGGCACCATCACCTCGCTGACGGCGCTGCGGCCGGTGGCGGTGTTGACGACCTTCACCGCCTCCTCGGCGGAGAGGCCCGCCGCCTGCGACAGGCGCAGGGCCTCGCCCGTGGTGACGAGATGGGCCGCGACCAGCAGGTTGTTCACGAGCTTGACGATGTTGCCCGCCCCCGAGGGGCCGACATGCGGCGCGCGGGCCGACATCGCCTCCAGCACCGGCCGGGCGAGGGTGTAATCCTCCTCCCCGCCGCCGACCATCATGGTGAGCGTGCCCTCGGCAGCACCGGACGGGCCGCCGCTGACGGGGGCGTCGAGGAGGGCATGCCCGGCCTCGGCCAGCCGCGCGGCGAGGCGGCGCGTCGTGCCGGGATCGGAGGTGGAGGTGTCGATCACCACGACCTTGCGGTCGCTGCGGGAGAGCAGCCCGCCCTCGGCGGTGACGACCGCCTCGACGTCCTTGGCGAAGGGCAGGGAGAAAACCAAGGCGTCGGCCCGGCGCAGCACCTCCGTCAGGGAGGGCACGAAGGCCACGCCCGCCGCCTCGACCGCCGCCCGGCGGTCGGCCGCGATGTCGAAGCCCAGCACCGTGAAGCCCTTGCGGGCCAGCGTCGCGGCCATGCCCCGGCCCATGTTGCCGAGCCCGACGACGCCTATCGTTGCGATGTCCATGCCGATCGATTCCCGTGGTCGGCTCAGAATGTCCCTCCCCGCGAGTGTTGCGACAAGAAGGGAATTCGGCACGAACCGTGCGGAAATCGCGAACGGTCGCTCAGGTCGGCGTCGGCCGGAAGGCCACCATCCGCTCCGCGAGCCAGCCGATCAGCCGCCCCATCGCCTCCGGCAGGCGCCGCCCGGCGCGCACGACGAGATGCGCGCTCGCCTCGGAAAGGATCGGCTCGCGCAGGGGCACGGCCGCGAGCTGGTCGGCCTGCAGCTCCGCCGCCACGACGAAGCGCGGCAGGAAGGCGATGCCCATCCCCGCCGTGACGAAGCGGCGGTGCAGTTCGAAGGCGCCGGTCTCCAGGCGCGGGACGAGGCGGAAGCCGCCATCGGCCTCGGCGCGGCCGAGCATCTGCCGCACCCCGTGGTCGGGCGGCAGCAGGATCGCGGGCTCGGTGGCGAAGGCGCGCAGGGGCACCGGGCCGGAGGCGCGGGCGAGGGGATGGCCCTTCGGCAGGATGGCGAGGAGCGGCTGGCGCGCCGAGACCACGCCGCAGACATCCGGCCGCGCCGGGGGGTTGTAGGCGAGGCCGAGATCCGCCTCGCCCTGCGCGACGGCGGCGAGGATGCCGTCCGTGGTGCCGCCCTCGATCTGGTAGGCGATGCCGGGATGGGCCTGCGCGAAATCCGCCAGGGCGTTGTCCACGAGGTCGATGAGGAAGCCCGCCCCGCAGCGCAGGCGGATCGTGCCCTGCTGCACCCCGCGCAGGCGCTTCAGCCGGTCCTCCAGCAGGGTGGCCTCGTCGGCCTGCCGCTGGGCGTGCTCCGCCACCATCCGCCCCGCTTCCGTCGGCACGACGCCGCGCGGCAGCCGTTCGAGCAGCGCCTCGCCGACCTGCGCCTCCAGGTCGATGATCTGCCGGCTCACCGCCGAGGCGGCGACGTTCAGGGTCTCGGCGGCGGCCCGCACCGAGCCGGCGCGCACCACGGCGAGGAAGTAGCGCAGCGCCCGGTCGGTCATGGGACCTCCCAGGCCGTCGCGCCCTGGGCGATGACGCGGCGGGGCTGGCGCCGCTCCACGATCACCTCGGCCGCGCAGGAGGCCTCGAACAGGGCGAGGTCGGCGGGCACGCCCGGCGCCACCGCACCGGGGCCGAGACCGAGGGCACGGGCCGGGATCGCCGTGGCATGGTCGAGGAGGGCGGTCAGCGCCGCGTCCGTGCGGCAATCGAACCGGTGGGCGGCGAGCATCGCCCGGTCGACCATGCCGGTGACGGTGGCCGGATTCCAGCAATCGCGCACGTTGTCGGTGCCGAAGCAGATCGCGACGCCGAGTTCCCGCAGGCGGGGCAGGGGAGGGCAGCGGGTCCCGCCCGGCACGCTGCTCACCAGGGTGATGCCCGCCTGCACCAAACCCTCGGCGATCCGGCCGAGGCGGTGATCGTCGGCCTCGGCCAGGGCGAAGGCGTGGCTGATCGCGACCCGGCCGTGCAGGCCGGCGGCCTCGGTGCGAGCGATGATCCCCTCGATCTCGGACAGCCCGCCCTCGCCGCCATCGTGGAGATGGATGTCGAGGCCGCGCCCGTGGCGCTCGGCCAGGGCGAAGAGCGTGTCGAGGGGCGCTTGCGCATCCCCGTCGATGCCGAGCGGATCGAGGCCGCCGACGAGGTCGGCGCCCATCCGCATCGCCTCATCGAGGTGATCCGCCGCCGGGGGGCAGGCCAGCAGGCCGCTCTGCGGGAAGGCGACGATCTCGATCCGCATCCGGCCGGCCCAGCGGGCGCGCAAGTCGAGGATCTGCGCGAGATGGCCGGTCCCCGTCACGTCGTCGATGTCGACATGGGTGCGCAGGCTCGTCGTGCCCCCGCGCAGCATCCGTTCCAGCAGGGCCTCGGCGCCCTGCTCGGCGAGCGGCACCCGGCTCTCCCGCCGAAAGGCCTTCTCGTCCTCGATCCGCGCCCGCACCGAGCCCGCCGCCCGGTGGGGACGCCAGGGGAGCCCGAGCAGGCACTTGTCGAGATGGACATGCGCGTCGGTGAGGCCGGGCAGGACCAGCGCCCCGGCGCAGTCGATCTCCCGCGCCGCCCTAGGGCCTGCCTCGCCGGGCTCGCGGATCGCCGCGATGCGGCCCCCGGCTATGTCGATGACCCGCTCCCGTCCGTCGAGGTTCGCGCGCAGGAGGCGCAGGGCGACGGCGGCGCTCATGCGCGGCCCGCCGCCACGACGGTGCGGATCGCGAAGCTCGATTGCAGCCGCGCCACGCCGGGCAGGCGGGACAGCACCTCCTTGTGCAGCCGCTCGTAATCGGCCGCGTCGCTGATCTTGAGCTTCACGAGGTAATCGGCCGTGCCGGTCATCAGGTAGCAATCCTGCACCTCGGGGCAGCGCCGCACGGCGGCCTCGAAGCGGTTCAGGTAATCCTCCGTCTGCCGGTCCAGGGTGAATTGCGTCAGCACCACCAGCCCCGGCTCGTCGGTGACGCCGCCGATGATCGCGGTGTAGCCCCGGATCACCCCGCTCTCCTCCAGCACCCGCACCCGGCGGTGGCAGGCCGAGGCCGACAGCCCGACCTTCCCCGCGAGGTCGGCGTTGCTGATGCGCCCGTCGGCCCGCAGGGCCCGGATGATGCGGTGGTCGATCTCGTCCATGGCGGAAACGTCCGAATGTCCGCAGAAAGTTGCACCGCCACGCTTAGAACGCAATCACCTGCGGCGGAAACGCCGGAAATTCGGTGATCCTGCGTGTAGCGTAGCCCTGTCGTCTTGGGGGCGGGCATGGGCATTGTCGATCGGGTCATGAGGCAGGATACGAGCCTCGCCGCCGCCTTCCTGAGCATCGACCTCGGCGCCCTCCGGGACAATTACCGCCTCCTCGCTCGCCGCGTCGGCCCGGCCGCCTGCGCCGCCGCGGTGAAGGCCGACGCCTACGGCCTCGGAATCGCCCGCGTCGCGCCGGTCCTGGCGGAGGCCGGGTGTCGGCAGTTCTTCGTCGCCCAGGTGGGGGAGGGGGTGAGCCTGCGGGCGATCCTCGGCCCCGGCCCATCGATCGGCATCCTCAACGGCACGACCCCCGGCAGCGAGGCGGCCTGCGCCGCGAGCGATCTCGTCCCCGTCCTCAACGACAGCGCCCAACTCGACGCCTGGACGCGGCTGGCGCGGCATCTCGGGCGCCGCCTGCCCGCGATCCTGCAGGTCGATTCCGGCATGACGCGCTTCGGCTTCGATCCGGCGGAAGCCCTCGCGCTTTTCGATGAGCCCGATGCCTTCGCGGGGCTCACCCTCACGCTGGTGATGAGCCACCTCGCCTGCGCCGACACGCCGGAGCATCCGGCCAACGCGGCCCAGCTCGCCGCCTTCTCCGCCATCCGCCATCGCCTGCCGCTCGTGCCGGCGAGCCTCGCCGCCTCGTCGGGGATCGTCCTCGGGCCGGAGTTCCATTTCGACATGGTCCGCCCCGGCGCCGCCCTCTACGGGATCGCGCCGCAGCCGGGCCGGGACAACCCGATGCGGCCGGTCGTCTTCCTGCGCGCGCGGGTGATGCAGCTCCGCGCCGTGCCGGCGGGCACGCCGGTCGGCTACGGCCATGCGGGCGTCACGGCGCGGGACTCGCGCCTCGCCACGGTCGCGGTCGGCTACGCGGACGGGTTCCCGCGCGGCACGGCGGGCGCGGCGGGCTTCCTCGCCGGGACGCGCCTGCCGCTTGTCGGGCGGGTCTCCATGGACAGCCTCGTCCTCGACGCCACCGACGTGCCCCCCGGCGCCATCGGGCCGGGGTCGCTCGTGGACCTGATCGGGCCGGAGCAGGGGGTCGATGCCCTCGCGGCGGCCTCCGGCACCATCGGCTACGAGGTGCTCACGCGCCTCGGCCAGCGCTTCCGCCGTACCTATACCGGAGCTTGAGGCAGGCCATGCACGTCACGATCCTCGGCGGCGGCGTCGTCGGCGTCACCTCGGCCTATTACCTCGCCCGCGCCGGGCATCAGGTCACGGTGCTGGAGCGCCAGCCGGGCGCGGGGCTGGAGACCAGCTTCGCCAATGCGGGGCAGGTCTCGCCGGGCTATTCCGCCCCCTGGGCGGCGCCGGGCATCCCGGTGAAGGCGATGAAGTGGCTGATGATGCGCCATCGCCCCCTCGTCCTGTGGCCGAGGCTGGAGCCGCGCCTCTACGGCTGGCTGGCACGGATGCTCGCGAACTGCACGGAGGACGCCTACACCCGCAACAAGGGCCGGATGGTGCGGCTGGCGGAATACAGCCGCGACGTGCTGCGCGACCTGCGCGCCGAGACCGGCATCGCCTACGACCACCGCGAGAAGGGCACGCTCCAGCTCTTCCGCACGCAGAAGCAGCTCGACCATGTGGGCGACGACACCCGCGTCCTCGACGCCTACGGCGTGCCTTACGACGTGCTGGACCCCGCCGGCTGCATCGCCGCCGAGCCGGCGCTCGCGCGGGTCGGCGGGGTGTTCGTGGGCGGCCTGCGCCTGCCCGGTGACGAGACCGGCGACGCCCATCTGTTCACGCAACGCCTCGCCGCGCTCTGCGAGGGCCTGGGCGTCACCTTCCGCTACGGCGTCTCCATCGCGCGTCTCCATCACGAGGGCGGGCGGGTCACGGCGGTAGAGACCACGGCCGGCGAACGGCTCGCGGCGGATGCCTATGTCGCGGCGCTCGGCAGCTACACGCCCTCCCTGCTGCGGCCGCTCGGCATCGCCCTGCCGGTCTATCCGGTGAAAGGCTATTCCCTGACCCTGCCGGTCACCGACCCGGAGGCCGCACCGGTCTCGACGGTGATGGACGAGACCTACAAGGTCGGGATCACCCGGCTGGGCGAGCGCATCCGCGTCGGCGGCACGGCCGAACTCGCGGGGTTCAGCAGCCTCCTGCGCGAGCCCCGCCGCGAGACCCTGGCGCGATCCGTCGGCGACCTCTTCCCCGAGGGCGGCGACCTCGCCAAGGCGACGTTCTGGACGGGCCTGCGCCCGATGACGCCGGACGGCACGCCCATCGTCGGGGCGACGCCGCTCACGAACCTGTTCACGAACACCGGCCACGGCACGCTCGGCTGGACCATGGCCTGCGGCTCGGGCCGGCTGCTCGCGGACATCGTCACCGGCCGCACCCCGGAGATCGCAGGCGACGACCTCGCCGTCGCCCGCTACGCGGCGTAAGAGAGCCCCCGGCGGTTCCTTCGTACCGTGGTCGCCCGTGTCAATTCGTAAGGGCCAATCAGTTCGCAAGGGCCAAGAGGTAGGCGTCCCATTTCGTCGCGGCGGCATTGCGGGCTGCGGGATCGCTTGGGTGCTCGTACATCGCCTGTGCCGCGGCCATGGCGCTCCGAAGCATCGGGTCGTGATAGACGACGGGCTGCAAGATTGCGGAGATGGAATCGATGAAGGCTCGACCGCCCGAGCTCGGTTGGCCCTTGGCCAACGCGGTGAGGATGCGGTCGAGGGGGGAGCCCCCCGTCTTGGGGTCCCCACCCGTCACGAAGTCCGCCCGATTGGCGATCAGCGAGGTGAGATCGGTCACATCCATCTCGTCGAGGTTCTTCATCATGCTCTGCAACCGCAAAGCCTGGATTGCCGGGTCACGGGCTGCGGCGAGGATCGCCTCCGACTTGGGCGTCGAGAACAGGGTAAACATGCGCTGCGCCGATTCGGCGGCGGCCTTGGCATCGTTCGGGTAGAGGACGTGTGACACCGCAGTATCCAGCGGCTTCTTCATCTCGATCGTCCACATTGCCCAGCTCGGGACACCGTCGTTCAGCCGGGCCGTGAGATTGGTGGAGGTGGCCGTCCACGGATTGCCGTTGATCGCGTCGAGCACCCGCGTCAGCGGAGACCCATTTCGCCAGTTGCTCCCGCCGGGCAGGTTCTCCGGAATCGTCAACGCGGTGGCCACCCCCCCCATCTGGGAGACGCCGGCGCGCTGGATCATGTCCGACAGCTGGGCGGACGAGATCGTCGGATCCTTGGCGGCGGCGAGGATCGCCGCCACCTGGGCCGACGGCGCCGAACCTCCCGGCTGACCGGATGGCGGGATGGCGAAAAAGTGAACGAAGATGTCCCGCGACGGGTCGTTCGCCGACGTGCTCTGCGCCACGGCACCCTGCGCACCGGAGCGATCGACACTGAAGACGGCCTGCGAGGCCTGCTGATCGTGGGTGATCGCCGCCGGCCAGAGGGGAGGTTGAAATCCGCCGATCGAGGACGCCATGGCCTGTTCCTTCCGTAAAGACGGTCCAGGCTGAGGCGTGAAGCTGACGGGAACCTGTCGGCCCGGCCTCGCCCTTGCGGATCGCACGGCGTAAACGGGCGCCATGCCCGCGCGCCCCCTCGTCCTGTTCCCCGATCCCCGCCTCTCCGCCCGGGCGGCGCCGGAGGAGGCGTTCGGCCCCGACCTCCGGGCCGTGGCGGACGACGTCCGCGAGACCCTGCTCGCCGTCTCGGCCCTCGGCCTGACGGCGCCGCATATCGGGATCCTCCGGCGGGTCGTCGTCGCCCGCATGGCGCCGGAGGACGCGCCGCGCGTCTACGTGAACCCCGTCGTCCTCTGGGCCTCCCCCGAGACCGCGACCCACGACGAGGGCAGCGTGAGCATGCCGGGCGTCCGCGAGCGGATCACCCGCCCCGCCCGCATCCGCCTCGGCTACCGGGACCTCGCGGGCGACGCCCACGAGGAGGAGGCGGCCGACTTCTCGGCTGCAATATTGCAGCATGAGATCGACCAGCTCGACGGCCTGTTCTGGATCGACCGCCTCTCGCGCCTCAAGCGGGATCGCCTGCTCAAGCGCTTCGCCAAGGTGAAGCCGGTCTGAGCCGGGCTCCCGGCCCGGTTGACTCTGTAACGTTATTACATTTTATCTGGTCTAGTTCCGGCAATCGATCGGTCACGGCCATGCGCGACACCCGACTTCCCGTCACCGTCCTCTCCGGCTTCCTCGGCGCGGGGAAGACGACCCTGCTCAACCACGTCCTGCACAACCGCGAGGGGCGGCGGGTGGCGGTGATCGTCAACGACATGAGCGAGGTGAACATCGACGCCGACCTCGTGCGCGACGGGGGCGCCGGCCTCTCCCGCACCGACGAGCGGCTGGTCGAGATGACCAACGGCTGCATCTGCTGCACCCTGCGCGACGACCTCCTCGCGGAGGTCCGCCGCCTCGCGGGGGAGGGGCGCTTCGACTACCTGCTGATCGAGGGCACCGGCATCGCCGAGCCCCTGCCGGTGGCCTCGACCTTCTCGTTCCGCGACGAGGCGGGCCATTCCCTCTCGGACGTGGCCCGGCTCGACACGATGGTCACGGTGGTCGATGCCGTGAACCTGCTCAAGGATTACGGCTCGAACGACTTCCTGCGCGACCGGGGCGAGACCGCCGGCACGGAGGATGCCCGCACCCTGGTCGATCTCCTCGTGGAGCAGATCGAATTCGCGGACGTGGTGGTGATCAACAAGGCGCGGGACGTGCCCGCCGACCGCCTTGCCCTGGTGCGCGCGGTGGTGCGCGGCCTAAACGGCGACGCGCGGATCGTCGAGACGGATCACGGGCAGGCGCCCCTCGACGCGATCCTCGATACCGGCCTCTTCGACGAGGAGCGAGCCGAGCGGCACCCGCTCTGGTTCAAGGAACTCTACGGCGCCGCCGAGCACGTGCCCGAGACGGAGGAATACGGCATCGCCTCCTTCGTGTACCGGGCCCGGCGCCCGTTCGATCCGGCGCGGTTCAAGACCTTCATCGACGCGACCTGGCCGGGGCTGATCCGGGCCAAGGGCCATTTCTGGCTGGCGACCCGGCCGGATTGGGTGGGGGAATTCTCCCTCGCAGGGGCCGTGGCCCATGTCTCGGCGATGGGCTTCTGGTGGTCGGCGGTGCCGCGCAAGCGCTGGCCGGAGGCGGACGAGTTCCGCCAGCGCCTCCAGGGCGTGTGGAGCGAGGTCTGGGGCGACCGCCGGCAGGAACTCGTCTTCATCGGCACCGGCATGGATCGGGCCGCGATCACCGCCGCGCTCGATGCCTGCCTCGTGGAGACCGGACGCGACGCCACGCCCTTCGATCCGGCGCCCTACCGGCACCTGCCCGACCCGTTCCCGGAATGGCGCCGCGCCGCGTGAGGGCGGCGGGTCAGGTCCGCAGGGCGAGGGCGTCGAGCCAGCCCCGCGCGGCTGCGTAGCGGATGATCTCGGCCCGCGTCCGCAGGCCCAGCTTCTCGGCGGCCCGCGCCTTGTAGGTCTCGACCGACTTCACGCTCACGTCGAGGCGCCGGGCGATCTCCTTGTTGCTGAAGCCCTGCGCGATGAGCCGCAGGGTCTCGGTCTCGCGGGGACTCAGGGCCTCGCCGCCCTCGGCCGCCTCCGCCCGCCCGGCCGCGCCGGACGGGTCCAGGGCATGGCCGGCGATGGACGGATCGAGATAGATCCCGCCCGCCGCCACCGCGTGGACCGCGCGGAGCAGGTCGTCGGCGGCCGAGCGCTTCAGCAGGTAGCCGCGCGCCCCCGCCTTCAGCAGCGGCTGCACGTAGGCCGCGTCCTCGTGGACGGTGAGGATCAGCACCCGCGTGCCGGGGCATTCGCCCGTGACCCGCTCGGTGAGTTCGAGCCCGTTGAGCCCCGGCATGGAGACGTCGATCACCGCCACGTCCGGCCCGGCGGCGCGGATCATCGGCAGGGCGTCGCGGCCGCTCGTCGCCTCGCCCACGAGGTCGATCTCCGGGTCGGCGGTCAGCAGCGTGCGGATGCCCGCGAGCACGATCGGGTGGTCGTCGGCCAGGGCGACGCGGATGCGGTCCATGATGGTCTCCATGCGCCTCAGGCCGCCTGCGGCACGGGGATGTCCACGAACAACGCCGTGCCGATGCCGGGGGACGTCTCCAGGGTGAGCGTGCCGTCGAGGAGGGCCAGCCGCTCGCGGATCCCCGACAGGCCGAGGCGCGGCTTGCCCGGCGCCCCGGCTCCGCCCGGCCGCGCGGCATGCTCCGCGTCGAAGCCGATCCCGTCATCCTCCACGATCACCCGCATCGCGTCGGTGCGATGCTCCACGGCGACGCTGACGGTCGCCGCCCCCGCGTGCTTCAGCACGTTGGTCAGCGCCTCCTGCACGATGCGGTAGACGGCGGTCTCGACCGGCGCCGGCACCCGCGCCGCATCGCCCAGGAATTCGAGGTCGGCCCGGATGCCGTGCCGCCGGCTCCACTCCCGCAGCAGCGTGGCGAGGGCTTCGCGCAGGCCGAGGTCGTCCAGGGCGGTGGGGCGCAGATCGACGGCGGCGCGGTGGATGTCGCGGCCGATCTCCCCGGCGAGCCCCTGCAGCCACTGGACGTGGCGGCCCGCCTCCGGCCCGCTGCCGGCGACGAGCCGTTCCAGGCTCTTCAGGCCGAGCGAGAGGCCCGTCACCGTCTGCCCGACCTGATCGTGCAACTCGCGGGCGATGCGGCGCTGCTCGTTCTCCTGCGCCTCGCCGAGGCGCCGGAGCAGTTCCAGCCGCTCGGCCTCGGCGCACTTGCGCGGCTCGATATCCGACACGACGCCGTAGATGAGCCCGGCCGGCGTCTCCCCTTGCAGCTGGGGCGCCCGGCCGGCGAGGCGCACCCAGCGCGGCCCGCCCGTCCCGTCGGCGACGCGGAACTCCTCATCGACGGGGCCGCCCTCCGCGAGGCTCCGGCCGATGGCGTCGTCGAGCCGCGCCCGGTCCTCGGCGAGGACGGCACCCAGGGCCCCGGCGAGGCCGGTCTCGGTCTCGCGGCCCTCCGCGACCTCGCCCCGCCAGCCGAGCAGCGTCGCGGCGCGGGCGGAGGCGGTCACCCGCCCGCGCCCGGCATCCCAGCGCAGGGTGCCGAGCTCGGCGGCCTCGGCGGCGACGGCCCCCTGTTCCTCGCTCGACCGCAGGGCGAGGGTGAAGCGCGCCTGCTCGCCCGCCCGGCGCTGGGCCATGTCGCGCCCCACCAGTCCGACGAGGGCCAGGGCGAGGCCGATGCTGAGGACGCTGCCCCCCGCGAGCACCGCGTAGGAGCGCGAGACCGGGGCGTTCAGCGCGGCCACCGGCATCCCGAAATGCACCGACCAGCCGCCCGTGTCCTTGAGGGTACGGTAGACGACCTCGACATTCGCGCCCTCCAGGGTCGGGCCGGTGTAGAAGCCCTGCGGCGCCCGGCGGATCGCCGCCTGCAGGGCCGCGTTCGCCGGCTGGCCCAGTTCCTCCGCCTCGGCGCGGGTGCGGGCGATGGTGATGCCGTCCGCGTCCACGATGGTGCCGACCCAGCCCTCCGGCGCCCCCGCATCCCGCAGGATCGAGCTGACGGCGTTGGTGGCGAGGCGCACCGAGAGGACGTAGCGCAGCACGCCATCCCGGATCACCGGCACCCGCAGGGCGACGAGGCGCTTGCCCGAGACCGTGCCCACCGGCCCGATCCCGCCGATCACCGGCTTGCCCGTGCGCACGACGGCGTCGAAGCTCGCCCGGTCCGAGGTGGGCCCGAGGGTGTCGTCCAGCGAGCGCAGGAGGTTGACCACCTGCCCGCCGTCCGGCCCGGCCAGCTCGATCGTCTCCCAGAGGGGATGGGCCTGCCGCAGGCGTTCGGCCTCGGCGTAGAAGGCGGCGAGGTCGGGCGTGTCGAGGGTGGCCGAGGCGGCCTCCGCCTCCAGCACCGTGACCTGCGAGGCGATGTCGGAGGCGACGCGCTCGGCCACGCGGGTGGCGCTGGCCACGGCCGCCCGCCGGTCGAGGTCGCGCTGCTGCTGCGCCATCAGGGTCGCGACCCAGCCGCTGAGCAGCAGGACCGGGATCGCGGCGGCGAAGACCAGGGCGACGAAAGTGCGGCCGTTGCCGCGACTCAGGTGGTGCTCGCCGCCCGGGACCCCACCTGTTCTTCGGATGCTCATGGGGCGCGCCGGGCGAACCTTCCCTCCGGGACAATCCCCGCGAGCCTACCCCGTTCGGGGCGCGTCAGGTCAAGCCGGCACCCGGACGGGTGCGGCGGCGGGGCGGGTGAGGGCGGGGTGGGGCGCCCGCGCGCCGAGGTCGCTGACCGACCCGTCGAACCCCTCGAACCACGCGCGGCGCTCGCGGGATTCCCCCGGATAGGGGCAGGCGTCGCGCGGCCGACCGAGCGTGCGGGCCCGGGCGCCCTGCTTGATGATTTCCATGATCATGGACCCGATCCTCCCGCTTGCCGAAACGTAGCGGTAACAGGAGGGCCCATGATCGTCGTCCGGACAAGTATTTTCGGCGTCGGCGCCGGTCTCTCCGACACCTGTCGGGGTCATCCCGACAGGATCGGCGGAGGAATCGTCTTGACCGTTGCCTGTCGATGACTGTCCTTCGTGGCCGGGCTCAGTAACCGTAAGGCCCGTAGCCGAAGCCGATGCCCCGGAAGCCGCGATAGTGGCGGCCGTAATGCCGGCGGTGATGCCGGTGGCCGAAATGGCGGTGATGGCGCAGGCCGTGATGGCGCCCGCGGAATCCGTGATGGTGCCCGGCGTGATGCCCGCCCAGTCCATGACCCCGGACAGGCCGCGCCTCGCTCGATGGCGAGAACAGGACGAGGCTCGATACCGCCGCGAGGGCGATCGCAAGGTGTTTCATCGGGATGGCTCCTTTGTCTCGACCATCCCTGATCTGGGAGCGGGGGGGCCGCTCGCGCAGTCGGAGAGACCCGCGACCCTGTCGGGACAACCCTGACAGCCCCTCTGTCACCCCTGCGGGCGGGGGTTGCGAGGGTGGGGTCGATTGACGAAGCGTTAAGCATGGCCCTGGGACTCTGCACCGCATCGCATGGACGAGGAGCGACATGACGACAGCGAAGGCCTTCACCGCCCGGTTCACCCTGGGCTGGCGGCAGCGGGACCGGGATGCGTCCCCCGACGCGGCGGGCGCGGTGGCGCAGGCGATGCGCAACGCCTCGCCCGAGGATTGGGCGCGCTACGGCGGTGGGCTCGTCGCCCCGGACCTCGCGGAGCAGGGGGCCTCCCTCCACGCCGGCCGCATCGACGACGGGAGGGACGAGGCCGGGCATGACCTGTCCGCTGCCGTTTGATCCCGGTTTCGTCGGGGTCCGCCCCTCCGGCAAGGCGCCCCGCGCCGCCAACGACAACGGGCACCACGCCCTCACCTGGACCCTGCACGCGGTCGGCGGCGCTTCCCTCGGCCTCGCCGTCCTCTGCGGACTCGCGGCCATCCTGACGGCCTGACCGGCGGGGCGACCCCGTGCGGCGCCGGGCTACAGACGGCGGCCCTCGCCATCTGAATGCTATATACGGCGGGTGCCATCCGGCCGGAGGTTTGCTATGCGGACCCCGCCCGGACCCTGCCACGCCGACAGGTTCGGGCTCTCGGCACCGTCTGCAACGGGCGGCCCCGGCCGCCGAACCTCCCGAGTGTTTCGAAGATGGATCGACTGACCATTGGCGGCCTCGCCGTCGCGCGGGTGCTCCACGATTTCATCGCGGAGGAGGCCCTGCCCGGCACCGGCATCTCGCCCGAGGTGTTCTGGGGCGGCCTCGGCGCCATCGTCCGCGATCTCACCCCGAAGAACCGGGCCCTGCTGGCCAAGCGCGACGCGCTTCAGGCCAAGATCGACGCCTGGCACCGGGAGCGGGCGGGCAAGCCCGTCGATCCGGCGGCCTACAAGGCGTTCCTGACCGAGATCGGTTATCTCCTGCCGCCCCCCGGCCCGGTGCAGGTGCGCACCGAGAACGTGGACGACGAGATCGCGCGCATCGCCGGGCCGCAGCTCGTGGTGCCGGTCTCGAACGCCCGCTACGCGCTGAACGCCGCCAACGCCCGCTGGGGCTCCCTCTACGACGCCCTCTACGGCACCGATGCGGTGTCGGAGGAGGGCGGGGCGGTGCGCGGTGGCGGCTACAACCGCGCCCGCGGCGCCCGCGTCGTCACCCGCGCCCGCAGCACGCTCGACCGCTTCGTGCCGCTGGCGGGCGGGCGCCACGCCGACGTCGTGACCTACGCCGTCGAGGACGGGCAGCTCGTCGGCAACATGAACACCGGCGAGACCGTGCCGCTAGCGCGGCCGGAGCTGTTCGCGGGCTATCGCGGCCGGGCGAGCATGCCCTCGGCCCTGCTCCTGCGCCACCACAACCTGCACATCGAGGTCGTGATCGACCGCACCCACCGGATCGGCCGGTTCGACGCCTCGGGCGTCGCCGACATCCTGCTCGAATCCGCCGTCTCCACGATCATGGATCTGGAGGATTCGGTGGCGACGGTGGATGCCGACGACAAGGTCGTCGTCTACCGCAACTGGCTCGGCCTGATGAACGGCACCCTCGCGGCCGGCTTCGAGAAGGACGGCCGCCGCCAGGAGCGCCGCCTGAACCCCGACCGGCACTACATCGCCCCGAACGGCGGCGAGGTGGTGGTGCCCGGCCGCTCGCTGATGCTGGTGCGCAATGTCGGCCACCACATGGACACCGACGCGGTGCTCGACGGAGAGGGCCACGAGATCCCCGAGGGGATGCTCGACGCCGCCGTGACGGCGATGATCGCCATCCACGATTTGAAGGGCGATTCCGGGCTGCGCAACAGCCGGAAGGGCTCGGTCTACATCGTCAAGCCGAAGATGCACGGGCCGGAGGAGGTCGCCTTTGCGGTCGAGCTGTTCGACCGGGTCGAGGCGATGCTGGGCCTGGAGCCCAACACCCTCAAGATGGGCATCATGGACGAGGAGCGCCGCACCACGGTGAACCTCGCCGCCTGCATCGCGGCGGCCGCGAGCCGCGTCGTGTTCATCAACACCGGCTTCCTCGACCGCACGGGCGACGAGATCCATACCTCGATGGAGGCCGGACCGGTCATCCGCAAGAACGACATGAAGGCGACGCCCTGGATCAAGGGCTACGAGGAGAACAACGTCGATGTCGGCCTCGCCTGCGGGCTGAAGGACCGGGCGCAGATCGGCAAGGGGATGTGGGCGGCCCCCGACGCCATGGCCGAGATGCTGATGCAGAAGGGCGCCCACCCGAGGGCCGGCGCCTCGACGGCCTGGGTGCCCTCGCCCACCGCCGCGACGCTGCACGCGCTCCACTATCACGAGATCGAGGTCGCGGCGCGGCAGGCGGAGCTCGCCCGGCGCCCCCGCTCGGCCCTCGACGAGATCCTGGAGATCCCGCTCGCCCGCTCGAACTTCGCCCCCGACGACGTGCAGCAGGAGATCGACAACAACGCGCAGGGCATCCTGGGCTACGTCGTCCGCTGGGTGAACCAGGGCGTCGGCTGCTCCAAGGTGCCGGACATCCACGATGTCGGCCTGATGGAGGACCGGGCGACCCTGCGCATCTCCTCGCAGCACATCGCCAACTGGCTGCACCACGGCGTGGTCAGCGAGGAGCAGGTGATGGAGACGCTGAAGCGGATGGCCAAGGTGGTGGACCGGCAGAATGCCGGCGACCCGCTCTACACGCCGATGGCCCCCGGCTTCGACGGCCCGGCCTTCCAGGCGGCGAAGGACCTCGTGCTCAAGGGTCGGGCGCAGCCGAACGGCTACACCGAGTGGGTCCTCACCGCCCGCCGCCGCGAGGCGAAGGCAGCCGGCTAGGCCGCCGGCCGGGGAGGGGCGCTCACGCCTCGTCCCCGACCTGCCCGAACTCCCCGACCTGCCCGAACATGGCGGCCTGCCCCAGGGCGCGGGCCCGCGCCTCGGGGCCCCGCGCCGTCGCCCGGTGTTGCGGGCGGCCCGCGATCAGGATGTCCTCGATCGCGCCGAGGAGGGCGACCATGCGCGGATCGGTCAGGCTGTAGAACACCACCTTGTGCTCCCGCCGGGTGGCGACGATCGCGGCGTTGCGCAACTCGCCGAGCTGCTGCGACAGGGTCGGCTGGCGGATGCCCAGGCGCTGCTCGATCTCGGAGACCGCGCATTCGCCCCGCGCCAGCAGGGCGAGGATCCGCAGGCGGTTGGGGTTGGCGACCAGCTTGAGCCGGTCGGCGGCGGCGGTCGCGGCCGCCTCGTCGGGCCCGGGGAGCGTCACAGGCGCTCCAGCCGGTGATACCAATCGGCCCCGCAGGCGCCGACCTCGTCCCCCGTCATCGGCGGATGGGTCAGGACCGGATCGCCCGGCCGCCAGCCCTCGGGCGTCGAGACGTCGGCCGCGTCGCTCGCCTGGAGCGCCCCCACCAGCCGCAGGATTTCGGCGACGCTGCGCCCGACCGTGAGCGGGTAGGCGGTGAGGGCGCGCACGATTCCCTCGGGGTCGATGACGAAGGCGGTGCGCACCGTCGCGGTGGAGGTCGCCCCCGCCGGCAGCATCCCGTAGGCGCGGGCGATGCCCATCCCCGGATCCTCCACGATGGGAAAGGGGATCCGCACGCCGAAATGCTGCGCGATGCTCTGCTGCCACGCGAGATGCGACGACAGGCTGTCGACCGAGAGGGCGAGGAGATCGCACCCGAGCGCCTGGAACGCCGCATGGGCCTGCGCGAAGGCGATGAACTCGCTGGTGCAGACGGGGGTGAAATCCGCCGGGTGCGAGAAGAACACCAGCCAGCGCCCGCGATAGGCGCCGAGGGTGCGCGGTCCCATCGTGGTGCGGGCGCGGAAGGCCGGCGCGGCATCCCCGATGAGCGGCGGGCCGGGCGGCACGGTGGCTTCGATGGTCACGGCACGGGGCTCTCGGACAAGGCGCGCGATGATGGCGGCCGGCGCCCCAGGGGTCAATCTATCGTCTCGCGATATGGCGCAATTGGCCTATGAAAAACATGGATTGACAGCGCGGCGTTGCAGCGCACACTGCGCGGCGATGTGTCGCTGAGTCGGTCGGGTTTGGCCGTCTCCGGCCATCCCTGACGGGGACCGATTCGATGCTGGCCGACCATCTCCCGAGCGCACTCGATCTCGCCCGCAGCCAGTTCGCCTTCACCGTGGTCTGGCACTTCCTGTTCCCGTCCTTCAGCATCGGCCTCGCGAGCTACCTCTGCGTGCTGGAGGCGTTCTGGCTCGCCACGGGGCGGGACGTCTTCCTCGACACCTACCGCTACTGGCTGAAGATCTTCGCCGTCGTCTTCGCCATGGGCGTCGTGTCCGGCTTGGTGATGAGCTACCAGTTCGGCACCAACTGGTCGGTCTTCTCGGACAGGACCGGCCCGATCCTCGGCCCGCTCCTGGGCTACGAGGTGCTGACGGCCTTCTTCCTGGAGGCGGGCTTCCTCGGGGTGATGCTGTTCGGGCTGGAGCGGGTCGGACCGCGCCTGCACTTCCTCGCCACCGGGCTCGTGGCGTTCGGCACGCTGATCTCCGCGTTCTGGATCCTCTCGGCCAATTCGTGGATGCAGACGCCCACCGGCTACGGCCTCGATGCCGAGGGCCGGTTCGTGCCGGCGGATTGGTGGGCGGTGGTGTTCAACCCGTCCTTCCCCTACCGCTTCGCCCACACCGTGACGGCGGCCTACCTGACGACGGCGATGATCGTCGGCGCCGTGGGGGCGTGGCACCTGCTGCGCGACCGCGCCAATCCCCGCGCCCGGCTGATGTTCTCCATGGCGATGTGGATGGCGGCCCTGGTCGCGCCCTGCCAGATGGTGCTCGGCGACCTCCACGGGAGCAACACCTACCACCACCAGCCCGCCAAGGTGGCGGCGATGGAGGGCCATTTCGACAGCGTGACCCGCGCGCCCTCGATCCTGTTCGGCTGGCCGGACGCCCAGGCCGCCGAGACGAAGCACGAGATCGGCATCCCCGGCCTCGCGAGCCTCTACCTCGCCCACGACCTCGATGCGAAGGTGACGGGGCTGAAGGATCTGCCCCGCGAGACATGGCCCACCAACCTGCCCCTCGTCTTCTGGGCCTTCCGGGTGATGGTCGGCCTCGGCCTCATGATGATCACCCTCGGCCTGTGGTCCCTCGTCCTGCGCGCCCGGGGCCGGCTCTACGAGACGCCCTGGCTGCACCGCTTCGCCGTAGCGATGGGGCCCTCCGGCCTGATCGCCGTGACGGCGGGATGGGTGGTGACGGAGGCCGGGCGCCAGCCCTTCACGGTCTACGGCCTGCTGCGCACGGCGGACAGCGTCTCGCCCATCGCCGCGCCCGCCGTGGCGGCCTCGCTCGCGGCCTTCGCGCTCGTCTACTTCGCGGTGTTCGGGGCGGGCATCTGGTACCTGTTCCACCTGTTCGACCAGACCCCGCGCCCGCATGAATCCGGCCCGCCCGTCGGCCAGCCGGTGCGGACCGCCGGCATCACCCCGGCCCCCGCCGTGGCGGCCGAGTGACGGAGGCTGTCATGGACATCGACCTCACCCTGATCTGGGCCTTCCTGATCGCCACCGCCGTGTTCCTCTACGTGGCGATGGACGGGTTCGACCTCGGCATCGGCATCCTCTTCCCGGCGATCCGCGCCAAGGCCGACCGGGACGTGATGGTGAACTCGGTCGCCCCCGTCTGGGACGGCAACGAGACCTGGCTGGTGCTCGGCGGCGGCGGGCTGTTCGCGGTGTTCCCGCTCGCCTACGCCACGATCCTGCCGGCCCTCTACATGCCGCTCATCCTGATGCTGCTCGCCCTGGTGTTCCGGGGCGTGGCCTTCGAGATGCGCTTCCGGGTCGCCACGCCGCGTGGGCAGCTCTGGTGGGACCGGGCCTTCTCCTGGGGGAGCGTCGTCGCGGCCTTCTGCCAGGGCATCGCGCTCGGCGCCTTCGTCCAGGGAATCCGCATCGAGGGCCGCGCCTATGCCGGCGGCTGGTGGGACTGGCTGACCCCGTTCTCGCTGCTCACCGGGATCGCCCTGGTGGTGGGCTACGGCCTCCTGGGCGCCTGCTGGCTGATCTGGAAGACAGGCGGCGAATTGCAGATCCGGGCCTACCGCCTCGCCAAGCCCCTCGCGGTGGCGACGCTGGTCCTCATCGCCGTGGTCTCGGCGACGATGCTCGGGGTGAGCGCCGCCTTTCGCGCGCGCTGGCTCGGCCTGCCGGGCATGCTGGTGGGCGCGCCGGTGCCGCTCCTCGTCGGGGTGCTGGCGTGGCGCTTCGCCCAGGCCCTTGAGCGGCGGGAGGAAGTCTCGCCCTTCCTCTGCGCGCTGGGCTTCTTCCTGCTGTCCTATATCGGGCTGGGCATCAGCATGTGGCCCTACATCGTGCCGCCGAGCGTCACGATCTGGCAGGCGGCGACCCATCCGAAATCCCAGGCCTTCCTGCTCTACGGGGCGACGGTGCTGGTGCCGCTGATCCTGGCCTACACGGCCTACGTCTACTGGCTGTTCCGCGGGAAGGTCACGGCGGAAGCGGGGTACCATTGATGCGCCGGCTCGGGTGGTTCGTCCTGCTTTGGGGCCTGAGCGTCGCGAGCCTCGCGGCGGTCGCCCTGCCGCTGCGATGGCTCCTGAAGGCCGTGTGACGGAGGCGGGGACCCGTGGGCTCCGCGCTCCCCCTACGATCCGGCGAGCAGGCCGGCGGATTGGACCACGACCGCGACAAGCGTGCACAGGGCCGCCGCCGCCACGACATACGATACGATCTTCATGAGGGGCGGCATCGCGGGGCTCCTGGCGTCGTGGGGGCGAGGGTCAGTAGCCCCGGCGCGGCGGGGTGGTCGCCCGGCCGGTGACGCGGCGCGTGACGAAGGCGATCAGCTTCGGCAGCAGGAAGGCGGTGAGAATCTTGCGGATCATCGGGATCTCCAGCGTGCGAGGATGTCAGCGCGAGGGGCGGGCGAGCCAGCCCAGGGCGAAGGCGACGCCCACCAGCGCAAGCAGCGTCGTGCCGCGGTTGGCGTCGGCGTAGCGGACGGCGCTCCGGCCGTGGGTGGTTGCCCGGCGGCGGGCTTCCTGGGCGTAGTGCCGGCCGTCCTCGATGAGATGGTCGGCCCGCTCACGGGCCTCGTGGGCGAGGTGGCGGCCATCCTCGGCGAGGTCCTCGGCGCGGTCGCGGGCGCGGCCGTAGGCGTATTGGGCACCGCCGGCCACCTGGTTCACGGCGCCGCGCACTTGGCGGGCCGGATCGCCGGTCAGGCCACCGAGGGTGGTCTGCGCGCGACCCTTGAGGTGACGGGACGCGCCACGGATCTGGTCGCGGTTCATGGGTCTCTCCTGTGCGGGTTGGAGGGGGCGCCGGAAGGGCCGGCGCCGCCGATGGGATCAGTGCTTGCCGGTGATCTTGTCCGCGACGTTCTTGGCGCCGTCCTTGACGTCGCCGACGGTCTTCTGCGTCTCGCCCTTCAGCTCCTGCGCCTTGCCTTCGGCCACGAGCTTGTCGTTGCCGGTCACGTTGCCCACGCCCTGCTTGACGTTGCCGACGGCCTCGTTGGCCAGACCCTTGAGCTTGTCGGTGGTGCTGCTCATCGTGTGCGCTCCTGCTTGGTGGGGAAGGCCGGAGGCTCCGGCCGGGGGATGACCCCCGCCCTGGGGCGGGGGCCGGTGGAAGGGGATCAGACGCGGCGGGCGTCGTAGGTCGAGAGCAGCGTCGTGGGCTTCGGGGCGCCGAGGCGGCCGCCGAGGAACGCGGCGAGCGCGCCGAGGACCAGGGCGATGGCGGCGTAGAAGGCGCCCTGCGTGGCGGCCGACTTCGCCGTGACGGCAGCGGCCTCGGCCTTCTGCTTGGCGGTGGCGACGGCCTGATCGTACTGCTTCTCGTAGTCGTTGATCTGCGTCTTGGCCTGATCGGGGGAGATGCCCTGGGCCTTGGCCAGCGCGTCGGCGGCCCGGTTCTTGGCCTGCTCCTTCTGGGCCGGATCACCGGTCAGCACGGCGCGCACGGCCGCCACGGCGGCGTCCTTGGCGGCCTGCGGGTCCTGGCCGGCGGATTGCTGGCGGACCGTCTGCTCGATGCCGTCGATCGGGTTCGAGATCTTCGACAGCGAGGGTGCGGCGGCCTGCGCGGCCGTCTGGACGGTGCCGCCGACGAGGTTGCCCGCACCACCCAGCGCGCCCGAGACGGTGCTCAAGGTGCCGCCGACGAGGCCGCTGGCGGCGGAGGTCAGCAGGTACAGGACGACGAGGGTCGTCACCGCCCAGGAGACGAGGCCGTGCAGGGCGGCCACGCCCGGCAGGGGCTTGCCGGAGAGACGGCCGGCGATGAGACCGCCGGCCAGCGAGGCGACGATGCCCGAGGCCACGAACCAGATCCCGGCGCCGGCCGAGACGGTCGAAGCGGCCGGGTTGTCGGTGGCGTTGACGCCGACACTGGCGAGGCCCACCCCGACGCCGACGAGGTTCACGATCACCTGGGTCACGAGGGCCGAGACGGCGCCGGCGAAGATGGCGCCCCAGGACACCTCGTTGAGCAGGACGGCCCGCGTATGGGCTTCCGCCGACGGGGTGGCGAGGGGGGTACCGGTGGTCTGGATGGTGGTCACACTGTCACTCCGGGTGTTGGCAAACCGTGGTCGCCGGGGGCGGCCACTCAGTCGCGGGTCGTCTTGACGAGAAGGGCGAGGCCGAAGCCGACGGCCCCCGCGATCAGCAGGGCGGCGAGGGGATACTCGGCGACCTGTCCGCTGACCCCGCCATGGCGCAGGGCGCGACTGCCGCGTCCGTAGGCGTCCTGGGCGTAGTCGGAGACCTCGCCGGCGGTGCGGCGGGCGGAGTGGCGGGCCCGGTCGAACTGGTCCTCGGCGGCACCCTGGGCGCGGCGGGCGCGGTCCTCGATGTCGTCGGAACCGACGATGCCGCCGACCGTCTCGCGGATCCGGCCGCCGAGATCGCGGGCGGTGTCGGCGACCTGCTCGGCCGCGTCGCGCACCGTGTCCTTGGCCTGGCCGTAGAGGTTCTCGGCCTTGCCGGCCGCCTCGTGGGCGCGGCCCTCGACCGAGTCCCGCTTCGAGCCGGTGAGGTCGCCCACCGCGCCCTGCACCTTGCCGCCGAACTCCTTGGCGGCACCCGTGATCCGGTCCGTATCGACCATGTTCGTGCTCCTGTCTTGTCGTATCGCGATGGCAGCGTCAGCCGCTGTCCCGCCCGTGGGGCTTCGACCGGCCGACCCTGGAGGAGGGGGCGCCCCGATTCTGGCGCCGACCCTCGGCCTCGATCCGGCTGTCGCCGGTGAGCTTCCCGAGGGCTTCCTTGACCGAGCCCCTAAGGTGCTCGACGGAAGTAGAATGTCTGTCTTCGGCCATGAGCGCTCCGTAATCAGCGGGAAACCCAGGACCGACCGTGAGATGATGGCTCGCTACTGAAATTCAATGAGCATTCCATACTGGTAAAATGATCATTTTGTTCCAGACATGTAGGATCGAAATCTACCTCCTCGCGGCGAGCGCCGAGCCCGCACGGATCGCCGCACGGATCGCCGCACGCCGTGCGGCAGCGAGCCAAGAACTGGTTGCGCGCAAGGCGGTTCCAAAATTTATGTTATGATCGTGGTACGCACGTATCATCGGCGTGGCCGGCGGGATCGTGCGAGGGGCCGCCATCGCGCCAGCACAGGCAGGCCAAGCGTCGCAGAGGCTGTCGCCGTGCGCGCGGAGCGGATATCAGCCGCGCATGACCAAGCGCACCAAATCCGCACCGAAGCTCCAGGGCTTCGTCCTTTTCGATGTCGTGTACGAGGATGGCAGCCGCGCCTCGAACCGGCGCGTGCCCGTCGAGATCCTCGGGGGGTTGGATGGGGACGCGCCCGCGCGCGACCTCATCACCGCCCAGGACAGCGAGGTCGCCCAGAAGTCGGGGCGCCCGGCCCGGGAGATCGCGAGCCTGACCCGCTCGCCGCAGCCGACCCCGAAGGTCGGCGTGTGAGCGCGACCCGGAACAGGTCGTCGTCTCTAGAAGAAACGGCGGCTTCGTGTAAGTTCGGCGGATGATCGAGCCTAATCAAACCGCCTTCATTGTGAAGGTCGCGCTGCCGGACGAGGCCGCACCGGAGAACGCGATCACGCTGTTCTATGCCGTCATTGCGGACAGTTCGGATCGCGGGGTCGAGATCGTCCGGGGCGCCGTCAAGGAAGGCGCCGAGGTCACAATGACCGAGGTGCGTCTTTCCCAGGCGACGGCCCAAGCGATCGAGCTGCTTCCGGGCTACGCGCGGGCCCTCTAGCGGGGACGGGACGGACCCCGTTCCCCGCACCCTGTCTCTGCCCGGCGGGACGTCAGTCCTTCACGGGCGGCTTGCTGTTCTTAAAGCCCTTGGTCTTCACCTCGGCCTTCCGGGGATCCGGCTTGTCCGCCATCAGGCGCTTCACACGTTCGTTGAAGTCCTGGGTGGAAACGCCCTGAGCGCGCCCGGTGGTGAGTTCGCGTGCCATGTCGGCCTCTCGATCGTCGGCCCAGGCACGATATTGCGCGAAGGGTCCATCATATATCGGGTTGCGAGGACCAATTACAATCGCTGAAAGCGCAGGTAAAACTTGTCGAACGCGCCATGACGCCTGCGTCTTGCCCGTCGATTCACTGCCGTTTTCAAGGCTTCAGGCAACTCAATCTTACCGTCGCCGCTCGTGGCGCCAGAGGGCGACCGCGACCCGGCGGGCCTCGTAGCTGCGGCGCAGATCCGTCCCGAGGTCGCCCTGTCCTTCCGGCGTGAAGCCGTGGATCAGGACCCCGTCGGGACCGTAGCTGCGGCGCATCTCGGCGCGCCAGCGCCGGTCGGCCGTCGCGAGCGCCGCCTCCGTGAGGCCGAGCCGGTCGGGGTTGGGTGAGGGGAGGGAGGGGGCGGTCATCCCGGTCAACGCGCCGATCGGCGCCGGGGTCCCGCGAGCGCCACGGCGATCACGAGGCCTTGCCCCCGAGGACCATCCGCAGCGAGCGCGCCAGCTCGTCCCGGCGGTAGGGCTTGTTGAGGACGGGCAGGTCGCCCCGCCCGAGGACTTGGCCCTCGTCGAGGTTGGCGACGTAGCCGGAGGTGAGGAGGACCTTGAGGCCCGGGCGCAGCTTCTTCGCCTCGGCGGCGAGCTCCGACCCGTTCATGCCGCCGGGCATCATCACGTCGGAGAACAGGATGTCGATCCGCCCGATGCCCTGGAGGTGGATCAACGCCTCGGGGGCGTTCCGGGCCACCACCACCCGGTAATGGAGCTCTTCCAGGCTCTCGACCGCCATCCCGAGCACCTGCTCGTCGTCCTCCACGAGGAGCACGGTGTCGCCGTCGGTCGCCCGGCGCAGCGGCAGGCTGCCCATGGCGCCGGGTCCCCGCTCCTCGCCCGCCGGGTCGCGCGACCGGGGGAACAGGAGGCGGAAGGTGGTCCCGAGGCCGAGATCGGTGGCGATGCCGACGAACCCTCCGGCGCTGCGGGTGAAGCCGTAGACCTGCGACAGACCCAGCCCCGTGCCTTTGCCGACCTCCTTCGTGGTGAAGAACGGCTCGAACACCCGGGCGAGGGTTTCGGGGGGCATGCCGCTGCCCTGGTCGGTGACGGAGACTTCGACATAGGCCCCCGGCTGGACGCCGTAATCCGCCACGGCGGCCGTATCGAGATGCACGTTCCGGCTCCGGATCTCGATCAGCGAGCCGCCCCCCTCCATCGCGTCGCGGGCGTTGACGACGAGGTTCAGCACCGCCGCCTCGAACTGCGCCGGGTCGATGCGGATCGGGTCCAGGGCCGGGTCGAGGTCGAACGCGACCTGGATCGCGCCCCCGGCCGCCCGCTCGGCCAGGGGCCGGAAGTCGATGAGGAGCCGGTTCGGGTTCAGGGTCTGCGGCCGCAACATCTGCCGCCGGGAGAAGGCCAGGAGCTGCTGGGTCAGCTGCTCGCCGCGCCGGGCCGCACTCATCGCGGCCTCCCCCAGGCGCACGACCCGGTCGAGGTTGTCGGGCCGCCGCAGGATCATGTCGAGGCCGCCGACGATGACGGTGAGCAGATTGTTGAAATCGTGCGCGACGCCCCCGGTCAACTGCCCGATGGCCTCCATCTTCTGCGCCTGCCGCAGGGCCTCCTCGGTGTTGCGCTGGTCGGTCCTGTCCAGCACGATCCCGGCCATGCGGACGGGCTGCCCGTCGGTGCGATACTCGGCCCGGCCCTTGGCGGCGATCCAGCGGACGGTGCCGTCCGGCCGGCGGATGCGGTATTCGAGATCGAGGGAGCCGCTCTCGACGGCGCGGGCGAACGCGGCCTCGACGACGCCCTGATCCTCCGGGACGGCATGGGTCACGAAGTCGGCCCGGCGCCATGACGGCAACGGCGCGTCGTAGCCGAAGATGGCGTCGTGCCGGCGCGAGCGCCGCACGGTGTCGTGGAAAAGATCGAGGTCCCACGAGCCCATCCCGGCCGAATCGAGGGCGAAGGCCAGGGTCTCGCGCGCCGCCTCGACGGCCCGCGTCCGGTCCTCCACCCGCCGTTCGAGCAGGTCGTTGGCTACCCGCAGCCGCTCCTGGGCCTCCTCGCGCTCGCGGATATGGGCCCGCGCCTGGTACTGGCGCCGACGGACCCGGAGGGCCGAGGACACCGCGCTGGCCAGGGTCTCGGCGTTGACCGGCCGTTCCAGCAGCACGACGTTGCCGAGCCGGTCGATGACGGTGGCCGCCCGCGCGGTGCGCCGGCCCGGCTGCCGGGTGGCTAGCACCACGAACGGGAAGTCCGACCAAGGCGGCTGATCGGCGATCCAGTCATCCAGGGCGTCCTGGTCCACGTCGAGGAGCGCTTCCTCCGTGACGATGGAGGTCGCCGCCGCGCCGCGGAGGCCGTCGAGCCACGCTGCGGCATCCGGGCAGACGGCGACGGCGTGGCCGGACCGGGCCAGCAGGCTCGACACCACGGCGGCGTCCCGCCCGCGTGGGGCGAGGATCAGGATGCGGTCTTCGTCCATCACCGCGTCTCGGAGGGATTGGCCCCCTGCACCGTCGCCCCGCCCGCGATGAGGGCTCCGTCGCCCCCATAGGTCGGCACGCCGGAGAGGACGCCGAGGAAGTCGGTGAGCGCGTCGCCGACCTTCAGGCCGATCGGCGTGAGCGTCAGCTCCCGGATGGTGCGTTCGTGGGCGTTGACCCGGCTCTTCAGGACCGAAAGGGCGGTGCGGACCTCGCCCTTCGCCTCGAAGTAGCGGAACAGCAGGATGCCGTCGCTGAGATAGCTGAGGTCGATGTCGGAGCGCACGTCGCCGACGACCCCGTGCTGGCCGAGGACCAGCAGGGTCGTGACCCCCTTCTGGTTCAGGTAGTTGAGGAGTTCGTGCATCTGCAGCACGAGGAATTCCTCGCCCGGCATGGCGTGGATGTAGGCGTTGAGGCTGTCGAAGACGACGAAGCTGGCGCCCCCGTTCTCGACCGTCCTGCGGACTCGGCAGGCGAATTCCCCCGGCGAGAACTCCGCCGGCTCGATCTCGTCGATGATCAGCGCACCGCTCGCGAGATGGGTATCAAGGCTCATCCCCAGGGAGCGGGCCCGCGCCAGCATCGTCTGGCGCCCCTCGTCGAACAGGAAGTAGGAGGCCCGCTGCCCGCGCTCCAGCGCTTCCAGCATGCAGCGGATCGCCGTCGTGGTCTTGCCCACGCCCGAGGGGCCGAGGAGCAGGGTGTTGGTCGCCGGGACCAGCCCGCCCCCCAGGAGGGCATCGAGCTCCCGCGAGCCGGTGGAGGCGGGCACCATCGAGAAGACGGCGCCGTGATCGTCGGCCACGAGGCTGGGGAAGACCTCGACGCCGCCGGTATCGAGGGTGAAGTCGTGCATCCCGCCGTGGAACTTGACGCCGCGCATCTTCAGGACGTGAAGCCGCCGCCGCGCGGCCCCGAAGCCCCGCCGCGACTGCTCCAGCACGATCACCCCGTGGGCGATGCTATGCAGTTGCGCGTCGGCGGTGCCGTCGTCGAGCATGATGACCGTGCATCCGCGCGCGGCGAACATCTGCTTCAGCGCCAGGATCTGGCGGCGGTAGCGCAGCGGGTTCTGCGCGAGGAGGCGCAATTCGGACAGGCTGTCGAACACGACGCGATCCGGCCGGAGGTCGTCGATCCGCGCGATCACCTCCCGGACGGTCTCGCCGAGTTCGACCTCGGACGGGTGCAGCACCGATTGTTCGCTGTCGGGGTCAAGCCCCATCTCATTGACGAGTTCGTAGAGTTCGAGGCCGTCCAGGCTCCAGCCGTGCGAGGCGGCGCTGGCCCGCAACTCGTCGGCGCTCTCCGACAGGGTGACGTAGAGGGCCTTCTCCCCCCGGGCGACGCCTTCGAGCAGGAATTGCAGGCCCAGGGTGGTCTTGCCCGTGCCGGGCGTCCCCTCGAGGAGGTAGAGCCGCGCCCGGGTCAGCCCGCCGGCCAGGATCTCGTCGAGGCCGGGCACGCCCACCGGGATGGTGTCTCGCGGGCTCAACGCCGTCATCGTGTGGAGGTCGGCCATCGGGCACCCGCAGCTCGGTATCCGGCGGCCGTGTCGTCGGCTCGTGGGCACCAGGGAAAATACATTCGCAGGACAACGTTGCCCGGTCGGTTTGGTCCCCTCGCGACGTCCGACTCCGCGACGGGCTCGCCCGCGCGGAGTCTCGACCCAACCGCATTGCCAATGTATCGCCGATTCACATATCCTGCCGCCGTGCTTGCGCGCGAGAACAAAGCGGATACAAGCAGCGTCTCTCGTTCACCGGTCAGGGGCCTGCCCATGGACTTCGACCCTTTGCCCGATTCGAACGAGGCCGAGAGGCGAGAATACCGCGCGATCACCTTGGCCCATGACGGGCGCGTGAGGGAGGTCCGGTTGCTGTGGGCCGGGTCGGATGCGGAGGCCATCGCGCAGGCGGAGACGTTGGTGCGGGACTGTGCCCTGGACCTCTGGGACGGCTTACGCTTCGTGGAGCATGTCGCGGGACGGCCCATCCGGACGGGGAGCCTGCTCGCTGCTTCCCTGATCGCAAGAGGTTGAACTCAGCCACCGGAGCACGTGGTGCGGATGCTGGGGAACCGGAAACAGCGTACTCAACCCATCGGCGACGCCCCGCAGGACCGCATCGTCCGGCGCATCACCCTGACGCGTGGGTACAACTATAAATTTCATGCCGTCCCCCGGGGCGATTACCTGCGTCAAACGACCGGATTGCCTATGGTTCCCAGACGGTAAACGGATTTGGCGAAGTGTGGCCCGCGTGCCGCACGCGCCGGCCAAGGCTTCAATCAGGCGTTGAACAGAGCGAGGGCGTCGGCCCGGTCCGCTCCGCTAGATCGACCCGCTCCGCTGAGACACGAAGGCGAACACGCTTCCGACCAGCGACCGGGGTTCGCACGGCTTCGTCAGGAAGCGCGCGCCCTCCGGTAAATCGCTCACACGTGGGCGGCTCTGGCCGGAGATGATCAGCAGGCCGATCTCCGGCCAGCGCATCGCGATCACCTGCGCCAACTGAAATCCGTCGAGGCTGCCGTCGCGCATGTCGACGTCGGTGATCGTCATGAGCACGTCGGGCTCGGTGGACAGCACCCGCAGGGCCTCGTCGGCATTGCGGGCCTCGAACACGACGAAGCCGGCCTCGGTGAGGGACTGAGCCATGTCCATCAACACGATGGGATCGTCGTCCACGAGGAGCACGCCGATCTTCCGCGCGGACGAAGACACCTGCTGGTCGGGGCTGAGCGCGGGACTCATGACGGGGACCCTGTCCGAAGATGGCTCGACAGCGTGCTGATCCGCGAGCCGACCATCCACACGGCCTTGCGCAGCTGCGCTTCCGTGATCCCGTAGCGCTGAATCCATGCCGAGCGCACCGCGCGGTCGTGAATATCCATGTGCGTGGTGGTGCGGCTCACAAACGGAGACGGAGTGAAAGACATAGGTTCTGCCTCGCGACTTCTTGCGAAAGTCGCGCCTCATGCGGTCGATTGAGTGGATACTCACCAACGGACGCAGGAGATTTAGGTTGCATCCCGCTGGAATCGGCCGTCGGCGTCCGTCCGGCCGAATCGACCCGGGCGCTGCTACTCCTTGAGCATCCTCGGCTGCTTCTCGTCGGGCATCGAGTCCCGCACGTGCTGCCGCACGATCTCGGCGCTGAATGGCTTGCTGATGAAGGTCGCGCCCTGGGGCAGGTCGCCCGGCCTCGGCGCGGCGCGGCCGGAGGCGACCACGACGGCGATGTGGGGCCAGCGCTCGGCCGTCTGGCGGGCCAGGTCGAAGCCGTCCTGGCCGCCCGGCATCTGCACGTCGGTGAAGAGCAGCTGCACCTTGGGGTGGTGCCGTTCGAGGACATCAAGTGCCTGGGCGACGTTCATCGCCTCCAACACTTGAAAGCCCGCATCTTCGAGGATGCTGGTCGCGTCCATCAAGATCAGGGCATCGTCATCGACGACAACGGCGTGGGGCGCATCGCGCGAATTTTTCTGTGTCACGCCATTCAACGCGCATCGCAGCCGAAAAAGCAGCCTGCCTGCATAAAATACATGGAGGAAGCGTCCCGCCGGCATTTGCGCCATCGGTCGCCCTCGGCGCCGTGCTAGGCTTGGCCGAAGGCCGGGACGTCCATGCCCGGCCACGGCAGATCCGGGGATGGTCCGTTGGTCGAGGTCAGCATCCGGCACCGGACCACCTATCGCTACCGCCAGCCGGTCAGCCTGGGGCCGCACCGGCTGATGATGCGGCCCCGCGAAAGCCGCGAGCTGCGCCTCCTGTCGAGCGTGCTCACCCTGACGCCGGAGGCCCACGTGACCTGGGCGCAGGACGTCGCCGGCAATGCCGTGGCCACAGCCCTGTTCGGATCGCCCTCCGAGACCCTCGTCGTGGAATGCCTGTCGCGGGTGGAGCTTTCGGCCAGCGCCTATCCGGTCTTCGACATCGCCGCCACGGCGATCACCTTCCCCTTCCGGTACACCGACGACGCCTGGGCGGATCTCGGGGCTCTGACCATCCTGCAATATCCGAAGGGCCAGCCGAGCCTGCGGGACTGGGCCCAGGGATTCGTCGCATCCTGGCCCACCGACACCCTGTCCCTGCTCAAGGACCTGAATGCCGGAGTCGGGAGCGCGATCATCTATCAGGCGCGCGAGGATGAGGGCACGCAATCGCCGAGCGAGACCCTGTCGCGCGGGACGGGCTCCTGCCGGGACTTGGCGACGCTCCTCGCCGAGGCGGTGCGCAGCCTGGGCTTCGGGGCCCGGCTGGTCTCGGGCTATCTCCACGATCCGACGCGGACCCTGCTCGGCTCGGCGGATGCGGGCGCCACCCATGCCTGGGTGGAGATCTTCCTGCCGGGTGCGGGGTGGATCACCTTCGATCCC
The DNA here is from genome assembly GCF_038442315.1 of Methylobacterium litchii. Taxonomy (NCBI): domain Bacteria; kingdom Pseudomonadati; phylum Pseudomonadota; class Alphaproteobacteria; order Hyphomicrobiales; family Methylobacteriaceae; genus Methylobacterium; species Methylobacterium litchii. The sequence goes on along the minus strand of NZ_JBBXMY010000014.1, from coordinate 322 downwards.
ACGAACCGGGCCGTCGGCGGCGCGAATCTCATCCCGGTGGCGGTGGCCCGCGACATCCGCCTCGCCATGCCGCTGACCGGCAGCTACGCCGGACCGGCCGGTGCGTTCCTCGACATGGCGGTGGAGGTGAGCGTCGATTGAACGGTGCGGCTGACCTTGATGCGATGTGACCGATGTGCCGCTCCGCTGTCGGTCCTTAGAGCCTCTAACAAAACCGGGTTTGGCGCGTTGAGTGGAGATGGCGAGACCGCTCCTTCCCGATGGCCTGTGGGCCGAGATCGCACCGCTGCTGCCGCCTGAACGGGCCAAGCCGAAGGGCGGT
>NZ_JBBXMY010000013.1:0-133459 GCF_038442315.1 Methylobacterium litchii | reverse complement strand
GCGGCGCCCTCGTCTCCACCACCACCCCCGGCGTCACCCTCGTCTCCGGCCCGGCCAACACCCGCCGCGACACCGAGTTCGCCGTCGTCCGCGCCGGCGTGAACTACAAGTTCGGCTCGTACTAAGACCCACAACGCCGCGGCTTCGGCCGCGGCAGTCGAAGCCCGGCCGTTCGGCCGGGCTTTTTCGTTTCGGGACCCGCTTTCGGCGGCATGACAATTTTGCAAGGCGCCCCTGACAAAGCGTCACCGCGATCCCATGTCCTGCCCAAGCCGCGCGGTGCGCCGCCGGTCGTGTGTCCGATCCGAGGAGGTTCCGATGAACAGCGAGGAACGTGATATCATCTCCGGCATCTTCCAGCGTCTGCAGCAGGCCCAGAGCCAGCCGCGCGACGCGGATGCCGAACGCTTCATCGCCGAGAAGCTTCGCGCGCAGCCCTACGCGCCCTACGCGATGGCGCAGCTGATCTACGTGCAGGAAGAGGCGATCAAGAGCCTCAACCAGCAGCTGGAAGAGGCCAAGCACCAGTCTGCCTCGTCGCAATCGTCGGGTGGCGGCGGCTTCCTGTCGAGCATCTTCGGAGGCGGCAGCTCGTCTCGTCCGCAGGAGCCGCAGCAGCAGCGCCCCGCCGGTCAGCCGTGGGGCGGCCAGCAGCCGGGTTACGCGCCGCAGCAGGGCGGCTACCCGCAGCAGGGCTATCCCCAGCAGGGTGGCTATCCGCAGCAGGGCGGTCCGTGGGCGGGTGGTCAGCAGGCCCCGGCCCGTGGCGGCGGCTTCCTCGCCACCGCGCTGCCGATGGCGGCCGGCGCGGCGGGCGGCATGCTCCTCGGCAGCGCCCTCTCCAACGCCTTCGCGGGCGGACATTCGGCGCTCGGCAATGCCGCCTCGGCGGGTCTCGGCGGCGGCGGTGAGACCGTGGTGAACAACTATTACGGCGACGGCGCGGGCGGCGGCACCGACGATCTCGGCTCGGCCCTCGGCGGCGGCAACGACAGCGCCGGCTTCCAGGATGCCGGCTGGAGCGACCAGGGCGGCGATTTCGGCGGCGACCTGGGCGGCGGCGACGACAGCGACTGGACCTGATCCAGCCGCCACGACCTGACGTTACGAGGGCCCGGCTGCTTCCAGCCGGGCCCTTTCCGTGAGCTCAGAGCACTTCGACGCGGGTTCCGACGGGAACGCGCTCGTACAGGTCGATCACGTCCTCGTTCATCATGCGGATGCAGCCGGAGGAGACGTTCCGGCCGATCGTGTTCGGCTCGTTCGTCCCGTGGATGCGGTAGAGCGACGAGCCAAGATAGAGCGCCCTGGCCCCGAGGGGGTTGGCCGGGCCGCCGGCCATGTGGCGCGGCAGATCGGGCCGGCGGGCCAGCATCTCGGCGGGCGGGATCCAATCCGGCCACTCGGCCTTCCGGCTCACCGTCTTGAGGCCGCTCCACGAGAAGCCCGGCCGCCCGACGCCGATCCCGTACCGGATCGCCTTGTGGCCCGGCTGGACGAGGAACAGGTGCTTCGAGGCCGTGTCGACCACGATGGTCCCCGGCCGCTGCGCCCCGTCGAAGGCGACCTCCTGCCGGAGATATTGCGGGTCCATCTCCTGGCTGACGCGGTACTCGGGGGCCGGCGCGGCGGATTGCATCGGCATCGGCGGCGCAGCCTGCGCGGACGGCGCCGCGTAGGGCATGAACGAGGGTTCGCCGTAGGGCGGCACCCGGTCGCCCGTGATGATCGCCGCCTGCCGCTGCACCGCCGCGTTCGGGCGCGGCCAGTTGCCCCGGACGGGGCTGTCGGCCCGGCCGGTCACGAGATATTCGATCAGCCCGCCGCCGTAGCCGCCGGTCGGCGCGGCCTCGGCGTAGCGCGCCTGCTGAGCCGATGCCGGCCCGCACAGCCAAGTCGCCAGCAGGACACCGGCAACCGTAACGACCCTCTCACTCTTCATCGCAGCCACTCCGCGGCGGACCCCTCGTCCAATGGCGCGAAGCATCGCTCCCGATCGGCGCAATGCCGTTGAAGTTCATGGTGAACGACTCACCAATCGGCCCCCGTCCACGGGTCGAAGATTTCAGCGTGAATCAACCGTCAATTGCGCGCCCGTGCCGCGATGTCCCGCATCGGCGCCAAGTGCCGGAGGGCGGCGCTGACATCGGCGCAACAAGTTCGTCGCGCGGTGAGAGTCCGCTAATGGTTTTCGGACAATCCTAGGCCAATCGAGCAAGCGCAGGCCGTCAGCCGAACGATGAAGACCAAACGCTACCGTATCGAGCAGAGCCTGGGCCTTGAGACCCCGGTGCCGATCGAACTGCCGCAGCCTGGACGCTCGGACGAGATCTTATCGGCCATCAACGATCTACGCCGGATCATGCAGTCCAGTGCCAGCGAGACGGTGGAAGCCTGCCGCAAGGAGCTGAACGACGCGCTGGCCATGCGCGGCGAACTCGACTCGATGAAGGACGCCATCGTCCGCACCAAGGCCGACCTCGCCGCCCTCCATCGCTCGGAATCGAACGGCAAGGGCATGCGCCGGGCCGCCGACGAACTCGACGCGGTGGTGGAATCCACCGAGCGCGCCACGACGACGCTCCTCAGCGTGGTCGAGGATGTCGAGAGCCACGCGGCGGTGCTGCGCTCCCTGAACCTCACGGCCGATGCCCGCCCACACGTGGACGCGATCCTCGACCGGGTCGTCAACGCCTACGAGGCCTGCAACTTCCAGGACCTGACCGGCCAGCGCATCAGCAAGATCGTCCAGGTGATGAAGTTCATCGAGGAACACCTCGACCGCGTCATCGCCGCCTGGTCCGCCCTCGACAGCTTCCGCGACATCGTGGCCGCGACCACGCCGCAGGCCGAGGACGAGGAGCGCGGGCTGCTCAACGGGCCGAAGCTGCCCGACGATCCGGGCCACGTCGATCAGTCGGATATCGACGCGCTGTTCGATTGAACCGCAACTCCGCGATGCACAGGCGCGGGAAAGCGCCTACATTCGCGGGATGAGCCGCAGAGCCCTCAACGACCTGCCCCCCGACACCTTCGACGACGGCCGCGCCGCCGCGTTCGAGGATGCCGACGAGCCGGATGCCTCGCTGACGGCCGAACCCTCCGCCGAAATCGACTTCGATTTCGAGCCGGGCGCGGTGCAGGCCGGGACGGAGGTGATCCGCCGGTTCTGGAACACGCTGCCCGTCTCCCCCGGCGTCTACCGGATGTTCGACCACAAGGGCGATGTCCTCTACGTAGGCAAGGCCAAGAACCTGAAGGCGCGGGTCGGCTCCTATGCCAGGGGTCAGGCGCATTCGAACCGCATCGCGCGGATGATCTCGCAGACGGCGGCGATGGAGTTCGTCACCACCGCCACCGAGACCGAGGCGCTGCTCCTCGAAGCCAACCTGATCAAGCAGTTGAAGCCGCGCTTCAACGTGCTGATGCGGGACGACAAATCCTTCCCCTACATCCTCGTCACCGAGGACGGCCCCGCCCCGCAGATCGTGAAGCATCGCGGCGCACGGCGGCGGAAGGGCAATTATTACGGCCCCTTCGCCAGCGTCTGGGCGGTGAACCGCACCGTGAACGCCCTGCAACGGGCGTTCCTGCTGCGCACCTGCACCGACAGCTATTACGAGAACCGCACCCGGCCCTGCCTGCTCTACCAAATCAAGCGCTGCTCCGGCCCCTGCACGGGGGAGATCGGCACGGAGGATTACGCCGCGATGGCGGATTCCGCCCGCGCCTTCCTCGCCGGCAAGTCGAACGCCGTGAAGGACCGGATGCGCACCGAGATGCAGACCGCCTCCGAGGCGATGGAGTTCGAACGCGCCGCCCGATTCCGCGACCGCATCGCCGCCCTGTCCGCCATCCAGGGCGTGCAGGGGGTGAACACGCAGGGCGTGGAAGAGGCCGACGTGTTCGCCCTGGACGAGCAGGGCGGGCAGTTCTGCATCGAGGTGTTCTTCTTCCGGAACTTCCAGAACTGGGGCAACCGCGCCTACTTCCCGAAGGCCGACCGCTCCATGACGGCGGACGAGGTGCTGGGCTCGTTCATCGGCCAGTTCTACGACGACAAGCCCGCCCCCCGCGTCGTGCTCACGAGCCACGCCATCGAGGATGCGGAGCTGGTGGGCGCCGCCCTGTCGAGCCGGGTCGAGTATCGCGTGGAGATCCACCGGCCCCTGCGCGGCGAGCGCAAGAACCTCGTGGAATACGCCCAGCGCAACGCCAAGGAGGCGCTGGCCCGCCGCCTCGCGGACACGGCCTCGCAGGGCAAGCTGCTGACGGCCCTGGGGCAGGCGCTCGGCCTCGACAAGGCGCCGCGGCGCGTGGAGGTCTACGACAACTCGCACATCATGGGCACGAACGCGGTCGGCGGGATGATCGTCGCCGGGCCGACGGGGTTCATGAAACAGTATTACCGCACCTTCAACATCAAATCCGAGGAGCTGACCCCCGGCGACGATTTCGGGATGATGCGCGAGGTGTTGCAGCGCCGGTTCAAGCGCCTCGTGAAGGATGCGCCCCGCAACGCGCCGGAGGCAGCCGTGGCCGCCGCCGAGGGCGGCCCGCCCGAGCCGGTGCCGGAGGCCGACGCGATGGATGCCGATGCCTTCCCGGCGTGGCCCGACCTCGTGCTGATCGACGGCGGCAAGGGCCAGTTGGAAGCCGCCCGCGCGGCCATCGCCGCCATCGGCGTCGAGGACGTGCCCCTCGTCGGCATCGCCAAGGGGCGCGACCGGGATGCCGGCCGCGAGACGTTCTTCGTGCCGGGCAAGCCGGCCTTCAAGTTGCCGCCCCGCGACCCGACGCTGTATTTCATCCAGCGCCTGCGCGACGAGGCGCACCGTTTCGCCATCGGCACCCACCGGGCCAAACGCAAACGTGAGATGACGAAAAACCCCCTCGATGAAATCGCCGGGGTCGGCCCCTCTCGAAAGCGCGCGCTGCTCCACCATTTCGGAACGGTGAAGGCGATCGAGCGCGCGGCCTACGAGGATCTGGCCAAGGCGCCCGGCGTCAACGCGGCGACGGCCCGTGCCGTCTACGACTTCTTCCATGCCGGCGCCTGAGCCGGAGCACGAGAATGGGGCCGAGCCGTTGACGGGATTGCCGCGCTCTGATTTCACGCCCCCAATGAACGCGGTCTTGCCCCGGCGACGCTCACCGGCCTGGAACCTGGCGAACTGCCTCACCTATGGGCGGCTCGTCGCCGTGCCGGTGATGGTCGCGCTGCTGTTCTACCCCGACTCGATCACCGCCCGCTCCGTGGCGTTCGTGGTCTTCGTGGTCGCCGCCGTGACCGACTACCTCGACGGCTACGTGGCGCGGACCTACCAGCAGAGTTCGGCCCTCGGCCGGATGCTCGACCCCATCGCCGACAAGCTCCTGGTGGCCGCCTGCCTGCTGATGCTGGCGGCCGACCACACGATCACGGGCTCCTCCGTCTGGGCGGCCATCGTCATCCTGTGCCGCGAGGTGCTGGTCTCGGGCCTGCGCGAATATCTCGCCGAGTTGAAGGTCGGCGTGCCGGTGAGCCGGATCGCAAAGTGGAAGACCACGGTGCAGTTGATCGCGCTGGGCTTCCTCGTCGCCGGCCCGGCCGGGGAGCTCATCCTGCCCGGAACGACGGCCATCGGCCTCGCCCTCCTGTGGCTCGCCGCCGCCCTCACCATCTGGACCGGGTGGGATTACATGCGGGCCGGCATCCGCCACGTCATCAACGATCCGCGCTAGGGCCGCATGAAGCTCGTTTATTTCGCCTGGGTGCGCGAGCGCGTCGGCAAGGCCGAGGAAACCCTCACCCCCCCGCCGGAGGTCGTCACCGTGGCCGACCTCGCCCGCTGGCTCGCCGGCCGGGGCGAGGAATACGCCTACGCCTTCGAGAATCCGGGGATCGTGCGCGCGGCCATCGACCGGGTGCACGCCAAGCCCGAGACGCCCATCGCCGGAGCCGGCGAGATCGCCTTCTTCCCCCCGATGACCGGCGGCTGAGGGCGGGCCCGCCGCAACGAGAGAGAAATCGCGGATGTCGAACGACGCGCGGATCGTCGAGACGCTGGCGGGCGTCACCACGGCCACCATCACCACGATTCTTCTGAAGAAGGGTCTGCGCAACGTCTGGCTGCGCGGCACGCGGCCCCTGCGGCCGGAGCAGCCGCGCCTCGTCGGCCGGGCCTTCACCCTGCGCTTCGTGCCCGCGCGGGAGGACCTCGCGACGCCGGAATCGTGGTCGTCCCCCACCTCCACCCGCGCCGCCATCGAGGCGATGCCGGAGGGCTGCATCGCCGTCGTGGACGCCATGGGCGTGACCGATGCGGGCATCTTCGGCGACATCCTCTGCGCGCGCATGGCGAAGAAGGGCGTGGCCGCCCTCGTGACGGACGGCGTGGTGCGCGACCTCTCAGGCGTGCTCGGCACCGGACTGCCGGTCTGGTGCCAGGGCGGCGCCGCGCCGCCCTCCGTGGCGGGCCTCACCTTCGTGGCGTGGCAGCAGCCCATCGCCTGCGGCGGCGTCGCGGTGTTCCCCGACGACATCATCGTCGCCGACGCGGACGGTGCCGTGCTGATTCCCGCCGCCCTCATCGAGACGGTGCTCGAACTTGCCCCGGAGCAGGAGCGGTTCGAGGGCTGGATCATGGACGAGATCAACCGGGGCGCGGCCCTGCCGGGCCTCTACCCGCCGAACGCTGAGAACAAGGCGCGCTACGAGGCGTCCAAAAAGTAGGGCTACGCAAGCTCGGCGAGGAGTTCGCCGAGTTGTGCCTTTTCCCGCTCCGGCGTGAACAGCGGCGCCCGCGCCGCGCAGGCGGCCTCGAGGGCGGCGAGGAAGGCCGGCTCGGTCTCGGCCCGCCCGAGCAGGTCGGCCAGGGCGGCGGTGTCGCTCGTCGGGTAGTAGCCCGGATAATCCTCGCCCAGCAGGCCGACCGACCCGTCGATCCGCGAGGCGAGGACCGGCAGGCCCGAGACCAGCGCCTCCGAGATCACGTTCGCCCCGCCCTCCATGATCGAGGACAGGACCATCAGCCTCGCGCGGGCCATCAGCCGCCGCACCCGCGCGGCGGGCAGGTCGCCGTGCCAGACGTAGCGGGGGTTGTCCCGCTGCTCGGCTGCGGCGGCCTCGGCCCAGGCGGGATCGTGCGCCGCGCCGAGATGGACGATCCGCACCCGCGAATCCGGCGGCAGGCGCCTCGCGGCCAAGGCCGCGCGGAACGGGTCCTTCTCCGTCCGCAGATGCCCGACGACCAGCACCTCGAACGCGTCCGCGAGCGGGGACTCCCGCGCGGCGCACCCCCGCGCCGATTGGTGGATCACCCGCAGCTTCGAACGATACCGCTCCGCCAGAGCGTCGGCGACCTTGTCGTGCAGGCCGACGAGGCGATCCGCGAGGTCGAGGGAGCGGAGCGTTGGCCCCGGATCGGCGTCGAGGAAATGGTACAGGTCGGTCCCGGTCAGCACGACCACGATCGGCCTGTCCGGGTGTTCGGCGCGGACCCGCGCGACGGTCTCGGCGCTGCGCCACGCATGGAGGGCGATGAGCAGGTCGCTCTCCGCGTCCGGCGCGGGGTTGATCACGGGCTCGTGACCGAGTTCCCTGAGGAAGCCGGCCCACCGCGTCGCCGTGGCACGGTTTCCCGTGCGACGGGTCGCGGCATGGGGTGTCGCAATGGCGATGCGCATGTCAGGCCACCGAGACCACACCGGAAACAGGGAAGCGGAGATGGCCGTGCAGGACACCGACCTCATGGCGCCGCTGCGCGACGCCCGCGCGCGGACGCTCGCCCTGCTCGATGGCCTCGACGGCGAGGCCCTGATGGGGCCGCGCCTGTCCATCGTGAACCCACTCCTGTGGGAGATCGGCCATCTCGCATGGTTCCATGAGCACTTCGTCCTGCGCGGGCTCGACGGGCGCCCGCCCCTGCGAGCCGATGCCGATTCTCTCTATGATTCGGCGGCCGTGCCCCATGCAACGCGCTGGGACCTGCCGCTGCCGACGCTCGACGGCACCCTCGCCTACATGGAGCAGGTGCAGGATGCCCTCGCCGCCCGGCTCGCCGGGCGGGAGCCGACGCCGGACGAGGCCTATCTCTACCGCCTGACCGGCCTGCACGAGGACATGCACGCCGAGGCCTTCACCTATACACGCCAGACGCTTGGCCAGCCCCGCCCCCGCTTCGCGCCCCCCTCCCCCGACGAGGCCGGGCCCCTGCCGGGCGATGTCGCGGTCGGCGGCGGAATCCTCCGCCTCGGCGCCGAGCGTGGCGCAGCGCGCTTCGTCTTCGACAACGAGAAATGGGCGCATCCGGTGGAGATCGCACCGTTCCGCATCGCGCGGGCGCCCGTCACCAACGCCGAGTTCGCCGCCTTCGTGGAGGATGGCGGCTATCGCGATCCGCGGCATTGGGATGCCGACGGGCGGTCATGGCTGACCGAATCGGGGGCGACGCATCCGGCCTACTGGCGGCCGGGTAGCGCGGGCTGGGAGGTCCGCGTCTTCGAAAACCACGAGCCGCTGAAGCCTCACCGCCCGGTGATCCATGTGAACTGGCACGAGGCGCGGGCGTGGTGCCGCTGGGCGGGGCGGCGGCTGCCGAGCGAGGCGGAATGGGAGGCGGCGGCGCTCGCGGAGCGCGCATCCGATGGAAGCCTCGGCGGGACGAAGCGTACCTATCCCTGGGGCGAGGCGGCGCCCGATACCAGCCGCGCCAACCTCGACGGCGCGTGGCTCGGCACGGTGGACGTCGCCGCCTGTCCGGACGGAGACAGCCCGTGGGGTTGCCGCCAGATGATGGGCAATGTCTGGGAATGGACGGAGAGCGCCTTCCTCCCCTTCCCCGGCTTCGCGCCGGACGCCTACCGCGAGTATTCCGAGCCGTCCTTCGGCACGCGGAAGGTGCTGCGGGGCGGGGCCTGGGCGACCCGCGCCCGCATGGTGACGGGGATGTACCGCAACTTCTTCGGCCCGGACCGGCGGGATGTCTTCGCCGGCTTCCGGACCGTCGCGCTCTAAGCCGCTTAGCGCAGCAGCTGCAGGATGCCCTGCTGGGCGGTGTTCGCCAGCGAGAGGGCCGAAATGCCCAGCGACTGACGGGTCGAAAGGGCCTGCGAGTTCGCCGCTTCCTCGTTGAGGTCGGCGTTCGTCAGGTTCGACGAGCCCGTATCGAGGACGTTGATCAGGTTTTTGGTGAAGTCCTGACGGTTCTGCACCACCGAGAGGTTGGAGCCGAAGGTCGAGGAATCCGAGCGAAGCTGGTTCGAGGCCTTGGTCAGGCCGGTCAACGTCGAGTTGATGTCGCTGTTGAGCAGGAAGTTGCCCTGCCCGTAGGTGCTGCTGCCCGCAGACGTGCTGGTGATCGCGCCGAGGCCGAGACCGTTCGAGGTCTCGTCCATGGACTGGACGATCAGGCTCGAATTGCCCTTCGGGTTAAAGTTGATCGTCAGGTTGTTGTTCGTGCCCTTGCCCGCGATCAGGTTGACGCCGTTGTAGCTGGCGTCGGTGGCGAGCTGGTCGATCTGCGTGAGCAGGCTGTTGTACTGGCCGGCCAAAGCCGCGCGGGCCGAGACGCCGTTCACGACGAGATCCGAACTCTGCGCGACGGCGGTGGTGGACCCGTAGGTCGTCGGCGTGCCGGAGCCGGCCGCGAAGCCGAGCTTGGTCTGATCACCCGTGGTCGCGAACTCGATATCCGAGCTGGCGTTCATCACGATCTTGGTGCCGGTCGTGTCCTTCGAGAAGCTGCCCGCGCCGACGACGCCATTGAGGGCGGTGATGGTCTGGTCGATCGTCGCGTTGGTCGGCAGCGTCGCGGCGGTCGAGGAGCCGTTCACGAACAGGTTGATCGTCGTGGCCTGGGTCGTGCTCGGCACCGCGTAGGCGGTGGAGGCGGTGCCCGTCGTGGTGATCTGCGTGGCGAGCGCTTGGTTCGCCACGGACTTCGCCTGATCCACGAGCTTCTGGATCGAGGTGATGCCCTGGTTCGCCGCCTGGATCGTCTGGATGCCGTTCGAGATACCGTCGAGCAGGCTCGACAGGTCGCCGGAGCGCTGGTCGAGGGATTGCGAGGTGAAGAACGTCACCGGGTTGTCGAGGGCCGAGGACACCTTCTTGCCCGTGGACAGGCGGTTCTGGGTGGTGGCCTGGAGGGCGGCCGTGTCCTGCAGCGAGAGAAGATTCTGGCGTGTCGCCGCGGTGAGCGTGATTTGGGACGACATGGAAATGACCCCGATCGGTGGAAGCGCGAGTTATCCACCCGTTATCCCTATCCAATCACGGTCATGCTTTAGGGAACGTTAAACGGACTTTCCGAAGATCAGCGTAGGTCGTTCCTCAAAGGGACAACGATCACGAACGAAAACGGCCGGCGCGATGCGCCGGCCGTCTTGTCGTCGTCTCCGGTTCCGTCGCTGGGATCAGCGGAGGAGCTGGAGGATACCCTGCTGGGCGGTGTTCGCCAGCGAGAGGGCCGAGATGCCCAGCGACTGGCGGGTCGAGAGGGCCTGCGAGTTGGCCGCCTCGGCGTTGAGGTCGGCGTTCGTCAGGTTCGCGGAGCCCGTGTCGAGGACGTTGATCAGGTTCTTCGTGAAGTCCTGGCGGTTCTGAACCACCGACAGGGCCGAGCCGAAGGTCGAGGAGTCCGACCGCAGCGTGTTGGAGGCCGAGGTCAGCTTCGTCAGGGTCGAGTTGATGTCGCTGTTGAGCAGGAAGTTACCACGACCGGCGGTGCCGCCGGACGAGCTGGTGATCGCGCTCAGGCCGAGGCCGCTCGAGGTCTCGTCGGTCGCCGTGACCTGGAGGTTCGAGTTGCCCTTGGCGTTGAAGTTGATCGTCAGGTTGTTGTTCGTGCCCTTACCGCCGATCAGGTTCGTGCCGTTGTAGCTCGCGTCGCCGGCGAGCTGGTCGATCTGGGTCAGCAGGCTGTTGTACTGCGTCGCCAGGGCCGAGCGGGCGGAGACGCCGGAGACCGTGAGGTCGGCGCTCTGCGCGACGGCGGTGGTGGCACCGTAGGTGGTGGCCGTGCCGGAACCCGCGGCGAAGCCGATGAGGGTCTGGTCGGCGGTGGTGTTGAATTCGACATCCGAGCTGGCGTTCATGACGAGCTTGGTGCCGGTGGTGTCCTTCGTGAAGCTGCCGGAGCCCACGGCGGTGTTCAGCGCCGTGATCGCCTGATCGATCGTGGCGTTGGCCGGGATCGAGGCGGCGGTCGAGGAACCGTTCACGAACAGGTTGACGGTCGTGGCGGTGGTCGACGTGGCGTAGGCGGTCGAGGCCGTGCCGGTGGTGGTGATCTGGGTCGAGAGAGCCTGGTTGGCGACCGACTTGGCCTGATCGACCAGCTTCTGGATCGAGGTGATGCCCTGGTTGGCGGCCTGGATCGCCTGCACGCCGTTGGAGATGCCGTCGAGCAGGTTCGACAGATCGCCCGACCGCTGGTCGAGGGACTGCGAGGTGAAGAAGGTGACCGGGTTGTCGAGGGCCGAAGAGACCTTCTTGCCGGTGGCGAGCCGGTTCTGGGTGGTGGCCGTCAGCGACGCCGTGTCCTGCAAGGAGAGCAGGTTCTGGCGGGTGGCAGCGGTGAGCGTGACGCCGGACATGATGACGTATCCATTCTGGTTGAGGCACCTCCGTTTTGGAGGCGAGCGAACATTTGGACACGCCAGCTTTCGACTGTCTTAAAATAATAGACAGCTTTGGTTCCGCGTGGCGCTTCAGTGAAACTCGGTTAATGACTTAACAACGCCGCCGCATCACGGCGTCGTCACACGGTTAGCGGAACGTTAACGCCGCTCTCCTACGACAGGGGCCTGCGAGGGAGGCCGCACCATGCCGCTGAAAATCGAGCTGAAGCCGGACGAGCGGCTGATCATCGGCAACGCCGCGATCCGCAACGGGCCGCGCCGGTCGAGCTTCGTGATCGAGACCAACACGAAGTTCCTGCGCGAGAGCGACATCATCACGGAGTCGGAGGCCGACACCCCGTGCAAGCGGCTCTATTTCGCGCTGACGCTGATGTACCTCGCGGACGATCCGACGCTCGCGGAGAACAGCTTCGTGGAGCAGTCGAACGCGCTGATGGAGGCGGCTCCGAGCACGCGGCCCTACATCGCCGCGATCTACGAGCAGGTGCAGGGCGGCGACCTGTATCGCGCCCTGAAGCGGGGCAAGGATCTGCTCGCCTACGAGGAGCAGCTGCGCAGCCTGCTGGCGAACAAGGACGCGCCGGTCGACGCGTCCTGAGGGCGCCTCAGCGCCCGGCGAGGCCGGCGGCGAGGTTCAGGTTGATCGTGATGATCGGCGTCAGCTTCTCCGGCGCCGGATCGGCCATGGTCTCGATCATCTGACGGAACACGAATACGGCCAGGTTCGCCACGCCCTGCTTTACGTCGCCGGGGAGCTCGTTGGCCGGGTCCGTCGCGGAGGTCGCGAGGATCGTCCAGACCTTCTGGTTAAAGTTGAGCGCGGCAACCAACTCGCCGGATTGGTTCGCCCAATCGTCGCGCACCATCTGCAGACGCTGCGACGCCTTGGTCAGCACGGCCGACTCCGCTTCTCGTGCCGTAAGGACGCTGCGCGAGGTCTTGGCGTAGGCGTTGGCGGCGTAGCTCATCGCGATCCTCGGTTTGCGCGGTTTGGGGTTCGTGGGTCTGTCGAACGAACCGCCTTCTCGCGCATCACCAGTTAAGACTGGGTGAGTTTACCGGAGGACATCTGAAATCGGTTAGCGGGGTATGGCGCTCATCTAAGAAACCCGCAAATGCCATCTTTAGAGTACTGAATGGTGCTTATACCAATCACAAATCCATTCTAGACGTCGATACTTCAGCTATAGGTTGTAGCTTGCGTTGAACGCTTGGCTCCACGGAAGTCATGTGTCCACGACACTTCACAAACTGGCAAGAATCACGACCCATGCTAAGTCATGGGTTGAATCGGTGAGTTCGGTTCCGTCTGCCATCTTGCAGCCGACATATGGCGCAAGAAGGCTCTCAGGCCGCAGATCGAGACCCGGCGGGTCGTAGCGCGTATGTTGAACTTTACCCTCGGCGCCATCGCAGGCGCTCTGATCGCCGGAATCCTGACCATCACGGCAGCGCGTCAGCCCGAATTCCAGGCGAGGCTCGGTGTCGTGTCGGCTTCGCTGCCGATCACGCCGGCGGCGGCCTCTGGGCGTCCGCCCGAGCCGCAATGCCGTCCGGATCCGGTGTCGACCGCGTCGGTGCACAAGGTCCAGGAGATCCTGTTCAACCGGCAGCGGTTCTGGTCCGTCGCCCCGTAGGACGACGTGGCCCCCGGCATGCCGGGGGCCGTGCTGGCCTTAGAGCGCCACGAGGAGCAGCACGAGGGCCGAGGCGGCCACCATGGAACTGACGAAGCCGCAGAGGGCGGCGACGAAGGACGGGCCGTTCGCAACGGCGATGTCGGTGCGGCTCGTGGCGTTGGACATGGTCGAACAAGCTCCCCGGCGGCGCTCAAGCCGTCCGTTGCGTCTGAATGTTAGAGAATGAACGGTCCCGCTGTGCGCGGGCACACGAATTCAGCGAATGCGGCGTATCATCAATCGCAGCGGTTAATCTTCTTTGCGATGCGGAGCTGCCGGAGTTCTCCCCGCAAATCGATGGCGACCACGCCCTCTCCGCAATCGTCGAAAGCGTCGCGGGCGTCGTTGTAGCGGTCGCCGATCTCATCGAGGGTGTCGCAGACCCGGTCGTGGTCCCCGAGCCGCATGTCCTGGCGGACCTGGAAGCGTAGGGCCGCCGCCTCATCGACCTTCTTGCGGGCCTCGATGCAGGCGGGAAGCGCCAACGCCGAGGTGGCAACGACCGAACCGGCGATGACGCCAAAGACGCAGGCCGAGAGACTGGATCTCAGGTTTCGCATGGCATCGACTGTTGCTAATCGTTAACAGGTGACTAAGTGACGAATGCTTAGGCAGATCTAAAACCGCCCTCGTCATCTGTCCGCTTCAACTGCGACGCTGGCGAAAGGGTTCCTCAATTCGCCGGCCGAGCTTTGCGCCGCCGGGAGGCGAGGATGGCCGGGAGCCCAACCGGCGCGAAGCCCATCGGATCGACCCCGACATCGTATTGCTTCGGCATCGGCGTCAGCTTGCCGTGGCTGTGGCCATGCAGGTTCAGCGCCCCGCGTCCGATGCCGTTCCAGGTTCGGAAGGCGTAGTGGCACAGAACCAGGGCGCGACCCTCCACTGCGATTTCCGCATAGGCCCGCACCGAGGCCCATCCCGACGCGGCCAGCGTCGCCGGCCCGTCGTTGTTGCCGGTGATGAGGTGTTTCTCGCCATGGAGCCGCGCGAGGATCTCCGCGATCCGTTCGGGCGGCGGGCCGAGGGCGAAGTCGCCCAAATGCCAGACGATGTCGCCGGGTGCGACCGCCGCGTTCCAGGCCGCGATCAGCCCCTCGTCATGCGCGTCGAGGTCCGGGAAGGGCCGGTGATCGAAGCGCAGCGCCCGGGGATCGCCGAAATGTGTATCGGCGGTGAAATGCACCCTCACGCCGGACTCCTCCTTGGCCGCGGCTGGGACGGTATCCCTGCCGCGTCGCCCGCACTACCTTGCCGCCACGTCCAAGCCCCCAGTGGGGGCAACCGATCCGCGATGGAGCCCCTGCGATGACCGACAGCCCGCGCCTCACGAGCCTCGCCCACGGGGGCGGCTGCGGCTGCAAGCTCGATCCGGAGGTACTGCGCACGTTGCTGGCCGACCAGCCGGCCGCCGCACAGTTCAAGCAATTGCTCGTCGGCAACGAGACCGCCGACGACGCCGCCGTCTGGGAGCAGGAGGACGGCACCTGCATCATCGCCACCACGGACTTCTTCACGCCGATGGTGGACGACCCCGCCGATTTCGGCCGGATCGCTGCCACGAACGCGATCTCGGACGTCTACGCCATGGGCGGGCGGCCGATCTTCGCCCTGGCGATCCTCGGAATGCCGGTGGGCAAGATCGCGCCGGAGGTCGTCGCGAAGATCCTGCGCGGGGGCGCGGAGAAGTGCGGCGAGGCCGGCATCCCCGTGGCGGGCGGCCATTCCATCGACACGCCCGAGCCGATTTACGGGCTCGCCGTCATCGGCACCTGCCGCCGCGAGGCGGTGCGGCGTAACGCCGACGCGAAGGCCGGGGACGTGCTGATCCTCACCAAGCCCGTGGGGGTCGGCGTCTATTCCGCCGCGATCAAGCGCGAAGCCCTGAGTGCGGACGGCTATCGCGACTTCGTCGCCACCACGACCCTGCTGAACAAGGTCGGCACCGACCTCGCCGCCGACCCGGCGGTCCATGCCCTCACCGACGTAACCGGGTTCGGCATCCTCGGCCACGGGCTGGAACTCGCGCGCGGCGCCGGCCTCACCCTCGTCCTCGACACGGACAGGCTACCGCTGCTGCCTCTCGCGGAGGGGCTGGCGCGGGACGGTTTCGTCACCGGGGCCTCGCACCGGAACTGGACGGCCTTCGGCAGCCATGTCGACCTGCCGGCGGACCTGCCGGATTGGCGCCGCCATCTCCTCACCGATCCGCAGACTTCGGGCGGCCTCCTCGTCTCCTGCGAGGCCGACAGCGCCGCCGCGATCCTCGATCGGATTCGTGCCGCCGGCTATCCGGCCGCGTCGATCATCGGTCGCATGGAGGAAGGGACCCCGCGCATCCGCGTCACTGCGTGACACCTGTATGGACAGAATATCTTCACGGATGGCCGATATATAGACCGCGAAACCCACGCTTTACTATGATCGAATTGGCTGCGGCCGTCACGATCCGGTGCAGCGAGGATCGACACAGGCAAAGCACGAATTAACCCTCTGCAATGCCGTTGCGAGCGAGTGGCAAACCGTACGTGTCGGGTTCCAGCACAGTTCCGCCTGCGGCATGCGGCATCACGGGATGGCCCTTCGCGGCCGCCCCGGGATGCCCCGTCCGCCCGGCGCGTCTGCCGGACGGACGGCCGTGGCCGACGATCCGCGTGCTGATCCCGGAGGACGCGTCGCCCGAGACGCTGGCCTCCATCGAGCGCCAGGATTACCCCGAGCACCGCACCGAGAGTTCCACCGCATCGACGGCACACGACGCGACCCTCGTCCTGCGCGAGGGCGACATGCTGGCGCCGGGAGCGCTGACGGCGCTCGCCCTCGAACTCGCGCTGAGCGGCGCCTCGGCGGTGGCGGGCCTGCGCGTGCTCTATGGCGACACGGTGCTTGGCCTCGACGTGCCCGGTCTCGACGCCCCGCTCGATGAGCCGGACGGCATCGTGTTCGCGCCGGGCGCGGGGACCGACTGGTCGTCCCTCCCGCCCGAAGCCAAGCGACGGATCGGCCGCCCCGTGATCCTGCGGCGCGGGCCGGCGCCACGGATCGGCGCGCCGCTCTCCATCGTCTCGGTCACGGGAATGGGCACGGTCGGCGGTGCGGGCGTCGCCCATCGTCGCCTGTCCGAGGCGCTGTCTCTCGCGCACCATCGGGTGACGCACGAGATCCTGAGCACCCGGACAGCCGCCGCCGAATGGACCGACCGCTTCCCGGAGGCCGAGGCACGCATCGCGGCGGCGCGGCCCGATTTCGTGCTGGTCGGCAACGTCCACGGCGCCACCCGCAGCCTCGATGTGGTCGGGCGTCTCGCGGGGGCCTACCCGACCGCCCTGGTCCTGCACGATCTCTTCGCCCTCACCGGACGCTGCTGCCACCCGCGCGACTGCACCCGCGCCGAGACCGGCTGCGACGCCTCCTGCCCCACGCCGGACGAGTACCCGCCCCTCGCGCCCAGGCGGATCGCCGGGATGCACGCTCGCAAGCGCGCCGTGCTGGCCGCGCCGGAGGGCCCGCTGCTGCTCGCCAATTCCAACTGGACGCGGGCGCGCAGCGAAGCTCTCGCCCCCGCCCCGGCGGTGACGCGGCCCGTCAGCCTCGCCTTCCCCACGGGCATCTTCCGCCCCGGCGACAAGGCCGCGCTGCGGCGGCGCCTCGGCCTGCCCGAGGGCGACGTGCTCATCCTCGTCTCGTCGGTGATCGTGGACGGGCCGGACAAGGGCTTCACCGATTTGCGCGATGCCCTGCGCGCGGTGGCACGGCCCGGTGTCGGCGTCGTCGCCATCGGCAGGCTGGACGATCCGTCCAAATTCGGCATCGACAACCTGTTCGCGCCGGGCCTCGTCGCCAGCGAGGACGCGTTGGCGGCGTGGTACGGCGCCTGCGATCTCCACGTCACCGCGAGCCGTCACGAGACGCTGGGCCAGACGCCCATCGAAGCCGGCCTGTGCGGCGTGCCGACCCTGGCCTACCGCACCTCCGGTCTCACCACCTCGGTGCTCGACGGGGTGTCCGGCCGCCTCGTGGAGCCTCAGCCCGGCGCTCTGGCAGAGGCGCTCGCCGACCTCGTGGCGGACGGGGCCGGGCGACAGGCGCTCGGTGCCTTCGCGCGGATCGCCCTGGAGAACCGCTACAGCCCGGCCGCCGCCGCCCTGTCCCTCGATGCGGTGATGCGCGAGCGCGGCCTGATCGCGGACGGGCCGGCGCGCACCGCCTTCGCCCCAATGATGCTTGGGCATTTTCCCTTCGCGGCCGAGCGTCTGCGCGGCGCCGAGGGCACCGTGCAGGCCCCGTCCTCGCCCCTCGTCAGGCGGCTGCGGCGGACGAAGCAGGCTGTGCTGGGGCGGCGCATGCCGCTCATCGTGCGGCGCTGCCTCTACCTCGCCAGCACGTTGCGCGGGAGGACGGTGTGATGCACGGCTCCCTCACCCGGCGGCAACGGATCTATATCGACCGGACGCACTTGCGCGGGCGCGTCACCGGCATCGAGCGCGTGACGATGGACCTGTTCTCGTCGGAGGCCCTGGCCCCGCACGAGGTGCGGTCGGTGACGAGCCGGTCCGTCCCGGAGATGATCCTCCGGCAACAGGTCGACCTGCCGTTGCGGGCGCTCCGCGATCCCCAGGCTTTGTTCCTCTTCCCCGGCTTCCCGCCCGCGCCCCTCTGCGCGCCGGCGGCCGGGCGCTGCCTGCTCTACATCCACGACACGTTCCTCGTGAGCCGCCCCGAGGACCTGAGCCTGCGCAGCCGGGTCTATCTCAGCCCGGCCTTCGCCCTGGCGATTCGCTGGGGTCGCAACCTGTTCGTGAACAGCCGCACGACGGGCGAGGACCTGCGCCGCTACTGCTCCCCCCAGGCGAGCGTGTTCCTGCTCCGCCCCCCGGTGCGCGACGTGTTCAAGCTCGCCAAGCGGGTCGGGCCGGGGCCGCGCCGCCCGAGCGACCCGCTGCGGCTGCTGGCCATCGGCACGGTCGAGCCGCGCAAGAACTACGCGGCCGCCCTCGCCGTGGTGGAAGCCCTGAACAGCATCGGCGTCCCGGCGGAGTTGCACATCGTCGGCCGCACCGGCTGGGGGAAGCACGCCTTCCTCGCTACGCCGCCGCCCTACCTGCATTGGCATGGCTATTTGCCGGATTCCGATCTGCTCGTGTTGGCGAACTCGTGCCACGCCCTGCTCTCCACTTCGAAGGCGGAAGGCCTCGGCCTGCCGCTGCTCGAAGTGCAGCACGGCGGCATCCCGGTCATCGCCCCGGATGCGCCCGTGTTCCGCGAGGTGCTGGGCGAGTCCGGTCTGCTCATCCGCCCCGACGATGCCGAGCGCAGCGCGCGCGCCGTCGCGGCGTGGGTCGCCTCGGACGAATTCCACCAGGGCGCCCAGGCGGCGCGGGACAATGTCGGACGCTGGAACGACCTCGCCGCGCAGGACGCGGCCCGGTTGCTGGCGCGGCTCGACGGCGACCCGCGCGCCTACGCGGCCCCCGGGTCCACGATCCCATGATCGCCCTTCGGCCAGCGACGAACGAGCGCTTTGGCAGAAGAAGCAACACAGGTAACATTGGCCTTTGACGTATACGGCGCGGTACGCCGCTTGCGACATTGGTCTTGAGTAAGTCGTCGTAGTGGTTCAACTGTCTAGAAACGGGACACGGTGTTCCTGATCAAGACAGACGGGCGGCGAGACGGACAGTCAAGGAGCGAGGCGTATGTTCGACTTCTCGACACGCATCAGCGGCGAGCCGGTGCGTATGGTGCTGCCGGAGATGGAGCCGCGTACGGACGCGCGCACCATTGCCCGGCGGCTGTGGCGCGGCTCGCCCTTCATCGTGCTCGGTGGCCTCATCATGGTCGCCGCCGCCGTCATCGTGCTCGGGCTGCTGCCGCCGAGCTACACCTCGAACATTCAGGTGCTGGTTGATCCGACCGACCTGCGCGTGGTCGAGAACGATCTGAACGCCCGCGCTCCCCAGGCGGATAGCGGCGTCTCCATCGCCGAGAGCCAAGTGCGCGTGATCCAGTCGGACAACGTGCTGCGCCGGGTGGTCGAGAAGCTGCATCTCGACCGGGACGACGAGTTCGTCCGCCCCGAGGCCAGCAACCCGTTCCTCTACTGGCTGCGCAGCGTCATGGGCACCCTGCCGCCGGACGTGAGCCGCGATCCGGTCAACATTGCGCTCGACACGCTGCAGCGGAACATCATCGTCCGCCGGCCGGAGCGCACCTTTGTCATCGACGTGGCGGTGCAGTCCCGCGATCCAGCCAAGGCCGCCAAGATCGCCAACGCCATCGGCGACGCCTACTTCGCTGAGGAGGCCGCCGCCCGCATGGATTCGGCCAAACGCGCCTCCGATGCCCTGGCCGGGCGCCTAGCCAACCTCAAGCGCGACGTCGAGGACGCCGAGCGGCAGGTGGTGAAGTACCGCGAGGAGCATCGCCTCGTCGCGTCGAGCGGCCGTCTCCTCACCGACCAGCAGCTTGGCGACCTGAACCAGCAGCTCGTCAGCTCCGCGATCAAGACCGCCGAGTCGAAGTCGCGCCTGGAGCAGGCCCGGAAGATGCGCTCGTCGGACCCGAGCACCGCCCTGCCGGAGATGCTGCAATCCCTTGAGATGCAGGCCTTGCGTCAGCAATACGCCACGCTCTCGCGCAACACCGCCGAACTCGCCACCCGCCTCGGCGAGCGGCACCCGGCCATGGCCGAGCAATACGCCCAGCAGCGCGACCTGCAGCGCCTGATCCAGCGGGAGAAGGAGCGGATCATCGATACGCTCCAGAAGGATTACGACCGCGCCGCCGCCAGCGAGGCCGCCGTCCGCTCCAACCTCGACCGGGTAAAGACCGAAACCACCGTCAGCGACCGGGCCTATGTCGGCCTGCGCGAGCTGGAGCGGACGCTGGATGCCCGCAAGGGCGTGTACGAGGCCTATCTCCGCCGCGCCCGCGAGGCGAGCGAGCAGGAGCGGCTGAACACCACCAACGTGCGCATCATCTCCGTGGCGACCCCGGCCCTGCAGCGGACCTTCCCGCCCTCGCCGAAGATCGTGCTGCCGGTGGCACTGCTCCTTGGCCTCGCCCTGGGTGCGGGCATCGCCCTGCTCCTCGGCGCCGATGCCGACCGCCGCCGCTCCCTGCGTCAGGCGGGGCAGCCGAACGGCCGCAGCCTGCGCGCCGCCGACGCCTGATCGCGAACGGCCGGGGCGTTCCGCGCCCCGGCCCTCACCCGTGCGGCACGAACAGGTCCGGCCGGCGGATCTGCAGGGCGAAGAGCAGCACCAAAGTCTTCATGTCGCTGAGCGCCCCGCGCCCCACCATCGCCGCGAGTTCCGCCAGCGGGATCTCGTGGACCGTGACCGCCTCGCTCTCGTCCGCCAAGCCGCCGCCGACGCCGATTCGGTCGGCCGCCGAATAGGCCCCCAGAAAGAGGTCCATCCGCTCCGTCGAGATGCCGGGGGCCGACCACGCGCTCGCCACCAGATCGAGGGCGCCGAGCCGGATGCCGGTCTCCTCGCTGACCTCGCGACGCGCCCCCTCCTCCGGGGCTTCGTCCTCCAACAGGCCGGCGGGCGCTTCGAGGATGCTCTCGGGGCCGCCGGCATAGAGGAGCGGCGCGCGCAGCTGCGAGACGAGCATCGCCACCTTGCGCTCGGGGTCGTAGGGGAAGACCGCCGTCGCCCGGCCGTGATCCTCCACCTCCCGACTGATTCGGGTGCCGTCGGGCTGGATGACTTCCGCTACGAGGTAACGTGCCCATCCGTCATGGACGACGCGCACGCCGCCGATCTGTGCTGGCATTCTGTCGGTCCGCTCCAGGTCCTTCTCGGCCCTAGCGGATCGGTCAAGAATGCGGCGGCATCGCGAAGGCGGTGATGGTGAAGCGCAGATCGCTCCCGTCCCGCTCGGCGCCATCGAGACGCGCGCCCTCTTCCCGAACGAGGTTGGGGATGTCGATGGCCGCCATCGGATCGGTGCAGAGCACGACCAACGTGGCGCCGGCCGGCAGGGCGCGCAACGCCTTCCGCGTGCGCAGCACCGGCAGCGGGCATTTCAGCCCCGCGAGATCGAGGATCGTCGTGGCGGTCCCGCTCAAACGCAAACTCCCCGCCCCGGAGCGAACCGGAGCGGGGAGTCCTACTCAACCGGACGAATACTTACCAGCCGTAGCCGTAGTAGCCGCCGCCGTACCCACCGCCGTAGCCGTAGGCCGGGGCATAGGCCGGGGCATAGCCGTAACCGTAGGATGTGGCCGGGGCGTAGCCGTAGCCGTAGGCCGGGGCGTAACCGTAATCGTAGCCATAACCGTAGCGCGGGGCGGCGCTGGCGGCGATGGCGCCACCGATCAGGCCGAGGGCGGCACCGGCCGCCAGGGCGCCGGCGGCGCGGCCGCCGTAGCCACGGCGGTGACCGTAGCCATAGCCGTATCCGTAGCCGCGGTAGCGGACGTGATCGACGCTGGTGTTCTCACCGGCGACCTTGACGGCGGTCTGGGCCGGGAGCGGGGCCGCCTGGGCGGCGGTGAGCGAGCCGGCGACGAGGGCCACCGAGGTGACGGCGCCGACGGCGAAGGTAGCGATGCGGGACATGGCCGGATCCTTCAGAGTGATGTGTCCGGACGCAGAACAGCGTTCCCCGCAAAGACGTTCCACCTGAAATGACGCGAGCCGGCGCGTCACCGATGATCAGGATTAAAATACGCACTCCGTGAAGGAGGGATCGACTGACGATTCCCAGCGAGACTCGTACGCATCGAGGAGATCTTGTGCGCGGGTGCGCCCGGCGGCCACGATCATCTCCAAAGGCTGGAGATAGCCTGTCTCGTCATGGCCGTTGGCATCGCGACGGGCACGGGCCTTGAGGCCGGCGCGGGCAATGGCGAGGGCCTCGGCGGCGACCTCTCCGAGGGTCCGCTTAGCGACAGGCGTCGCGAGGCCGAGGCGGGGCGCCGTGGCGCGGGCGGCCTCCCGCTGCGAGGCGGTCCAGCCCTTCACGAGGTCGAGGGCGGCGTCGAGAGCGGCCTCGTCGTAGAGCAGGCCGGTCCAGAACGCCGCCTGCGCAGCGATCATCCCCGCAT
Organism: Methylobacterium litchii; assembly: GCF_038442315.1. Lineage (NCBI taxonomy): Bacteria > Pseudomonadati > Pseudomonadota > Alphaproteobacteria > Hyphomicrobiales > Methylobacteriaceae > Methylobacterium > Methylobacterium litchii. The sequence continues at coordinate 111,097 of NZ_JBBXMY010000013.1, read as the reverse complement.
CGCCCACGTCGGCGCCGCGCATTTCGAGGAAGCGCTTCAGGCGCACCTCGGGGAAGGCGGTGGAGGCGTGGTTCGCCCAGTCCGAGACGGTGGCGCGCTCGCCCGGCAATTGCGGCAGGCGGCCGTCCATCAGGTCGCGGAACGAGGCGCCCGACACGTCGTGGTAGATGTCGCCGCGCTTCACGAAATACATCGGCATGTCGAGGAGCCAGTCGGCATAGGCCTCGTAGCCGAAGCCCGATTCGAAGGCGAAGGGCAGCATCCCGGTGCGGTCGCCATCGGTGTCGCGCCAGATCTCCGAACGGCGGGTGAGGAAGCCGTTCGGCCGCCCATCGGTGAAGGGCGAGTTGGCGAAGAGCGCTGTCGCCACAGGCTGCAGCGCCAGGGAGGCGCGCATCTTGCGCGCCATATCGGCCTCGGAGCTGAAATCGAGGTTCACCTGCACGGTGGCCGTGCGCAGCATCATGTCGAGGCCGAGGCTGCCGACCTTCGGCATGTAGCCGGCCATGATCTTGTAGCGGCTCTTGGGCATGACGGGCGTCTCGTCCCGCCGCCATTTCGGGCTCATGGCCAGGGTGAGGAAGCCGATGCCCATGGGCTCGGCCACGCGCTTCACCGCCTCGAGATGCGTGGCGAGTTCGGCCGCCGTGGCGTGGACATCCGGCAGGGCCGCGCCCGACAGTTCGAACTGTCCGCCCGGCTCGATCGAGATCGCCCCGCCCTCCTTTGCCGCGAGGCCGATGACCGCGCCCCGGTCGGTGATCGGCTCCCAGCCGGTTTCGCGGCCGAGGCCGACGAGCAGCGCGCCGATCCCCGTGTCCCCGTCATAGGGCACGGGGCGCCGGTCGGCCCTGTAGAAGGGGATCTTCTCGTGCTCGGTGCCGATGGCGAACCGCTCGCGCGGTTTTTCGCCGGCAGCGAACCAGTCGATCAGTTCGGCACGCGTCGTCAGCGGCGTCGTGTCATCGGAGTCGCGCGCCATGCGCTGCCCACCCAGGAATTGTGATCCGTTCGGATGGCGGCGCGCCGGTCGCCCGGTCGTCCCGCCCGGTTAAAACCCCGTCCCGAGAACGGGACTTTGGACGGGCTACCGCCGCCCGCATGGAGGTCCACGCGGTCGGCGTCCTGACACGCACATAGTCGAGAGCGGACGGGGGGACAACGCGACGAAACCTGCGCGCCAAGCGTGGCTGTGGGCGAGAACGGGCCGATCCTTGCGTGAGCGGCGCGGCGTGTGCGCCGGCACACGCGCTTTCGGGGATTAGCGACCATCCCCCAGAACCGCCTGGACGAGGGCCAGGACCGCCACCGCCGCGGTGTCCGCCCGCAGGATGCGCGGGCCGAGGGACAGGGCCACCGTGTTCGGCCGGGCACGGATCGCCGCGCGCTCCTCCTCCGAGAAGCCGCCCTCCGGCCCGACCAGCACCGCGAGCGGCGGCGGGTTCGCCGGATCGGCGGCCTCGGACAGGGCACGCACCGGATCGGTGATGGGCGCGTCCTCATCGCAGAAGACGAGGAGGCGGGCCTCGTCCAGCCCAGCCAGGGCCTCGTCGAGGCGGAGCGGCGGCGCGAGTTCGGGGATCGCCAGGATGCCGCATTGCTCGGCGGCCTCGATGGCGTTGGCCTGGAGCCGATCCATGTTGATGCGGTCGCCCTGGGTGAAGCGGGTGATGACCGGGCGGATCAGACCCGCGCCCATCTCCACGGCCTTCTGCGCGAGATAGTCGAGCCGCGCGCTCTTCAGCGGCGCGAAGAGATAATGGAGGTCCGAGGGCGGGTGCTGCGGGCGCGTCCGCGCCACGCAATGGAGCTGCCCGTCCTTGCGGCCCGTCGCGACGAGGCGCGTGTGCCATTCGCCGTCGCGCCCGTTGAAGACGAGGACCGGATCGTCCTCCCCCCGCCGCAGCACGTTGATGAGGTAGTTCGCCTGCGCCCGTTCGAGCGGCAGCACGGTGCCGGCCGCGAGGGGCGTCTCTACGAAGAGGCGGGGGGCTTTGAAGTCGTAGGCCGGCATGGCCGGGTGGTCGCGCGTGCCCGCGCGGGTGTCAACGGACGCGGCGGCGGTCGGTGTTGCAGCCTTGCGACAGCCGGCGGATTTCGCCCTCTTCCCCAGGGCCTCACACGAGATGCACCCTACCGCTCGATTGACGCCACATTCCTATGGCGAAGCCGGTGGTAACGATCTCGTAACGCGTGGAGCGTGACGAGGCAGCGTGTCGAGGGGAGTCTCGGAATGACCTACAGGAGCTTCGTGCTGGGAGCGGCGTCGCTGGCGGCCGGTCTCCTGGTGTCCGGCCAGGTGAATGCCCAGAGCATGGCGACCACGATGCCGTCGTCGCCGTTGCCGACGACGCCGATGTCGACCCAGCCGACGGCCCCCGCGCCGACCGTCGCCAACGATTGCAACGGCATCCAGAAGACCCTGGCCGAGCGCAAGGCGCTGGTCAGCCGGGCCAACGCGGCCTCGACCTCGAAGAAGAAGATGACCCCCGGGGAGGCGTGCAGCCTGTTCGGCCGCCTCGTGACCAACGGGTCCGAGGGCATGAAGTGGATCGCCGCCAACAAGGAATGGTGCTCGATCCCCGATTCGTTCGCTGAAGGCTTCAAGGCGGACCACACCAAGGTCTCCGGCATCCGCACGCAGATCTGCGGCGTCGCGGCCCAGGCGTCGAAGATGGAAGCGCAGGCCCGCGCCCAGGCGCAGGCTGGCGGCGGTGGCGGCGGTCTCCTCGGCGGGCCGGGTCTGAGCGGATCGTTCAAGCTGCCGCAGGGCGCGCTCTGAGCACGCTGCCTCCCGCGAACGGGGCCGCCTTCCGAGATGGGCGCCCCGCCGATGCGGTCGCGGGTCATTGGGTCGATCGCCACGCTCCCCTGTCGTGGCGCCCCTACCTGCGCCTCGCCCGGATCGACCGGCCCATCGGCTGGTGGCTCCTGCTGCTCCCGTGCTGGTGGTCGGCCGCGCTGGCGGCCATCGCCGCCGACCGCACCTTCCCCGATCCGGTCGATTGCCTGCTGTTCCTGATCGGCGCCGTCGCCATGCGCGGGGCCGGCTCGACCTACAACGACATCGCCGACCGCGACCTCGACGCGAAGGTCGAGCGGACGCGGCTGCGCCCCCTCCCCTCGGGGCAGGTGCGGGTGCGCCACGCGGCTCTGTTCCTGCTGGCGCAGGCCCTCGTGGGCTTCGCGGTGCTGGTGCAGTTCAACGGCACGGCGATCCTCGTCGGGCTGTGCTCGCTGCTGCCGGTGGCGATCTATCCGTTCATGAAACGGATCATGTCCCTGCCGCAGCTCGTGCTCGGCTTCGCCTTCGGCTGGGGCGCGCTGATGGGCTGGGTCGCCGTGTTCGCGCATCTCGATGCGCCGCCGCTCCTGCTCTACGCCGCCTCCGTTGCCTGGATCGTCGGCTACGACACGATCTACGCGGTGCAGGACATCGAGGATGACGAGATGGCCGGCATCCGCTCCTCGGCGCGGCTGTTCGGCCGGCGTCTCAAGGGCGCGGTGGGGCTGTGCTACGGGCTGGCTGCGGCGCTGGTGGGGCTCGCCGCGTGGCGGGCCGGCGCGGGGCCGGTAGGCTTCCTGGGCGTCGCCGCCTTCGCCGGGCATCTGGCGTGGCAGGTCTTGCGGCTTCAGGAGCGGGACGGGGCCGGCGCTCTGCGGCTGTTCCGGTCGAACCGGGACGCGGGGTTGATTCTGTTCGCGGGCCTCACGGTCGATGCGCTGATCCGGGGCCTGTCCTAGGCCCGTCTCCCCTTATGAGCGGGCAATGATCTCGGCCTCGCCGCGGAAGATCTGCGGCCGGGCCGGCAGGCGACCGGTCTTGCGGCGGACGAGGAAGCGCGGACGGCGGGCGCCGAGTCCGGCATGGCGGCGGCGGAAGCGGGTCTTGCCGAGCATCAGACGCCCGACCTGCTGCGACACCGGCACGAGTGCGCCGTCCTCGCGGACGATCATCCGCACGAGGCCCGCCCGGGTGGCGAGGTCGCGCCAGGTGGCCACGACGTCCTCTTCCATGAAGGGGCCGAGGCGCTGCAGCGTCCGGCCCTCGGCATCCACGAGGATCAGGTGGAAGCAATCCTCGCCGCTGATGTCGGCATCTTCCTCGGCATAGGCGAGCGCCACGCCGACGGCGGGACGGGCGGCCGGGAGGCGGCCGATCAGCGGAAGGGGCGACACCGCGAAGGCGGGCATCGCCTGGATCGGGTCGTGGCTGTGGTCACGCATATCCATCGTCCGAGCCTCAGCGCCTTCCGGCGATTCTCACAAGTGGCGGCCCGGTCAGGCCGTCCGTTATGCGCAGCAAATTCGCATCGCCCTCCCTTGTTACGCCTTAAGAGCTGCAGTTAAGCGATTCTGGACAGGGACTTCACTGATGGAATGCTCAATGCTTCCTTGAATGCTCAATGTTTTCTTGCGACGACCCTTCAACATCGATTCATCATGTGCCGGGACCACCACCATTGGCCGCGACACGGCCGCGCTTGTGGCACGGGGGCATGAGGCTTAAGCTGACCGGACGCATCTTTCCCCGAACTCGGAACCCGGCGCCCGTCGCTGCCCGCGCGACCCTTTCCGCGCTGTCGCCGGCACGTCCGAAGCAGGACCAGAATGTCGAAGCCCTTCACCGACGCGAGCGTGGCGGACATGATGCCCGAACTGCGCACGGTGATGCGCGAGGCCGCCTCCATCGCGAAGCCGTTCTTCCGGAAGGGCCAGCAGACCACGGCGCGGGTCTGGTCGAAGGCCGGCGGCTCGCCGGTCACGGAGGCCGACGTCGCCGTCGACACCTTCCTGAAGATCCGCCTCAGCGAGATGGTGCCACAGGCGGCATGGCTGTCGGAGGAGACGGCGGACGACCACGCCCGGATCGGGCGGGACCTCGTGTGGATCGTGGATCCGATCGACGGCACCCGCGCCTTCCTCTCGGGGCATCCCGATTGGTCGATCGCCGTGGCTCTGCTCCATGCGGGCGAGCCGGTGATCGGCTTCGTGCACGCGCCGGCGCTCGGCGTCGCCTACGAGGCGGTGCGGGGCCAGGGCGCCTATCGCGATGAGCAGAAGATCGTGGTGGACCCGCGCGAGAGCCTGCACGCGGCCCGCATCACCGGGCCGAAGCCGATGCTCGACCGGCTGACGCGGGGCGCGGGGCCGGAGCCCGATTTCGTGCGAATCGACCGGATCCCGTCGCTGGCGTTACGCCTCGTGCGGGTGGCCGAAGGCTCCGTCGATGTGGGGATGATCTCGTCGGACGCGCGGGATTGGGATCTCGCGGCGGCCGATCTGGTGTTGCGGGAAGCCGGCGGCACCGTGTGCAGCCTGCGGGGCGAGGGCGCGGTCTACAACCGCGCCGATCCCGTCCATGGCGAGCTGGTCGCCCTTTCCAACGCCTTGCGCGATCCGGTGATCGCGGCCTGGGGCGCCTGAAGCGCCCCGACCGTCAGGCGGCGATCGTCTCCCGCAGCGAGACCGCGTTCGGCGCGAGGCCGAGACGGTCGGCGAGATGCCAGTGCAGCTCGCGCGAGGAGTGGTAGTTGTAGGAGCGGTCGATCAGGTGGCTCATGTCCCGGCCGGTCTTGCCGGCATCAGCGAGGCGGCCGACCTTGAAGGTGGGCGCATCGGTGACGGGGGAGCGGACGCTGCGGCGCCGCGTGAACTCGAACTGCATTCTCGTGTCTGCTTTTCTTATCTGGACCGGCGCGTCCCTGCGCATCCGGCGTCGTTTCTCATTATGGGTCCTGCGCTGTCCCGGACGCCTCTGCGCCCGGGACGGCTGTCGATTGGGGCCGTTCAGGGTGCCCCGTCAGTCTGGCTTTGGATCAGGCGGCCTGAAGGTTGCTGGCGGCGTCCTTGCCGCTGCGCTTGTCCTGCAGGATCTCGTAGGAAATCCGTTGGCCCTCGACCAGGTTGCGCATTCCGGCGCGCTCGACTGCGGAAATGTGGACGAAGATGTCCTTGCCGCCGTCATCGGGCTGGATGAATCCATAGCCCTTGGTCTCGTTGAACCACTTTACAGTGCCGGTATTCACGTAGTGTACCTCGTTCGTCCATAGATCGTGCGCGCGGCATCATGGCCGCAAATGGCACGACGGTCTGTCTGGTGTTTTCCAGAGCGGCGGGGCGCGAGACACAGAACCTTTCGCGTGAGCGTCGGTCTCGACAGGTGTGCCCCCCACCGACTTAGATAGGCCGACCCTGCGGCGGCAACAAGGCATCACCGGGGTCGCAACCGAGGCACGTCAGCGCCGCACCCTTCCGGCCCCTGTGTTTTCCCCGCCCGGCGGTGCATATAGAACAAAGGGAACAGCCGCTTACGGCTGGCACATCGGCCCGCCTCCGCACCGACCCTGTCGGCCGGAGCGGGCGCATCGAAACGGCTTCCGGGCGGTATATGGCAGGCATCTCGGTCTCGCTGGACGGCGCGAACATCCAGCTCTCGTTCCAGAAGGACGATCAGGCGACGGCGGTGGTGATGGATGCGCGGGCCGCCCGCGCGTTGATGCGCGCCGTCGGCCAGTTGCTCACGGCCATCGACGAATCGGACGAGGGCGACGACCCGGAAACCGCCGACGCGCTGGGCGAGGACATCGCCATGCTCGACGTGACCTCGGCGGCCATCGAAGTCGGCACCGACGAGGAGGGACAGGCCGTCGTCGCCTTCCAGGCGGGCGCCCTCCCCCCGTTCCAGCTTCGCCTAACGGACGAAGAGGCCCGTCACGTTGCGACGAGCCTCTCCGAAATCCTCGCAGCGCCGAGGGACGTCCGCGCCTCGCATGGCGGGCACTGACGTCCCGACGCGGATTACATCCGCGTGCCGGGGTCGGTCGGGGAGCCAGGGAACACGTCCGGCTCGGAGCCGGGACCGCCGGGTTCACCCACGCCGGGGTCGTTGACCGGGTAGGGCGTGCGCGGGCCGGTCGGCCCGATATCCGGCTCTTGATCGGGCGGCGGCGGGGGCAGCGGCAGATCGCCGGGGGTCGGATCGGGGATGCCTGGATTGGCCATGATCGGTGTCTCCTGACGCGTCCGGGTTCTGGGGGCCAACGGGTCCGGCACGGCCTTGTTCCGGGTGGAAACCCTGCTCGCCAATGGGGCGAACTGCCTCAATCGCTTAGGGAACAGGCAAGCGGTCAGACGGTTGGGCGGGCAACTCCACGATTGGGAGATGCCCCATGACCGACATCAAGCAAGCCAAGATCCTCATCATCGCCACGGACGGTTTCGAGGAGACCGAACTCACCGTGCCGCAGGCCAAGCTCTCCGAGGCCGGCGCCCAGGTGACCATTGCCGCGCCGAAGTCGCGCCAGAGCGAAGGCACCATCCGCAGCTGGGACAAGACCGACTGGGGCAAGGACGTGAAGGTCGATGCCGACATCGAGAGCCTCGACGCCTCCGGCTTCGATGCCCTCGTCCTGCCGGGCGGCCAGATCAACCCCGACAAGCTGCGCCTGGAGCCGAAGGCCCTTGAGATCATCAAGAGCTTCCTGACCAGCGGCAAGGTCGTCGCCGCGATCTGCCACGGCCCGTGGCTGCTGATCGAGGCCGGGGCGGTGAAGGGCCGCGACCTCACCTCGTTCCCGTCGATCAAGACCGACGTGATCAACGCGGGCGGCAACTGGCACGACAAGGACGTCGTGACGGATCAGGGCATCGTCACCAGCCGCAAGCCCGACGACCTCGACGCCTTCTGCAAGAAGATCATCGAGGAGATCGGCGAGGGCAATCACGGCCAGCGGCAGCTCGCCGCCTGAGGCACCTCACACGCCACGGGTGATTTCCAGCACCGTGGCCGATCGGAAGGGGCGGCCGTACTCGTCGCTCCCTTCCACGGTGATCCGGTGCGCTCCCGGCGGCAGGTCCGCCGGGAGACGCGCCGTCCAGACATGGCTCGACGGGATCGCCTGGACCCAGGATTTCTTGGCATCGGGATAGCGCGCGAAGAGTTCGGTGACGAACGGGTCCGGCCGGCGGGTGCGGACCATCGGCTCGGCCGGGCCATCGCCCACACGCCACGTCACCGCCGTCTTCGGGCCGCCGTCGAAGACGTTGACCACCACGAGGCTGTCGGCGAGCGCGTCCTGCGGGATCGGCGGACGCAGGGCCTCCATCGGCCGCAGCGCGCGCACGACCTCCGGCGCGCCGCTTCGGATCTGGCTCTCGAAGGCGATGCGCATCGTGCCGTCCGGCTCGCCCTGCGCCGGGATGTAGCGGGTGGTGTAGTCGGTCCCCCGCACGGAGAGGACGTGGAAGCCGTTCGGCGTCCCGTCACGGCTGTCGGCCGAGGGGATGCCCGTGCGGGTGTCCGGCCCGCTCCACCATGAGCCCGAGACGGCCGTCAGCACGTGGTGATGCAGCCCCTCCGCGAGGTAATGATGCTCCGTCGTGTGGGTGTGGCCGCAGATGGCCAGCACCTTCCGTCCGCGCAGGATGTCGAGCAGCGCCTCGCGGTCGGCGGTGTTGTTGTGCGGCCCGCTCGGCGTGGCGTCCGTCTGCAGCGGGATATGGGTCGCGAGGACGATCAGCGTATCGGCGGGCACCTCCGCGAGGAGGTTGCGCAGGAGGGCGAGGTTCCGCTCACCGAGCCGCCCCTCGTAGGTGTTGCCGCCGACCGGAACCGGCGGCCCGAGCCAGACCACGTTGTCGAGCAGCACGAACAGCGCCCGCCCGTGCTGGAAGGCGAAGGACGGAGCGCCGAAGACGCGCTTCCACGTCTCGCGGCTGTAGCGGGCGTCGGGCGCCTGCATGTTCAGGTCGTGATTGCCGGGGAGATTGTACCAGGGGATCCCGATGCGCCCGACGATGGCGTTCGACCGCCCGTAGAGGGAAAGGTCATCGAACAGCACGTCACCCGTCGTGAGGCCGAAGGCCGCCGGGATGCCCATCGCCCGCGCGACCGCCGTATCGCGAACGTGGTCGAGTTCGTGTCGCGTCTCCGGCTGCGGATCGGTGAAGAGCAGGACGTCGAAATCCTCCGGCTCGTCCTGCTTCGTCAGGGTGAAGTCGATGGAGGTGGGCAGCGGGCCGGTCGGCGCGACGCCCCGGTAGCGCAGGCCGATCTCGTGCGGCGTGCCCTCCGGCTGGTGGATGTAGCTGTGGCGGACGACGTTGTCGGCATCGCGCGGCAGGGCGTAGCCCGGCGGCTTGACCACGAAGACCGTGCCGTCGCCCGGCATCGGCAGCCGGTAGCGCCCCTGGGCATCGGTGCGCACCACCTCCTGCCCGTTGGAGACGAGGACGTTCGGCAGCGGCGCGCGGGCGGCGCCGTCGAGGCCGAACACGATGCCGGTGGCCTCCTTCGCCTCGGCTTCGGCGCGTCCGGCGGCGAGCGTCAGGACGGCGGCGCCGGCGAGGGTCTCGCGGCGGGTCAGAGGCGGCATGGGTGGCTCCATTCTGGCCCGGCCGATGCAGCAGATTTCAGCGACCGGCGCATGACAGCCGTGCCCCATACGAGAAAGGCCCGCGCCTGGGGAGACGCGGGCCTTCGGATCGCGGTGCGTGTCGCGCTTAGTTGGCGTCTTCGTCGCCCGGCTCGAAGGTCTGCGGCATGGTCGACTCGGCGCTCGCCACCGGGGTCGGGGCGCTGATGGTCGAGGGCACGTTCACGCCGTCACGCTTGTAGATGTCGTCGCGGAACTGCACGACGCCGTCCGGGGTCGCCCAGGCGGTGATGTAGGTCCAGTAGACCGGCACCGGCTGCGTGAGGGTGGCATCGACGCGCTTGCCGCTCTCGATGGCCTGCTCGACCTGCTCGCGGCCCCAGCCGGGCGTGTCCTTCAGCAGCCACGTGATGTACTCGCGCACGTTCTGCACGCGCACGCAGCCCGAGGAGATGAAGCGGAAATCGTCGCCGAACACGCCCTTGGTGTTCGTGTCGTGCATGAACACGCCGTAGGGGTTCGGGATGTTGATGCGGACGATGCCCATCGAGTTGAAGTCGGCGCCCGAATCCTGTCGGTAGGTGTAGCGGGTGCCCTCGTCGGAGTTCCAGTTCACCGCCTTCGGCGAGACTTCCTGGCCGTTCGACAGGATGCGGATCCGGTTATCCGTGAGGTAGTTCGGATCCTTCTGCATCTTCGGGATCAGATCCTTCTTCACGATGGAAGCCGGGACCGTCCAGGTCGGGTTGAAATTGATCTGCGTCGCCTTGGTGTTCATGATCGGCGACTGCCGGTCGATCTTGCCGACGCCGGCCGCGTGCAGGGTGACGATGCGGCCGTCCTCGACGGTCTGCACCAGAGCCGCCGGAATGTTGGTGATGACGAAGCGGCGGCCGAGGTCGCCCGAGTAGGAGCGCAGGCGCAGCACGTTGGTCTCGAGCTGGCGCAGGCGGATCTCGGCGGGCACGTTCATGGCCTGCTCGGTCGCCGCGCTCATGGCGCCGGTCTGGCTCAGGCCGTGACGGGCCTGGAAGCGCTTCACGCCGGCCGCGACGTAGGAATCATAGACGCCCGTGTTGGCCGAGGCCGGGTCGAGGTCGCCGGTCACGATCAGGCGCTGGCGCACGGCCGCCACGGCCGGGCCCTTCGAGCCGATGCGTAGGCGCTCGGCGCCGTTCACCGGACGCCAGCCACCGCGCGAGACGATCTCGCGGTACTTTTCGGCCATCTGCTCGGTGGCCGCGACGGTCTGCGGCGAGAGGATCGGCACCGTCTCGCGCTGGACCTGCATGGCGGCCGGCGCCGCGTAATCCTGCGCCCACTCGGCCTGCGCGTAGCCGGCCTGATCGCGGGCCGGAGCCGCCATCGCCACGCCGACGAGGGCGGTGCTCAGCGCAAGGCCGAGCACGGCCGTGGAGCGGAGGGGGGTGTACCGGTGATGTGCCTGTCTGCGCATGTGTCGCTGGCTCTGGTCCGGATGTCGTTTGGCCCGGGCGGCCTTCGGAGTGGTGGGCCGCACCGTGTCGTGATGGCGTTTAACACTCCCTATCGAAGGGGCCGGAATGTGGCGTCGCCGTGCGCCGCCGCACCTGAGGCGCGGCTTGATCGCCCCTGCGGCCTGCGCGCCACAGTCGATAAGGCCCATTCTCACCACCGTAAGTCGTCCACAGCGAGGGCGGCGCGGATCGGAGATCGCTCAAATTTGCGGGCGGAGTCGGCGATCGGCGCTTCTGGCGGTTTAAGGTTAACGAGAGGTAACTTCGCCACGCCGCGCCCGAGGCGCTAGGATTGCCCCGCCACCGCAGGATCCGCTGGGCGATGGTCCGGCCTGGGACAGACGGGGCCGCTCTGCGGCACAGGAGGCAGGATGAACGGGTACGACGTAACGTTTCGGGACAACCGGGAGTGGGTGGAGTTCGGAGCCAGCTACGTTCACTCGGACGCGTTCAAGGCCCTGTTCCGCGACGGGATGGCCCTCGTGGAGGAGACGGCGGGCTATCTCGACGGCGACGGGCGGGACGAATCGCGCCTCGTCTCGCGGGACGCGACCCTAAGCTACGCCGCCGAGAGCATGCGCCTGACGACGCTGCTCATGCAGATCGCGTCCTGGCTTCTGGTCCAGCGCGCCGTAGCCGAGGGCGAGATGACCCCCGCCCAGGCGACGGAGGAGAAGCACCGGGTGAAGCTCGGCGCCACGGAGCCGCCGAAGGCCGAGGCCTTCGCGCTCCTGCCGATGCGCCTGCAGCAGCTGATCCTGCGCACGCGGCGGCTGCACTCGCGCATCCTCCACCTCGACGGGCTGATCACCGAGGACCGGCCGACGCCGCGCCCGGTGGCGAGCCCGGTCGCGGCCCAGCAGGGACTGCTCCACGCGGTGTTCGGCCGTCGGGAGGGCTGAGCTAAGCCATCCCGTCGATGGCGACGGGAAGGTGCTGCGGCCCACGCAGGGCCGCACCGGACCGGTACGGCGGCGGGTCTTCCACGAGGCGCGGGTTCTTAAGCCGGCGCGTTAGGGCGGTCAGCGCCGATTCGGCCTCGAACCGCGCGAGGGGCGCGCCGACGCAGTAGTGCAGCGACCCGCCGAAGCCGAGATGGCGGCTTCCGACCCGGTCGGGGTTGAACGTGTCGGGATCGGGAAAGACCGAGGCGTCGCGGTTGCCGGCGGCCAGCAGCAACACGAGGTCCGCGCCCTGGGGGATCGTGACCCCGGCGATGTCGATGGGGCTGAGGGTCGTGCGGGTCCGGAACTGCACCGGGGGCTCGTAGCGCAGCAATTCCTCGATGACGCGGGGCGCCCGCGACGGGTCGGCCTTCAGCTTCTCGAACTCGTCCGGGTGGCGCAGCAGCGTCAGCAGGCCGTTGGTGATGAGGTTCACCGTGGTCTCGTGCCCGGCCACCAGCATCAGCACCGAGGTGGCGATCAGGTCGTAATCGCCCATCTTCACGCCCGCCGGCGTCACCTCGTTGGCGAGCCCCGAGAGCATGTCGTCCTTCGGGTGGCGGCGCTTGTCCTTGATGAGGCCGGACATGTAGTCGGCGATGGCGTCGAAGGTCCGGCTGTTCTCCGCGCGGTTCTCGTCGTCGGCGAGGCTGTCGGGCTCCAGGGCCGTGGCGAGCTGCGTCGCCCAGGAATGGAACTGCGCCTCGTCCTCGCGGGGCACGCCGAACAATTCACAGATCACCGTCACCGGCAGGGGATAGGCGAGGTCGTCCACCGCGTCGAAGCGGTGCGCGTCGCACTTGGCGTCCAGCAACTCCTCGACCAGCCGGTCGGAGCGGGCACGCATGCCCTGCACCCGCTCGCGGGTGAACTGGTGCATCACCGCCGCCCGCAGGGCATCGTGGTCCGGCGGATCGCGGAAGATGAAGGGTCGGTGCTGATTGGTGATCCGGTCCTTGATCGGCTTGATCAGGTAGTCCTTCACCGGGTTGCCGGTCTTTGGCCGGTCAGCCGGCGGCAGGGTCTCGGAACTCACCCTCGGATCGCCGAGCAGGCTCGCGATGGCGCCATGCGTGGAGGCCACCCAAGTGCCCTCCGGCGTGCCGTCGTCCTGGTGCGAGACCGGGTTCTGCCGCAGCTTGGCGTAGATCGGGTACGGATTCGCCCGGTTGGCGAAGTCCTTCACTTGGTTGAGGAGAGTGGCGTCGGCCATAATGTCGGCTCCGTTGCCGGTCTGTCAGGCGAAGCCCGGATCCTGGATCTCGAGGTCGCGCAAGGGACGGTCGGTGGCCGTCTCGGTCGGGGGGAAGGGCGCGGCGGTGGCGACCTTTTCGGCGTAGATCGGGAGCCAGCGGGCGCTGTCGACGGCGACCGCCGCGATGCACCGTCCGGCCCGGCCGTAGACGGCGACGAAGCGGCGCTCAGCCGGGTTGCCCTGCACGATGGCGACCGCGTCGGCGCCGTCCGTGAGGCCGGCCGACTTGACCACCATGGTGCCCTGGGTGGACCAGAAGTTCGGCACCGCCGCGTAGGGCGCGGCGGGTTCGAGCCCCGCGAGCAGGCGCCCGGCATACTCGGCCTGCGCGACCGCATGGCCCCAATGCTCCAGCGCCACCCGCCGTCCGCCATAGAGCGGGTGGGGAAAGCGCGCGACATCCCCCGCTGCCGTGATGGCGCGGTCGGGGCGGCTCTGATCGTCGAGGACGAAGCCGTGCTCGTCGCAATCGAGCCCGCCGGGATCGGCCGAGAGGCCGGAGCCGTCGAGCCATTCGATGTTGCGCACGGCGCCGAGGGCGACGACCACGACATCGGCCTTCAGATGCTTGCCGTCGGCGAGCCGCACGCCGGTGACACGGCCGTCCTTGTGTTCGAGATGCTCGACCTCGCTGCCGAAGCGCATCTCGACGCCCGCCTTGCGATGCACCTCACCGATCATCCCGCCCACGGTGGTGCCGAGCACCCGCGAGAGCGTGGTGGCGGCGGGATCGACGAGGCTGACCTTCAGGTCGAGTTCGCGGCAGACGGCGGCGACCTCGCAGCCGATGAAGCCAGCGCCGATCACCACGACGCGCTTCGGCCGCGCGGCCAGGACCTCGCGCAGCGCGGCGGAATCGTCACGGGTGCGGATGGTGAAGACGTTGGCGAGCCGCGCCTCGTCCTCGTGCACCCAGGGCCGCGCCCGCGTGCCGGTGGCGATGAGCAGGCGGTCGTAGGGAAGGCTGTCGCCGTCCGTGAGGTGGACGATCCGCGCCTCGCGGTCGAGGGCGCGCGCGCCGACGCCGAGGCGCCACGTCACGTCATCCGTCAGGTCCGAGGGCAAGCGGCTGGAATCGGCCGGCAGGTGTCCGAGCAGGACATGCTTCGACAGGGGCGGCCGGTCGTAGGGGCGGTGCGGCTCGTCGCCGACCAGGGTGAGCTGGCCACGATAGCCCGACGCCCGCAGGGCTTCGGCCCCGCGCAGGCCCGCGAGCCCGGCCCCGACCACGACGATGCGCTCCGGCGGAGGAAGGTCGGCCATGTCAGGATTGGCTGTCTTCGACGCGGATCGCTTGGACCGGGCAGGCCAGGCGGGCGCGCTCGATGTCGAGGCGGTCGGCCGCCGAGGGCGCCGGATCGTAGAATAGCGCCTCACGCCCATCGATGCGGAAATGTCGCGGTGCCGCGTAGCAGCACTGCGCGTAAGCTTGGCAGAGGTTGAGATCGACGCTGACCCGCAAGGGGGCCGCATCACGGGTCATGTCAGATGGCATCGGCTCGCAAACCACTCCGGCGGGGTGGAGTTCCGTCGAAGGTCTTCGCGCCGCATCGAAAAACCGAATATCCGGTTTGCGTGTCCGCCTGTGCGCCGAAACAGCTCAATAATCCACCGAGATCGAAATTAACTCACTTTCGTGTTCGATAGCGATTTGAGTTGTAGAAGTTTGCCGCGCATTGCGGCGCGCCATATCTCGAATCGTGTGATTGCTGTATAGTCCTTGGCAATCCTGCACCGCCTTCGTGGCAGCATCTTTCGGGAGGTCCCCATGCCGCACGGCGTGCGCAGCAGCCTCATCGCCGCCCTTCTCTGTACCGGTTTCGCCGCCCATGCGGCGGACGGCTCGACATGGACCGATCCGCCGGCCCGCCAGTCGGAAGCGGCCAAGCCCGCTCCCCAGGCCGCCAAGCCGGAGACGCCGGCCGCCGTCTCGGCGCCCGTGCGCAAGGAAGCGCGGGTGAAGCGCCGGTCTGTCGAGGCGCCCCGCCGAGTGGCCGTGCGGCATCGCCGCGTCCGCGTCGCCCACGAGGCGCCCCCGCCCCGCATGATCCCTGCGCATGCGCCTCGGATCGTGGCGATGGCCCCGCCGCGCCGCTACGTCTACCGCACCTACAGCGAGGCCGGCTTCCCGCCCTCCTACGAGGACCAGCGCCTCGACCGGCTGAGCACGGCGGTGGGGTCGGGCTACCTCGTGATGCGTCGGCGCACCTTGGAATATCCGGATGGGCGGGTGATCCGCTATTACCGTCCGGTCGAGGATGACGGGATGGAGTGAGGCGCGCGCCTCACTGCGACGTACGAAGCTTCACGGCCGCAGGGCCGGTGAAGCGGTCGCCGAGCAGGGCGCCATCGGGCACCTCCCGCGCGAAGCGGGTGGTGACGCGGGAGGGGCCGTCGACCGGCAGGGCCGGGGCGACGGATTGAGGCTTCGCGGTGGCCACGCGCACCGGCACGTTGCGGCCCGCCGGGGCGGCCACCGGCCCCATCGCCACCGCCTCGAACAGCGAACGCAATTGGAGCTTCGAATCCGCATCCGGCCCCACGAGGGTCGCGTGCGGCGTCGGCGCGGGCGCGGCGGGAATCGCCGCGCGGAGCGGCAACGCCATCCCACCGTCGAGGGCAGCGAGTTGCACCGGGCGCGGCGGCGGAAGCGGCATGGTGATCGCGGCGGCGGCGATGATGGACGCCTCGCTCGGGCGACGCGGCGGGAGCGGCGCCACGACGGAGGGCAGCGCGGACTCGGTGTCCGGCGCGGCGGCGCGCTCGGCGGTCAGCATCGCTTTCGCGTCGGCCTGCGGCGCGGCGGCCGGCGCCGCGTAGGCCAGGGCGGCCTTCGCCCCGCTCGTGTCCTCGACATCGGCGCTCGCGACGGCGACGACCGGCGGCGCCTTGCCCCGGCGCGCGGCGACGACGGGTGCAGGCGGCGCGACGGGCTCCGGCTTCGCGCCGCCGAACAGGCCGGCGAGGAAGCTCATCAGGCTCGGCCCGTCCTCCTCCTCGCCCCCGGCCAACTGCGTGGTGATGCCGGCGACCGTGCCGCCGCGTGCCAGGATCTCGGCCTTCGCCTCCTCGTAGCGGGCCATCGGGTGGCCGTCGGCGGGCAGGTGGACGGTCTTTCCGTCCGGGAACAGGCGGGCCAACTGGTCGTGCGTCATGCGCGGCCAGGAGCGCACCGAGCCGACATCCATGTGGATGAACGGCGTGTTGGCGCGAGGATACCAGCCCACGCCGCCACGCGACATCAGGAACCCGACCTCGCGGATCCGGTCGATCGCGACGTCGGGCAGGTAGAAATCCATCGCCTTGCCGAGCATGTGCTGGCTGTATTCGGCCACCGCCTTCGAGCGCCGCCGGAGCATGGCGTTGGTGCCGGGGGAGCGATAGGCCGAGACGATGTTGATCGGCTGGCTGGAGCCGACCTGCCGGTAGGCCTCCCACACCGTATCGAACAGGCGCGGGTCCATCTTGGTGGGCTCGTTGACCCGCCAATCGCGCAGCAACCAGTTCAACTGGTCGAGGGCGGCGCGGTCGTAGCGGCCGTCCCGCTTGAAGGTGACGGTCAGGCTCTCTTGCGTGTGCGTGTGATAGATCGAGAGGGTGCGGGTGTCGCCGTTGGCGACCGCGTTCTCCGTCTCCACCGTGCCCGCGACCATCGCCGCCAGGATGCCCGATGCGGCGACGACCCACCGGCGGATCGATCGGGTGGAGACGCGACTGGTCGGCACGGCACTCTCCTCCCGGAGCCCGCCCGAGGCGGGACGATCCGTGGCCGTGCCTGAAGTCACTCCGCGCGGCCATCACGGCCGAACGGCTAAGCCTGGACCATGGCGAAATCGTGCCCGGCCGTGCGGGCGCGCACGCCTCGTTGGGGAGAAAGGCCCGCGCCTACCAGAAGGAGCGCGAGACCGGCGCGGGTGCGGGGGTCCAGAGCCCCGGCTCGCCGTATTCCGGCCGACCGCCGCGACCGCCCCGGGGCGAATCGAACACGTCCATCTCCGGCTCTGCGTAACGGCGGGGATGCGGGCGGGCATGGGTCGCGTGCCGCGTCGGCGCCGCTTGGCGGGGACTGCCCTCCGCGACCTTCCTGGCGGGCTCCTTCGCCAGCTTCGCGATGGCCGGGCCACCGCCCCCCGGCAGGCCGAGGGCGGCGCGCATCGGCGCGTCGTAGCCGTAGAGGTCCGGCGCGCGGCGCAGGGAGCCGAGATCGTCCACCCAGGTGGTGAAGTAGGCGAGATGGACCGGTAGCTTCTGCGGCAGGCGGATCGTCCGCTCGCCCTTGCCGATCAGCTTCTTCAGGCGCTCCTCGCTCCAATCCGGCAGCACCGTGTCGGCGAAGCGGAACGGGTCGTCCACCCGCACGCAGCCATGGCTGAAAGCCCGCGTCGAGGCGGAGAACAGCGAGCGATTCGGGGTGTCGTGCAGGTACACCGCGTGCTGGTTCGGGAACATGAACTTGATGAAGCCGAGGGCATTCTTCTCGCCCGGCGGCTGGCGCAGGGAGATGTGGCCGCCCCGGCGGACGATCTCGTATCCGCCCCAGGTCTTGCCGCCATAGCTCGCGAGCTTCGGCGCCATCGTCTTCAGGATGGAGGGCGGCACGTACCAGGACGGGTTGACGACGGCGTATTCCATCAGCCCCGAAAAGGTCGGCGTGGGCGATTCCGCCTTGCCGACGATCACGCGGGTCTCGTCGCGGAGCTTGCTGTCCCGGAAGATGCGCAGGCGGAATTCCGGGATGTTCACCAGCACGTAATCCGGCCCGAGGGTCGGGGGCAGCCAGCGCCAACGCTCCATGTTCACGAGCAACTCGGCCTCGTCGCCGGACTTCGTCGGGCGGCCGAGATTGGCCAGCGCCGCGAGCGTGCGCTTGTTCAGCGCGCCATCCCCCGGCAGGCTACGCTCGCGCTGGAACCGCGCCACCGCGTCCGCGACGGAGGCATCGTAAAGGTCGGCCTCGCCCGGCCGGCTCTCCAGGCCAAAATGCGTCCGGAGGGCGGGCACGCGCGGGTCGCGCATCCCCGTCTTGAGGGTCGGGCCCGGCGGCAGGGTCAGCGGCTTGGCCGCCGGCACCTTCGGGCCGCGCAGGCTCGCGAGCTGTGCCTTCAGGGCGCGGTAGCCCTCGGTGGCGGGGTTGTAGGCGGCGAGCATGTCGCCGGCCTGCGGGCCCGCCTCGGCGAGTTTGGACAGCACCGCGTCGGCGGTGGGCAGATCGAGGGTCGGGGTGATGAGCCGCGAGATCGAGGACGGGTTAATCCGCCCGCCGCGCGCATCCCGCGCATAGAGTACCGCCGCCGCCGAGAGGCGCAGCTCGGCATCGGCCACGGCCTTGTCGTCGGGCTTCTCGGCGAGGGGCGGCACGGGATAGGCGCGCGGATCGAGCCCATCCTCGTCGGCCGCGCCGAGGCGCGCGGCGATGGCCTTGGCGGCCGGCGTCCAGGCGCCGTCCACGATCCAGACGGGCTTGTCGGCGCGGGCATCGTAGAAGGTCTTCATTGCCGCGCGCTCCTTCGAACCCAAGCGGGTGAGGAGCGGCGCGGAGTCGTTCAGCCGCGCGAAGACGGCGGCCGGAAGCGGCTCGGTCGGCTCGGCGGGGGCGGTGGCCGTGGGGGCCGGCGCCGGGGCGCTGTCCGGCGCGGGCTCCGGCGGCTTGTAATCGGAGACGGGGTTGGCCGGGGCGTCCTTGCCGTCGTCGCCCTTGGGCTCGGGGGTGGCGGCCACGGAGGGCTTGGCCGCCGCCTCGACGGAGGTGGAGCTCGGCTCGGGCGAGGCGGCACGGACCGGTCCGCCGGCCATCAACCCGGCGAGAAGGGCAGCCAGCGCGGCCTGGTTGGAGCGCGAGACGCGCATCGGATTCTCCACCGGCGGCCGAACTGCCGCAACCCAACGGGTAGCTGTATCCCCTTAAGCCAAGCTTTAAGCAACGCTGCCTGCGCGGAAAGCGCCCAGCCGGAGGTTGTCAGGGGCCGGTCACGGACCGGTATCCGATGGTTTCTGCTCCCGGAATGCGGCGAAGATCGGGGCCGAGACGTCGGCAACTGCAGGGATTGCTGTCGCCGACGCGGGTATACTGTCCCGGCGGCGGCGTGCGATGGCGCACGCCGTCCCCGGCTCAGACCGGTCGGGCGAGACCGGCCGCGTCGAGGGCCTGCCCCTGCCGCACGGTGAGGGCTTCCGTGGAGAAGTGCTCGATCTCCGCCTCGAACAACTGGTGGTAGTTCAGCTCGGAGCGCAGATGCAGGAACACCGCGCCGAGGCCGACCGCCGCTCGGTCCATGAAGACGAATTCCTGTGGCACCGTCACCGGCCCCCGCTCCTTCAACGCCTGATGCACCTCGAAAGCCTGCCGCCGCCCGTATTCGCCGGGCTTCACCCCGTCGGCGACGGTGCGGACCCGGTCTTCCAGCAGCGGCCCGTAGATGAACCGCGCCCAGATGTTGAGGATCTCGATCTTCTCCCGGTCGAGATCGCGGAAACCCCAGACCTCGTAGGCGTGGACGACACGGGCCTCGTCGTTCTCCAGCAGGCCGCGATAGAGATCGACCACGCCGCCGACGAAACGCGGGTGGAAGATGCGGACGCAGCCGTAATCGAGCAGGTTGATGCCCGCCGGCTCATTGCCGTCGCGGAAGATCGTGTAATTGCCGAGGTGGGGATCGCCATGGATCACCGCCGCGCGGCTGAACGGGTGCCACCACGCCTTGAACATCGCCTGGGCGATGCGGTTGCGAGTTTCCACCGACCCCTCGGTAAAGCCGAGGATCTTCTCGCCGTCGAGCCAGCTGAGACTCAGGAGGCGGCCGGTGGAGAGTTCCGGGTACACCTCCGGCACCCGCACGGCGTCGATGTCGCGCAGCACGGCGCCGTAGAGCTTCGCGTGCTTGGCCTCGCGCTCGTAATCCAACTCCTCGCGCACCCGTTCGCCGATCTCCTTGGCGATCTCGCGGGTGTCGAGCCAGGAGTTCATCCGGCGATGCAAGGCGAAGGCGACCTCAAGCTGCTTCAGGTCGGCTTCAACAGCCGATTGCATGTCCGGGTATTGGAGCTTGCAGGCGAGTTTCTGGCCATCCTTCGTGGTGGCGCGGTGGACCTGCCCCAGCGAGGCGGCGGCGGCGGGCTTCAGGTCGAAGCTGCCGAAGCGGTTCGACCAATCGGGCCCGAGTTCGGCCTGCATCCGGCGCTTCACGAAGGCTGCGCCCATGGGCGGCGCGTCGGCCTGGAGCTTCTGCAACTCGGCCGCGTATTCCGGCGGAAGCAGATCCGGCACGGTGGCAAGAAGCTGCGCCACCTTCATGATCGGCCCCTTCAGGCCGCCCAGGGCCTCCGCGAGGGCGGCGGCGTTGGTGGTGCCTTCCTTCCCGAACAGGCGCGACATGGCCATGCGCGCGGCGACGCCGCCGACATTGGCGCCGACGCTGGCATAGCGCCCGGCGCGGGCGGTGAAGCGGTTGGCTTCGCGGTCTCTGTAGGGGCTCGGCATCGGCTCGACATCTCGACTGCGTTTGACAGGGAGATAAGCCTCGCTCCCACCCACAGAAAGGCACCGAGACGCCGTAACGCGGGCGCTAGTCTTTCGGCCAGTTGTCCCGGATCCAGCGCGTGAGGCCCGCTTCGTCGATCTCGCCTGCGGCGAGGCTGCGAATCATCACCACGGCTTGTGCCTCGTCGGCCACGAACTCGATGTTGTTGAGTCCGAGGAACGTGACGAGGGCGAGCAGAGAAGCCCGCTTATTCCCGTCCACGAAGGGATGATTCTTGGCGATGCCGAACGCGTAGGCTGCTGCCAACTCGGCGAGATCGGGCTCACCATAGGCCGCCCGGTTGAGCGGACGGCCGAGGGCGGATTCGAGTGCTCCTTCGTCGCGAAGACCGGTCGGCCCGCCGAACAGACGAAGCTGCCGGCCGTGGATGGCTTGAACAAGTTCACCTGTCAGCCAGACGATTCTACTCATCGTCGTCGTTGGCGAGTTGGCCTACTTGGCGAGTTCAGAGAGGGCGTTGCGGTACGTCTTCATCGCCTTCTCGGCGATCTCCATGCCCTTCTCGAAAGTCGGGTCATAGGGCGACAGCCGCACAGACCCATCCGCGTTCTCGGTCACGTGCAGCCAATCCCCCTGCGAAAGGTTCAGCCGGCTCACGAATTCCTTCGGCAGGATCAGGCCCGTCGAGTTGCCAATCTTCTTCACCTCGATCTTCACGGCATCCTCCGCGATCCATGTTCAACTAACGTATAACGCCGCTGGAGAGACCCTGTCACCAACGAAAACGGGCGGCCCCAAAGGACCGCCCGCTGCCAGAACACTCGTAAGTCGAAGGCAGCCTTAGCGGCGCGCGCCGAGGTTGCCGAAGCGCGAGGTGAAGCGCGAGACGCGGCCACCGCGGTCGAGCATCTTCTGCTCGCCGCCGGTCCAGGCCGGATGCGTCAGCGGGTCGATGTCGAGGTTGAGCGTGTCGCCCTCGGCGCCCCAGGTGGAGCGGGTCTGGTAGACCGTGCCGTCCGTCATCGCCACCTTGATGAAGTGGTAATCCGGGTGCTCCGTCGGCGCCGACGAGCGCTTCACCTTCTCGACGCTTCTCCCCGGAGCAATCGCCGGGGCCTTGTTCACCGGTGCCTTCGCCATGACTCGTGATCCCTATTGTTCTCGCAGCCGGCGGGAGGCACGAAGGGCGCCGCCCGACCCGGATGCCACTTTAAAACGGGTCTACGCTGTTGCGTCGAACGGGGTGTTCATGGCAACCGCGCGTCGGAAGCCGACCGGGTGACGGCCCGCGGCCATTGAACACACGCAATCGGATAAGGGGCGGCGTATACCCCAGCCGTCCCGCCGGAACAAGCGTCGGGGGGAGTGAACGATGAGGCGTGATGGCCCGCAAAGGTAGAGCCGCCGCAGGCACCGCGGGTCCCGCGCGGCCGAAGGCGCCGATCAAGGCGCTGCGCCCGCTCATTCCCTTCGCCCTGCGCTATCAGGGCCGCATCGCGCTCGGCATCGCGGCTCTGGTCTGCGCCTCGGCCTCGACCCTCGTCGTGCCCATCGCCATGCGGCGGGTGATCGACCACGGCTTCACCGAGGACGGCAGCGGCGTCATCGACGCCTACTTCCTCGCCCTGCTCGGCGTGGTGCTGTGCTTCGCCCTGTCGAGCGCGGCGCGGGTCTACACCGTCGTCACCCTCGGCGAGCGCGTGGTGGCGGACCTGCGCTCCGCGGTCTTCGCCCGGCTGACGATCCTCGACCCCGCCTTCTTCGACAAGGCGCAATCCGGCGAGATCGTCTCGCGGCTCACCGCCGACGCCACGCAGATCAAGGCCGCCTTCGGCGTCTCGATCTCGATCCTGCTGCGCAACCTGTTCCTGTTCGTCGGCGCCATCGCGATGATGGTGATCACCAGCCCGAGCCTGTCCGTGCTGGTGCTCGCGGCGATCCCGGTGATCGTCTTCCCGCTCATCTTCTCCGGGCGTGGGGTGCGGCGGCGCTCGCGGGCGGCGCAGGACCGCCTCGCGGAGGCCTCGGCCTACGCGGCGGAAGCGGTCGGCGCGGTGCGCACCATGCAGGCCTTCGGGCGCTCGGCCGAGACGGCGGCACGCTTCCGCGCCGCGTCGGAAGAGGCCTACGGCGCCGCGCAGGCCTCGATCCGGGCGCGGGCCATCCTGACCGGCGTCGCGATCTTCCTCATCTCGTCCTCCGTGGTCGGGGTGATGTGGTACGGCGCGCAAGGCGTGCTGGCCCACACGATCACCGGCGGCCAGCTCTCGCAATTCGTGCTCTACGCCGTGTTCGGCGCCGGGGCGCTGGGCCAGCTCTCCGAGGTCTACGGCGACCTCGCCATGTCGGCCGGCGCCGCCGAACGGCTTACCGAGATCCTGTCCGCCGAGCCGGCGGTGAAGGCTCCCGTCCCCGCCCTGCCCCTGCCGGAGCCGGCGCGCGGCGGGGTGGAGTTCGACGCGGTGCGCTTCTCCTACCCGACGCGGCCGGACCATCTTGCCCTCGACAGGCTGAGCTTCACGGCCGCGCCCGGCGAGCGGATCGCCCTGGTCGGCCCCTCGGGGGCGGGCAAGTCGACGGTTTTGCAATTGCTCCTGCGCTTCTACGATCCCCAGGGCGGGCAAGTCCGCGTCGATGGACTCGACATCGCGACGGTCGATCCGGAGGCCCTGCGCGCCCGCATCGCCCTGGTGCCGCAGGACCCGGTGGTGTTCTCGGGCACCGTCGCGGAGAACATCCGCTACGGCCGCGCCGCCGCCACGGATGCGGAGGTGCGCCGCGCGGCGGACCTCGCCAACGCCCACGCCTTCATCGAGGCCCTGCCGCAGGGCTACGACACCCAGGTGGGCGAGCGCGGCGTGACTCTCTCCGGCGGGCAGCGGCAGCGCATCGCCATCGCCCGCGCGATCCTGAAGGACGCGCCGATCCTGCTCCTCGACGAGGCGACCTCGGCGCTCGACGCCGAATCCGAGCGCGCGGTGCAGGCGGCTTTGGGCACGCTCATGCGCGGGCGCACGACCATCGTGATCGCCCACCGCCTCGCGACGATCCGCGCGGCCGACCGCATCCTCGTCATCGATGACGGGCGGATCGTGGAATCGGGGACGCACGAGAGCCTGCTCGCCTACGGCGCGCTCTACGCGCAGCTGGCGAGCCTGCAATTCACCGATGCCCTCGACGAGACGGCCAGGGGCCGGGAGTCGGGCCGAAACCGCACGGTGCCGAGCGAGGCGGCGCAGTAGCGCGCCGCCTACCGCTCGGTCAGCTTCAATTCGATCCGGCGGTTGCGGGCATAGGCCTCGTCCGTCGTCCCCGGGTCGAGGGGCTGGAACTCGCCGAAGGCGCCCGCCAGCAGGTTCTGCGGCGGGATGCCCTTGCTGGCGAGGTACTGCACCACCGCGATGGCGCGGGCCGCCGACAGCGCCCAGTTCGACGGGAATTGCGAGGTCGCGATGGGCCGGGCATCCGTATGCCCATCCACGCGCAGCACCCAGGGCAGATCCGCCGGGATCTGCTTGGCGAGGTCGGCGATGGCGACGGCGATCCGGTCGAGTTCCGGCGCGGCCTCGGGCTTCAGCGTCGCCGAGCCGCCGGGGAATAGCACCTCCGATTGCAGGACGAAGCGGTCGCCCACCACGCGGATGTCGGAGCGGCTTCCCAGGATCTGCCGCAGGCGGCCGAAGAAGTCGGAGCGGTAGCGGGCGAGTTCCTGAACCTTCTGGGCCAGGGCCACGTTCAGGCGGCTGCCGAGTTCGGCGATGCGCGCCTGGCTTTCCCGATCGCGGGTCTCGGACGCGGCGAGCGCATCCTCCAGCGCCGCGAGTTGGCGACGCATCGCGGCGATCTGCTCGTTGAGGAGATCGACCTGCGTCAGCGCCCGCTTGGTGGCGCCGCGCTCGGCTTCCAGTTGCTTGTCGAGGGTGCCGGTCGCGCCCTGGCTGACCGTGGCGGCCTCGGCCTGGGTCTTGGCCTGATCGCGCTCGGCCTGCGCGGCGGCGAGCGTCGAGCGCAGGTCGCGCATTTCGGCCTCGTCGCCCTGCTTCTTCGAGCGTTCGAGGGCCAGGAGGTCGGTGAGGTCCGCGAGTTGGCGGTTCAGGCGGGCGAGCGTCGCGTCGCGCCCGGTCAGCTCTTGCGAGAGGAAGAACTGGCCGACCACGAAGACGGTCAGCAGGAAGACCACCGACAGCAGCAGCGTTGCCAGGGCATCGACATAGCCCGGCCAGACGTTGAGGCTGCGCCGGCTGCGGGCGGCGGTGGACGCCATCAGACGCGCTCCCGGCCGAGCCGGTCGAGCACCTGCTTCAATTCACGCTCGCGGCTGGCCTGGGCCTCCACCCAGTCGCGGATCATCTGCTGCTCGGCGCGCATGTGCTGGACGAGGCCCTGTATGCCTTCGGCGAGGTTCGTCATGGCGAGCGTCGTCGCGCGGTTGCCGCCGCTCTCGGCCATGATCGCCGCGAGGTGATCCACCGCCTCCTTCAACTCCCGCGTCGAGGGGCCGGCATAGGCGGGCGCGGCGGCGACGGGGGCGGCGAGGGTCGGCTCGGTGGCGACGCCGACGGCCATCAGCCAATCCTGCAATTCGTTGTGGAAACGTGCATGCGCCTGCCCCGCCTGCAACTCCAGGAACCCGGTGATCAGCGACGAGGCGAGGCCGAACAGCGAGGCGGAGAAGGCGAGGCCAATGCCGGAGAGCGGCACGGCGAGGCCGGATTTCAGTTCATCGAACATCACGCCGGCATCGCCGCCGCCGCGCATGCCCTTGATGACGCCGCCCACCGCTGAGAGCGTGTCGATGAGGCCCCAAAAGGTGCCGAGGAGGCCGAGCAGGATGAGGATGCCCGCAATGTAGCGCAGCATCTCGCGGCCCTCGTCGAGGCGGGCGGCGATGGTGTCGAGCACCAGTCCCGTGCCGGGGACGGGGTTGCCGCCGGTGCGGGCGGCGATGGCGCGGGACAGCGGCTTGAGCAGGAGCGCGGGCTTGCGCGCGGTCTCGCCCGCCGCCGCCGCGTTGACGAAGGCGACCTCCCGCGAGAGCCGCATCACCTGCCCGAAGGCGATGATGACCGCGATGAGCAGCACGCCGAGGATCAGGCCGTTCAGGCCGGGATTGGCCAGGAAGGCCGGCGTGATCTGCTTGAACAGGATGAAGGCGAGAAATCCGACGAGGGCGAGGAAGATCACCATCCGCGCCAGGTAGATTCCGGGCTTAGAGAGCGGCCTGTACTGGGTTTCGCGGGTATCGCGCGCAGCCATCGGTCGGTCTTGCTCAGTGAGTAAAAGTGCCGGTCGCGGATTGCCGGGTTCGTGGGCACTCTGGCGACATGCCGATGCCCAATCAAGTCGCGCTCTTTCCCCCGGTGCCCGCGTTCAACCCGTAGCCCCGGAAGCGTTCGACCGTCTCGGTGATCTCCGCGTCGGAGAGAATCTGCGGCGCCCCGATCTGAAGGGCTACCGCGTATTGCTGGCACAGGGTCTCGAGTTCCTGTGCCAGCCACAGGGCACGGCGCAGATCGGAGCCGGCGGCGATCATGCCGTGGTTGGCGAGGAGACAGCAGGAGCGGCCCTCCAGCGCCTCCAGGGCGAGCCGCGACAGGGCCTCGGTGCCATAGGGGGCGTAAGGCGCGCAGCGCACGTCCGGCCCGCCGAAGGCCGCGATCATGTAATGCACCGCCGGGATCGCCTTCCCGCACAGGGCGAAGGCGGTGGAATAGATCGGGTGCGCATGGACCACGGCGCCGACCTCCGGCCGCGCGGCGAGGATGTCGCGGTGGAAGCGCCATTCCGAGGACGGCTTCAGGCCCTCCGGATAGGTCCCGTCGAGCCCCATCGGCACGATGCCCTCCGGGGTGAGGTCGGCGGTCGGGACGCCCGACGGGGTGATGAGCAGCCCCCCGCCGAAGCGGCACGAGACGTTGCCCGACGTGCCCCGGTTGAGCCCCATCGCGTCGAGGTCCCGCGCGGCCGCGACCACGCCCTCCCGTGCCTGCCGCTCCTGCGCGTCCATTCCGATCCTCCGGTATGCGGCGGCTCGCGCGGGAAGTGCTGCCGCCCGGCCACTACCTGTGAAACTTTGTGCTTTCGCCTATTCCCCAGGGCGCCTTTGGTCTAGGCCGGTCTTGGTCTCATGGAACACGTGACCTGATCGCAGGACGGCCGGACGAGGCATGGCGAATTCTGAACCGCTGAGCGTGAAGCCGATCGTCGTCAGTTCGAGCCTTCGGACCCTCGCCTACGAGGCGCTGAAGGCGGCGATCACCAAGATGGACATCTACGGGCGGTCGGACGAGATCCGCCTGGACGAACGCAAGCTCTCGCAAGACCTTGGCGTGAGCCGCACCCCCGTGCGGGAGGCCCTGACCGTGCTTGAACAGGAGGGCTTCGTGCGCTCCGAGGCGCGGCGCGGCGTCTTCGTCATCCGCAAGAGCAAGCGCGAGATCGTGGGGATGATCCAGGCCTGGGCGGCCCTGGAGAGCATGGCCGCGCGCCTCGCCTGCACACGGGCTAGCGACACGCAGCTGCAGGACCTGCGGGACGGCTTCCCGGAATTCTACACCGGCAAGCCGGCCGAACACATCGACGAATACTCGGATGCGAACATCCGCTTCCACCAGACCATCATCCGCCTCGGCCATTGCGAGGCGATCACCGAACTGACCGGCAACCTGCTGATGCATGTGCGGGCGATCCGCAACGCCTCGCTGCGCCAGGGCGAGCGGGCCGAAAGCTCGATCCGCGAGCATCAAGCGATCATCGCCGCCCTGCAGGCGCGGGACACGGAACGGGCCGAGCGGTTGGTCCGCGACCACGGCCTCGGCCTCGCCCACCACGTGGACCTGTACGGCGACTATCTCGGCTAGGCCGAAAGCCGGACCGGCAGTTAAGCGTCCCCAACCCGCAGCAGAAATCGGCAACCACCACACGCGAAAGCTGTGCAGCTTGTCCGTGCGGCGGTAACGCGCGACCTCCTCCCAAATAAGCGGCCGCCGTAAGATAACTCCTCGGTCGGCGGGGGGAGCAGGCTATGAGCACATCGTCACATTCGTAGAGGCGACATACTTCCCATCCGCGCGAAAGAGGAAGATGGTTAAGGTGTCGATAAGGCGATCGTGCTAATGCCAAAGAACCGGCGGCCACCTTCAGACTCACGAGGTTCGCGTGTCTCCGTCTCCGGACAGACCGCTTCCTCCGGCGAGTGATGCGTTCGTCCTGCTGGTCTCCGACCGGCCCACCGAGCGAGCCGCGCTGGCCCGTGCCATCGCGTTCGTCACCGCCTGCCGCGCGCATGCCCCCGGGGAATCCCCCGCGCGGGGTCGCCCGGTCCTGGCGGTGCTCGACCTCGCTCCCCCCGCCCTGACGGACTGGACCCGCCGGCTCGACGTCTTCACCCCCGCCGTGCCCCGCATCGTCCTCGCCCGTGGCGAGGGCGTGAAGCGGGACGCCAACACCATCGTCCTGCCGGCCGGCGCCTCGCGGGAGGTGATCCTCACCAAGACCTTCGCGCTGATCGAGGCCGCCAGCCGGGCGGCGGCGGCGCGGGCCCGCCGTCTGAACGAGCGGGCGCAGGCGGCCAGGAGCATCGTCACCGACCTGTTCGACAGCGCCGCCCTCGGCGGGACGCTGGCGCCGGGCGATGTCGACAGAGGCACCGAAACGGTGCTCGCGGCCGTCTCGGAGGCCGGCATCTCGGCCTGGCTCGCGGAGCTATGGCGCCACGACGCGGGCGTCTACGAGCATACGTTGAGTGTCGCAGGGCTCTGCGCGGCCTTCGGCGGACGGATCGGCCTGTCGCGCACCGACCTCGCCCGGTTGGCGCGGGCGAGCCTGCTGCACGACCTCGGCAAGGCGCGCATCCCGAAGGAGATCCTCGACAAGCCGGGGCGCCTCGACAGCAACGAGTTGCGGCTGATGCGCCGCCACCCGGAGATCGGCGCCTCGCTCCTCATCGCGCAGGGCGGCTTCGATGACGAGGTGATCGACGTCGTCCGCCACCATCACGAACGGATCGACGGCACCGGCTATCCCGACCGGCTGAAGGGCAAGCAGATCAGCGATCTCGTGCGCATCGTCGCGATCTGCGACGTGTTCTCCGCCCTCACCGAGCGACGCGCCTACCGTCAGCCCGCGAGACCCGCCGAGGCGCTGGCGATCATGGTCGAGACGCCGGGCCATCTCGATCAGGCGCTGCTTTCGGCCTTCGCGCCGTCGATGCTGGCCTGCGAGCCCTACGTCACCTGAACCGGCGTGGCCCCCGCGCCACGGCCGGGCGGCGCACGTCATCGCTCGCCCGATCCGCCGTGCTTTCGCCGCAAGGGACCGGGAGGGACGCGCATCGCATTCGCTCAGCAGCCGATCCCGTGACGCCAACCCGCTTCCTGATCCTCGCCCTCACCCTGTTGTCCCTCGCCGGCTGCGGACGTTTCTCCCCCACGGAGGAGCCATCCGCGCGCTATCCCACCAAGACGACCCTGCTCGATGAGGTCGCCGCCGCCGCCGCGATCTCGGCCTACCGCGCGCAGCACGGCTTGAGCCCGGTGGTGGTCGATTCCGGTCTCGTGAAGGCCGCCGCCTTCCAGGCCGGGAACAATGCCCGCCACGGGCAGCTGAGCCACGATGTCGGCGGCAGCTTCACCTCGCGCATGGGCGCGGCGGGCCTCGCGCGGTCCTATGCCGCCGAGAACCTGAGCGCCGGCTCGGAGACCTTCGAGCAGGTCTTCGCCCGCTGGAAGAACTCGCCCGAGCACAACAAGAACATGCTGATCCCGCAGATCCGCCGGATCGGCATCGCCCGCGTGGACGCGCCGGACACCCGCTACAAGCGGTTCTGGGCGCTGGTGATGGCGGGCGGCTAGCCCGTCACTCCGTCCGGTTCGGCTCCACGACGTTGCCGGTGCCGTTGTCCCGGTTGTCGAGGCTGCTGCCGAACGGGTAGCCGGAATCGGCTCCGCAGTGGATGTCCCACCCGTTGCGGGAATTCACGACGATCGGCGCGGCGAAGAAGCCCGCCCCGCTGAAAGTGTTGCCGGTGACGACGTTGTCGGACGGCGTCTGGTGGCGCACCGTGCCGCCCTCCCCGCAATTGCGGTAGAGGCGCACCCCGCCCTCCCCATGCAAGGCGAAGCGGTTGCCGGTGATCCGGTTGCGGGCCGAACCATCAACCGCGATGATCTCGCGGCCGGTCCGGATGTCGAAGGTGTTGTCGGCGATCACGTTGTCCGCGCTTTCGGCATCGAGATAGACCGCCGTCGCGGATGACGTGCCGGTGATCGTGGAGCCGCGCAGGGTAAAGCCCGTCACCCCCGGCCCGAGATAGACCGGGATACGGCCGAAGGCGGTGATCGTCGCATCGAGGATGCTCACGCGGGTCGGCGCGGCGGCCTGGGCCCGCTCGGTATGGCCGAGGCTGTGGGACGAGTCGCGCATCCGCTCGCCCTGCCCGTTCATGCCCATGCCCCAGATGCGGACATGGCCGAGGATGGCGCAGCCCCGGAGGGTGATGCCCTCCGGCCGGTCCCAGCGGGACGAGCCCGGCGCGGGCGGGCGAGAGCGGATCTCCACCGCGAAGTCGAGGAGGCCCGTCCCGGCCTCTCCCGGCCCGATGGCGCCGCCGTCGCAGGCGACGGTGACGCCCGAGGCCGCCGAGCCTTCGAGGAGCAGGCGCTTCGTTACCCGCTCCCCCGGCGCGAGGCGCAGGGAGCAGGTGAGGCTCGCCACGTCGTCCCCCGGCCGGCGGGGGGCGAGAATGCGGGCGCGGGTCGCCGCGTCGCATTCCGGCGCCGGGCGCACGAGCGCGGGGGGCGGGCTGGCGTCCATGTAAGGGGTCAATCCGCCGGGGCGAGATCGACGATGCGGACCTGCGCCCGCTCGGCGCCGCGCCACTGGTCCCGCGAGAGCGTGCCCGCGACGTGGACCTCGCGGCCGATGCTGTCGAGGATCGCCCGGCCGAGGGGGCGCTCGGCGGCGCGGAAGCAGATGGCGCCCACCGCCTGCCCGTCGCGGCTGCGCAGCCGCGCGCGGACATGCCCCGTCCCGACGATGCCGGCATCCACGATCCGGTGCCGCGCCAGGGCGAAAAGCGGCTCCGGTGCGCCCTGCCCGAACGGACCCGCCCGCTGGAGCAGCCGCACGGTCTCGGCCGTGGCGCCCCCGGCGCTGAGCGTGCCGTCGAGGAGCAGGGCATCCGACGCGCGGGCCTTCTCCACCGCCGCCCCGAGATGGGTCGAGAGATGCCGGCCGAAGGCAGTGATCGCGTCGCCGTCGAGGGTGACGCCCGCCGCCATGGCATGGCCGCCGCCCTTGCGCGCCGTGCCGGCCTCGACGCAGGCGCGCACCGCATGGCCCAGATCGACGCCGGGCACCGAGCGCCCTGACCCCGTGGCGCTGCCGTCCGGCCGGATCGCAAAGGCGAAGGCCGGGCGGCCGAACCGCTCCTTGAGCCGCGCGGCCACGAGGCCGACGATGCCGGGGTGCCACTCGGTCTTGCCGATGACGAGGACCGGCAGGGCCGGATCCTCTGTCAGCGCCTTGTCCATCTCGGCCTCGGCCTCAGCGACGGCCAGCGCCTCGATGGCCTGCCGCTCGCGGTTCAGCCGGTCGAGATCGACCGCGATCCGCGCCGCCTCGGCCGCGTCGCGGGTGGAGAGCAGCCGCGCGCCGAGCCCGGCATCGCCGATCCGCCCGCCCGCGTTGATGCGCGGCCCCAGGACGAAGCCGAGATGCCACGCCTCCGGGGGCTCCGACAGCGACGAGGCATCGAGAAGCGCCGCGAGGCCGGTGCGTCCGCGATGGCGCATCACCGACAGGCCCTGCACCACGAAGGCGCGGTTCAGGTCGCGCAGGGGCACCACATCGGCCACGGTGGCCAGAGCCACGAGGTCGAGGCAATCGGTGAGGCGTGGCTCCGGCCGCTCGGATGTGAAGAAGCCCTCGATCCGCAGGAGGCGGTTCAGGGCCACGAGGGTGAGGAACACCACCCCCGCCGCGCAGAGATGGCCGAGGCCGGAGAGGTCGTCCTGCCGGTTCGGGTTCACCACCGCATGGACCTGCGGCAGGATCTCCGAGGCGGCGTGGTGATCGAGGACGATGACGTCGAGGCCGTTGCGCGCCGCCTGTTCCAGGGGGCCGTGGCCGCTCGTGCCGCAATCGACGCAGACGAGGACCCGCGCGCCCTCGGCGGCGAGCGCCGCGATGGCGCCCTCGTTCGGGCCGTAGCCCTCCGCGATCCGATCGGGGATATGGACGGGCACGGTCAACCCGAGGCCGCGAAGGTATTCCGCGAGCATCGCCGCGCTCGCAGCACCGTCCACGTCGTAATCGCCGAACACCGCCACCCGCTCGCCCTCGCGCACGGCGCGGGCGAGGCGGCGCACCGCCGGCTGCATGTCGAGGAGGGTGTCGGGGTCCGGCATCAGGTCACGCAGGCGCGGCGCCAGGAAGGCGTCGGCCGCGTCGGGGCGCACGCCGCGCCCGGCCAGCACGCGGGCCAGGAGTTCCGGCAGGGCGTGGGCCTGGACCATCCGTGCGATGGCGAGATCGCTGTCGAGGCCCGCGCAGCGCGTCGCCCAGCGCCGCCCCGTGACGGAGCAGTCGACGCCGAGGAGGGAGGCGGGTTCGATCAGGGCTGAGGCGGCAGACACGGGCGCATCCTACACCGCCGGCCGGGGCAATGCTGTGGCACCCTCACACGAAAAAGGGGCGGGCTCATCGCCCGCCCCCCGGTTCCGTCCCTGTCGGGCGGTCAGAACGCCTTGAGGATCTGGTCGACCACCTTCTTGGCGTCGCCGAACAGCATCATCGTGTTGTCGCGGAAGAACACCTCGTTCTCCACGCCCGCGTAGCCCGAGCCCATGCCGCGCTTGATGAACAGCACGGTCTTGGCCTTCTCCACGTCGAGGATCGGCATGCCGTAGATCGGCGAGGCCTTGTCCGTCTTGGCGGCCGGGTTGGTGACGTCGTTGGCGCCGATCACGAAGGCCACGTCGGCCTGCGGGAACTCGCCGTTGATGTCCTCAAGCTCGAACACCTCGTCGTAGGGCACGTTCGCCTCGGCGAGCAGCACGTTCATGTGGCCCGGCATCCGGCCCGCCACCGGGTGGATGGCGTACTTCACGTCCACGCCTTCCTTCTTCAGCATGTCGGCCATCTCGCGCAGGCTGTGCTGCGCCTGGGCGACCGCCATGCCGTAGCCGGGGACGATGATGACGCGCTCGGCGTTCTTCATGATGTAGGCCGCGTCGTCCGACGAGCCCTGCTTCACGGGACGCGTCTCGACCTGCCCACCGCCGGCCGCCGCGGCGGCATCACCGCCGAAACCGCCGAGGATGACCGAGATGAACGAGCGGTTCATCGCGTGGCACATGATGTACGACAGGATCGCGCCCGAGGAGCCGACCAGCGAGCCCGTGATGATGAGCGCGAGGTTGCCCAGGGTGAAGCCGATGCCGGCCGCCGCCCAACCCGAGT
This sequence comes from Methylobacterium litchii, assembly GCF_038442315.1. Taxonomy (NCBI): domain Bacteria; kingdom Pseudomonadati; phylum Pseudomonadota; class Alphaproteobacteria; order Hyphomicrobiales; family Methylobacteriaceae; genus Methylobacterium; species Methylobacterium litchii. The sequence continues at coordinate 78,085 of NZ_JBBXMY010000013.1, read as the reverse complement.
AGGAGTTGAGCATCGACACGACGACGGGCATGTCGGCGCCGCCGATCGGGATGATGATCAGGCCGCCGAGCACCAGCGAGGCGAGGATGATCAGCCAGAAGATGGCCTTCGACTCGGTGCCGATGAACAGGGCGATCAGCAGCACGAGGCCGGCGGCGAGCAGCGCGTTGATGAGGTGGCGCTGCGGCAGCATGATCGGCTTGCCGGACATGCGGCCGTCGAGCTTCGCGAAGGCGATGACCGAGCCGGTGAAGGTGATGGCGCCGATGGCGACACCGAGGCCCATCTCGAACAGCGACTGCTTGTGGAAGTGGCCGTTCTCGATGATGCCGAAGGCCTGCGGGGCGTAGAGGGCGCCCGCCGCCACGAACACCGCCGCGAGGCCGACCAGCGAGTGGAAGGCCGCGACGAGCTGCGGCATGGCGGTCATCGGCACGCGCTTGGCGATCACCGCACCCGCGCCGCCGCCGATGCCGAGGCCCAGCAGCACGAGGATCCAGGCGCCGAAGCCGGCCGGCGGATGGCCGACCAGGGTGGTCAGGATGGCCAGCCCCATGCCGACCATGCCGTACATGTTGCCCTGGCGGGAGGTGGTCGGGTGCGAGAGCCCCCGCAGCGCCATGATGAACAGGACGCCGGCGACGATGTAGAGGAGTGAGGAGACGTTCTCGGACACCGGCTCAGCCCTTCTTCTTGTACATGCCGAGCATGCGCTGCGTGACGAGGAAGCCCCCGAAGATGTTCACGCTGGCCAGCACGATGCCGATGAAGCCGAAGAAGCGGGCGACGCCCGTGCCCTTCTCGATGAGCGGCACGCCCACGGCGAGGAGCGCGCCGACGATGATCACCGACGAGATCGCGTTGGTGACGGACATCAGCGGCGTGTGGAGCGCCGGGGTCACCGACCACACGACGTAGTAGCCGACGAAGATCGCCAGCACGAAGATCGCGAGCCGGAAGACGGTGGGATCGACCGCGCCGCCGGTGGCGGCGGCCACGCCGTGGCCCATGCCGTCGGCGATGACCTGCGCCTGATCGGCGGCGTTACGGGCGACGGCGGCGGCGGCACGGGCCGCATCGGCCAGGACGCGGGCCTGATCGGCCGCCTGGTCGGGAGGAACGACGACAACGTTTGCCATGACAGGAATCCCCTCGACGGATCAGGCGGCGCCGGTAGCCGGGGACTTGCCCGGCTCCGACTTGGCCAGGCCGACCGCGCCGGCCTCGGAGGCGGCGCCGTCGGTCTTCGGCTGGAAGGAGGCGTGAACGACGGACCCGTCGCGGGTGAGGTTGGTGGCCTTCACCAGTTCATCGTCCCACTTGATCGCCAGAGCCTTGGACTCCTTGTCGACCAGGGTCTCGATGAAGGCGTAGAGGTTGCGGGCGTAGAGGCTCGACGCCGTGGCGGCGAGGCGACCCGGCACGTTGAGGTGCCCGACGATCTTCACGCCCTTGTCGGTGACGACGATCTCGCCCGGCTTCGCGCCGACGACGTTGCCGCCGCGCTCCACCGCGAGGTCCACCAGCACCGAGCCCGGCTTCATCGAGGCGACCATCTCCTCGGAGACGAGCTTCGGCGCCGGGCGACCCGGGATGAGGGCCGTGGTGATGACGATGTCCTGCTTGGCGATGTGGCCCTTCACCAGATCGGCCTGCTTCTTCTGGTAATCGGCCGACATCTCCTTGGCGTAGCCGCCGGAGGTCTCCGCCTGCTTGAACTCCTCGTCCTCGACGGCGACGAACTTCGCGCCGAGCGATTCGACCTGCTCCTTCGTGGCGGGGCGCACGTCGGTGGCGGTCACGACCGCGCCCATGCGGCGGGCGGTGGCGATGGCCTGGAGGCCGGCGACGCCGACACCCATCACGAAGACGCGGGCCGCCGGCACGGTGCCGGCCGCCGTCATCATCATCGGCATGGCGCGGCCGTATTCGGAAGCGCCGTCCACCACGGCGCGGTAGCCGGCGAGGTTCGCCTGCGAGGACAGCACGTCCATCACCTGCGCGCGGGTAATGCGGGGCATCAGCTCCATCGCGAAGGCATTGACGCCTGCGTCGGCGATGTCCTTCAGGGCCGCCTCGTTGCCGTAGGGGTCCATGATGGCGACCACGGTGGCGCCGCGCCGGAGATGCGGAAGCTCTTCCTTGGCGGGGCGGCGGACCTTCAGGATGAGGTCGGCGTCACGGGCGGCCTCCTCGGCGCTCGACGCGACGGTGGCGCCGGCCGCTTCGTATTCGCTGTCCAGGATACCGGCGCGGGTGCCGGCCCCGGATTCGACCACCACGTCGGCGCCGAGCGCCTTGAATTTCTTCACCGTCTCCGGCACCGCCGCGACCCGCGGTTCCGCGGAGTCCCTTTCGGACAGCACAGCGATGCGCATGCGTCGACCCTCAGACAAAAGCGTGTGACCCCCCGCATGCGCCAAGCTCGGCTACATTTCGAGGGATCATGTCAGGTTGCGATAGGAGTTTCGGAGCGGTTGTAACCCGACGGCATTCCTGCCGCCGAGCGTGTCCGCTGAACCGACCGGGACCCGTTCGGCCCGGCCGCGTGATGCGAACTAGGCGAACGCGAGGTACAGAGCAAGAAGTACGCCGACCACGAGCGGAGCCCGCCAGCCGATGGCCGGGGCGAGCGCGCCAACGGCGCCGGCCGCGCCCGAGGCGACCACACCGAGGATGGCCATCAGCCACGCCTCGCGGATGCCGCCCACGGCGAGGGCGAGGACCCAGCAGATGACGACGCCGGTCCCGATTTCCACGAAGCGGACGAAGCCGCGATAGGTCTGCTCGTGAGTAGACCCATCCATAGCCGGGCTATAGGCGTGCCCTGAGACGGTTTGACTCTCGGCCATTTGAAGCGGATCCCTTGGGCGCAACTGTTTTTTCGTTGGTAGCGTATCTAGCCGACGGGCTCAATCGTCGCAATCGCCCGATGCCCCCTCCGCAGGAGACTTCGACAGGCCCGTTCCCGTACCAAAGTGCAGTTGCGCCGGGTGGTCTGGCCGATTCGCCCGGTCAGGCGGCGTCGTCGGCCTTCTCCTCGCCTTCCAGGCCGAGATCCTTCAGCTTGCGGTAGAGCGTCGAGCGGCCGATCCCGAGCCGCCGGGACACCTCGGACATCCGCCCCCGGTAGAATTGCAGGGCGAAGCGGATGATGTCCGTCTCTAGGGTCTCCATCGTCTTGATCTCGCCGGTCTCCTCCGTGACCAGCGACAGGGCGTGCGGATCGCGCACCTCCACCCGGACGATCTCGCGCACCGGCTCCGGCACGTAGGATTGCATCACCGGCTGGTTCGGCGCCGGGGGAATGCGCACGTCGAAGCCCTCGACCTGCGCCGCGATCTGCGGAAACTCGGCCAGGGTGAGCTCGTCGCCATCGGCCAGCACCACGGCGCGGAACAGGGCGTTCTCCAACTGGCGGACGTTGCCGGGCCAGGGATAGCGGGTGAGCAGCGCCATCGCCTCCTGGCTGATGCCCCGGACGCGCTTGCCTTCTTCGGCGGCAAACCGCGCACAGAATGAGCGCGCCAACTCGGCGACGTCCTCGCGGCGTGCCCGCAGGGGCGGCAGCGTCATCGGGAAGACGTTCAGCCGGTAGAACAGGTCCTCGCGGAACTTGCCCTGCTTCACGAGGTCGAGGAGCGAGCGGTTGGTGGCCGAGATCAGGCGGATGTCGACGCGCACCGCGCGCTTGCCGCCCACCGGATCGACCTCGCCCTCCTGCAGGGCGCGCAGGAGCTTCACCTGCGCGTCGAGGGGCAACTCGCCGATCTCGTCCAGGAACAGCGTCCCGCCCGAGGCTTCCACGAACTTGCCGGCGTGCTTCTCGGTGGCACCCGTGAAGGCGCCCTTCTCGTGCCCGAACAGGGTCGATTCCACGAGGTTCTCGGGGATGGCGCCGCAGTTCACGGTGACGAAGGGCTTGCCCTTGCGGTCGCCGGAGCCCTGGATCGCGCGGGCCAGCACTTCCTTGCCGACACCCGATTCGCCCTCGATCAGAACGGGGATGGTGGATTTCGCGGCCCGCTCGGCGAGGCGGATCACCCGCTCCATGTCCGGGCTGCGGGAGGTGAGGTCCTTGAAGCTCAGCGCCCCGGAGGCCCGGCGGCGCATCCGGCGCACCTCCTCCTCGAGGTGATCGACCCGCAGGGCGTTCTTGATCGAGACCTGAAGGCGCTCCGCGCCGGCCGGCTTCACCACGAAATCCACCGCGCCCGCCCGCATGGCGTTCACGACGGCGTCGATGGAGCCGTTCGAGGTCTGCACGATGACCGGCGTGTCGAGGCCGCTGCGGCGCATCTCGGCCAGGACGCCGAGCCCGTCGAGCCCCGGCATCACCATGTCGAGGAGCACGACGTCGGCGCCCTCGGCCCGCAGCATGGCCAGCCCGTCGATGCCCGTCTCGGCCACCCGCGCCTCGAAGCCGAACCGGCGGACGGCGGCCTCGGTCAGGCGGCGCTGCACGGGATCGTCGTCGACGATGAGGACGGCGGTCGACATGGCGGCACCCTTGAGGCCGCACCCTGCGGCTCGGCGCCGGGAGTCCGGCGCGCGTCCGATTCGGCGGCTGTTTCGTTTCGAGCCGTACCCTCGCCCAGATCCGTAAAGTCGCGCTTAACGACGTTTTGTCTTCCCGGCGGATCGTGCTCTGGGGCAAGAGATGGACGCTTGCGTTGAACCGCAACGGGCTTCGCTCGATATCCCCCCTGAGCGCACGCTGCCCCAACGCGCCCGAGGACTGAAGATCCGATGAGAGTGAGCCCCGCCGCCCCGCTGCCCGCCGTGATGGCAGAAGGAGCCGATGCCGCCCGCGCCGCCGCGAAGGCGGCCGATCTCGGCCAGATTCTCGGCCCGCTGCCGGAATGGGACCTGACCGACCTCTACGGCGGGCTCGACGATCCGAACTTCTCGACGGACCTCACCCGCGCCGAGGAGGAATGCCGCCAGTTCAACGAATCGTATGCGGGCAAGATCACCGGCCTCGCCACCGGGCCGGACGCGTCGGTGCGCCTCGCGGAGGCCGTCGCCGCCTATGAGCGGATCGAGGACCTGCTCGGCAAGCTGATGTCCTATGCCGGGCTCGTCTATTCCGGCGACACCACCGACGAGACCCGCGCCAAGTTCTACGGCGACACCCGCGAGCGGCTGACCAACGCCTCCGGCGACCTGCTGTTCTTCGGCCTCGAACTGAACCGCGTGGACGACGCGACCCTCGACGCCGCCAAAGCGCGGGAGCCGCTGTCGCGCTACGCCCCCTGGATCGACGACCTCCGCCGGGAGAAGCCGTTCCAGCTTGAGGACCGGATCGAGAAGCTGTTCCTCGAAAAGTCGGTGACGGCCAACGCCGCCTGGGACCGGCTGTTCGATGAGACCATCGCCAGCCTGCGCTTCACCGTGCAGGGCGAGCGCCTGTCCCTGGAGCCGACCCTCAACAAGCTGCAGGACCCGGACGGGACCGTGCGCAAGGAGGCGGCGGGGGCGATCAGCGAAGTGCTGCGCACGAACCTGCGCGTGTTCACGCTCATCACCAACACGCTGGCCAAGGACAAGGAGATCTCCGACCGCTGGCGGGGCTTCCGGGACGTGGCCGATGCCCGCCACCTCTCGAACCGGGTCGAGCCGGAGGTCGTGGCGGCGCTGGTCGATGCCGTGCAGGCCGCCTATCCGCGCCTGTCGCACCGCTATTACAAGCTGAAGGCCAAGTGGTTCGGGCAGGAGACCCTGCCCTATTGGGACCGCAACGCCCCCCTGCCGAAGGTCGATCAGCGCACGATCCCCTGGACCGAGGCGCGCGACACGGTGCTGACCGCCTACGAGGCGTTCTCACCGGACATGGCCGGCATCGCCAAGCGTTTCTTCGACTGCAACTGGATCGACGCGCCGACCCGTCCGGGCAAGGCGCCGGGGGCCTTCGCGCATCCGACCGTGCCCTCCGTGCACCCGTATGTGCTGGTGAACTACCAGGGCAAGCCGCGGGACGTGATGACGCTCGCCCACGAACTCGGGCACGGGGTGCATCAGGTGCTGGCGGGGCCGAACGGCGCCCTCATGGCGCCGACCCCGCTGACGCTGGCCGAGACCGCCAGCGTGTTCGGTGAGATGCTGACCTTCCGCAAGCTCCTCGCGGCGACCCAGAACACGACCCAGCGCCGGGCGATGCTCGCCGCGAAGGTCGAGGACATGATCAACACGGTGGTGCGGCAGATCGCGTTCTACCTGTTCGAGCGGAAGGTCCACCTCGCCCGCGCCAAGGGTGAGTTGACCACCGAGCAGATCAACGCCCTGTGGCTCTCGGTGCAGGCGGAATCCCTCGGCCCGGCGATCACCCTGGATTCGGGGTACGAGCCCTTCTGGGCCTACATCCCGCACTTCATCCACTCGCCGTTCTACGTCTACGCCTACGCGTTCGGCGATTGCCTCGTGAACTCGCTCTACGGCGTCTATCAGAAGTCCGGCGACGGCTTCGCGGAGCGCTACATGGCGCTGCTCTCGGCGGGCGGGGCCAAGCCCTACGCCGAGTTGCTGGCGCCGTTCGGGCTCGACGCGCGCGATCCCGGCTTCTGGCAGGTCGGCCTCGGGATGATCGAGGGCATGATCGCCGAACTGGAAGCGATGGAAGGCCAGGATTGAGGAACGGGGGGCGGTTCGCCGCCCCCTCCCCTCCAGGCGCTCAGCGCAGGGGCTTGGCGAGGTTCACGGCCAAGGCCGAGACCAGCGTGAGCGTGTAGCCGTCGGATCGCGTGTCGGCGATGCGCTCGGCCTCGCCGCCGCTGTTGGCCGCGACGGACATCATCAGCATCAAGCCGGTGCCGATCGCGCCGATACCGGCGGTGAGGGCCAGATAGGCGCGCAACGCGGCGCGTGGAACGATGGTCTCGTCGGCGCAGGGGCCGAGGGCCAGCGGGGTCGGGCTGCTGTCGCTCATGGCAGTTAGCTTCACCCGCGACGCCATCGGCCGGACGATCCGGCCACGCTCATGCGGACGCTATGGGCCGCTAGCATGCAACGTGCCGTAACGGCAAAGGTTCAAGCGTGACAATTGCCGGTTGCGTACTTTTTTGCACCGCTATGCTTGTTGAAAGCTTGGCGGCGCCCCCCCGCCCTGTGACGGGGGGCGCCGGGAGGGCGCTAGCCCTCGCCCGCATGGGCCTTGCCCAGGGCCGCCTGGGCGGCGGCGAGACGGGCGATCGGCACGCGGTAGGGCGAGCACGAGACGTAATCGAGCCCGACCTCCTGGCAGAAGGCGATGGAGGCGGGATCGCCGCCATGCTCACCGCAGATGCCGAGCTTGATGTTCGCCCGTGTGGCCCGGCCGCGCTCGCAGCCGATCCGCACCAGTTCGCCCACGCCTTCCTGGTCGATGGTGATGAACGGGTCGGCCGGCAGGATGCCCTTCTGGGTGTAGGGCCCGAGGAAGGTCGCCGCGTCGTCGCGGGAGATGCCGAGCGCCGTCTGGGTGAGATCGTTGGTGCCGAAGGAGAAGAACTCCGCCGTCTCGGCGATCTGGCCCGCCATCAGGGCGGCGCGGGGCAGCTCGATCATCGTGCCGACCTGATAGTCGAGCTTGGCCGACTTCTCCTGCTCGACGGCCTTCGCCGTAGCGTCGATGCGGGCCTTCACGAGGTCGAACTCGGCGCGGGTGAAGACCAGCGGCACCATCACCTCCGACGTCACCGGCTTGCCGGTCTCCTCGGCGGCCTGGATGGCGGCCTCGAAGATGGCGCGGGCCTGCATCTCGGCGATCTCCGGGAAGGCGATGGCGAGGCGGCAGCCGCGGAAGCCGAGCATCGGGTTGTGCTCGGAAAGCTCGCGCATCCGCTGGCGGATCTTGTCCTCCGACACGCCCGTCGCCTTCACGACCTCCTGCACCTCCGAATCGGTGTGCGGCAGGAACTCGTGCAGCGGCGGATCGAGCAGGCGGATCGTCACCGGCAGGCCGGACATGATCTTGAACAGCTCGATGAAGTCCTGCCGCTGGTAGGGCAGGATCTTCGCCAGCGCCGCCTTCCGGCCCTCGGCGTCGTCGGCCAGGATCATCTCGCGGACGGCGATGATCCGGTCACCCTCGAAGAACATGTGCTCGGTGCGGCAGAGGCCGATGCCCTCGGCGCCGAAGTTGCGCGCGGTGCGGGCGTCGGTGGGCGTGTCGGCGTTGGTGCGCACCTTCATGGTGCGGATGCCGTCGGCCCATTCCATCAGCGTCGCGAAGTCGCCGGAGAGCTCCGGCTCCAGCATCGCCACCTCGCCGAGGATCACCTGTCCGGTCGAGCCGTCGATGGTGATCTTGTCGCCCGCCTTCAGCATCTGGCCGCCGACGGTCATCGTCTGCGCCTTGTAGTCGATGCGGATCGTGCCGACGCCGGAGACGCAGGGCTTGCCCATGCCGCGCGCCACCACCGCCGCGTGGCTGGTCATGCCGCCGCGCGTGGTGAGGATGCCCTCGGCCGCGTGCATGCCGTGGATGTCCTCAGGCGAGGTCTCGACGCGCACGAGGATGCACTTCTTCTCGGCCTTGCGATGCGCCTCGGCATCCTCCGAGTTGAACACGATCTGGCCCGTGGCCGCGCCCGGCGAGGCCGGCAGGCCGTTGGCGATCACCTTGCGTTCGGCCTTCGGGTCGATGGTCGGGTGCAGCAGCTGGTCGAGGGCGGAGGGCTCCACGCGGCCGATGGCCTCGTTGCGGGAGATCAGCCCCTCGGCCGCCAGATCCACGGCGATGCGCAGGGCCGCCTTGGCGGTGCGCTTGCCGTTGCGGGTCTGGAGCATCCAGAGCTTCCCCTTCTCGATGGTGAACTCCATGTCCTGCATGTCGCGGTAATGGCCTTCCAGGATCCCGTAGATCCGGGTCAGCTCCGCGAAGCTCTCGGGCATGGCCTTCTCCATCGAAGGCTTGTCGCTGCCGGCCTCTTCCCTGGCCTTCTCGGTGATGTTCTGCGGGGTGCGGATGCCCGCCACCACGTCCTCGCCCTGGGCGTTGATAAGGAACTCGCCGTAGAGCGCCCGCTCGCCGGTGGAAGGGTTCCGGGTGAAGGCCACGCCGGTCGCCGACGTGTCGCCCATGTTGCCGAACACCATCGCCTGCACGTTGACGGCGGTGCCCCAGCTCTCCGGGATGCTGTTCAGCTCGCGGTACTTCTTCGCGCGCGGGATCATCCAGGAGTTGAACACGGCGCCGATGGCGCCCCAGAGCTGGTCGTCGGCCCCCTGCGGGAAGTCGGAGCCGTGCTGCTCGCGGACGATCTTCTTGTAGGTCTGGATCAGGGTCTTCCAGTCCTCGGCGCCGAGTTCGGTGTCGAGGTCGAAGCCCTTCGTCTCCTTGTACTGCTCCAGCGCCTCCTCGAAGGCATGGTGCTCCACGTCGAGCACGACGTTCGAGTACATGGTGATGAAGCGGCGGTAGGAATCGTAGGCGAAGCGCTCGTCGTCGGCTTCCTTGGCCAGCGCCGTCACGGTCTCGTCGTTGAGGCCGAGGTTCAGCACCGTGTCCATCATGCCGGGCATGGAGGCGCGGGCGCCGGAGCGGACGGAGACGAGGAGCGGGGCCTTCGCATCGCCGAAGGCGCGGCCGGTGAGCTTGCCGACCTGCGCCAGGGCGGCGGTCACCTGGTCCCTCAGCTCCGGCGGGTAGCTCTTCCCGTGGTCGTAGTAATACGTACAGACCTCGGTGGTGATGGTGAAGCCGGGAGGCACCGGGAGGCCGAGATTCGACATCTCGGCCAGATTCGCGCCCTTGCCGCCGAGCAGATCGCGCATCTGCGATTTGCCCTCGGCCTTGCCATCACCGAAAGCGTAGACCCACTTCGCGTCGCCAGCCATCTCGATACCGCTCGTCGCTCGCCGTTGGGCCGTGAATGCCCTTCACGGCGGGGTGAACCATTCGGCACTGCAACGCAAGATGAACGGGCAGTGCGAAACGGCAGCCTCATGTGACGAAATCCCGCCCATGACGCCCACCCGCCGAAAGGGAGGGCATGGACGCACGGACGGGCTTCGTTGAATCCGGATCAGGAGAGGCCGCGGAACAGGCCGAGGCCGATCACGCCGACCGCGATCAGGTAGATCGCGACGATGTAATTCAGCAGCCGGGGCATCACGAGGATCAGGATGCCCGCCAGGATGGCGATGATCGGCTGCAGGTGCGAGATCGTGATCGTCATGGTCCGTCCTCCGGCCAAGCTCGGCCGTGAGGAGGAGACGTCCAGGCGGCCTGAAGGGTTCCTCGACGGGCGATGCCGGCCGCTCCCCTCACGCGGGGAGCGGCCGGGTGGGCGCTACATCGGCGGGGGCTTGGGCGTCGGCGTGTTCGTGCCGGGGATCGGATCCTTGGCCTCGCCGACGGGGAGGCTGACCTCTGTCGTCGGCTTGGCGAGTTCCGGGTACGGCGAGATCACGTTCGCCCCGTTCAGCGGCTTGTTCGCGCCGTTGTGACAGGTGGCGCAGCTGATCTTGGCGACGTCGTTGGTCGGTCCGAGGCGGGCCGCCGGGAACGTCGTCGTCAGCGGGTGCATGTAGTCCTGGTTCAGTTCGCGAACCATCTGCACGCCGTACCACGCATGGACCCGGTTCGGGGTGCTGGTGTCCCACTGCGCCACCGAGCGGGTGTTGTGGCAGAACGTGCAGTTCACCCCCAGCGCCTGGGACATGGTGATCATGATCGCGAAGGTGCGCTCCGCGTCCTGGATCGGCTTGCTCTTCGATTCGGGGAGAGCCGTCGTGGCGTTCACCCGCACGAAGGATTCCGGCACGTCCTTCTTGCCGTAATACTCGTCGAAGACGGCATAGGGCAGCGAGGTCAGGCCGACATTCGCCGAGGCGAGGTTCTGGCCGTTGTTGCGCGGGATGAACTTCGCACCGGCCGAAGGCGGGGGCGTGTCGAACCAGATGTTGGCCGGCACGGGATTGCCCCGGTGGCAGGTGTAGCAGGTCACGCCGGCCTCGTGGACGTGCTTCTCCTTCCAGGTCGAGTTGATGTGCTGGGTCATCTGGAACATGCGGCGGGCGACGCGCTTCTGGTACAGCTCGTCGGAGGCCATGTTCTCGGTGCTGTGGCAGTAGGTGCAGCCCTGCTGCGGCGCGACCCATTCGGTGATCGACACCATCACGCGGTTGAACTGCTCGGCCGAGAGGTCGCCCAGCACCTGCACGTTCTCGTAGACGGCCGACGCCTTGTCGCCCGAGGCGTCGGCGGGATCGGCCGGAGCCGGCGCCCGGTTGGCGTCGGCCAGTTCCTCGTTGCCCGCACGGGTGCGGATGAGGTCCATGCCGGTGCCCCGGAAGCCGGTCTGCTTGTTGGCCATGGGCGGATGGGTCCAGCCCGCCCCGCCGAACATCGCGATGGTGAGGAAGAGGGCCAGGGCGGCCCCCGCCACGGAGAGAACGGTCTTCATTGCGCCCTCCTCACGGCTTCACGACGGGGTTGAGATGGGCCGGATCGACGATCGGCCCGTAGACCTGTGGGTAGGCCGGCGCGACGCCGTGCTTGACCGCCCAGAGGTACCAATTGTCCACCACCGTGCCGGTGAGGAGGATGCCGATGCCGCCCGTGAGCGTCGTCAGCACCGCGAACCACCACGCCCAGCGGTGGATCGATTCCATCGTGGCGTTGAAGCCCATCGTCCAGCGCCAGAACAGGGCGGCGCGCTCGGTGGCCGTGCCGCGATCCACGATCTGGTCGATCTCGCGATCCGCCCCGTAGCGGGAGCAGGCGAGGATGGTCCCGCCATGCATCGCGAAGAGCAGCACCGACCCGTAGAGGAAGGTGATCGAGAGCATGTGGAACGGGTTGTAGAAGAGGTTGCCGTAGCGGAGCGAGAACGCCGCCGTCCAATCGAGGTGCGGGAAGATGCCGAAGGGCACGGCCTCGGACCACGAGCCCATCATGATCGGCCGGATGAAGCCGAGGACGAGATAGAGCCAGATGGCGCTGGCGAAGGCCCACGGCACGTGCGTGCCGAGGCCCAGCGCCTTGGCGCGGCGATAGAGGTGGACCCACCACAGCAGGATCGAGGCGGTGAGGAAGAAGCCGGCGATCAGCCACCAGCCGCCTTCCGCCAGCGGCGGCAGGATGCGCAGGCCGTATTTCGGCAGCGGCGGTTCCAGGGCGAGCCAGGGGAGCTGGCGCACGAACTGCACCGGATCCCAGTTCACCGAGGCCCACATGTTGAGGCCGATGATCTCGAAGGCGATCAGCCCGCAGACCATCGAGAGAGCCGCGATATAGCCGATGTAGATCGGCCCGACCTGGCTGTTGCCGATGAGGCCGAACAGGTAGCTGTTGAACGGCTTGCCGACGCGGCCATCGACCGCGACCGGGATGCCCATCTCCGGCTCCAGGGGCCGGACCTGAACCTGCGTGAAGAAATTCTGATAATAGGCCATCGTCCGATCCCCCGGAGGCCGGTCGGTCGCCCCGACCCGGCTCACAGCGTCCGCGACACACCCCGCGCGGACTGCGGGATATTCGTCAGCGCCACACGGGCAGGTTGAGCCACCAGCCCCACCATTCGGGCCAGCCCTGGGTCCAGAACGGACCGCTGATCACGATGCAGACCGCGCTCCAGAAGCCGGCCGCCAGGGCGAGGTACCAGCCGAGACGGTGCACGCCGAGGGTGCCGATCGAGTAGCCAATCGTGTCACGGAAGAAGGTGTCCTCGTGCTCGGGGGTCTTCACCACCTCGCCCTTCGGCGGGTTGGTGGAGGACAGGATCAGGCCGCCGTGCATGGCGAGCGCGAGCGTCGTGGTGAAGAAGAACGTCACCGCGAGCATGTGCGCCGGGTTATAGTGGAAGTGGAGATACTGGTATCCCGTGTTCGACACCCAATCGAGGTGCGAGAGGATGCCGTAGGGAAAGCCGTAGCCCCAGGCGCCCATCAGGAACGGGCGGACCACCACCAGGGTGAAATAGGCGAAGATCGCCATGCCGAAGGCGATCGGCACATGGTAGCCGATGCCGAGCTTGCGGCAGATCTCGACCTCGCGCAGCGCCCAGGACACGAACGAGCCCAGCGCGCACATGGTGATGATCTGCCAGAGCCCGCCCTCCTTCAGGGGCGCGAGCTTGAGGCCGTAGCTGATGTCCGGCGGGGCGATGTTGATCTGCCAGATGTTCCAGGTCGGCCCGAGGGCCGCGCCGTAGATCACCAGGGCGGTGCCCAGCACGGTGAAGAAGATCCCCGTCACGCCGAAGAACCCGACGAAGTAGGGACCGATCCAGAAGTCGAAGAGGTCGCCGCCGAGCAAGGTGCCGCCGCGGACCCGGTATTTGCGCTCGTAGCTCAGCATCGCCATGGCGAAGACCTCCCGTTCGTCGTTCGGAGAGGCGGGCGGCGACGTCCGCCCCTCCGCTCAGTGATGTCAGGCCGGCATTTCCGGCAGCGCGAGCGTGATGGCGTTCGCGGCCTTGTTCGCCTTCGGACCTTCCAGCCAGTTGAACCGGTCGGTCGAGAGCAGGATGAAGTGGATCAGCAGCGCCAGGATGAAGAGGAAGGTGAACAGAGCCACCAGCGTGCGCCGCGGATCGAAAAGCAACCAAACCTTGTGCATCCGATCCTCCTCAGCCGATCATCGAAACGAGGGCGCGGGCCGTGTCGGTCACGCCTTCGAGGGAGGCGTAACCCTGCGGTCCGGGAAGCCACGGGCGCCACAGCCAGACGAGGATGTGGGCGACCACGGCGATCGCCGTGAAGATGAGGAAGCTCGTCAGGAAGATCGCGTGGAACTCCTTGGCCTCCGGTTCCGTCAGCCCGGACAGGCTGCTCGGTCTCTCAGTCGTGATGGGTCCACCAGCCATGGTTTAAGACCTCCGTGTGTTGGCCGCGCCTCTCACGAAGCGCGACGGGTGCTGCCGCGTGTGGCGCGGCCTCACTTCCCCCGCGTGACCGGACGGAAGCGTCTCGTGTCTGGGCTGAGGCGCGAACGCTCAGCCCATGAAGGCGAAGGGAATGGCCTGCATGGCCATCGCCCGGGCCTCGCCGAAGACCGAACGGTGCGGCGCCGGCAGGCCCGCATGGGCGGGCTTGCGGGCGGGCGACATCCGGCCGAGGGCGGCGGCGGCGAGGAAGAAGGGGTAAGTCGCGGCCAGGATCAGCCGGAACTGGAGTTCCTCCTGATGCAGGCGCGCGGTCGGGGCCATCGTACGCATCCTCAGGTCTCCTCTCGTGAAAGGCGGCTCATGCGGGGATCCCCGCGCTGAGTGTGGTGCGCGCGCCGGTCACATGACCGGCGGCAACGGTGTCGGCGCCAGCCATGCGGGCGGCGCGCTCGGCCGCGTCGCGCAGGCGCTTGGCGGCGGAGATCCGGGCGAGGACGGGCTGCGCCTCGACGGCGCGGTCGAGGGCGGACAGCGCCTCGGCGTCCCAGGGCAGCTCGCGGTGGGTGCGGGCCGGGGTCGGCTCGACCTTGTCCATGTCGCGGGCGAGCGGCAGGATGTGGAAGAGCGTGTCGAACAGGGCGTTGCAGACCTCCTGCACGAGGTAGGTCGCGCCCGCGTAGCCCATGAACGGCGTGCCGGTGTGCCGCCGGATGATCGCCCCGGGGAACGAGGCCGGCACGTAGGTCGCCCGGCCGCCGGCCTCCGCGAGGTACATCCGCTCGTTGAACGAGCCGAACAGGACCAGCGGCGGGTTCTTGGCGATGGCGTCCCGCACCTTGGCGTTGTCGGGCTTGAGCCCGGCGGAACGGCCGAAGGCGAAGTGGCAGGGCAGGCCCATCTCCTCCTCGAGGAAGTGGCGGACGCCCCGCGCGTAGGTCTCGGTGGCGACGATGCCGAAGCTCGCCGTGCCGAAGAAGTCCTGCGTCACCGACCGCCAGAGGTCCCAGACCGGCTTGATCGTGGTGTGGCGCTCGCGCTCGATGAACGGCTCGGGGTCGACGCCCAGGATCTCGCCCAGCGCCCGCAGGAACTTGGTGGTCGAGAGCACGCCGATCGGCGCTTGCAGATACGGCCGCTCTAGTGCCTCGCACAGGCCCCGGCCGAACTCCCGGTAGAGGCAGATGTTGGCATCCGCGTTGACGAGCTTCGGCACGTCGGCGAGGTGCGAGCCGAGCGGAAAGGTGAGGTTCACCTCCGCGCCGATGCCTTCCACCAGCCGCTGGATCTCGGCGAGGTCGCTCGGCATGTTGAACGTGCCGTAGGCCGGGCCGATGAGGTTGACGCGGGGCTTCTCACCCTCTTTGCGGGCGGGGCGGGCCGGAATGCCCTTCTTGGCGAACTTGCGCGCCCCGTATTCCTGCCAGAGCCAGGTGATCGCCCGGTCGGCGGCCTGCCACTGGTCCTCGTCGATGGTGCGCGGCAGGAACCGCTGGAGGCCGGTGCCCTCCGGGGTGACGCCGCCGCCGATCATCTCGGCGATGGAGCCGGTGACGACGACGCTGGGCAGCCCCGGATCGAGGGTCGAATGGGCGCGCTTCATCGCGCCCTCGGTGCCGTGGCGGCCGAGTTCTTCCTCGGCCAGACCCGTCACGACGATGGGGAGTTCGTGCGGCGGCAGGGCGTCGGTGTAGTGCAGCACCGAGGTGACGGGCAGGTTCTCGCAGCCCACGGGACCGTCAATGACGACCTGAAGGCCCTTGATCGCCGTGAAGACGTAGACCGCGCCCCAGTATCCGCCAGCTCTGTCGTGATCGAGGATCAGCATTATGCCATCTCCCCGATCGGCTTCTTCGGGCCTTCGGCCTTCGGAGACAGCTTCTTCTGCGGAATTTCCTGCCAGACACCCGCCGCATGCCCGGTGCCGACGCCCTCGAAGAAGTCGCGCATCGCATCGAAGCGCGGCTTGTTGCGGAGCGCCGCGTTGACCACGGTCGCCAGCGAGCCGGCGCCGGCCGCGCCCATCAACGGGCGGGCGGAGATGAGGTTCGTGAAGTAAAGGGCCGGCGTCGCGGCCTCCTTGGCCTTCTGCACCACCGGCGTCGTGCCGATGGCGAGGTCCGGCCGGAAGTGGTGGAAGGCGTAGAGATCGTCTTCGAGGGAAGCCCGGTAGCGGACCTCGCAGCCATGCGCTTCGAGCCAATCGCGATCCGCCTCGGACCAGGGTGTGCGCGGGCAGGCGGTACCGACATAGGGCACCTCCGCGCCGCTCTCTATGAGCAGGCGGGCGACCAGAAGCTCCGAGCCCTCGTAGCCGGAGAGCGTGATCCGGCCCTTGATCGGCGAGGCCGACAGGGCGCCGCGAATGCCGGCGAGGATGCCGGCCTTGGCCGCGTCGATGGTCTCGGCCGAGACGTTGCAGGCGCTGCCGATCCGCTCCAGCCACGCGGCCGTGCCCTCGACGCCCACGGGGGCCGAACCGACGATGGGCCGCCCGGCCGCCTCGAACTCGCGGATGCTCGCCGTGTAGAACGGGTGGATCGCGGCCACGACCGAACAGTCGAGGGCGCCGTACAATTCGCGCCATTCCCGCGTCGGCACCACCGGCCCGGCGGCGAGGCCGAGCGGCGCCAGCAGGCTGCCGATCACCATCGGGTCGGCCGGGAACATCTCGCCGAGCAGCGCCACGGTCGGGCGCTCGGAGCGGCCGCCCTTCGGCGCCTGGACCGGGCCTTGTTCGGCCTCGGCGCGGGCGACCTTCAGCATGGCCCCGGCCAGCACGTCCTTGGCCTCGGCATGGGTCGGCACGCCGAAGCCCGGCACGTCGATACCGATGACCCGAACCCCGTCGATCTCCTTCGGCAGGAGCCGCAGCGGCACGCCCGACGCGGTGGGGACGCAGAGGTTGATGACGACGACGGCGTCGTAATCCTCAGGCTTCGCGGTGGCGTGGACCGCCTCGCGGATGTCCTCGAACAGCTTGCCGGTGACGAGCGTCTCGGAGTTGAACGGCACGTAGCCGACGCTCCGGCGGGCGCCGTAGAAATGCGAGGTGAAGGTCAGGCCGTATACGCAGCAGGCCGAGCCCGAGAGGATCGTCGCGGTGCGGCGCATCCGCAGGCCGACGCGCAGCGAGCCGAAGGCCGGGCACATGCTCTGCGGCTGATCGTGCGGACCCTGCGGGTAATCCTCGCGCAGCTGCGCCAGGGTCTCCGACATCCCCGCCGCCTCCGCAGCCTCCCGCATCGCGTCCTTGCCGGCGTGGCAGCCGAGCCCGTCGCCCTTGGTGGCGGCGAGGTCGATGGCGGGAGCCGCCTTGCGGGCCCGCAGTTCGGCGATGTCGAGGGAGACGGCCATGCGCGTCAGACCTCGTCGTACACGACTTCGAGGGACGGCTTGGTCACCTCGGCGACCCCGCACATGTCCTCTTGCGTCGCCGGGACGAGCACCACGTCGCGGCCCGTCGTCTCGCTGGAGAACAGGCCGAGGAGACCGTCCTGAGTCAGCGGCGTCGGACGGTGCGGGGCGGCGCCGGCCACGTTGGCGGCGAGTTCGGAGAACAGATCGCCCCAGCGGCCGTCCGGTTTGCCGATGATCTCGTAATTCGCGCTCTTCTTGCGGATGTCGTCGTCGGCCGGGATCGAGGCGAGCACCGGGATGCCGGCGGCCTCCGCGAAGGCCTGCGCCTCGCCGGTGCCGTCATCCTTGTTGATGACGAGCCCGCCGACGCCGACATTGCCACCCATCTTGCGGAAGTATTCGACCGCCGAGCAGACGTTGTTGGCGACGTAGAGCGATTGCAGGTCGTTCGAACCGACGACGATGACCTTCTGGCACATGTCGCGGGCGATCGGCAGGCCGAAGCCGCCGCAGACCACATCGCCGAGGAAGTCGAGCAGGACGAAATCGAAGCCCCACTCGTGGAAGCCGAGCTTTTCCAGCAGCTCGAAGCCGTGGATGATCCCGCGCCCGCCGCAGCCGCGCCCGACCTCCGGCCCGCCGAGTTCCATGGCGTAGACGCCGTCGCGCTTGAAGCAGACATCGCCGATGGCGACCTGCTCGCCCGCGAGCTTCTTCTTCGTGGAGGTCTCGATGATGGTCGGGCAGGCCTTGCCGCCGAACAGCAGGGAGGTGGTGTCGCTCTTCGGATCGCAGCCGATGAGCAGCACCTTCTTGCCCTGCTGGGCCATCATGTAGCTGAGGTTCGCCAGCGTGAACGACTTGCCGATGCCGCCCTTGCCGTAAATCGCGATGATCTGCGTCTCCTTCTTCGCCAGAGCGGTGGAGACGGGATCGGGCTCGATGGCGGCTTCGTTGCGCAGGTGCGTCGCCTGGGCCAGGGCCGCCTTGTTCAGTTGAACGTTCATGCGGCGTCCCTCCAATCCAGGACCATCTTGAGGCAGGCCGGATCAGCGAAGGCCGTCCGGTAAGCCTCCTCGGCCCGCGCGGCGGGCACGCGGTGGGTGATCAGGCCGTCGAGAGACAGGCGCCCTGCCTCGATCAGGCAGGTGACGGCGGCGAGGTCGCCCGGCCGGAACTCGGCGGAGATGCGCAGGCGCGCCTCCCGCATGAAGGCGGGCGGGAAGGCGAAGGAGAGCGGCGCCTCGTAGAAGCCCCCGAGCACGATCTCGCCGCCGGGGGCGAGACGCCCGATCAGCCCGTCGAGGCCGGCGGAATCGCCGCTCACGTCGAGGATGCGCGCGTAGTCGCGGCGGACATCGTCCTCGGGGGCCAGGATGTCATAGCCCTCCGCGCCGTCGCGGCGGGCGGGGTTCGTCTCCCACACGGTGGGCTCGGCCCCCATCGCCACGGCGACACGGGCCAGAAGCCGGCCGAGCACGCCGTGCCCGACGATCAGGGGACGCTCGCCCTCCGCGATGCCGCCGGCCGCGCGATGGGCGGTGGCGGCCAAAGCCAGCAGGCAGGCGCGCTCGCCCAGCGCCCCATCGACGGGAAGCAGCTTGTCGGCGGGGGCGACGAGGCGGGAGGCCGCGCCGCCGAACAGGCCGCGCACCGGGCCGAAGCAGCGGGCGCCGGGGACGAACACCCATTGCCCCACGCGGACGGGAGCGTCGGCGGCGGCCTCGGCGACTTGGCCCACGGTCTCGTAGCCCGGCACCAGCGGATACCCCATGCCCGGAAAGGCCGGCATCCGGCCGGACCAGAGCAGGCGCTCGGTGCCGGTGCTGATGCCGCTCCAGGCGACATCGACCACCGCGTCGCCCACACCCGCGCCGGTGAGGGTCAGGCGCCGCAGGGCCAGCCTTTCCGGTTGTTCGAGGATGACGGCGAGAGCGTCCATGACTGGAATTTCCGCCCGACTCAAAGGCGACACCGCAGGGTCGGGTCTCCTGAGTGTCATTCTAGATAGACACTTTTGCGCGTCAACCTGTCTTAACAGTCATCTGCTGGTTTTGTGTGCGACGAGCACACGGGCGAGCAGGGGACGACGGGTTTTGCGCTCTTTCAACGCCGCGAATCCGGCCTCGCGGGCCAAGCGTGACAGTTCGTCTGCCGTCCGGGGACGGCCGGAGCCCATCGCAAGCAGGTAGAACCCGAAATAGGCGTCCCCCACCGGCTCCGCGCCGGGCGTTCCCGCCATCGGTTCAGCGATGACGAGTCGTCCGCCGGGGGCCAGCGCCGCATAGGCCGCGCGCAGCAGCGCCCGAACCGGTGCGTCGTCGTGGTCGTGAAGGACGCGCACGAGGGAGATCGCGTCGGCGCCCTCCGGCAAGCCGGCGTGGAAATTGCCGCCGACGCAGTCGATCCGGTCGCCCAGCCCGACGCGGCCGAGGCGGGCGCCGGCCCGTTCCGCCACGGCGGGCAGGTCGAACAGGGTGAGTCGTCGCCCCGGCAGATGCGGCGCGGCGGCTTCTAGGAAGGCCCCCTCCCCACCACCGACATCCATCCAGTGGCGGATGCCGCGCAGGTCGCAGGCCTCGATGATGTCCTGCGCGATCATCGCCTGGGACGTGCCCATCAGCGCGCCGTAGGGCGCGGCCTCGCCCGGCGCGACGGCGCCGCCCTCGGCATAGGGCCAGTAGGAGGAGAGCCGCGTGCGCTCCGCGCGGCCCTGCAGCAGGGCGACGGGATCGGCGAGGTCGGCGTAGAGCAGGGCGTGGTGCTCAACCATCGCCGCGATGCCGGGATTGCCGGTGACGGCGGCGCCGAGGTCGGCCAGGGCGAAGCGCCCGTCCGGCAGGGCGCGAATCAGATCGAGGGAGCGGGCGGCGAGGAGCAGCGTCCGCGCCTTCTCCGGCGGCAGGCCGAGGCGCACGGCCAGGGCCTCGATCGTCATCGGCCCCTCCGCCAGGATCGCGAACAGGTCGAAGCGGATGCAGGCCGTCAGCACCTGCGCGTAGACGAAGCCCGCGCAGAGATCGAACAGGGTCCGCGTGTTGGCTTGCGCGATGCGCCGCGTCAGCGGGAAACCCGCCGCCCAGCGCTGGAAGCGCGGACTCGCCACGAGGCGATTCCGCAGCGCCAGCCAGCGCTCGGAGAGCGGGCGCGGGCGCGCCGCCGGGGGATCCGACAGGGCCGCGCCCCGGCTCAGGCCGACACCGCCCGCAGGCTCGCCGGCAGGAACAGCCGGGCCTGCGCCTCGATCTCCGCCGTCAGCCCCTTCGCGCCGGGGCAATCCGGCACGGCCGCGATGGCCTCGCGGGTGAGGCGCTTCAGCCTGTCGAGGGCGCCGCCCGTGCCGAGCAGCGCTGCCGCGTTGGGCCGCCCGAGGGTCGCGTCGCGCCCGGCGGGCTTGCCGATCTCCTCCTGACGGCAGGCGACGTCGCGCAGATCGTCGGCCACCTGATAGGCCTCGCCGAGCGCTTCGCCGAGGCGCCGCCACGGCTCCGGCTCGGCCCCCGCCGCCGCCGCGCCGGCCACCGTCGCCGCCGCGAAGAGCGCGCCGGTCTTGGCCTGCTGGTAGGCGCTGAGATCCACATGCGCCTCGGATTCCCAGGCCTGCCCCGCCGCGATGCCGGAGGGTGAGCCCGCCGCCCGGCCGAGCAGCCCGACGAGCCGGGCGAGCCGGCGCGGATGCCGCCACGATCCCCGCGCCAGGGTCTCGAAGGCAAGCACGATCAGCGCGTCCCCGGTGAGGACGGCGATGGGCGTGCCAAAGGCGATGTGGACCGTGTCCTTCTGGCGGCGCGTCGGCGCGTCATCGAAGCAGGGCAGGTCGTCGTGGACGAGGGAGGCGCAGTGCAGAAGCTCGATCGCCGCCGCCGCCGAATCGGCGCCCAGGGGATCGTCGTCGCCGCAGGCCCGCGCCACCGAGAGGCAGAGCCGGGGCCGGATGCGGTGCCCGCCGGGGAAGACGGCGTAGCGCATCGCTTCCGCCAGAAGGGGTGGCGCGCCGGGCGCCTCCGAGTAGGCGACAGCCCTGTCGAGGGCCGATTCGATCCGCGCGCCGGGCTCCATGCCGCCCTCCCTGTCATGGCGGGTTGCCATCGCCATGTGTCACTTATAATTGACACTCACGGACCACAAGATCAATCCCGGCCAGGGAGGCTCCGCAACCGTGTCGGCCACGCGCGTCGTCGTGATCGGAGCCGGGATCGGCGGGCTCGCCGCCGCCCTCAGGCTCGCCCGTGCCGGCCTGTCGGTCACGGTGGTGGAGCGCGCCGAGGCGCCGGGCGGCAAGATGCGCGCGGTGCCGGTGGACGGCACGCGCATCGAGGCGGGGCCGACCGTCTTCACCATGCGCTGGGTGTTCGAGGAGCTTCTGGCCGAGTGCGGCGCGAGTCTCGCCGAGCGTGTCACCCTGCGGGATGCGAGCCTGCTGGCCCGCCACGCCTGGAGCCGCGACGAACGCCTCGACCTCTTTGCCGACATCGACGCCTCGGCGGCGGCGATTCACGCCTTCGCGGGAGCAGGCGAAGCCGAGGGCTACCGGCGGTTCTGCGCCCGCGCGGCCGAGGTCTACCGCACCCTGGAGGGGCCCTTCATCCGCTCCGGCCAGACGGGGCCGACGGGGCTCGCCAAGCGGGTCGGCATTTCCGGGATCGGCGACCTCTGGCGCATCCAGCCCTTCGCGACGCTCTGGTCGGCGCTGAAGGAGTATTTCCATGATCCGCGCCTGCTGCAGCTGTTCGGGCGCTACGCCACCTATTGCGGCGCCTCGCCCTTCACCGCCCCGGCGACGCTGATGCTGGTCGCCCATGTCGAGCAGGCCGGTGTCTGGACCGTGCAGGGGGGCTTGAGTGCGCTCGCCGCCTCCATCGCCGGCCTCGCCGTGGAGAACGGGGCGGAGTTCCGCTACGGCACCCATGTCCAGGAGATCGAGGTCTCCGGGGGCAAGGTCACGGGCGTGCGGCTCGCGGGCGGCGGGCGCATCCCGGCGGATGTCGTGATCTGTAACGGCGACGTGGCGGCCCTGGACGCGGGGCTGCTGGGCCGCGCGGCGGCGCCGGCCGGCGACCGGATCGGGCGGGCCGAGCGCTCGCTCTCGGCGGTGACCTACTGCGTGCGGGCCGAGACGGCGGGCTTTCCGCTGGCCCACCACACGGTGTTCTTTTCCCGCGACTACCGCGCCGAATTCGACACGATCCTGCGCGACCGCCGCCTGCCCACCGACCCCACGGTCTACGTCTGCGCCCAGGACCGCAGCGCCGAGGGCGCCTTTCCCGGCGGGCCGGAGCGCCTGCTGATGCTCGTCAACGCCCCGGCCGACGGCACGGAGCGCCCCCTGCCTGCCACGGAGATCGCCCGATGCGAGACCAACCTGAAGGCGCGGCTGCACGCCTGCGGCTTGTCCCTGACGCGGGAATCGGCGGCCACGGTCACGACGCCGGAGGCGTTCGCGGGCCTGTTCCCGGGGAGCCAGGGCGCCCTGTACGGGCGGGCCTCGCAGGGCTGGGCGGCGACGTTCAAGCGGCCGGGCGCGCGCACGAAGATAGCGGGGCTCTACCTCGCGGGGGGCTCGGTCCATCCGGGGCCGGGCGTGCCGATGGCGGCGCAATCGGGGAGGCTCGCGGCGGCAGCGATCCTCGCCGACCTTGGTTCGACGGGCCTGTCGGGCGCAACGGCTATGTCTGGTGGTACGTCGATGCGGTGAGCGACGACGGCACCCAGGGCCTCACCATCATCGCCTTCATCGGCAGCGTGTTTTCGCCGTATTACGGCTGGAGCCGGGACAAGAACCCCTTCGACCACTGCGCGATGAACGTCGTGCTCTACGGCCGCCCGAGCCGCTTCGCCATGACCGAGCGGAAACAGGGCACCCTGGCGCGCGGGGCGGACCACATCGCCATCGGCCCGAGCGCTATGGAGTGGGACGGCACCGAACTCACGGTGCGCATCGACGAGCGCGGGGCGCCGCTGCCCCGGCGCATCCGGGGCACGGTGCGGCTGCGGCCCTCCGGCATCACGGCGGGGCCGTTCCATCTCGACCCGGCCGGGCGGCACCGCTGGTGGCCGATGGCGCCGGCCTCGCGGGTGGAGGTCTCGCTGAGCGAGCCGGGCCTGTCCTGGCAGGGCAGCGGCTATTTCGACACCAACGACGGCGACGAACCCCTGGCCGACGCCTTCACCCGCTGGACATGGTGCCGGGCCGAACTGCCGGACGGGGCCGCGATCCTCTACGACGTGGCGCACCGGGACGGCGGCGGGCGCAACCTGTCGCTGGGCTTCGCCTTCGACGGCACGCGGCGGGACATCCGCCCGCCGCTCTCGGCCAAGCTGCCGCCCACCGGGTTCTGGCGGATGCCCCGCGAGACCCGCAGCGACGACGGCAAGGCGCGGGTCATCACCACCTTCGAGGACACGCCTTTCTATTCGCGCTCGCTGCTGGCCTCGACCCTGGCGGGCGAGCCGGTGCGGGCGGTCCACGAGAGCCTGTCCCTCGACCGGTTCCGCAACCCGCTGGTGCAGCTGATGCTGCCCTTCAGGATCCCACGACCGCTCGGCGGGTGAGGCTGAAGCCGCCCTGCGGCAGCAAACCCGTCAGGCCGACGCGCCACGCGATGCAGGCGAAGGTCGCCAGCGCCAGGGCGAGACCGAAGGAGAAGCCGGTCTCGCCGGCCGCGAACCGCACGAGGGCGGTGAGCGGGCTGAGCGCGATCAGCAGCCGCTCATGGGCGACGAGCCCGCCCTGCTTCACGGCGGCGAGCCCGAGGAACAGGGTCGCGGGCAGCAGGGGCACGAGGTCGTAGACCGGCACGTAGGGCGAGAGCAGCGGCGTGACGCACAGGCAGGCGGCGGCCCGCAACTCGGGCGAGGCCCCGGAGCGCCAGACCCGCAGCACGAAGGCCAGGGCCATGAGTGCCACCGCGATCTGGAACGCCCAGGCCAGGGCCACCGAGCCGCCGAGGAGGCGCACCGCCCCGAAGGCGCTGGCGTTGAGATCGAGCCCCGACGCGGCCTCCTGCAGGATGATTCGGTTGGTGCTCGACAACGAGTGCAGGAAGCCGATCCACGGCTCGATGCCGAACAGGGCCACCGAGGCGAGGCTGGCGGCGAGCACCGTCGCGGCGCAGCTCATGAGCGTGGTCCACCGTCCGGTGGCGAGCAGCAGGAGCGGCGCCACCAGCGCGAAATGCGGCTTGAAGGCGAGGAGCCCGAAGCACAGGCCGGCGAGGCGCGGGCGCCTGTCGAGGAGGACGAGGCCCAGCGTCATCAGCCCGGCGGTGAACAGCCCGTTCTGCCCATAGGACAGGTTGCAGAACACGAGAGGGTGGGCGAACGCGATGAGGGCGATGTCCATCCGCCCCGCCGCGCGCCGCAGCACGAACAGGAAAAACGCGGCCGAGAGGGCGCACCACGCGAGGTAGCCGGCCTGCGGGTCCATCCACGCCATCGCCGCCGACGGGATCAGGAAGATCGGCGGGTAGTGCCATGCGAACCGGCAATCCGGCCCGAACGCCTCCCGCAGGTTCGCGAGGTGGCGGGCGAGGTCGTAGGGCTCGGCGGCCCGGCCCTCCAGGGCGGCGCGGCCGGCGACCCAGATCTGCGAGAAGTCGTTGCCCAGGATCTCGCCGTACCAGTTCCGGCGCGGCTCCGGCCCGGTCCCGAACAGCACGATGATGATCGCGGCGGTGATCGGCAGCAGGAAGATCGCCGCCAGCCGCCCGAAGGCCAGGAAGCGCGCATCGTTGAAGACGATGTCCGCGAGGTCCGCGCGCAGGCCGGCGAGGAACGTCCGGCCGGTCTGCGGAGCGGAAGCGTGCATGGTCTGTCCCGGCATCGGGCCATCGGAAAGGGCCCGGCCGAGCCTAGGAGACAACGGTTCCGAGCCCGTTAACGATGGGATTCGAAGCACCGTCACACTTGTGCAGCATGGATGTGGCTGCGATGGTCCGACGCATCGCGGGATGAGGCGCGTGTCGCCGGGCTGGGGAATGGAATCGTCGTCCGCCTTGCGCGTCCTGATCTACAGCCACGACACGTTCGGCCTCGGCCATCTGCGGCGCTCCCGGGCGATCGCCCACGCCCTTGTCGCCGCCTGCCCCGATGCGCGGGCGGTGATCGTATCGGGATCGCCGGTGGTGGACCGCTTCGCCTTCGCGCCGGGCGTGCGCACGGTGCGCCTGCCGCCGGTGACGAAGCTCTCCGACGGCACCTATGCCAGCGCCGGCCCCGCGACCCTCGCCCGCACGGTGGAGGACCGCACGGCGGCGCTGATGCGCACGGCGGAAGCGGTCCGCCCCCATGTGGTGATCGTGGACAAGGAGCCCGCCGGATTCCACGGCGAGATGCTGCCCGTGCTGGAACGGGAGGCGGCGCGGGGCACCAAGCTGGTGCTCGGCCTGCGCGATGTCCTCGACGAGGCCGACCGGCTCGCCCCCGAATGGGAGCGCAAGGGCGCCGTCGAGGCGATGGACCGCTTCTACGACGAGATCTGGGTCTACGGGCTCGGGCGCATCCACGAGCCCCTGGCTGGGCTCGCCCTGGCGCCCGACCTCGCGCGGCGGATCGGGAACCGGCTCGTCTACACGGGCTACCTGCGCCGCGAGCTGCCCGAGGCGCGGGCCGACCGCCGGGAGCCGGCGGTGGCGGCGGGGCCGTTCCTCCTCGTCACGCCGGGCGGTGGGGGCGACGGCGCGGGGCTGATCGATTGGGTGATCGCGGCCTACGAGGCCGATCCCGGCATCCCGCTGCCCTGCCTCGTGGCCTTCGGGCCGTTCCTCGACGCCGCGAT
Source organism: Methylobacterium litchii (assembly GCF_038442315.1). Classification (NCBI taxonomy): domain Bacteria; kingdom Pseudomonadati; phylum Pseudomonadota; class Alphaproteobacteria; order Hyphomicrobiales; family Methylobacteriaceae; genus Methylobacterium; species Methylobacterium litchii. Next base: position 52,141 of record NZ_JBBXMY010000013.1, on the reverse strand, counting down.
CCGGGAAGGGTTCGACCGGCGCATCGCGGCACTCGGCGGCCGGGTCTCGGCCATCACCTTCGACAGCGAGATCGAGGTGCTGATGCGCAAGGCGGCGGGCATCGTCGCCATGGGCGGCTACAACACCTTCTGCGAGATCCTGTCCTTCGACCGTCCGGCCGTACTGGTGCCGCGCACCGAACCGCGGCGGGAACAGGCGATCCGGGCGCTGGCCGCCGAACGGCTCGGCCTCGTGCGGGTGCTGATGGAAGACGACGGGCGCGATCCGCTCCGCATGGCGGCGGCGTTGCGCGCGGTGCCCGGCCAGCCCGAACCCTCGCGGGTGGTGGTGCCGGGCCTCCTCGACGGGCTCGACGCGGTGGTGCGCCGCCTGCACCACCTCGTGCCGGAGGATGCCGACGCGCCGTGCCGGGCGATGTCATGAGCGGCCCGCGTATCGCGGTGGTGCTGAAGGGCTATCCGCGCCTCTCCGAGACCTTCATCGCGCAGGAGATCCTGGCCCTCGAGAAGCGGGGCCTCGCCCTCGACATCTGGTCGCTGCGCAAGCCCACCGACCGGTTCCGCCACCCGATGCACACGGCGATCCGCGCGCCCGTCGCCTACCTGCCCGAATACCTGCGCGACGACCCCGCCCGGGTGATGCGCGGGCTCTTCTGGGGATGCCGGCAACGGGCGTTCCCGGCGCTCGTGAGAACCTTTCTGCGCGACCTGCGGCGGGACCCCACCGCCTCGCGGTTGCGGCGGATCGGGCAGGCGCTGGTGCTCGCCCGCGAGGCCGGGCCGGCGGTGGCCCATCTCCACGTCCACTTCCTGCACACGCCCGGCAGCGTCGCCCGCTACGCCGCCCTGCTGACGGGCCGGCGCTGGAGCTTTTCCGCCCACGCCAAGGACATCTGGACCACGCCCGAATGGGAGCTGTCCGAGAAGCTCGCCGATGCCGCCTGGGGCGTGACCTGCACCCGCGACGGGCTCGCGCGCCTCGACGCCCTCGGGCCGGGACGCACGCGGCTCGCCTATCACGGGCTCGACCTCGCGCGTTTTCCCGCGCCGCCCCCGGCCCGCCCCGCCCGCGACGGGCGCGACCCGGAGGCGCCGCTGCGGCTGCTCTGCGTCGGGCGGCTCGTGGCGAAGAAGGGGCATGACGACCTGTTCGCGGCGCTCGCCGCCCTCCCCGACGACCTGCACTGGCGGCTCGACCTGATCGGCGGCGGCGAGTTGCGCGGCGCCCTGGAACGGCTCGCCCTGGAGCGCGGATTGCAGGGGCGCGTCGCCTTCCGGGGCGCCCTGCCCCAGCCGGCGATCATCGACGCGATGCGCGAGGCGGACCTGTTCGTGCTGCCGACCAAGCCGGCCGCCGGGGGCGACCGCGACGGGCTGCCGAACGTCCTCATGGAGGCCGCGAGCCAGGAGCTGCCGATCCTGGCCACCGCCTTCGCCGGCACGCCCGAATTCCTGACCGATGGAATCCACGGCCTCCTCGTCCCGCCGGGCGAGCCCGACGCCCTGGCGGAGGCGCTGCGCGCCCTCTTCGCCGATCCCGAGCGGCGCAGTCGCCTCGGCCGCGCGGCGCTGGCGCGCCTCGTGCAGGACTTCTCCGAGGAGGCGGGCATCGCCCTCATTGCCGACGCCCTGGCCCGCTCGGCCGGGATAGCCTCGCCCCTCCGCGAGGAGGCTGCGTGAGGATCCTCATCGCGGTCACGCATCTCCTCGGGGCGGGGCATCTCACCCGCGCCGCCGCCCTCGCCCGCGCCTTCGCCGCCGCCGGGCACGAGACCGTGCTGGTTTCCGGCGGAAGCCCGGCGCCGCTGGTGCGCCTCGACGGCGTGCGCCTCGTGCAATTGCCGCCCCTGCGGATCGAGGGATTCGATTTCACCCGGCTGATCGGCCCGGATGGCGAGCCGGCCGGCGAAACCCTCCTCGCCGAACGGCGCAAAACCCTCCTCGCGACGCTCCGCGAGACGGCGCCGGATGCCGTCATCACCGAACTGTTCCCCTTCGGCCGGCGGGGGCTCGCGCCCGAATTCCTCGCCCTGGTGGAGGCGGCCCGCGCCCTCGACCCCGCGCCGCTGATCCTGTCTTCGGTGCGCGACATCCTCGTGCCGCCCGACCGTCCGGCCAAGGTCACGCAGGCCCATGCCCGCCTGGCCGCGCTCTACGATGCGGTGTTGGTCCACGGCGACGAAGCCCTGGCGCCCCTCGACGCCTCCTGGCCGGTCGATGACGCGGTGCGGCCGAGGCTCCGCTACACCGGCTACGTCGACGAGGGCGCCGCGATCCCGCCGCCGGGCGAGCGCACGGGCATCCTCGTCGCCGCCGGGTCGAGCGCGGCCGGGCTCGGCCTGTTCCGCGCGGCCGTCGGCGCGGCGCGGAACAGGCCCGATCTCGGCTGGCGGCTCCTCGTCGGGCACGGCATCCCGGACGCGACCCTCGCGACCCTGTCGGAGGGCCTGCCCGCCGGCACGGTGATGCGGGCGCGGGCCGATTACCGGGCGCTGCTGGCGGGTGCCCGCGTCTCGGCGAGCCAATGCGGCTACAACACCGCCGTGGACCTGCTGGTGACGGACACGCCCGCCGTGCTCGTGCCCTTCGAGGCGGGCCGCGAGACCGAGCAGCGCCTGCGCGCCGAACGCCTCGCCGCCATGGGCCGCGCGCGGATCGTGCCGGAGGATGCGCTCTCGCCCGATACGCTGCTGGCGGCCGTACTCGCCGCGCCGCCCCTCCCCGAGGGCCCACGCCCCGCCCTCGACGGCGCGGCCCGCACCGTCGCCCTGGTGGAACGGCTTCGCCGTGAGCGCGCCTTCGCCCGCCTGCGCGATGCCCTCGACCGGGCGGGCGAGGTCCGCCTCTGGTGGCGGGACGACGACGCGGTGGCCGCGACCCCTGCCCTCGACCGCCTGCTGGCCCTCGCGGGTTCCCGCCCGATCCTGATTGCGGCGATCCCGGCGCGGATCGAGCCATCGCTCGGCCGGCGTCTTGCCGGTATGCGCACCCTCCGTGTCGGCGTGCACGGCCTCGCGCACGACAACCACGCCCCGCCCGATGCGAAGCCCGCCGAGTTCGGCCCGCACCGGCCATTGGCCACCCTCCGCGAGGAGGCGGCCCGCGCGCTGGCCCTCGCGCAGGACAGGCTGCCGCGCGAGACGCTGCTGCCGGTCTTCGTACCGCCCTGGAACCGGATCGACCCCGGTCTCGCCGCCGACCTGCCCGCCCTCGGCTATGCCGGCCTCTCGGCGGCCAGGGGACCGGGAGGCGCCGCCCTCGACGTGATCGACTGGCGCGGCACCCGCTCGCTGCGCGACCCCGCCGCCCTGCTCGCGACCCTCACCGCCCATGCGGAGAGCCGGAGCGGGGCGCCGCTCGGCCTCCTCACCCACCACCTCGCCCATGACGAGGCGGTGTGGGCGTTCCTCGCCGAGTTGCTGACCGTCCTCGATCACCCGGCCGTACGCTGGTGCGATCCTTGCGACCTGTTCCCGTCGCCTGTGGACGCGGGAGTCCCGGCGCCTATGTCCACGGCGGACGAATGGCCGAGGGCCGGGTGAGCGCGCTCCTGTCGATCCGCGACCTCGCTGTCGCCTTCCGTACCGAGACCGGCCGGTTCGAGGCCCTGCACGGGCTGTCGCTCGATATCCCGCGGGGCAAGACCCTCGCGCTGGTGGGCGAATCCGGCTCCGGCAAGTCGGTGACGGCGCAGGCGATCCTGCGCATCCTCCCGCGATCCGCCGAGATCAGCCGGGGCCAGATGCTGTTCGAAGGCCCCAACGAGACGGTCGACCTCGCCCGCCTGCCGGAGGACGGCCCGGCCATCCGCGACATCCGGGGCCGGCGGATCGCGATGATCTTCCAGGAGCCGATGACCTGCCTGTCGCCGCTCCACACGATCGGCGATCAGATCGGCGAGGCGTTGCGCGTCCATACCGGCGCCGACCGGCGGGAATCGGATGCGCGCACGGAGGAAGCCCTGGCGAAGGTCGGCTTCCCCGATCCGAAGCGGGCGCTCAAGACCTATCCGTTCGAACTCTCCGGCGGCCTGCGCCAGCGGGCGATGATCGCCATGGCGCTCATCATGCGCCCGGCGCTCCTCGTGGCGGACGAGCCGACCACCGCGCTCGACGTGACCACCCAGGCCCAGATCCTCGCCCTGCTCGGCCGGCTGCAGGACGAGACCGGCATGGCGATCCTGCTCATCACCCACGATCTCGGGGTGGTGGCCAACATCGCCCACGATGTGGCGGTGCTCTACCGGGGCCGCTTGGTGGAAGCCGGCCCCAAGGACGAGGTGATGCGCCGGCCGGGCCACGCCTATCTCAAGGCGCTGATCGAGGCGGTGCCCCGCTTCGACATGGCGCCGGGCGAGCGCCTGACGCCGATCCGCCCCGCCCGCGCGACGATCCCGCCCACGCGGGAGGCGCCGCCCCTCGCCGGCCCGATCCTGCAGGTGGAGACAGTCAGCAAGACCTTCACCCTCCGCGCCGGGCGGCTCTTCGCCAGCCCGCGCACGGTGCGGGCCGTGTCGGACGTGTCCCTCACCCTGCGGGGCGGGCGCACCCTTGGGCTCGTGGGCGAATCGGGCTCGGGCAAGACCACCGTCTCGAAAATGGTCATGCGGGCCATGCCGCCCGATGGCGGGCGCATCCTGTTCGATGCCGGCGACGGCCCGAAGGACGTGCACGCGCTCAAGGGCGACGCCCTGTTCGCCTACCGCCGCAACGTCCAGTTCGTCTTCCAGGACCCCTACGCCTCCCTCGATCCGCGCATGACCGTGCGGCAGATCCTGTCGGAGCCGATGGAGATCCACGGCGTGCCACAGCCGAAGCGGCGCGAGCGCTGCCGCGAATTGATGGCGATGGTCGGCCTGGAGGAGTCCGCCCTCGGCCGCTATCCGCACGCCTTCTCCGGCGGCCAGCGCCAGCGCATCGGGATCGCCCGCGCGCTCAGCCTCGAACCGCGCCTCCTCGTGCTGGACGAGCCCGTCTCGGCCCTCGACGTGTCGGTGCAGGCGCAGATCCTGAACCTGCTCAAGGATCTGCAGCAGGCACTGGGCCTGTCCTACCTGATCGTGTCCCACAACCTCGCGGTGGTGGACTACATGGCCGACACGATCAGCGTCATGTGTCGCGGGCGCATCGTGGAGGAGGCCGACCGGGCCACCCTGTTCCGCGATCCAGTCCACCCCTACACCAAGGCGCTGCTCGCCGCCGTGCCGGACCCGAGCCTCGACCATCCCCTCGATTTCGCGAAGGTGACGGGCGAGGCCTCGGACCCCGCACGCTGGCCGAAGGGTTTCGCCCTCGCGCCCCACGAATCCGGGATCATGATGCAAGTCGAGCCGGGGCATTGGGCCCGCTACCGATCCGAAGCCGAGCGGAACGCCGCCTGATGCAGCCGCGCCCGCCCATCGTCCTCGAACGCCTGCGCCGGAAGGTGCTCGGGCCGCTCTTCGACCGCCTCGGCTACGATCTCGTGCCCGCAGCGCCGGATTGGACCCACCGCCCCACCTCCCCACGCGAGGTCGGGCGCCTGCTCGATGCCGCCGCCGAGAGCCTGCACACCGACTTGCGCGCCTCCGGCCTGACACCGGAAAAGGATGTCCGCGCCCTCGTGGAGCGGTTCTGGCACCTCATTCCCGAGGCGCCCGTGCGCCAGCGGCGCGGCGGCAGCGGGTTCAACGGCGCGCTTCAACTCTACGTGGCGATGCGGGTACTGCGACCGGATTTCGTGATCGAATCCGGCGTGTTCCGGGGCCTGACCACCTGGGTCATCCGGCAGGCCTGCCCTGAGGCGCGGATCTTCTGCCACGACCCCGACCTGTCGGGCCTGCAATACCGCGACGCCGGAGCGCGTTACAGCCGCGAGGATTGGTCCCGCGCCGATTGGTCGATGCTCGACCCGGCGCGGACGGTGGCCTTCTTCGATGACCACATCTCCCAGGCCCGCCGGGTGGTGGAGGCGCATGTGCGCGGCCTGACCCGCCTGCTGTTCGATGACGACGTGGCGGCGCACCGCATCCACGCCCATGGCGGCCCGGCCCATCCGACCATCGCGATGATCACCGCCCTGGATTCGAACCCCGAGCCGATCCGCTGGACCCGCAACGGCCGCCCCTTCGAGCAGCCCGCCGGGGACGCGGAGGCGCGCCAAGCCGGCGACCTGATCCGCCGCGCCCACGCCTTCGACGACATGCACCGCGCCACCGGCTACTCGCCGGCCCGGCTGACCTACGTGGAACTGCACGGGGGCGGGCCGTGAGCACCACCGGATTCTCCCGCCGCACGCTCCTCGCCGGCCTCGCGGCCACGACCGCCCTCCCCCGCCGCGCCCTCGCCGACGACGCTCCCGCGCCCCCCACCACGCCCCTCGTGGCAAACCTCGCCGCCCGGGGAAGGCGTCTCGGCAAACAGGGCGGGACGATCCGCACCCTGATCGCGAAGGCGCGGGATGTCCGCTACCTCTCGGTCTACGGCTACACCCGCCTCGTCGGCTACGATGCTGGCCTGACCCTCCAGCCCGACGTGCTGGAACGGATCGACGTCGAGGGCGGGCGCTTCACCTTCACCCTGCGGGACGGGCACCGCTGGTCGGACGGGCAGCCCTTCACCAGCGAGGATTTCCGCTATTACTGGGAGGACGTGGCCAACCAGAAGGAGCTGAGCCCCGAGGGGCCGCCCACCTTCTTCATGGTGGATGGCACGCCGCCGCAGGTCGAGTTCCCGGATGCGCGGACCATCCGCTACACGTGGCCCCGGCCGAACCCGATGTTTCTGCCGGCGCTCGCCGCTCCCCGCGATCCGCTGATCTACCGGCCGGCGCATTACCTGAAGCCGTATCACCCGCGCTACGTCGGCAAGGAGGCCGCCGAGGCCAAGGCGAAGGGGCTGAAGCTGCGGAGCTGGGCCGCCCTGCACAACCGGCTCGACGACAATTACGAGCTGATGAACCCGGATTGCCCGACGCTGCAGGCGTGGGTGCCGCGCACCCGCTCCCCGGCAACGCGCTTCGCCTTCGAGCGCAACCGCTCCTATCACCGGGTCGACGCCGCCGGGACGCAATTGCCCTACGTCGACCGCATCGTGATGGACGTGGCCTCCTCCGGACTGCTCGTCGCCAAGACCAATGCGGGCGAGGCGGACCTGATGTTCCGGGGCCTGATGATGCCGGACATCCCGAGCCTCAAGGAGGGCGAGAAGGCCCACCATTACCGCACCAACCTCTGGCCGGTGGCCCGGGGCTCGGAGATCGCGCTCTACCCGAACCTGACGACGGTCGATCCCGTCTGGCGTGCCCTGAACCGGGACATCCGCTACCGGCACGCGCTCTCGCTGGCCACCGACCGGCGCACGCTCAACAACACCCTGCTCTTCGGCCTCGGCACCGAGGGCAACGACACGATCATCCCCGAATCGCCCCTCTATGCGCCGGAGATGCGGACCCTGAACGCGGGCTACGACCCGGCCCAGGCGAACCGGCTTCTGGACGAGGCCGGGCTCGACCGCCGCGATGGCTCGGGCATCCGCCTCCTACCGGACGGCCGCCCGCTGGAAATCGTGGTGGAGAGCGACGGCGAGGCCGGTGAGATCCTCGATGCCCTCACCCTCATTGCGGAGTTCTGGCGGGAGGTCGGCATCCGCCTCGTCACCAAGCCGCAGGAGCGCACCAACCTGCGCCGCCGCTCCATCGGCGGGCTGACGGTGATGGTGGCGGCGCAGGGGCTCGACCTCGCGGTGCCCACCGCCATCATGCCGCCGACCGAACTGAGCCCGGCCCAGCCCGACCATTATGCCTGGCCGCGCTGGTCGATGAACCTCGAAAGCCGGGGCCGGAGCGGCGAGGCCTGCGACGTGCCGGAGGTGCAGCGCCTGATCGACCTCGACCGGGAATGGCGCCAGACGGACGACGCGACCCGGCAGGGGGCGATCTGGCGCGAGATGCTGATGAACCACGCGCGCAACACCTGGGTGATCGGCACGGTGGCGGGGGCGTTGCAGCCGGTCGTCACCGCCGACCGGCTCGTGAACCTGCCGGCCAAGGCGCTCTATTCCTGGGAGCCCACGGCGATGATCGGCGTGCAGCGGGTGGACGAGCTGTTCTGGGACGAGGCCATGGACAAGCGGGCCGAGGGGCGATGATCGGCCTGCTCCTCCGGCGTCTCCTCACCATGGCGGTGACGCTGCTCATCATCTCCGCCCTGGTCTTCTTCGTCATCAAGCTCCCGCCGGGGGATTACCTGACGAACCGCATCATGGAACTCCGCGCCACGGGCGAGGCGGGCTCCGTGGCCAAGGCGGAACTGTTGATCCGCCAATACGGGCTCGACCGGCCGGTCTGGGAGCAATACCTGATCTGGGTCGGGCTGATTCCGGGGCCCGCCGGCTTCTCCGGCCTGCTGCAAGGCGATTGGGGCTGGTCGTTCGAATACGACAAGCCGGTGGCTGACGTGGTCGGCGACACCCTGTGGCTGACGCTGCTCGTGAACGTCACCGCCGTGATCTTCGTCCACCTCGTGGCGATCCCGGCGGCGATCTATTCGGCCACGAACCGATACACCTGGGGCGATTCCGTCGTGACCGTGCTCGGCTATGTCGGCCTCGCCGTGCCGGGCTTCCTGCTGGCGCTGATCCTGCTGTTCTACGCCAACCGCTGGTTCGGCCTCTCCATCGGCGGCCTCTACGACGCCTCGCTCACCAACCGGCCCTGGGACGGGGAGAAGATCCGCTCGCTCGCCGCTCACCTCATCGTGCCGACCCTGGTGATCGGCCTCGGCGGCACGGCGGCGATGATCCGCCGGATGCGGGCGAACCTGCTCGACGAACTCGCCAAGCCCTACACGGTGACGGCCCGCGCCAAGGGCATGGCGCCGACGCGGGCGCTGCTGAAATATCCGTTCCGCATGTCCCTGAACCCGTTCGTGGCGGATATCGGCAACCTGCTGCCGCATCTCGTCTCGGGCTCGGTGCTGGTCTCGCTGGTGTTGAGCCTGCCGACCGTCGGGCCGCTGCTCTTGGAGAGCCTGCGCAACCAGGATCAGTTCATGGCGGGCTTCATCCTGATGTTCGTCGCCGCCCTGACCCTGGTCGGAATGCTGATCTCGGACCTCGCCCTGGTCTGGCTCGACCCGCGCATCCGCATGGGCCTGCGATGAGCGGCGCCCTGCAACGCACGCATTTCGTCGATCCGGCGCCCTTCACCCCCGACGAGCGGGCCGAGTCAACCGCCGGCTCGGCCTCGGCGTGGCGGCTCATCGCGCGCAAGTTCCTGCGCCACCGGCTGGCGGTGTTCTTCGCGCTGATCCTGCTCGTGCTCTACGCCCTCATCCCCTTCGTGGAGATAATCGCCCCCTACGGGCAGGCGCGCCGGGACAGCGACTTCCTCTACGCGCCGCCGCAGGGGGTGCATCTGATCCACGACGGCCGGTTCGTCGGCCCGTTCGTCTACCCGTACCGTTCCCAGCTCGACCTCGACACGTTCCGCCGGGACTACGTGACCGACACAGGTAAGCCCCAACCCCTGCGCTTCCTCTGCCGGGGCGACGGCTACGACTGGCTCGGCCTCGTCCACACCGATCTGCACCTCGTCTGCGCGCCGGAGGGCGGGACCCTGTTCCTGCTCGGCACCGACCGCCTCGGGCGGGACCTGTTCTCGCGGATCGTCTACGGCACCCGCGTCTCGCTCACGATCGGCCTCGTGGGCGTGGCGATCTCCTTCGTGCTCGGCCTCCTCTTCGGAGGCATCGCCGGCTATTTCGGCGGCCTCGCCGACGCCGCCGTGCAACGGTTGATCGAGATCGTCCGCTCGATCCCTGAACTGCCGCTGTGGCTCGCCCTCTCGGCGGCGCTGCCGGCGAACTGGAGCCCGCTTCTCATCTTCTTCGGCATCACGGTGATCCTCGGCCTGCTCGACTGGCCGGGCCTCGCCCGCGCGGTGCGCGGCAAGCTGCTGGCGCTGCGCGAGGAAGATTTCGTGCAGGCGGCCGAACTCATGGGCGCCTCGCCCGCGCGGCTCATCGGGCGGCACCTGATCCCGAACTTCATGAGCCACCTCATCGCCTCGGCGACCCTGTCGATCCCGACGATGATCCTCGGCGAGACGGCCCTGTCGTTCCTCGGCCTCGGCCTGCGCCCGCCGGTGACGAGTTGGGGCGTGCTCCTCAACGAGGCGCAGAATCTCGCGGCGGTACAGCTCTATCCGTGGCTGCTCCTGCCGGTGGTGCCGGTGCTGGTGACGGTGCTGGCCTTCAACTTCGTGGGCGACGGCCTGCGCGACGCCGCCGACCCCTACAACTGACGCCTCACCCGGCGAGCGGCAGGGGCGCGATACGGGTCGGCGCGGCGACAGTCTTGCGCTCCAGCAAGCCCGGCGGCGGGACCGGCGCCTCGATGGTGCAGACGACGCCCCCCGGCTCGTAGGAGAGGTTGACCTCGCCCGCGAGTTCCCGGGCGAGGCTGCGCTCGATGAGCCGCGAGCCGAAGCCGGTGCGGGTGGGCTTCTTGACGGGCGGGCCGCCGCTCTCGCGCCAGCGCAGGAGGAGCATGATCTCCTCCCCGCGCCGCACGGCCCATTCGATGTCGATGGTGCCGGCATCGTTGGACAGCGCGCCGTATTTCACGGCGTTGGTCCCGAGTTCGTGCAGGGCCATGGCGATGGAGAGGGCGAGCCGCGGCGGCAGGCGCAAAGGCGGCCCCTGGACACGGAAGCGCGACGCCCCGGTGCCGCCGCCGTCGAGGGGGCGGATCGCGTCGGCCACCACCGCCGACAATTCCGCGCCGTCCCAGCTTTCCTTGGTGAGCACGTCGTGAACGCGGGCCAGCGCCAGGAGCCGCGCCTCGAACGCGGCGCGGGCGATCTCGGCCTCCGGCCCGTCGAGGCCGCGCAGGGATTGCGTCGCGATGGATTGCACCGTCGCCAGGGTGTTCTTCACCCGGTGGTTCAACTCGTGGATCAGCAGGAGCAGATGCTCCTCCGCGAGCTTGGCATCGGTGATGTCGACGTTGCAGCCGGTATAGCCGAGGAAGCGTTGGCCATCGTCGAGGCGCGGCACGCCCTCGCAGCGCAGCCAGCGCACGGCGCCGGTGCGATCGATGATACGGGTCTCCATGCGGAACGGCCCGCGCGCGGCGAAGGCGTCCTGGAAGGCCCCCCGGAACATGTCGAGGTCGTCCGGGTGGATGATCCGCTCCCAGCCCGCATCGGCCAAGGCCTCGGCGGGCATCCCGAATAGGTGGTCGAAATGCAGGTTGGCGAAACTGACCTCGCCGGTTTCGTCGGTCATCCAGATCAGCGCCGGGGCGGAATCCGCCATGTGGCGGAAGCGGGCCTCGCTCTCTTTCAGGGCCGAGAGGCCGCGCCGCGTGTCCTCGAGGGCGCGGTCGCGCTCCTCTTCGCGGGTGCGGATCCGCAGCGACGCGTCCGAGAGAACGGTGGCGAGGCGCTGGATCTCGTGGACCGGCGAGGCCACGCGCGGGATCGCCTCCCCCCGCGCGAGCGCCGGCCCGGAGGCCGCGAGGTGGCGCAGCGGGCGCGTCACTCGCGACCACAGGCTCACCGCCAGCACCGAGGAGGTCGCGAGCACGAGGAGGCCGAACCCGGCGAAGGCCCAGACCCAGCGCCGCACCCGCGCATCCACGATGGTCTGCGGGATGCTGGTCGCGACGGTCCAGCCGGTGAGGCGCGAGCGCGCCTCGATCACCACGACCGGGCGCCGCTGCCGGTCCTGCCCCTCCCAGACGCCGGCTGTGCTGGTCTGGTTCTGGCGCAGGGTCGAGAGGCGCGGCTTGCCCACCACCGCGGTCGGGTCGGGCAGCCGCGCCAGCACGGTGCCGCTGCGATCCGAAATGCCGGTCGTCCAGCCCTGCACCACCTCCCGCGCCAGGATGCCCTGGAGCCGCGACAGGGGGACGGTGAAGCTGAGGATGTAGGCGACCTCGCCGTCCACGGTGACGGGGACGCCGACCGCGTAGCTCGCATCCTCCGCGCTCACCGCCGGCACGTAGCCGCTGACCAGGGCGCGGACCTGCCCCTTGGCGAGTTCCGCGTCGATCGGCAGGGGCGCCACCGGCAGGGGCGCGCCGCGCGGCACGCCGGTGTTCACGACCTCCTGGCCGTTGGGCCGGCGCAGGAGCACGTCGAGATCGAGGGAGCCGCGCACGAGGCGGGCCTGCGAGTCGAAGGCCGAGAAATCCCCGTCCTTCAGGCGCGGCGAGGTTGCGAGCGTCTGCAGCACGGAGACGAGGCCCGCCACGTCCCTGTCGAGGGACAGGCTGATGCCGCGCACGTTCTCGCGGGCATCCTGCTCGAACCGCGCCCGCTCGGCGGAGGCGTAGCGCATCAGCAGGATCGCGGTGAACAGCAGGCCGGGGCCGATCAGCGCGACGACGAGGGCCACGAGATAGACCTGGGTGGAGAACCCGTTCCGGCCGAAGCGATGGAGGCGGCGGGACAGCCAGGAGCCGCGCCGCTGGGGCGGGCTCTGCGGCGCGGCAAGTTCCCGATCGAGGCGCGGGCTCACAGGCTGCGTGCTCCCGGCCTCCGGCGCCGCCTGCGCCCCTGCGCATTCGGAGCCATCATCACCGGTCGATATGGCCGAGATCGCGGGCCGGGTCGAGCCGGTCGCGCACTCGCTGCTTGAGGGCCTTCACGTCCGGGAAGCCGCCATCCTGCACACGTTCCCACAGGAGATCGCCATCGACCTCGATGCGGAACACGCCGCCCTTGCCGGGCCGGAGGGCGACCTCGGACAGGTCGTCCTTGAAGGTGGAGAGGAGTTCCTGCGCCATCCAGGCCGAGCGGAGGAGCCAGTTGCACTGGACGCAATAGGTGATGGCCACGCGTGGCCGACGCGTCGCAACCTCGGCAGTGCCCTCCCCCGGCACCGGACCCGTTCCACCCTGATCCATGGTTCCACAGCGCACCCGACGGCGACGAAAGTCAACCGGGGCCGCCAATCGACGGAACCCGGCTTGACGGGGCGGGGGCGAGGGCCCTAGAAGCCGCTCATCCGGTCGCGGGCGGCTCCGAGCCCCCGCCTCCGCGCGGCGTCCGTGTTGCACGGGCTCGCGGAACGGACGGTTAGCACAGCGGTAGTGCGTTCCCTTCACACGGGAAAGGTCGCAGGTTCGATCCCTGCACCGTCCACCACTTTCCTCCCCCCGTAAGACCGATTTCAGATCTGTTTGCCACGCCGTAGGCGCGTGCTAGAGCCGGCTCGACAGCAAACGCTCGAGATCGATCCGGGACTACCGGGCGGCTGGGCAAGCCAGGGGCGGACGACGACCATGAAGGACATCCTCGACAAACTCGCCGAGCGCCGGGATCAGGCGCGGCTCGGCGGTGGCGAGAAGCGTGTCGAGGCGCAGCACAACCGCGGCAAGCTCACGGCGCGCGAGCGCATCGAACTCCTGCTCGACCACGGGTCGTTCGAAGAGTTCGACATGTTCGTCCAGCACCGCTCCACCGATTTCGGCATGGAGAAGCAGAAGGTCCCCGGCGACGGCGTCGTCACCGGCTGGGGCACCATCAACGGCCGCACGGTCTTCCTGTTCTCGAAGGACTTCACCGTCTTCGGCGGCTCCCTCTCGGAGACGCACGCCGCCAAGATCGTGAAGGTGCAGGACATGGCGCTGAAGATGCGCGCCCCGATCATCGGCATCTTCGATGCCGGCGGCGCCCGCATCCAGGAGGGCGTGGCTGCGCTCGGCGGCTACGGCGAGGTGTTCCGCCGCAACGTCATGGCGTCCGGCGTGATCCCGCAGATCTCGGTCATCATGGGCCCCTGCGCGGGCGGCGACGTCTACTCGCCGGCCATGACCGACTTCATCTTCATGGTCCGCGACACGAGCTACATGTTCGTGACCGGCCCGGACGTGGTGAAGACCGTGACCAACGAGGTCGTCACCGCCGAGGAACTCGGCGGCGCCAAGGTCCACACCACCAAGTCGTCCATCGCGGACGGCGCGTTCGAGAACGACGTCGAGGCGATCCTCCAGATCCGCCGCCTGCTCGACTATCTCCCCGCCAACAACACTGACGGCGTGCCGGAGATCGAGTCCTTCGACGACGTGAACCGTCTCGACATGTCGCTCGACACGCTGATCCCCGACAACCCGAACAAGCCCTACGACATGGGCGAGCTGATCCGCCGCGTGGTCGATGAGGGCGACTTCTTCGAGATCCAGGCGGCCTACGCCCGCAACATCATCACCGGCTTCGGCCGCGTGGAGGGCCGCACGGTCGGCTTCGTGGCGAACCAGCCGCTGGTGCTGGCGGGCGTGCTCGATTCGGACGCCTCGCGGAAGGCCGCGCGCTTCGTGCGCTACTGCAACGCCTTCTCGATCCCGATCGTGACCTTCGTGGACGTGCCGGGCTTCCTGCCGGGCACCGCCCAGGAATACGGCGGCCTCATCAAGCACGGCGCCAAGCTGCTCTTCGCCTACAACCAGGCGACGGTGCCGCTCGTCACCATCATCACCCGCAAGGCCTTCGGCGGCGCCTACGACGTCATGGCCTCGAAGCATGTCGGCGCAGACGTGAACTACGCGTGGCCGACCGCGCAGATCGCGGTGATGGGCGCCAAGGGCGCGGTGGAGATCATCTTCCGCAACGAAATCGGCGACCCGGACAAGATCGCCGAGCGCACCAAGGAATACGAGGACCGCTTCCTCTCGCCGTTCGTGGCCGCCGAGCGCGGCTATATCGACGAAGTGATCATGCCCCATTCCACCCGTCGCCGGATCGCCCGCGCGCTGGGCATGCTCCGCACCAAGAAGATGGAGCAGCCGTGGAAGAAGCACGACAACATCCCGCTTTGAGGGCGATTCTCTTCGGCCTGCTCCTCTGGCTCGCCGCATGCGAGGGTAAAGCCGTGGCTCAGGACGTCTCCCCGGAACTGGTCCGCGCCATCGCCCCCACGGGGACGCTGCGGGCCGCGATCAACTACGGCAACATCGTCCTGGCCCAGAAGGGGCCGGACGGTGAGCCGGCCGGCGTCTCGGCCGACCTCGCCCGGGAAATGGCGCGGCGGCTGAAGGTGCCGGTCGCCTTCACGACCTACGACACGGCCGGAAAGGTCGTGGACGCGGCCGGCGGCCCGGACGCCTGGGACATGGCCTTCCTGGCCATCGACCCGCAGCGGGCGAAGACCATCGCCTACACGCCGCCCTACGTGACCATCGAGGGGGCCTACATGGTCCCGGCGGATTCGCAGATCACCGCGAACGAGCAGGTCGACCGCGCGGGGGTGACGGTCGCCGTCGGCCGGAACACCGCCTACGACCTCTATTTGAGCCGCCACCTCAAGGACGCCGAGCGCGTCTTCGCGCCGACATCGGCCGAGGCGCTGGAGGTCTTCCGGCGCGACCGCGTGGCCGTCGTGGCCTCGGTTCGCCAGCCGCTCGAAGCCTATGCGCGGGCCAACGCGGACGTCCGCCTCCTGCCGGGCCGGTTCATGGTGATCGAGCAGGCCGTCGCCCTGCCGACAGGACGGCCGGAGTCCACGGCTTATCTCAGCCGCTTCGTCGAGGAGATGAAGGCGTCGGGGTTCGTCGCGGACTCCCTCGCGCGGAGCGGGCAGCACGACGCCACCGTCGCCCCCAAGGCCGCGCTTCCCTGAGGGAGGGACGCGGCCCGGATCCCTAGCTCTTGTCGCTGTGCTCGATCACCGCGCACAGCGTCAGCGGCCCCTTGTCGGGCGAGACCATCGACGAGCAGGTGACGAGCGCCCCGCCGAGATCGATGTTGCTGTGGCGCATCCGGCTCGCGGTCTCCTTGGCCCTGTGCGCGGCCTCGGTGATCGTCTTCGCATCGATGCCGGTGACGGCGTGGCCCGCCTTGCCGAATGTGTCGTAATACGCCTCGGGCGGGTTCGCCCCCCGGTACTGCGCCCCCACCGACGAGAGCGCCGGAGCCCCGCAGGCGAGCGACATCGTCATGTCGGGGTCGACGGTGAAGGTCGCGTAATCGGACCGCTGCTGGTCGGTCTTGGCCCCGGTCTCGGCCGTCACCTTCGCGACCAGGGATTCGCATTCGTCCGCCCGTGCGGATCCGGCCGCGAACAGGAGGATCGGGAGGAGAAGAAGCGCGCGCATCCCACCCATCTAGCGCGCATGGCCGGAAAGGGGATTGCCCGGAGGGCCTTATGCGGTGCCCGGCTCCGGCGCGGATTGTCCCAGTTCGATCATCACGATCTCCGGCGGCACACCGATGCGCACGGGGATGCGGCTGACGCCGAACCCGCCCGAGACGACGATGTGGCGCCCGTCCATGATGCGATGCCCATAGGCCAGATCGTGCCCGTTCACCCGGCGGATGGCCGGCGAGCGGCCGAACAGGCGGATCTGCCCGCCATGGGTGTGCCCCGACAGGGTCAGCGCCACCCGCGACGGCACTCGGGGAAAGATGTTCGGCTCGTGGGCCATCAGCAGGACCGGCGCGTCGTCCGTGACCTTGGCGAGAGTGCCGGGTAGGTCGGCGAGAGTCATGTGCCAACGGTTCTCGAACGGCTCCTGATCACCGAGTCCGGCGAGCCAGAACGGCTTGCCGTCCTTGGTGAGGCGCAGCACGTCGTTCTCCAGCACGGGGATGCCCCGCGCTTCCAAGAGCTTGCGGATGCGCGGCGTGCCGCCGAGCGCCGATTGCGTGGCCGGATCGTCCCACCAATCGTGGTTGCCGAGGATCGAGTAGGTGCCGAGCGGAGCGCGCAGGCCCTCCACGAGCTTGGCGAAATCCGACAGGGGGAGCTTCTGCCACGCCACCTTCCCGGCCGGGTAATCGCCCAGCATCAGGATGAGGTCGGGGCGCAGGGCGTTGGTCGCATCCACGATCTCCGCCACCCGGTCGAACGGCATGAACGGCTCGCAGACGTGGAAATCCGCCAGCACCGCGATGCGCAGGGCCGGGCCGTCCTTCCACTTGGGCAGGGTCGGCGCGTAGCGCGTCACCACGAGGCGGTGCAGGGGCTCGATTCCGAACCCGTAGACGCCCGTCGCCCCCATGATGCCGGCGGTCGCACCGAGCCCGGTGAGGACCTGACGCCGGCTCGGCAGGATCAGCATGGTTCCCGTTCGTCCTGTCCCATGGCACTGGTGGCCCCGCCGGAGCCTATACGCGACCTTCGGTTGACGACGGCTGAACCGGATCGCTCAAGGTGATGGAAGCGTGGCATGGCCTTCTGTAAGGTCTCGCCGCCGCCCCGTCCGTGAGAAGCGACACATCAGACCCATGCTGAACCGCCCCCTGCGCATCGGCACCCGCGGCTCCCCGATGGCCCTGGCCCAGACGGGCATGGTCCGCGACCGCATCGTTGCCGCCAATCCCGGCCTGGAGACCGAACTCGTCGTCGTCACCACCGTCGCCGACAAGATCCTCGACCGGCCGCTCTCCGAGATCGGCGGTAAGGGCCTGTTCACCAAGGAGCTGGAGCAGGCGCTCTACGCGAACGAGGTGGATGTCGCCGTCCATTCGATGAAGGACGTGGAGACGTGGCTGCCCGAGGGCCTCGCCATCGCCTGCATCCTGGAGCGCGACGACCCGCGCGACGCCTTCCTCTCCCCCCATGCCGAGACGCTGATGGACCTGCCCGAGGGCGCGCGGGTCGGCACCTCGTCGCTGCGCCGGGCGGCGCAGGTGCTGATGCACCGGCCGGACCTGAAGGTCGTGCCCCTGCGCGGCAACGCGAACACGCGGATGCGCAAGCTCGAATCGGGCGAGTGCGACGCGACCCTGCTCGCGCTGGCCGGGCTTCAGCGCCTCAGCCTCGAAGCCATGGCCCGCAGCATCCTGCCGGTAGAGACCATGCTCCCGGCCGTGGCGCAGGGCGCGCTGGGCATCGAGTGCCGGGCGGACGATGCGGAGATCCGCGCGCTCCTCGCCCCCATCGCCTGCGAGACCACCACGACCGCCGTCGCGGCGGAGCGGGCGCTGCTCGCCGAGCTCGACGGGTCCTGCCGCACGCCCATCGCCGCCCTGGCGCGGATCGACGGGGGCCGGCTACGCCTCGACGGGCTGCTGTTCCTGCCGGACGGGAGCCGGCATTGGGCCGCCTCCGGCGAGGGGCCGGTGGAAGAGGCCGAGCGCATCGGCCGCGAGGCCGGCGCCGCGCTGAAGGCGCAGGCCGGCGACACCTACACGAAGCACCTTCAGTAAAGGGTCAGCGCGCGATCTCCGACTGCGCGGCGCGGGCGAAGGCCTCGCGCTCGCGCAGTCGCTCGATCAGGTCGAGGACGTGGAGGACACGGCCGCGCAGGTCCCACCAGGACGGCAACCCGCGCGGGAGGCGCGGCACCGGGTGCGCGGCCACCGCCGCCACGAGGAACGCTGTCTGCGCCAGGGGCGGCAGAGCGAGGCCCAGCCCCACCGGGCGCGGCAGGGCGGCACCGAGCGCGTGGCCGAGCTTGGCGACGCCGCCGATCCGCGCGCGGCGGGTCACGCTGTCATGGCCGTTGCGACGAACCGCGAAGCCGATCTGCGCGTAGATCCGCGAGGCCGCGCGGATCGCCGGGCGGCAGCGGGGCGGCAGGGCGGCGATGCCGGCCTCGGCGCGGGCATAGAGCCCGTCGGCCTCCGCGAGCAGGCGCTCCACGACCTCCGCGAGGGCCGGCGACGGGCGCGGATCGGCGAGGAAGCGGTCCACGTCCAGGCCGGCGTCCGCCATCCAGTCCAGCGGCAGGTAGAGACGGCCCATCCGGGCGTCCTCACCGACATCGCGGGCGATGTTGGTGAGCTGCATCGCCGCGCCGAGGTCGCAGGCGCGGGCCAGGGCGTCGGCGTCGCGCACGCCCATGATGAGCGCCATCATCGCCCCCACCGAACCCGCGACGCGGGCAGCGTATGCGTGCAGTTCGCCGAGGTCGGCGTAGAAGCGGCCTTCCGCATCCCATTCCAGCCCCTCGACCAGGGCGAGGGGCAGCGCCTCGGGGATGGCGTGGGCGTCGATCGCGCCGGCGAAGGCGCGGTCGGCGGGATGGTCCGCCGGCTGGCCGGCATAGGCGAGGCGGATGCGCTCGCGCAGGCGGGCGACGGCACGGTGACGCCCCCGCGCCTCGCCGGCCTCGTCCACGAGGTCGTCGGCCAAACGGCAGAAGGCGTAGAGCGCGTGCGCCGGCTCCCGCACCGCCTGCGGCAGCAGCAGGCCGGCGGCGTGGAAACTCTTCGAGCCGGCGCGGATCGCCGTCGAGCAGGCGGCGCGGTCGTCCAGGCGGATCGGTTCAGGCCGTGACACGGGCATCCGGCACCACGCGGTCGAGGATACGGGCAGAGGAGAGCACGCCGGGCAGACCGGCCCCCGGATGGGTGCCGGCGCCGACGAGATAGAGGTTTTGCACTGCCGAGCGGTTGTGCGGCCGGAACCACGCGGATTGCGTCAGCACCGGCTCCAAGCCGAAGCCGGAGCCGCGATAGCTCAGGAAGTCGTCCTGGAAATCCTGCGGCGTCGTGAAGAAGCTCGTGACGAGTTCGGCCTTGAGCCCCGGCAGCACGCTCTCCTCCAGCATCGCCTCGATCCGGCGGCGGTAGGTTTCCCCCAGCGCCGCCCAATCCTGCCCGCCCGCGAGGTTCGGCACGGGCGCCAGCACGTAGAAGCAATCCTGGCCCGGCGGGGCGAGGCTGTCGTCCGTGGCGGTCGGCCGGTGGAGGTAGAGGCTCGCATCCTCCGCCAGCACCTTCCGGTCGAAGATGTCGGCCAGCAATTCGCGGTAGCGCGGCCCGAGCAGAATCGTGTGGTGAGCCACGTCCGGATAGCGGCGGCGCGTGCCGAAATACCAGACGAACAGCCCCATGGAGGAGCGCGCCCGCTTCATGCGGCCGGGGCTCCAGCGCAGGGCCTTGGGCAGCAGCTTGCCCTGGGTGATCGCCGAATCGGCGTTGGAGACCACGATGTCGGCGGGGATCGTCTCGCCGCCCGCGAGGCGCACGCCCCGCGCCGCGCCGCCCTCCACGACGATCTCGGCGACGTCGGCGCCGAGGCGCACCCGGCCGCCCTGCCCCCGGATCAACCGCACCAGCCCGTCCACGAGCTTGCCGGTGCCGCCCATGACGAAATGCACGCCCCAGCGGCGTTCGAGGTCGGCGATCAGGCAATAGACCCCGCTCGCCTTGAACGGGTTTCCGCCGATGAGCAGGGGGTGGAAGCTGAACACCGTGCGCAGCCGATCATCGCGGATGAAGCGCGACACCACCGCATGCACGCTGCGGTGGCCGGAGAGCCGCAGGAGATCCGGCGCGATCTTCAGCATCGCCCGCACCGAGCCGAACGGCACGTGCCCCAGTTGCTCGAAGCCCAGCGCGCACACCTTGCGGGCGTGGGCCATGAAGCGCTCGTAGCCCGCCACGTCGTCGGGGGAGAACCGGGCGACCTCAGCACGCATCCGCTCCGGGTCGCCGCTGTAATCGAAGGTCGCGCCGTCGCTGAAGCGGATCCGGTAGAACGGGTCCATCGGCACCATCGTCACGTCGTCGGCCATGGGCTTGCCGGCGAGCTGCCACAGCTCCTCGAACAGGAACGGCGCGGTGACGATGGTCGGCCCGGCATCGAAGGTGAAGCCGTCGCGGCGGTGGACGCGGGCCCGTCCGCCGGGCTGCTCCAGCCGTTCCAGCACCGTCACCCGGTAGCCCCGCGCGCCGAGCCGCACGGCGGCGGCCAGCCCACCGAAGCCCGAGCCGATCACCACGGCATGCGGCCGTGGATCGCTCGTGTCCCTCGACTCCGGTCTGGCCGCGAGTGTCAACATGACTTGACAGTGCCCGCCGATTTCACGGCGCGCAAGGGGCAAAATCTCCGGTGCGGCAGCGACGCCCCACGCTTTCGCACGTTCGGTCAGGCTGGCACGGTCCTGGCAGCGTGGCCGGTGGAGGTGAGCATGAGCACGGACTTCCTCAGGCGGGCGATCCTACAGGGGGCTGGGCGCGGCGAGGCCGACCTCGTGCTGAAGAACGGGCGGTTCCTCGACCTCGTGACCGGCGACCTCGTCGCCTCGGACATCGCCCTGTGCGGCGACCGGATCGTGGGCACCTATGGCCAGTATCGCGGCGCGCGGGAGATCGACATCGCCGGCCGGGTGGTGGTGCCGGGCTTCATCGACACGCATTTCCATGTCGAATCCTCGCTGATGACGCCGCTCGCCTTCGAGGCCTGCGTGCTGCCGCGCGGCGTCACCACCGGCATCTGCGATCCGCACGAGATGGCGAACGTGCTGGGCACGCCGGCCTTCGGGTGGTTCCTCGACTTTGCCGAGGCGATGGCGATGGACCTGCGGGTGCAATTGTCCTCCTGCGTGCCGGCGGCGGCGCATCTCGAAACTTCGGGCGCCTGCATCGAGGCCGCCGACCTGATGCCCTTCGCCCACCACCCGAAGGTGCTCGGCCTCGCGGAGTTCATGAACTTCCCCGGCGTGTTGGCAGCGGACGAGGGCGCGCTCGCCAAGCTCGCCGCCTTCCAGGGCCGCCCCATCGACGGGCACGCGCCACTGCTGCGGGGCGCGGCGCTCAACGGCTACATCGCCGCCGGCATCCGCACCGAGCACGAGGCGACCACGCCCGAGGAGGCGATGGAGAAGCTTTCCAAGGGCATGACCGTGCTGATCCGCGAGGGCTCGGTCTCGAAGGACCTGCACGCCCTGGCGCCGATCCTCGATGACCGCACGGCGCCGTTCCTGGCCTTCTGCACCGACGACCGGAACCCCCTCGACATCGCCGAAGAGGGGCACCTCGACTACGTGGTGCGCACGGCGATCCGCCTCGGCTGCCCGCCGCTCGCGGTCTACCGGGCGGTCTCGTGGTCGGCGGCACGGGCCTTCGGCCTCCGCGACCGGGGCCTCGTCGCCCCCGGCCAGCGCGCCGACCTCGTGATCCTCGACGACCTGCTCGATTGCGCGGTGTCGGGCGTCATCAGCGCTGGGCGCGTAGTGGACGATGCGCTGTTCGCGGGCCGCGCCCAGGTGGCGCCCATCGGCCGGGGCAGCATCCGCAGCCGGCGGGTGACGGCTTTCGACTTCGCCGCGCCGGGCTCCGGACCCTCGACGCCGGTCATCGGCGTGGTACCGGGCAAGATCATCACCCTTCGGCACGACCTCACCCTGCCCTATTCCGGCGGCGAACGGCGGATCGACCTCGGCCAGGACGCCGTGAAAGTCGCGGTGGTCGAGCGGCACGGGCGAAGCCGGCCGGGGGAACGGGGCATCGGCGTCGCGTTCGTGAAGGGGTTCGGGCTGAAGCGCGGGGCCATCGCCTCGTCGGTCGGGCACGATTGCCACAACATCACCGTCGTCGGCGCCGACGAGGCCGACATGACGGTGGCCGTGAACCGCCTCGCGGAGATCGAGGGCGGCTTCGTCGTGGCCGAGGGCGGGCGGGTGCTCGCCGAGATCGCCCTGCCGCTCGCGGGCCTGATGAGCCTCGACGCCCATCCCGAGATCGCCGCCGCGTTGCGCCGCCTGCGCGAGGCCGCGAAGGGGCTCGGCGTGGTGCTGCCGGAGCCGTTCCTGCAGGTCGCCTTCCTACCCCTGCCGGTGATCCCGCACCTCAAGATCACCGATCGCGGCCTCGTGGACGTGGACCGCTTTGCCCTGGTTGATGCGTGATCCGTGCATGAGGGGGCTGCGCGATTTTCGATTGCGCACAATCTATATTCTAGCTATCCCGGAATTGTCCGCCATCTAAGGCGCATCGCCATTCCGAAGGGGAGACGAGTATGTCCGTTGACGTGAAGTACCGCACCACCGCCACCGCCACCGGGGGCCGCGACGGCGCCGCGAAGACCGAGGATGGCTCGCTCTCCGTCAAGCTCGCGACCCCGAAGGAGCTGGGCGGCGCGGGCGGCGAGGGCAACAACCCCGAGCAGCTCTTCGCGGCCGGCTATTCCGCCTGCTTCCTGGGCGCGATGAAGTTCGTGGCGCCGCAGCTGTCGCTGAAGGTCCCGAACGACACGACCGTGACGGCGAATGTCGGCATCGGCCCGCGCTCCGAGGGCGGCTTCGGCATCACCACCGACCTCAAAGTCAGCCTGCCGGGCCTCGACAAGGCCGACGCCGAGCGTCTGGTGCAGGAGGCGCACAAGGTGTGCCCGTACTCCAACGCCACGCGCGGTAATGTCGATGTCGGCCTGACCGTCGCCTGATCTCAGCCTGACACGCGCTCTCGCAAGCCCCTCCTTCCTACTGGAAGCGAGGGGCTTTCCGTTTGCGCCTCAGCGGCGCGCCAGGGCGACCATGCCGCTGCCCTGCCGCTCGATCCGCCCGTCGAGTTCGAGTTCCAGCAGGATGGTCTGCACCATCCGCACCTCACAGGCGGCGGCGCGAGCGAGTTCGTCCGTCGCCACCGGGCCGGGCCCGAGCAGGGCAAGGATGCGGGTGCGCTCGTCGCCGGGCTCCGATTCCGGTTCCGGCATCAATTCGACCGGAGGCGCGGCGGCGGATCCCTCGAAATCCAGTTCCTCCCAGAAATCCGGCTGGTCCGCGAAATCCGGGCGCTTGCGGGCGGGCGCCGCCTCCGGCACCGGACCCCGCTCGATGATCGGCCCGATCACCTCCAGGATGTGCTCCGCCTCCGTGACGAGGGTCGCGCCCTGGCGGATCAGATCGTTGGTGCCCTCCGCGCGGGGGTCGAGGGGCGAGCCCGGCACGGCGAAGACCTCGCGGTTCTGCTCCAACGCGTATCGCGCGGTGATCAAGGAGCCCGAGCGTCGCGCCGCCTCCACCACGACGCTGCCGTAGCTGAGGCCGGAGACGATGCGGTTGCGGCGGGGAAAATCCTGGGCGCGCGGCTGCCAGCCCATCGGCATCTCGGCGAGCACGGCGCCGCCTGCTTCGAGGATCGACTCCGCCAGGGCGGCATGGTTGGCGGGGTAGATCTTGTCGTGCCCGCCCGCCATCACCGCGACGGTCCCGGTGGAGAGGCTCGCCTTGTGGGCGCGGGCATCGATGCCGCGCGCGAGGCCGGAGACGATGACCAGCCCGGCCTCGCCGAGGGCGCGGGCGAGGCGGTCGGTGAAGGCGCCCCCGGCCGCCGAGGCGTTGCGCGAGCCGACGATGGCGACGGCGGGCCGCGCGAGGATCGCGGGATCGCCGCGCAGGGCGATGAGCGGCGGGGCGGCGTCGGCGACTCTGAGCAACGTGGGATAGGCCGCATCGCCCGAGGCGAGGAAGACCCCGCCGAGGCGGGAAAGCGCCGCGACCTCGTCCTCGGCCTGCATCCGGCTCGGGGGCGTCACGGGCCGACCCCGGCGCTGCGTGAGGTCCGGCAGGGCGTCGAGGGCCGCCGCCGCGCCGCCGAAGCGGTTGATGAGCTGGCGGAAGTTGCGGGGGCCGATGCCCTCGGTGCGGATCAGGCGGAGCCAGTCGAGGCGTTGCGCGTCGGAAAGGTCCATCGCGCGCTCACCCCTTCTGGCCGATCCGCCCCTCAGTGCCTGCCGCAAGGCGCTGGATGTTGGGCGTGTGCTTCCACCACAGCAGGGATCCGAGCACGACGAAGAGCAGCGCCACCTCCGGCATGCCGAGGGCCCAGAGCACCAGGGGCGTCACCGCCGAGGCCGCAAGCGCGGAGAGCGAGGAGTATTTGAAGGCGAAGGCGAGCCCGAGCCACACGAGGGCAAAGGCGAGCAGCGCCGCCGGGCTGAAGGCGATGAGCAGGCCGATCAGCGTGGCGACGCCCTTGCCGCCCTTGAACCCGAGCCAGACCGGGAAGAGATGCCCGAGGAAGGCGCCGAGCCCGGCGGCCAGCGCCGGGCCCTCGCCGAGTTGCGCGGCGATGAGCACGGCGGCCGTGCCCTTCAGGGCATCCCCCAGCAGGGTCGCGAAGGCCAGCCCCTTGCGCCCGGTGCGCAGCACGTTGGTCGCGCCGATATTGCCCGAGCCGATGGCGCGCACGTCGCCGAGACCGGCGATGCGGGTGAACAGGAGCCCAAAGGGAATCGCGCCCAGCGCATAGCCGATGCCGAGCCCGGCGAGGGTCGGCAGGGTGGCGAGGTCCGAGGGGATCATGCCGCCGCCGCCAGATCGTCGACCGCGTGGACGATCCGCCCGCCGACCATCGTCAGCACCGCCCCACCCTGGAGCCGGGCCTCGTCGAAGGGCGAGTTCTTCGAGCGCGACTTTAGCCGCCGCTTGTCCACGACATAGGGCAGGTCCGGGTCGATCAGCACGAGGTCGGCCGGCGCCCCCTTCGCGAGGCGCCCGGACGGCTGGCCGAGGAGCTTGGCGGGGTTCACCGTCAAGGCGGCGAGCAGGCGTGGCAGAGGGACGTCGCCGGTATGGACGAGGCGCATCGCGGCGCCGAGCAACGTCTCGATGCCGAGCGCCCCGTCCGCCGCCTCGGCGAAGGGCAGGCGCTTGGTGTCCGCATCCTGCGGGTTGTGATCGGAGACGACCACGTCGATCACCCCCTCGGCCAGGGCTGCCACCACGGCCTGCCGGTCCGCCTCGTCGCGCAGGGGCGGCGAGAGCCGGCAGAAGGTGCGGTAATGGCCGATGTCGTTCTCGTTCAGGACGAGGTTGTTCACCGAGACGCCGCAGGTAACGGGCAACCCGTCCTCCTTCGCCCGGCGGACGATCTCCACCGAATCGGCGCAAGAGATCATCGCCGCGTGGTAGCGGGCTCCCGTCAGGCGCACGAGGCGGAGATCGCGCTCCAGCATCACCGTCTCGGCCTCGCGGGGTACGCCCATCAGGCCGAGGCGCGAGGCGAGTTCGCCCTCGTTCATCACACCCTCGGCGGCGAGGCTCGCCTCCTCGACATGCTGCATGAGCAGCACCCCGAAATCGCGCGCGTAGGTCAGCGCCCTGCGCATCACCTGCGCGTCGGCCACGGCGCGCAGGCCATCGG
The DNA here is from genome assembly GCF_038442315.1 of Methylobacterium litchii. Lineage (NCBI taxonomy): Bacteria > Pseudomonadati > Pseudomonadota > Alphaproteobacteria > Hyphomicrobiales > Methylobacteriaceae > Methylobacterium > Methylobacterium litchii. Next base: position 26,341 of record NZ_JBBXMY010000013.1, on the reverse strand, counting down.
TGAAGGCCACCGCGCCGGCTTCCTGCAGCAGGCCGAACTCGGTCATCTCCCGGCCGCCAAGGCCCTTGGTGATGGCCGCCGCCGGCAAGACGTTCACGCAGGCCGTGTCCCGCGCCCGGCGCAGGACGAAATCCACGATCGCCGGCTCGTCCATGATCGGGTTGGTGTCCGGCATGCAGACCAGCGTCGTCACGCCCCCGGCGGCGGCGGCGGCGCTGGCCGAGGCCAACGTCTCTCGGTGCTCGGCACCGGGCTCGCCCACGAAGGCGCGCAGGTCGATGAGGCCGGGGGCCAGTACGCGGCCGGCGCAGTCGATCCGCTTCGCACCCGCAGGCGAACCGGGGGCGGCGCCCTGCACGATGTCGGCGATCCGCCCGTCGCGGACGAGGATCGCGCCGGACGTGTCCGCGCCCGTCGCGGGGTCGAGCAGGGTCGCGTTGGCGAGGAGGAGGTCGGTCACGGGCGCGGCTCCGCGGAGGCGTCGAGGCGCATGGCGAGGCCGGCGGCGGCCATGTGCGCCTTGGCCTCGCCGATGGTGGCTTGGCCGAAATGGAAGATCGAGGCGGCGAGCACGGCGCTGGCCCCGCCCTGCGCGACGCCGGCCACGAGATCGTCGAGCCCGCCGACGCCGCCGGAGGCGATCACCGGAACGCCCACCGCGTCGGAGATCGCGCGGGTGAGCGCGAGGTCGTAGCCGGAGCGGGTGCCGTCCCGGTCCATGGAGGTGACGAGGAGTTCGCCCGCACCCTTCTCCGCGACGAGGCGGGCGAAGGCGATGGCATCGATCCCGGTCGGGTCGCGCCCGCCATGGGTGAAGATCTCCCACCGCGCCGCCTCGCCGGGGGCGGAGACGCGCTTGGCGTCGATGGCCACGACGATGCATTGCGCGCCGAACTTCTCCGCCGCGCGGGCCACGAGGTCCGGGTCCTTCACGGCGGAGGTGTTGATCGCGACCTTGTCGGCGCCGGCCAGCAGCAGCGCCCGCACGTCCTCGACGGCGCGCACCCCGCCGCCCACGGTGAGCGGCATGAAGCAGGCTTCCGCCGTGCGGCTCACCACATCGAGCAGGGTGCCCCGGGCCTCGCGGCTCGCGGTGATGTCGAGGAAGCAGAGTTCGTCGGCGCCGGCCGCGTCGTAGGCCTTGGCGGCCTCGACCGGATCTCCCGCATCGCGCAGGCCCTCGAAGCGCACGCCCTTCACGACGCGCCCGTCCTTCACGTCGAGGCAGGGGATGATGCGGGTCTTGAGCACGGTTCCGTCCGATCGTCGGTCAGGCGTCCGGATCGATCGCGAACGGCCGGTTCATGATCACGTCCAGGGGATAAGGGCAGGTTTCAGGGAATTGCTTCAGCGGCAGCCCGGTTTCTTTCGAGGCCTCGATGCGCCCGAGGTCATAGGCGCGCTCGATCGCATCCGCGAGTCGCCCCTTCAGGCCGGGACTGTCGCGCAACTCGTAGACGACCCGTCTGCGGTGCTCGGCGATGGAAAGTGCCCAGCTACGGGTACCCCGCTCCGGCTGATGATCGAACTTCAGCATGTGAAGCAGCACGATTCGCAGCGCGCTCACCAGACTGGCGAACTGGCTCTTGCCCAAGCTCTCGATCTCCTCGGCCAAATTCTCCAGATCGAGGCCGTCGAGGTCGCCGGCCCGCAGGCGCGCGCCCTGCTCCTGGGTCCAGGTGTAAAAGTCGTCCGCATACGCCGTCGTCGGCGAAACGGCTCGGGTCACAGCCTTCGCGACAGCCATCGCGCCCTCCCGGGATGATCCCATCGCCGTGATCCTATCACGGCGCGGCGTGGCGCGCCGCCGCGATGGCGGAAAGCGCCGCGATGGGATCGATGCGGCCGTCGTAGAGCGCCCGGCCGGTGATGGCCCCGGCGATCAGGGCGCAATCGGGCTCCAGCAGGCGGTGCACGTCGGCGATGGAGGCGAGGCCGCCGGAGGCGATCACCGGCACGGCGACGGCGTCGGCCAGGGCCAGGGTCATCTCGACGTTGAGCCCCTTCAGGATGCCGTCGCGGGCGATGTCGGTGTAGACGATGGCCGCGACGCCGGCATCCTCGAAGCGGCGCCCGAGTTCCTCGGCGGTCATGCTGGAGGTCTGTGCCCAGCCCTCGACGGCCACGCGGCCGTCCTTGGCGTCGATGCCCACTGCCACCTTGCCGGGATGGAGCCGCGCCGCCTCGCGGACGAATTCGGGATCGCGCACCGCCGCCGTGCCGATGATGACCCGCGCGACGCCCTTGGCGAGCCAGCCCTCCAGGGTCTTCATGTCCCGGATGCCGCCGCCGAGCTGCACCGGCACGTCCACCGTGGCCAGGATCGAATCGACTGCCTCGGCATTGCGCGGCGCGCCCGCGAAGGCGCCGTCGAGATCGACCACGTGCAGCCACGAGAAGCCCTGCCCGGCGAAGATCGCCGCCTGGGCGGCGGGGTCATCGCCGAAGACGGTCGCCCGGTCCATGTCCCCCTGCACGAGGCGGACGCAGCGGCCGCCCTTCAGGTCGATTGCGGGATACAGGATCACCGGGCTGTCTTTCCGTTTGGTCCCTCGGCGCCGCTCACGGGCGCCAGCGGAGGAAGTTGGCGATGAGGGCGAGGCCGAGTTGCTGGCTCTTTTCGGGGTGGAACTGCATGCCGGCGACGTTGTCGCGGGCCACGGCGGCCGTGACCGGCCCGCCGTAATCGGCGAGCATCACGGTATCATCGGGCCGCTCCGGCGTCAGGGCGAAGCTGTGCACGAAATAGGCGTGCAGACCGTGCTCCCCCGTGGGAATGCCCGCGAACAGGGCGTGAGGCCGGGCCGCGCGCAGGGTGTTCCAGCCCATATGCGGCACCTTCAGCGCCGGATCGGACGGGCGGATCGGCCCGACATCGCCGGGGATCCAGCCGAGGCCGGGTGTCTCGGCATATTCGAGGCCGCGGCTCGCCAGCAACTGCATCCCGACGCAGATGCCGAGGAAGGGCGTGCCCTTCTCTTTCACTGCCCCGGTCATGGCCTCGACCATGCCGGGCACGGCATCGAGCCCCGCCCGGCAATCGGCATAGGCGCCGACGCCCGGCAGGACGATCCTGTCCGCCGCCGCCACGACCTCCGGGTCGGCGGTGAGCACGATGCGGGTGTCGTCGAGCGCAGCCTCGCGGGCCGCGCGCTCGAAGGCCTTCAGGGCCGAGTGCAGGTTGCCTGAGCCGTAATCGATGATGGCGACGGTTCGTCCGGTCATGCCCGATCCCACGCCGTCACCGCCCGCCTTCGCGGGCGGGGAAAAGGCCGATCACCGGCTCGGCGCGCCGCACGGGACCACCCGGGAAGGGCGGACGCGGCGGCGGCGGCAGGCTCGCGGGATCGAGCCAGCGGGCGAGGAGCCGCGCCTCGGCCTCGGCGGAATCGCGGGCGACGACGGCGTCGCGCAGGGCGAAGCCCCGGCGGGCCAGGGTCCAGCGGCGCAGGCTCGACGCCTCGAACCCGATCAGCACGCTGGCGAGGAGGGCGATGCCCGTCCCCGCCGCGCGGGTCAGGCCGAGCGCGTAGCCGGCGAAGGCCACAGCGGCGAGGCCCGCGAGCACGATCAGCGCCGCCACCCAGAGCCGGTGGAACAGGAACCACAGCACGGTGTAGGCGAAAGCCGGCCAGGAGAACCCGTCGGGCACGATCACGGCCCGGTCCAGGGTGTCGGTCTCGCCGGGGCGAGCGTCCGGCGGCAAGTGGAGGGTGTAGCTGCGCATCCGCATTGGGGGTGTCCTACAGCGTGCCCTTGGTCGAGGGCACCCGGCCTTCCTCGCGGGGGTCGACCGCCACCGCCGCCCGCAAGGCGCGGGCCAGCCCCTTGAACAGGCTTTCCGCGATATGGTGCGCGTTCTCGCCGTACAGCGTCTCGACGTGCAGGGTCAGCCCGGCATTCATCGCGAAGGCCTGGAACCACTCGCGGACGAGTTCGGTGTCGAAGGTGCCGATCTTCTCCACCCGGAACTGCGTGCGGAACACGAGGAAGGGGCGGCCGGAGATGTCGACGCAGACGCGGCTCAGGGTCTCGTCCATCGGCAGGTGAATGTCGGCGTAGCGGGTCACGCCGCGCTTGTCGCCCAGCGCCTTGGCGAAGGCCTGCCCCAGGGCGATGCCACAATCCTCGGCGGAATGGTGCTGATCGACATGCAGGTCGCCGACGACCCTGATGTCGAGGTCGAACAGGGCGTGCCGCGCGAGCAGTTCCAGCATGTGGTCGAGGAAGCCGATGCCGGTGGCGATCGTCGCCTTGCCGGTGCCGTCGAGGGCGACGCTCACCGAGACGTCGGTCTCGGCGGTTGTCCGGCTGATGCTCGCGCTGCGCATTGTGTCCGCGTGTTGGTGAAGGCAGCGATGGCGCCGCCGGCTGCTTCTAGATGACCAGTCGCCAAAGGGAAATCGCGCGCCGGCCTCAGCCGTTCAGCACCCGCCCCGCGATGGCGTCGAGCTTGGCGAGCAGGGCCGGATCGCGGACTGCGGGGGCCGTCATGATCGCGCCGTCGAGGGCCCGGTGCGATCCGACCGGGCACTCCTCCCGCTCCACCGGAAAGTCGCGGGCGAGGCGCGAGACGAGGCGGGCCGCCTTGTCGGCGTTGGCCCGCGCCACGGCGACCACCGCCGCCACGTCCACGGCGTCGTGGCCGGGGTGCCAGCAATCGTAGTCGGTCACCATGGCGATGGTCGCGTAGGTGATCTCCGCTTCGCGCGCGAGCTTGGCCTCGGGCATGTTGGTCATGCCGATCACGTCGAAGCCCTGCGCCTTGTAGGCACGGGATTCGGCGAGCGAGGAGAATTGCGGCCCCTCCATGCACACGTAGGTGCCGCCCCGGTGGATCGCGATCTCCTCCGCCTTGGCCGCCTGCGCGATGCGCTTCTGCAGGTTCGGACCGACCGGGTGGGCCAGCGACACATGGGCGACGCAGCCGTCGCCGAAGAAGGACGAGGCGCGGCCGTGGGTGCGGTCCACGAACTGGTCCACGAGGACGAAGGTGCCGGGATGCAGCTCATCGCGGAACGAACCGCAGGCCGAGAGCGACACGATGTCGGTGACGCCCGCCCGCTTCATCGTGTCGATGTTCGCGCGGTAATTGATGCCCGAGGGCGAGAAGCGATGGCCGCGCCCGTGCCGGGCGAGGAACACCACCTTGGTCGCGCCGATCCGCCCGATCCGCAGGGCGTCCGAGGGCTCGCCCCAGGGCGATACGATGCGCTCCTCGCGCACGTCCTCCAGGCCCGGCAGGTCGTAGACCCCCGATCCGCCGATCACCCCGAGTACCGCTGCGGTCATGCCCGATGCCCTGTCTTGTCGTTCGAGGGCCGGTAGCACGCCCCTGCCGCCCAAAAAAGACGGGCCTCCCCGAGGGGAGGCCCGCATCGTCCGTGCAAGGTGGCCGGCTTACCAGGCCTTGTGCAGTTCCGGCTGGAGGCCGTGGACCTCGCCGCCGACATCCGCCCAGACCTTCTTCTTCACGTAGTAGAGCAGGCCGGACAGGATGATCAGGAACAGGATCACCCGGAAGCCGAGGGCCTTGCGGTCCATCATGTGCGGCTCGGCGGCCCACATCAGGAAGGCCGAGACGTCCTTGCCGTACTGCTCCACCGTCTCCGGCACGACCGGCTGGCCCTGGTCGTTCTTCGCGTAGGTGACCTGACCGTCCGAGATGGGCGGCGGCATCGCGATGATGTGGCCCGGGTAATAGAGGTTGTAGTGGCCGCCATCCGGGACTTGGAAGTCCTTCGGAGCGTCCTTGTAACCGTTGAGTAGGCCGTGGATGTAATCCGGGCCCTGCTCCGTGTAGCCGACGAAGGGCAGCCAGTCGTAGAGGAAGGTCAGGTTTCCGCGCGAGAAGGTCCGCGCCTTGGCGATCACCGAGAAGTCCGGCGGCGCCTTGCCGCCGTTGGCAGCGGCGGCGGCCTGATCGTTCGGGAAGGGCGCCGGGAAGGTGTCCGCCGGGCGGCCGGGCCGCTCGAACATCTCACCCGAATCGTTCGGGCCGTCCTTCACCTGATAGGTGGCGGCCAACGCCTTCACCTGCGAGGCCGAGAAGTGCGGGCCGCCTTCCTGCGCGAGGTTGCGGAAGGAGACGAGCTTCATCGAGTGACAGGCGGAGCAGACTTCCTTGTAGACTTGGAAGCCGCGCTGCAACTGCGCCTCGTCGAAGCGGCCGAACATGCCGGCGAAGCTCCAGTTCACCCGCGGCGGCACCGGGCCGCCATGGGCATCCTCGGCCCGCGCGGGCGCGCCGAGGAGAAGGGCCGCCATCGCGGCGGCGAGGGTCGTGGAGAGGACGCGGGTCATGGCCATCGAGTCGTCGTCCTTCAGCCCTTGACCTGCGGCGCCGCCGCGGCGCCCGCCGGCATGCCCGCCCCCGAGATCTGCCGGCCCGGACCGGTCACGCTCTCGACGATCGAACCGGGCAAGGGCTTGGGCGTCTCGAACAGGCCGCAGAGCGGCATCACCAGCAGGAAGTGCGCGAAGTAGTAGGCGGTGCAGATCTGGGAGGCGATCACGTAGCCGCCTTCCGGGGGCTGCGAGCCGAGCCAGCCGAGGACGAAGCACACGCCCAGGAACACCCACATGAACTGCCGGTAGATCGGCCGGTAGTTGCACGAGCGGATGCGCGACGTGTCGAGCCAGGGCGCGAAGGCCAGGATGATCACCGCCGAGAACATCAGGATGACGCCGCCGAGCTTGTCCGGCACCGCACGCAGGATCGCGTAGAACGGCAGGAAGTACCATTCCGGCACGATGTGCGCGGGCGTCACCGCCGGGTTCGCCTGAATGTAGTTGTCCGCATGGCCGAGGTAGTTCGGCATGAAGAACAGGAACCACGCGAACAGGATCATGAACACCACGGTGGCGAACACGTCCTTCACCGTCGCGTAGGGGGTGAAGGGCACCGCGTCCTTGCCCGACTTGATCGGGATGCCGGCCGGGTTGTTCTGACCCGTCACATGCAGCGCCCAGACGTGCAGGACGACGACGCCCGCGATCATCCAGGGCAGCAGGTAGTGCAGGGAGAAGAAGCGGTTCACGGTCGGGTTGCCGACGGAGTAGCCGCCCCAGAGCAGGCTCTGGATCGTGTCGCCGACCACCGGGATCGCCGCCAGGATGTTGGTGATGACGGTGGCGCCCCAGAAGCTCATCTGGCCCCACGGCAGGGTGTAGCCGAGGAAGGCCGTGGCCATCATCAGCAGGTAGATGATGACGCCGAGGATGTAGAGCACCTCACGCGGGGCCTTGTACGACCCGTAATAGAGCGCCCGGAACATGTGGACGTAGACCGCCACGAAGAACATCGACGCGCCGTTGGCGTGCGCGTAGCGCAGCAGCCAGCCGTAGTTCACGTCGCGCATGATCTTCTCGACGGAGTTGAAGGCTCCGGTCGCGGACGGCTCGTAATGCATCGCCAGCCACACGCCGGTGATGATCTGGATGCCGAGGAAGGCGGCGAGGATGGCGCCGAAGGTCCAGAAGTAGTTCAGGTTCCGGGGCACCGGATACGCGATGAACGACGAGTGGACGAGGCCGACGATCGGCAGCCGCGATTCAAACCATTTGGCGACGCGGCTCTTCGGGACGTAGGTGCTGGCGGTACCGCTCATGTCTGCCTCTGTCCTCAGGCCTCGCCCTTCCCGCCCTGTTCGCCGATGCGGATCTTGGTGTCCGTCTGGAAGGCGTAGGGCGGAATGGGAAGATTGATCGGCGCGGGCCCGCGGCGGACGCGGCCCACGGCGTCGAACTGGGAGCCGTGGCACGGGCAGGCCCAGCCCTCGAAGTTACCCTGGTGGCCGATCGGCACGCAGCCCAGGTGCGTGCAATTGCCGTAGACCACCAGCCACTGGTCGTGGCCGTTCTTCACCCGCGAATCGAAGGCGGCGGGCTCGATCATGGCCGAGAGCGGCACGCCCTTCATGTCCGTGACCTCCTTCGAGGTCAGCTTGCGCACGAAGATCAGCTTGCCCCGCCAGAAGACGTTGACGATCTGCCCGTCCTGGATCGGCGTCAGGTCCACCTCGATGGGGGCACCGGCCGCGATCACGTCGGCATCGGGCGCCATGGAGGAGACGAAGGGCCACGCGACGGCAGCGGCGCCGACGGCGAGGCCCGCCCCCGTCGCGAGGAACAGGAAATCACGACGGCTGCCGTCGTGGGACGCATCGGCGGGAGCGGCGGTTGTGTTCGCCAAGGGCTCAGCACTCCGAGGTCGTGTGTCACGGGTCGGTTCCGCCGGAAGGCGGCCGCCGGGACCACAGCATTATGGTTCTAAACTGTGCAATGCGACCGGCCGTCGCCTCAAGTCAAGCGCCCCGGACCAATGGCCAAGCCAAACCCGCGAGGAAGTGCGCAAAGTGTGACAAGGGCGGCGCGGCCGGGCCGCCCTGCGAAGACGAACGTCCAGCAATATCAAGAAACACGCGACTGTCCTAAACGTTAGCCGCGCGTTAATTAGGCCACGGCATGATAATTCAAAATTCCGTGCAAGTTGTGCTTGGGGAAGTCGCGTGTCGTTGTTGAAGAGTGGACTGAAATCCATTGGCGCGAAGCTGACGATTGCGATGCTGGGCCTGTCTCTCGGCTCTGCGGCGGTGGTCGGCGTAGTCAGCTACCGTGCCCAGGTCTCGGCGAGCGACAGCGCCATCGGCGCGAGTCTCCTGCGGCGCTACAACGCCGTCTCGGAGGCCATGGCCGAGCAGGGCCAGCGGGCGCTCACCGCCGCCTTCGCCATCGCCAACGACCGGGGGCGTGGCCGATGCCTTCGCCCGGGGCGACCGCGCCGACGCCCTCGCCCGCCTCGCCCCGCTTTATCCCGAGATGAAGAAGCTCGATCTCGGCCTCGTCACCCTGCACGGGGCGGACGGGAAGGCCTTCGCCCGCTCGCACGCGCCGGACAAGTTCGGCGACGAGGTGCTCGCCCGCCGCGCCATGGTGCGGGACGTGATCCAGGCGCGCGGCACGCAGACCGGCATCGAGCCCGGCCGCGACAGCGTCAGCATCTTCGCCGTGGTGCCGATGACGGTCGAGGGCCGGTTCGTGGGCGTCGCCGACGTGGGCGCGGCCCTCGGGCCCGACTTCCTCGCCGCCCTGAAGCGCCGGGTCGGGGTCGATCTCGCGATGCATCTCGTGGGCGAAAACGGCGTGCAGACGCTGGGCGCCACCTTCGCGCAGAAGTCGCTGCTGCCGCAGGACGCACAGCGCGAGGCGATGGGCGGGCCGATCGCGCCGCACATGGGCGAGATCGCCGGTCGCCCCGTCGCGGTGCTGGCCGCGCCGCTGCGCAACTATTCCGGCAAGGCCATCGGCACGCTGGAGGTCGCCCTCGACGTCACCGACCTCCTCGCCGCCCGCGACCGCGCGATCTACACCCTCGGCGCGGTCCTGCTGGCCGTCGCCGCCGCCGCGATGGCCGCCGCCTACGCCCTGTCCCGCCATATCGGCACCCCGGTGGCGCAACTGAACGACGCGATGGGCGAGATCGCCGCCGGCCGCCTCGACCGCGAAGTGCCCTCCCTGGACCGGGGCGACGCCATCGGCGACATGGCCCGCTCGGTCGCCTATTTCCGCGATGGGCTGGTCAGCCAGCGCACCATGACGGCCGAGAAGGAGGCCGACACCCTGGAGAAGATGCGCCAGGCCGAGCGGATGAGCGCGCTCATCCACGGCTTCGAGGGCAGCGTCGGCTCCATCGTCGGCATCGTCTCCTCCGCCGCCACCGAGTTGCAGGCCACCGCCCAGCACCTGTCGCAGACCGCCGACGACACCTCGGCGCGGGCGGAAGCCGTCGCCGTCGCGGCGCATCAGGCGGGCTCGAACGTCACCTCCGTGGCCGGCGCCGCCGAGGAGCTCGGCGCGTCGGTGCAGGAGATCGCCCGGCAGGTGGATCATTCCCTCTCCCAGTCTACCGCGGCGGTTCAGGAGACGCAGGCCTCCGCCGCCACGGTGAGCGAACTGAAGGAGATGGTGGGCCGCATCGACGAGATCGTCGCGCTCATCGCCGGCATCGCCGCGCAGACGAACCTGCTCGCCCTCAACGCCACCATCGAGGCGGCGCGGGCCGGCGAGGCGGGGCGTGGCTTCGCCGTCGTGGCCTCCGAGGTGAAGGCGCTCGCCGCGCAGACGAGCCGCGCCACCGACGAGATCTCGGCGCAGATCGCCGGCATCCAGGCCACCACCGCGAAGGCGGTCACGGGGATCGGCGGCATCGTGGGGACGATCCACGACATCAACCGTGCGGCTTCGGCCATCGCCACTGCGGTGGACCAGCAGGGCGCGGCGACCCGCGAGATCGTCTCGGCGGTCAGCCAAGCCTCGCAGGGCACCTCCGAGGTCGGCTCCAGCATCGCCGTGGTCTCGAACGCCGTCTCCGGCACGGGCGCGGCGGCGGGGCAGGTCTTCGCGGCGTCCGAGGAGCTGGCGCGTCAGGCAGAGGCCCTGCGCGCCGAGGTGGAAGGCTTCCTCCACGGCGTGCGGGCGGCCTGAGACCCTACTCGGCGGCGTCCTCGAAGGGCGCCGTCCGGTCGGGCAGGAACCCGCCCGATTGCCGGGCCCAGAGTCCGGCATAGACCCCGCCCCGCGCCACGAGCTGGGCGTGCGTCCCCTCCTCCACGATCCGGCCCGCCTCGATCACCACGAGGCGGTCCATCGCCGCGATGGTCGAGAGCCGGTGGGCGATGGCGAGCACGGTCTTGCCGGCCATCAGCGTGTCGAGGGAATCCTGGATCGCCGCCTCGACCTGGCTGTCCAGCGCCGAGGTCGCCTCGTCGAGGATGAGGATCGGCGCGTCCTTCAGGATCACGCGGGCAATGGCGATGCGCTGGCGCTGCCCGCCCGAGAGCTTCACCCCCCGCTCGCCCACATGGGCCTCGTAGCCCCGCCGGCCCTTGTGGTCCACGAGGTCGGCGATGAACCCGTCCGCATGGGCGAGCCGGGCGGCCTGATCCACCTCCGCGTCGGTCGCGCTCGGGCGCCCGTAGGCGATGTTGTCCCGGATGGAGCGGTGCAGCAGGGACGTGTCCTGGCTGACCATCGCCACCGCCTCGCGCAGGGACAATTGCGTGACCCCCGCGATGTCCTGCCCGTCGATAAGGATGCGCCCGCTCTCCACGTCGTAGAGGCGCAGCAGCAGCGTCGCGAGGGTCGACTTGCCCGCGCCGCTCACCCCCACCAGCCCGACGCGCTCGCCGGCCCGGATCGTGAGGGAGAAATCCTCGATGATCGAGGCATCGCCCCGCCCGTAATGGAAGCCGACCTGCTCGTAGCGGATCTCGCCACCCGTCACCGCGAGCTCCCGCGCGCCGGGGGCATCGACGAGGCCGTGCGGACGGCTGATCGTCTGCATGCTCTCTTGGATGACGCCGACATTCTCGAACACGCCGCGCACGGTCTGCATCACCCAGCCGGACATGGCGATGAGGCGCAGCACCAGGGCGAGCCCGGCCGAGGCCTCGCCGGTCGTCATGCCGCCCTGCCGCCACAGGGCGAGGCAGGCCCAGCCGGTGGCGATCAGCAGCGCGCTGTTGAGGATGCCGAGCAGGGTCGTCGTCGCCGTCACGAGGCGGAACTGGTGCAGGTAGGCGTCGGTGTGGGTCTGCACCGCGTCGCGCACCGCCGCGCGCTCCTCCCGGTCACGGGCGAAGAGCTTCACGGTGAGGATGTTGGTGTAGCTGTCCACCACGCGGCCGATCAGCACCGAGCGGGTGTCGGCGGTGGCGTGCGAGCGCGCCCGCGCCCGGGGCACGAACCACCGCGTGAGCGCGGCATAGGCGAGGATCCAGAGCACCACCGGCAGGGCGAGCCAGGGGGAGATCGAGCCGAACAGCCCCACCGCCGTCACGGCATAGATCGCGACGTAGAGGAGCGTGTCGATGAACACGACCGCGAGTTCGCGCACCGCCGGGCCGACCTGCACCACGCGGTTCGCAAGCCGCCCGGCGAAGTCGGCCTGGAAGTACGAGAGCGAGTGCCCGAGGGTGTAGAGATGCGCCCGCCAGCGGATCTGGTTGGTGGATTGCGGCACCACGAGCTGGTTCGACAGGGCCTCGTGCGCCCAGATCGAGACCGGCCGCACCAGTGCGACGAGGGCGAGGGAGATCGCGATGCCCGTCGCATGATCCGACAGGACCGTGGCCCGGTCGGCCGAGCCGAGCATGTCGATGAACCAGCGCATGACGAGGTAGAGGGACGCCTCCACCGTGCCCGCGATCACCGCGATGGCGAAGAGCGCCGCCAGCGCCCCCCGGATCGGGCGCAGGTAGAACCACGCGAAGCCGGTGACCGACTTCGGGGGCATCCGCGTCTCATCAAAGGATGCGAAGGGGTCGATCCGGCGTTCGAGCCAATCGAGGAACATGCTGTACGACGGGTTCTCCGGCAGGACCCGTCATGTAAGGGCCGGGAGCCGCAGGCCAAGCGACCGCGACTCCACGGCAGCCGACTAGCGGTTGAGGGCGAGGGACGCGCCGGACTTGGTGAGCGCGCCGTCGAGCCCCGCACCGCCCTGGCGCAGGCGCGCCGCGACGCTGCCGCCCGGCTGGTAGAGGTAGACCTCGCCGTCGCGGTAATCCCAGGCCGAGACCCGGCCGAGTTCCTTGTTCGAACAGCCGGAGGTCGAGGCCTTGTAGAGGTCGAGGGAGGGCGTGCTCGACAGGGTCACGCGGCAGCTGGCGCCCGTGGCGTCACGGGCATCCCACCCGCCCACCACGGCGGCGCGGCCGGTGGTCGTGACCGGCGGCGGCGGCGGGGGCGGCGTCACCGGCTCCGCGACGACGGCAGGTGCGCTCGGGTTCAGGCCGGCGACGGGACCGGGGGGCGGGGGCGGGGGCGGGGCATCCGGGCTCGCCGAGGCGCCCGGCGGGGGCGCGAGGGGAGCGGCGGTGACGGTGCCGGAGGGGATCGCCGCCACGGGCGCCTCGAACTCGGCACGGGGTCCGGGGGCGCGGGTCTTCGGTCCCTCGAAACGGTCCGACGCGCAGGCGCCGAGGCCGGCGCTGAGGCAAAGGACGGCGATCAACGAGGGGCTCGGGCGCGGCATCGGTCCCACTTGGCTCGGGCTGGTGGCTCGGACGGGCGCCGACATGCGCCCCGTGCCTGCCTCGGCGGGAAATGCGCTCGCCACAAGGCGGGGTCCGGCTCGTTCGGGCGTCGGGGGGCGAATTACGGGCTTTTCGCCCCGGTGTTGCCCCGGCGCCGCAGGGGCGCCGGGGGGGTCGGCGCGGGCGATCAGACCTCGCGCTCGACCATCATCTTCTTGATCTCGGCGATGGCCTTCGCCGGGTTCAGGCTCTTCGGGCAGGTGTTGGCGCAGTTCATGATCGTGTGGCAGCGGTACAGCCGGAACGGATCGTGCAGGTTGTCGAGGCGCGCGCCCGTGTTCTCGTCGCGGGAATCGATCAGCCAGCGATAGGCCTGAAGCAGGGCTGCCGGCCCTAAGAACTTCTCGCCGTTCCACCAGTAGCTGGGGCACGAGGTCGAGCAGCAGGCGCAGAGGATGCACTCGTAGAGGCCGTCGAGGCGGGCGCGGTCCTCCGGCGTCTGGCGCCACTCCTTCTCGGGAGAGGGCGTGTCGGTCTGGAGCCAGGGCTCGATGGCCGCGTGCTGCGCGTAGAAGTTCGTGAGATCCGGCACCAGATCCTTCAGCACCGGCATGTGCGGCAGCGGATAGATGCGGATGGCGCCGTCCTTGTCCTTGCGGGTCAGGATCGGCAGGGCGTTGTCGGGGCTCTTGCACTCGTCGATGCCCATCGTGCAGGCGAGCGCGTTCTGCCCCTCGATGTTCATGGCGCAGGAACCGCAGATGCCCTCGCGGCAGGAGCGGCGGAAGACCAGGGTCGAGTCGACCTTGTTCTTAATCCACAGCAGGGCGTCGAGCACCATCGGCCCGCAATCCTCCCGGTCGACCAGATAGGTGTCGACGCGCGGGTTCTGCCCGTCATCCGGGTTCCAGCGGTAGATCCGGAAGGTCTGCAGGTTCTTCGCACCGGCCGGCGCCGGCCAGGACTTGCCCTGCGTGATCTGCGAGTTCTTGGGCAGGTTGAACTGGGCCATGGGGAGTATCGATTCCGCGAGGGCAGGTCGATGCGGCGGATCGCGGAGCGACCCGCCGCCTGATGGTTCAGCCGAGGAAAAGCCTCAGTACACGCGCGCCTTCGGCTCGATGTACTGGATCTCGTTCGACATCGTGTAGGTGTGCACCGGACGATAATCGATGGTGACCCCACCCGTGTCGCCGATCCAGGCCAGGGTGTGCTTCATCCAGTCCTTGTCGTCGCGGTCCGGGAAGTCCTCGCGGGCGTGGGCGCCGCGCGATTCCTTGCGGTTGGCGGCGGATTCCATCGTCACCACCGCCTGTCCGATCAGGTTGTCGAACTCCAGGGTCTCCAGGAGGTCGGTGTTCCAGACCAGCGAGCGGTCGGTGATCTTCACGTCCGAGGCGGCGTCGTGGACCTTGTGGATCAGGCCGCGGCCCTCTTCCAGAACCTCGCCCGTGCGGAAGACGGCGCAGTTGTTCTGCATGGTCTTCTGCATCTCGGCGCGCAGTTCCGCCGTGGCGGTGCTGCCGTTGGCGTAGCGGAAGCGGTCGAGGCGCTCCAAGGCCTTGTCCGTGGCGCCCTTCGGCAATTCCATCGCCCGGCCGTTCGGCTCGACGATCTCGGCGCAGCGCTTGCCGGCCGCCCGGCCGAACACCACGAGATCGATGAGCGAGTTGGAGCCGAGGCGGTTCGCCCCGTGCACCGAGACGCAGGCCGCTTCGCCGATGGCCATCAGGCCCGGCACCACCGTGTCGGGGTTGCCGTCCTTCAGGGTCAGCACCTCGCCGTGATAGTTCGTGGGGATGCCGCCCATGTTGTAGTGAACGGTCGGGATGACCGGGATCGGCTCCTTGGTCACGTCGACGCCCGCGAAGATCTTCGCGCTCTCCGAGATGCCCGGCAGGCGCTCGTGGAGGATCTTCGGGTCGAGGTGGTCGAGGTGCAGGTAGATGTGGTCCTTGTTCTTGCCGACGCCGCGGCCGTCGCGGATCTCCATGGTCATGGAGCGCGAGACGACGTCGCGGGAGGCGAGGTCCTTCGCCGACGGGGCGTAGCGCTCCATGAAGCGCTCACCCTCGGAGTTGGTGAGGTAGCCACCCTCGCCGCGCGAGCCCTCGGTGATGAGGCAGCCGGCGCCGTAGATGCCGGTTGGGTGGAACTGCACGAACTCCATGTCCTGCAGGGGCAGGCCGGCGCGGAGCACCATGGCGTTGCCGTCACCGGTGCAGGTGTGGGCGGAGGTCGCCGAGAAGTAGGCCCGGCCGTAGCCGCCCGTCGCCAGGATGGTCTGCTGCGCGCGGAAGCGGTGGATCTCGCCGGTCGCCTGATCGAGGGCGATGACGCCCCGGCAGCGGCCTTCCTCGTCCATGATGAGGTCGAGGGCGAAGTACTCGATGAAGAAGTCCGTCTGGTTCTTCACCGCCTGCCCGTAGAGGGTGTGCAGCATGGCGTGGCCGGTGCGGTCGGCCGCCGCGCAGGTGCGCTGGGCGGTGCCCTTGCCGTAATCGGTGGTCATGCCGCCGAACGGACGCTGGTAGATCTTGCCCTCTTCCGTGCGGGAGAAGGGCACGCCCCAATGCTCCAGCTCGTACACCGCCGCCGGGGCGTTGCGCACGAGGTATTCGATGGCGTCCTGATCGCCGAGCCAGTCCGACCCCTTCACGGTGTCGTACATGTGCCAGCGCCAATCGTCCGGCCCCATGTTGCCGAGCGAGGCCGAAATGCCGCCCTGTGCCGCCACGGTGTGCGAGCGGGTGGGGAACACCTTGGTGATGCAGGCCGTGCGCAGGCCGGCTTCCGAGCAGCCCACCGTCGCGCGAAGGCCCGCGCCGCCGGCGCCGACGATCACCACGTCGAACGCGTGATCATGGATGGTGTAGGCGGGCTTGCCGCCGTTCGTTCCGTTCACGGCCATGGTCGGCTCCGAAGGTTGCGGGATCAGACGGGCGGCTGGCCGAAGCCGACGCGCAGGATCGCGTAGAGGCAGGCCACGGCCACGACGACCGCGTAGAAGTTGTTGGCGAAGATGGCCGCGATCTTGGTCGCGGGGGCGTGGACGTAATCCTCGATGACCACCTGCATGCCGAGACTCATGTGGATCGTCACCGACAGCACCGCCAGGATCAGGACCAGCGACACGAAGGGGCTGCCCACGAGGCGGATCGCCTCAGGGTAGGGCCGCCCGGCCATGCGGGCGATGATGACCACGAAGGCCAGCATGAGGAATACGTTCGCGACGGCGGTGAGCCGCTGCAGCCACCAATGCCCGGCGCCGTGATGCGAGACGCCTAGCCCCCGTACCCGCGCGCGGGGCGTGCGGATCGAGACGGCGGTGTTCTGGCGGATGGATTCCTTGGCCATGTCAGTCCCTCTCAGCGGGCCAGGAGGCCGACGACCCAGACCACGACGGTCAGCGCGGTCGAGCCGATGAGCGTCATCCGGGCGAGGCTGAGGCGCTGCGTCTTGTCGAAGCCGATGCCGGCGTCCCACACGAAGTGGCGGATGCCGCCGAGCATGTGGTGCAGCAGGATCCAGGTGTAGACGAACAGGATCAGCTTGCCGAAGATCGACCCGAAGAAGCCCGCGACCCACCCATAGGCCGCCGGGCCGGAGGCCAGGGCCACGAGCCAGATGGCGACCAGCGCGGTGCCGCCGTAGAGCGCGGTGCCGGTGATGCGGTGGAACACCGACATCGCCATGGTCCACGTCCAGCGGTAGATCTGGAGGTGCGGCGAGAGCGGCTGGGCCACTGTCGGGCGGGCTGTTGGGGCCATCGGCGGGGGAACCTCGCGGTTTCGAACTGGACCGTCTCTAAGGTGGAAGCGGTAGTGTCTGGGCGGGAAAGCCGCAAGGCGGCATGGTGCGGCGCAATGCACCCAACCCACTGACACATCGACTAATCTGTCATTTCAGCCATCCGAGGAGCCGCCACCATCCGTAATCGAGGGGCGCGGCCACGAAGAGCGAGACGAGGCCGAAGGGCACGGTGAGGCGGGCCGCCCGCGCGAGCGGCACCCGCCCGAGTTCGCTGGCGAAGACGATGGGCGGCGCCTGATAGGGGAAGAACAGGGTCGAGTAGCCGATCACCTGGATCGAGACGACGGCGAGCGCCGGCAGGCCGCTCGCCTGGGCCATTTCCGGCGCCAGGGCGGTGTAGAGCGCAGGCGCCCCGTTGGCGGTGACGAGCAGGGTGATCGCCGTGCTGATTCCCGTGAGCACCGCGAAGTTCTGCGCCGTGGCACCGGGCTCGAGCGGCGCCACCGCGAGGAGCGCATGGCCCAGCCGCTCCCCCAGGCCGGTGGCGTTCACCAGGGCGACGAGGCCAAGCAGGGCGGCGATGTAGAAGCAGGTCCGCAGGCTCACCTGCCCGAACGCATCCGCCGACATCACGCCGACCTTCGGCAGGAGGCACAAAACCGCCGCCATCAGCCCGACCCAGGCGGGCGGCAGGCCGTGGAGGCTGTCCGTCATCCAGAGGGCGAGGGTGCCGACGAGGATCGCCGCGAGCCGGCGCTCCGGCCCCGACAGCGGCGGCAGGGCGGGCATGTCCCGCGTCGCCGCCGAGACCCGGTCGGGGAACAGGCGGACGACGAGCCCCACCAGCATCACGCCCTTCACGAAGGCCAGCACGGGGGCGTGCAGCAGGAAATACGACAGGTAGGAGAAGTGCACGCCGAGCAGCCGCTCGGCCGAGCCCGCCATCACGAGGTTCGGCACGTTGGCGGGCAGGATCGCCGCCGAGAGGACCGGGGTCGCCACGCCCACCGCGAGCACGGCGCCGTCCCGCCCCGGCCGCCCGGCCGCGAGACCGAAGGCGTCGCAGAGCGCCAGGGTAACGGGGATCATCAGGGCGATGCGGCCGAGATTCGAGGGCATCACCAGGGCGAGCAGGAAGCTCAGCCCCACGAGCCCGGCAATGAACAGCGTGTAGGAGCCCGACAGGCGCTGGGCGAGCACCCGCGCCATCCGCGCGCCGAGGCCGGTGCGGGTCATGCCCTGCCCGACGATCATCCCCGACAGGACGAGCCAGAAGGCCTGCGAGGCGAAGCCGGAGAAGATCGTCTCGGCCGGGGCGAGCTTGAACAGCATCGCCAGCCCGAAGAAGGCCAAGGCGGTGACGATCTCCGGCAGCAGCGCCGTCGCCCAGAGGCCCATGCACAGGACGAGCAGGAGGGCCGTGCCGAGCAACGCACCCTGTCCGGTCAAAGCAGCCGTCCTCCCCAATCCCGATTGGCCGCGATCCTGCCCGGTTCCCAACCGATCGCAATGCGTCGTCCGTGCATCCAGCCTTCGTGCGAAGCGAAGGGTGAGGCAATTTCACAATCATCGATTGATTCAAATAAAAACAAGTCTATCGTGCGCACAACCAAAAGTTTTAAGGCCATTTAATTGTAAATGTTCTAAAAGATAAATCGTCGTTCGCGCTTGTTTCATGTTGAATACGCGCGTCGAATCTGCGTCATTACGCCGCGCCAACCGACCCAGCGCGTGGGCAGCGCCGAGACCGCGACTTCGATGGTTTCAATACTTCACCGCGAGCACCGACGCTCGATTCTGTTCTGCATGATCGTCGTCTCTGCCACGACATCACCAGCCAGGGCGCGGGACACGCCGCCGCCGGCCGCCGAGGTGATGCTCGACACCCTCACCGTCGAGGGCGTGGCAGGGCCACGGGGCGTCGTGCCGGCCTATGCCGGCGGACAGGTGGCGCGGGGCGGCCGGCTCGGGCTCCTCGGCAATACCGAGACGGCCAAGTCGCCGTTCAGCGTCTCCAGCTACACCGACACGTTCGTGCGCGACCGGCAGGCCTCGACGGTGTCGGAGGCGTTGGCCCTCGACCCCTCGGTCCGCGCCACGCAAACGACCGGGGCGCCGTTCGATTCGCTCTACATTCGCGGCTTGCCCGCCAGCGAGGGACTCAGCGGCGAGACCGCCTTCGACGGACTTTACGGCATTGCCCCGAGCTTCCGCGTCTTCGCCGACTATGCCGAGCGGATCGAGGTGCTGAAAGGTCCCTCCGCGGCCCTGTCCGGCATCGCACCGAACGGTGGCGTCGGCGGCACCGTCAACGTGGTGCCCAAGCGCGCGGGTGAAGACCTGACCCGCCTGACCCTCGATTACGGCTCCCGCGTCCATGGCGGCGGGCAGCTCGATGTGGCGCGGCGGGGTGGCACGAACCGCGAATGGGGTGTGCGTTTCGTCGGCAGCGCCCATGGCGGCGACACGCCGGTCGACCGGCAATCGGAGACGAGCGGCGTCGGGGCGCTGGCGCTGGACTACCAGGGCGAGCGATTCCGGGCGTGGCTCTACCTGCTCGCGCAGACCGACCGTTTCCAGGCGCCGCTTCGGCCGTTCCTGCTGCCGGCCGGTGTCCGCGTGCCGAGAGCCCCGGACGGACGCCGCAATGTGACCCAGCCCTGGGAAACCTCGACCGTCGATGATCGCGGCGGCCTCCTGCGCGCCGAATACGACCTGACCGACAGGATCACCCTGTTCGCCGATGTCGGCGGATCGCAGACGGAGGTTTCGCGCATCTTCGCCTCCGCGCCGACCATCACCAACCTGCGGGGCGATACGGTGACGGTCCCGCAATTCTACGGTCTCGACAGCGACCGCCTCACCGCCGATGGCGGCCTGCGCGCCACCTTCGAGACCGGGTTCATCCGCCATGCCTTCGCGGTCCAGGCGTCCAGCTACCACGAGGAGATCGGCCGCTACCTCTCGCCGGCCGGGCGCAGCTACCGCTCGAACATCTATGCCCCCGTCCTCGTCCCGCCCATCGGCGTGGCGGTGAGCCAGGCTCGCCCGCGCCTTTCCGACAGCACGCTGACGGGCGTATCCGTCGCCGATACGATGTCCGTGCTGGACGAGCATGTGCTGCTGACGTGGGGCGTGCGCCGCCAGGGCGTCGTGGCGCACAACTACGCGGTGAATGCCGGCACGCTGCTCACGACCTACGACAGGAGCGCCACGACCCCCCTGGTCGGCCTCGTGGTGCGGCCGTCGGACGCCGTCTCGGTCTACGGCAACTACATCGAGGGACTGAGCCGGGGTGACGTGGCCCCCGCCACCGCCGCCAATTCTGGCGCGGTGCTGGCGCCCTACGTCGCGCATCAGGTCGAAGTGGGCGTGAAGGTCGATTGGGGCGCCGTCTCCACCACCCTCGCCGCGTTCCGCATCGACAAGCCGAACGGCGAACTCGGCACCGGCCGCATCTACGCACAGACCGGCGAGCAGCGGATCGAGGGGCTGGAATTCGGCGTCTACGGCGAGGTCGCGCCGGGCATCCGGGCGCTCGGCGGGGTGACGCTCCTCGACGGCACCCTCACCCGCACTGTCACCGCCGCGAATGTCGGCCATACGCCCATTGGCGTGCCCGGCCTCCAGTTGAACCTCGGCGGGGAATGGGACATCCCCTTCGTGCCGGGTCTCACCCTCGACGGAGCGGTGGTGCATACCGGCCGCCAATATCTCGACGCCGCCAACCGGCAGGCGGTGCCGGATTGGACACGGGTGGATGCCGGCGCCCGGTATGCGACCCTGATCGGCGGGCGCCGCACGGTGTTCCGCGCCACAATCGTCAACGTGGCCGGCGCGAAATACTGGACGGGCGTCGCCTCGTACGGGACGTTCTTCCAGGCGGCGCCGCGCACCTACCTCCTGTCGATGGCGGTCGATCTGTAGGCTACCGGAACGGCGGCTCGTCGAAGCTCCTGAGCTTGCGCGAATGCAGCCCCGCCCGGTCGGCGCGGAGCCCGTCGAGGGCGGCGAGGCCCACCTTCAGGTGCTCCGAGACCGCCCGGTCGTAGAAGGCGTTCGCAGCACCCGGCAGCTTGATCTCCCCGTGCAGCGGCTTGTCGGACACGCAGAGCAGCGCCCCATAGGGCACCCGCAGGCGGTAGCCCTGCGCCGCCACCGTGCCGCTCTCCATGTCCACCGCGATGGCCCGCGACTGGTTGATGCGCTTCCGCTCCTGGGTGAAACGCAACTCCCAGTTGCGGTCATCGTAGGTGACGACGGTGCCGGTGCGCAGGCGCTGCTTCAGGGCGTCGTCGTGCTCCCCCGTCACCTGGGCGGCGGCCGATTGCAGGGCGAGTTGCACTTCGGCGAGCGCCGGCACCGGCACGTCCGGCGGCACGAGTTCGTCGAGGATGCGGTCCCGCCGGAAATAGGCGTGGGCCAGCACGTAATCGCCGATGGTCTGCGATTGGCGCAGGCCGCCGCAATGGCCGACCATCAGCCAGCAATCCGGCCGCAGCACCGCGAGATGGTCGGTGATCGTCTTCGCGTTGGAGGGGCCGACGCCGATATTCACCAGGGTCGTGCCCTGCATCGATCCATCGGGGGCGCGGGCGACGAGGTGGTAGGCTGGCATCTGGTGGCGGTGCCAGGGCGAGGCGGCGAGCAGGGCCGCCGGATCGGCGCCCTCGGCCTCGCCGCGATTCACCACGATGCCGCCGGGCAGGACCAGCCGCTCGAACCCCTCCTCGCCGGAGGCCAGCCGTTCGAGCCCGTGCCGCACGAACTGATCGACGTAGCGGTGGTAGTTGGTGAGCAGGATCCAGGGCTGGACCTCGCGCCAATCGCAGCCCGTGTAGTGGACGAGGCGGCGCAGCGAGTAATCGACCCGCACCCCGTCGAACAGGGCGAGCGGCCTCGGCTCGCCCTCGACCATGTCGAAGGTGCCGTCCGCGATCTCGTCGCCCACCACGGAGAGGAGCGGCACGGGGAAGTAGGTGGCGAGTTCGGCCGCCTCGACCTGCCGCGCGCTGGGGTCGAGCCCCGCTTCGAGCACGTAGGGGTACGGGATTTCCTGCGCGCTCACACCCACTTCGAGGGAAACGCCGTAATCCGCCACCAACGGTTCCAACTGCCGCAGCAGGTAATCGCGGAAGAAGGCCGGGTGGGTGATCGTCGTGGAATAGGTGCCACCCGCCTGGAGCTTGGCCGTCGCCCGGCGCAGGCGCGGCAGCGGCCCGTTCGGCTGGTAGGTCACGCGCAGTTCGGGATAGCGGAAGGCCAGCCGCTCCGAGGCATCGGGCGGGGCGCCGCCGCCGAGGTAGCGTTCCAGGGCCTCCCACAGGGCGGATGTCGCGCCTTCGTACAGGGTGACGAGTTGCGCCACCGCCGAAGCGGCATCCGGGACGGCCTGCATCGGCCGCAATTCGCGTTCGATCATGTGTCCTCCGGCCTTCGGCCTTACACCGCGCGGGCGGCTCGCGCGAGACGGCCCTTGCGCCGCGCCGTCCCTTGCCCGACACCGCGCGCGGTAAGGGGACGGGCGATGGATGATGACGCTTTCGGGGTGCGCCCCGGCGAGGTGATGGCCGACCTGCCGGCGTCCTTCGACGCCGGTCTGCACTTCATCGGCCGCCTGCGCACGCCGTGGACGGAGCGCGCCGACTGCCCGAAGAACGGGTTGCAGACGCAGGAAATCTGCACCGTCGAAGTGGATCCGGCCTACGCGGCGGGGTTGAGCCACGTCACCGGCTGCACGCACCTGATCCTGCTCTACTGGATGGACCGGGCGACGCGGGGACTCCTCGTGCAGCAGCCGCGCCATGCGGACGGGCCGCGCGGCACCTTCTCGCTGCGCTCCCCCGCCCGGCCGAACCCCATCGCCCTGTCGGTGGTGGAACTCCTGGGTCGTGAGGGCGACAGCTTACGTGTGCGCGGCCTCGATTGCCTCGACGGCACGGCGCTCCTCGACATCAAACCCTATTACGCTTCCACCGACGCCCGGCCCGAGGCGCAGGTGGACCGCGCGGGCGCCGGCCGATGAAGCGTTTCCTCGCACCGGCCATCGCCGCGCTGCTGATCTTCGCGGCGGGCGCCATCGCCGGCTGGTCCTCGCGAAAAGCCCCCGCCGACGCGCGGGCCTATGCGGGGATGCGCCTCGTCGCCGTGCAGGTCGCCCTGGACGAGGCGCCGGCGGCGTACGATTTCCTCGCGGGCGATTCGCAGACGGAGCTGCAACCCGGCGACCAGCGGCCCTGCGGCCGCGCTCTGGTCAATGGCGGGGTGAGCGGGGCGACCTCCTCGGCCTATGCCGATTACCTCGCGACCTTGCGCTTCCCGGTGCGGCCGACAGCGGCCTCGCTGACTATCGGCACCAACGACCTCCTCCTGAAGAACCGCCCGCGCGGCGTCGATGCGGCCTCTCGCTTCGAGGCCTCGGCCGAGCGGATCGTGCGCGGGCTGCAGGGGGTGACGGATCGCGTGGTCGTCACCGCCCTCCCCCCGGTGGGGCGCGAGATCGCCGCCTTCGTGGATGCGGGAGCGGTGGGCGATTATTCGGACAGGCTGAAGGCCCTGTGCGGCCGGCTGGGCTGCACCTTCACCGACCCGTTCGCGGATCTCCGCGATGGCGCGACCGGCTACGCCAAGCCCGGCGCCCTGCGCGACGGGCTGCATCTGGCCAAGTTCAGGCCGGCGATCCAGGCCCTGGCGCCGGCTTTGTGCGGGGGGTGACGCTGCGCTCCACATTGTGACCGGAATCGACTGCGGTTATATTCCCGGTGATACGGGAGGCACCCATCAGCAAGGCTCGCCAACGCGCTACGCAAACTTATCGGTCTCGTCTCGGCGAGCGCGGCTTGGCGCGCTTCGAGGTGCTCGGCCGCGAGGCTGATCGTGACCTGATCCGGTCCATCGCCCGCACGCTGGCGAAGGACACGCCTGAGGCCACGGAACTGCGCGCCTCCGTCGGCCGTGCGATGGCCGGCGAGCCCCCTCGCACAGGAGGCATCCTTGCCGCGTTGCGCCGGTCGCCTCTGGTCGGGGCCAACCTCGATCTCGAGCGTCCCCGCGAGGATGGGCGTGTCATCGAACTCTGATGCGCTTCCTGCTCGACACGAACATCGTTAGCAACGCCATCAAGCCCCGCCCATCGGACGCGTTGCTGGAGTGGATGGGGCGGCAGGCCGATCAGGATCTGGCCATTGCGACGCTGACCCTGGCGGAAATTCGCCGGGGTATTCTCGACCTTCCGGCCGGCAAGCGGCGCAACGACCTCGCGATGTGGTTTGCCGGGCCGGAAGGGCCACAGGCGCTGTTCGCGGGTCGAGTACTGCCCTTCGATGAAAAGGCAGCCCTCGTCTGGGCCGAACTGATGGCCGAGGGAAAGGCGCGCGGGCGCCCCC
Organism: Methylobacterium litchii; assembly: GCF_038442315.1. Classification (NCBI taxonomy): domain Bacteria; kingdom Pseudomonadati; phylum Pseudomonadota; class Alphaproteobacteria; order Hyphomicrobiales; family Methylobacteriaceae; genus Methylobacterium; species Methylobacterium litchii. The sequence goes on along the minus strand of NZ_JBBXMY010000013.1, from coordinate 2,166 downwards.
GCAGTGTCCTCGATACCATCATCGCCGCCGTCGCTCAGGCGAATGGCTGCGTGGTCGTCACGGAGAACGAGAGGGATTTCGACGGCGTCGCGATCTTCAATCCGATGAAGCCGACCAGCTGAGCTGGCCCTTACTCACTCCCACTCGATGGTGCCGGGGGGCTTCGAGGTGATGTCGTAGGTCACGCGGTTGATGCCCTTCACCTCGTTGATGATCCGCGTTGCCACGCGACCGAGGAAGGCCATGTCGAAGGGGTAGAAATCGGCCGTCATGCCGTCCACCGACGTCACCGCGCGGAGCGCGCAGACGTGGTCGTAGGTGCGGCCGTCGCCCATCACGCCCACCGTCTTCACCGGCAGGATCACCGCGAAGGCCTGCCAGATCGTGTCGTAGAGGCCCGCTTGGCGGATCTCGTCGAGGTAGATCGCATCGGCCTTGCGCAGGGCGTCCAGCTTCTCCCCCGTGATCGTGCCGGGGCAGCGGATCGCGAGGCCGGGGCCGGGGAACGGATGGCGGCCGACGAAGGCCTCCGGCAGGCCGAGCTCCTTGCCCAGCACCCGCACCTCGTCCTTGAACAGCTCGCGCAGGGGCTCCACGAGCTTCATGTCCATGCGCTCGGGCAGGCCGCCGACATTGTGGTGGCTCTTGATCGTCACCGAGGGGCCGCCCGTGAAGGACACGCTCTCGATCACGTCCGGGTAGAGCGTGCCCTGCGCCAGGAACTTCGCCCCGCCGATCTTCTTCGATTCCGCCTCGAACACGTCGATGAACAGGCGGCCGATGGTCTTGCGCTTGACCTCCGGGTCCGAGACCCCCTCCAGCGCCGAGAGGAACATGCCGCTCGCCTCCACGTGGACGAGGGGGATGTTGTAGTGGTCGCGGAACAGGGCCACGACCTGCTCGGCCTCGCCGAGGCGCAGCAGCCCGTGGTCCACGAACACGCAGGTGAGCTGGTCGCCGATGGCCTCGTGGATCAGCACCGCCGCGACGGCCGAATCGACGCCGCCCGACAGGCCGCAGATCACCTTCTCGGCGCCGACCTGCTCGCGGATCTTGGCGATGGCCTCCTCGCGGTAGGCGCCCATCGTCCAGTCGCCGGAGCAGCCGGCGATGTCGCGCACGAAGTTGCGGATCAGCAGGGCGCCGTGGGGCGTGTGCGCCACCTCCGGGTGGAACTGCACCGCGTAGTAGTTCCGTGCCTCGTCGGCCACCGCCGCGAAGGGGGCGTTCTTCGAGATAGCCACGGTGGTGAAGCCGTCGGGCAGCTTCGTCACCCGGTCGCCGTGGCTCATCCAGACCGGGTACTTCTCGCCCTTGTGCCACACGCCGTTGAACAGCGGGCACGCGGCCAGCACCTCGATCTCGGCCCGGCCGAATTCCGCGTGGTGGCCACCCTCGACGGCGCCGCCGAGCTGGGCCGCCATCGTCTGCTGCCCGTAGCAGATGCCGAAGACCGGCACGCCCGAATCGAACACCAGTTGCGGCGCGCGGGGGCTGGCCTCGACCGTCACCGATTCGGGACCGCCGGAGAGGATCACGCCCTTCGGCTTCTGCTCGCGGAAGGCGGCCTCGGCCTTGGTGAAGGGCACGATCTCGCAATAGACGCCCTCCTCCCGCACCCGTCGGGCGATGAGCTGCGTCACCTGAGAGCCGAAATCGACGATCAGGATCTTGTCGTGGTCGGTATTCATCGGGCGCTTTGTGAACGAGGCGCGGCGGGCACGCAACGCGCGTGCCCGTTCGGTCTGGGGAAGGCGGTCAGTCGAAGTTGCGGATCTTGGCCGAACCGCCGAGGCTGATCACCGGCTTCGGCGCCCCCTTGGCCGCCCCCGCGAGGCTCACCTTCTTCTGGCCCGGCAGGGGCTTGTGCTTGGTGAGCGCCGCCGCCGCGTCGACGGAGGGCTTGGCCGGCTTGAGATGAGCCTGCCCGTGGATCACGGCGCCGATCTCCCCGGCCACGCGCATCAGATCCTCGCGATCGCAGGCGCGGGCCACCTTCAGGCCGAGCTGGTGCATGTGGCTCTTACCGTAGAGGTAGGTGTTTGGTCCCGGCATTTGGTGGAGCGGGTTTGACCTGAAGCGTTCGGGCTCGGCGGACCATGCTTTGCAGATAGCCTCGTAGGGCGTGAGGCCACGCAGGATCTTGAGGCGGCGGCCAAAGTTGTA